>CBCTHM010000009.1:0-101157 GCA_965146675.1 uncultured Eubacteriales bacterium | reverse complement strand
ACAAGTACGAGGGCGACTGGCAGCATGACGATACCGACCACTGGCAGCTCTGCTCTTGCGGCGAAGCTGGGCCGAAAACGCCCCACAGCGGCGGCACGGCCAACTGCCATGCAAAAGCGGTCTGCGAGGTTTGTGAGGCGGCCTACGGCAGCCTGAATCCCAACAACCACGACGGCGGCACGGAGCTAAAAAATGCAAAGGCCGCCACCGAGGAAGCGGAAGGCTACACCGGCGACACCTACTGCCTGGGCTGCGGCGAAATACTTGTAAAAGGCACGGTCGTTCCCAAGCTGGAACCCGGACACACCCACAAGTACGAGGGCGACTGGCAGCATGACGATACCGACCACTGGCAGCTCTGCTCCTGCGGCGAAGCTGGGCCGAAAACGCCCCACAGTGGCGGCACGGCCAACTGCCATGCAAAAGCGGTCTGTGAAGTCTGCAAGGCGGCTTATGGTAGCCGGAATCCCAACAACCACGACGGCGGCACGGAACTGAGAAACGCAAAGGCCGCCACCGAGGAAGCGGAAGGCTACACCGGCGATACCTATTGCCTGGGCTGCAGTGAGCTGATTGCTAAGGGAAAGGCGATTCCCCAAACGACTATTCCGCAGACGGGGGACGATACCGTCCTGTGGCCGTGGCTGGCGCTGATGCTGGCAGGTCTGATAGGCTGCGGCGGTCTCCTATTTACTGAAAAACGCCGTCGTAAAATTCACTGAGAACGGAAGTAAAACAGAGGAATAAAACGAACCGAAAGCGCCGCCATCGTCCCCTATAGGGGGAATGGCGGCGCTTTACCCTTTCTATTTGTAGGAAAGGAGGGAAGGCGCATGAGGCATCTTGTGTTAGGCATAGGCTACCAGCGCGACGAGGATAAGGCCACGCGATCACTTCAGAAAAAGGGGGCTGTTTTGGCCCCAAAATGTATGGGTATATAGAGGGACATTTTTCAGTCCGTTTGAAAAGGAGGCGATTCCTATCAAAGACAAGCCACCCGTCCTGTTGTCGTCGCGGACTGCGTATCGTGCGTTTCCAGGCGAGCCTGAAAACGCACTTGCTCGGTCGTTCCTCCTCTCCCCACGAAGTCTAACGACTTCATGGGGCCCCGGCTGGCACCCTTTTTCCACACGAACTTGCGCCTACTTGCGGCAAACGGATAAAAGACTCGGAGCGGCATTCGCTCCGAGTCTTATCGTTATTCTCCGGTATAAACCCAGGCGTTGGGCAGGGTGCGTCCCTCTGGAATTGCGGTGTTGGAGCACCGCGTCACGTACTCGCCGTCATACCATAGAATTGCACTGGTGCCGCCGTCCAGGTTGAGAGCCTGGGCGCAATCGTACCGGGCCAGGATATCGGCACATTCCATGACATCGGTTCCCATGGAATTCAGGAATCGGCCTTCAATGACCAGCATAAGAACCTCGCCCCGATTGGATTGCCCAAGACAGGCCCGGGGATTCATGGAGGTATAGCCGCTGCTGGCGTCGACAATGATCTCACTGTCCACAATCAACGCCGGCGTAAACTCCACAGCATCTGTGGTACCGTCGCCATAGCTGTTGGAGGCGTCGGTAATGTACATCCGGTCGTCTTCCCGCAGCTCAATGCGTTTGTATCCCCAGCCAAAATGCTTGCCATATTTCTTTCCATCGCTCATCGCGGCGCCTGCTAGGGCTCCGCCGTTACCGGTACCGCCCTCATCAATAAAACCGGAGCCGGTCATGGCAAGTATGCCGCCGTTATTGGCGGCGATCGTACCGGCCCTCTGTCCATAGGAGCCGATGCTACTCGATGGAAACAGGTGTAACCGGGAAGGATCCTTAGCAATAGCAAGCACGCCGCGGTAGGTCGAGCCTTTCACGCGGACCAAAAGGATTTGATTCTCCACGTCAATCGCCAGGACTTGTTCGCCCATTGTAGTACGAATTGAGGTGCCACTGTCGTCCAACCCGGCCTCGTTGATTTTAATCCGATCCCAGCCCTTTGCGACAGCCGCGGGGTTCTTTTCCACATATGAAAACATGGAGTCTTGGTCAATTTCCCAGTAAAGCTCAAAAAAGGCTTTTTGCTCCGCAGTCAGGGTTCGTTCCGTCTGCGCTGGGTTGGTTTGCGCCGGTTTTGTGGGGCCGGTATTTTCTGGCCCTGTTGGCGCAGTGGGCTTGGTCCAGGTAGAGGAAATACCCATTTGCGCGTCCCGCGCTGCAGCCATATCGGCCACCACTGCATCAATAATATCCTTCGGGATAAATGCCTCTGCCAGCCAGTGATGACTCATGGTGGACATCGCGGTTTCAATGTACATGTTCCGAAGACGAACGATAAATGGAATATTGGAAAAAATTGCAATGCAGTACAGGCACTCCAGAATGACCAAGAGAATTAAGAAAATCTTCAACGGACGGAACCGGGATTTGTGCCGTTTTCGCGCCGGCTCTGGCTGCTGCAGTCCGACGCTGCTTTGCTTTGTGGTTAGAAATTTGGCAGATGCCGAATTTCCGAATAATTTATTTGCACTCATAGACCATGAGACCTCCTGCGTATCAGCCAATGAGGTGCCGAGCACGGCCCTCAAATTGTTTCTTATCATACCACAAAGCGCAGTCGGAATCAAATAAAAAAGCTTAAATTTCTCTTAAAAAAAGGGAGGGACCTGGGGCCAAGCTGAAAAGAGCGGGACAACAAATTGTGTGCCTCCTATCCTGACAAAGCCGGTCAGAGTGCCTGAATGATCTGCTCCGTAATAGCGAGGCAGACATTGGAGGCCTGCAAAATGGTCTGATTGAACTCCTCCGCGCCGCCGGTAATGCTGTCGGATACCGTTTTGATTAACAGGCAGGGGATCTGGGCCCGGTTGCAGGTCAGGACAATGGCGGCGGACTCCATATCACAAATGTCTGCGCCGAAGGCCGCATGGAGCCGCCGCTTTTCCTGCGCCTTATCAATAAATTTGTCGCCAGATGCGCAAATAACAGGCTTGAGTGTGGGGGCGACCTGAAGCGCTTTGCACAGCAAATTGGCCGATGTGGGCAGATAGATGTTCGGGTAGCCCTCATACTGCCCAACAGGACAGCCGTCGGCGCCAGAGGTATCGAAATCATAGTGAACCACTTTTTCTACCACACAGGTTCGTGTGAGGGCCATTTCCTCCGTTAAACCCCCGACAACGCCATAGTTCACAACGGCTTCCACTTGCAGGGCAGTGAGCAGCAGCTGTGTTGCGGCAGCTGCGGCGATTTCACCAGCTCCACTGTGTATGGCAAAGATTTTCGCCTCCCCCATGTCATATGTATAGACGGGAAATCCGGAGATCATCTGCGGTGACCGGGCCAAAGGGTACCGGCCCAGCATGGATTCCAGCTCCACTGCTACCAGCATACCAATTTTTTTCATGTTATAAGGACCTCCTAAACATGGTTTTTTATCAACCGGGTTAAAATGGTTTTTCTCTTTGGGATATGCAGACGCTATTTTTATTATAAAGGGAACCTGCATGAAACGCAACCTTCGCTTGTCTTAGGCAAACCCGCGTGGTATAATAAACAGCAGGAATAAGAGTGAAGCATGCACGAAAGGTGGAGGACCTTGGAAAAATTGACGCATTTTAATGCAGCGGGCCGGCCTCATATGGTGGACGTCTCGGAAAAGAAGGCTACGTTTCGTGTTGCCACGGCAGCGGCCCGGGTGGTGGTAAATCAGGATACCCTGCAGCGGATTCGGGACGGCGGAGTTCAAAAGGGGGATGTGCTGGCTGCGGCGCAAATTGCAGGTGTTCAGGGCGCAAAGCACGCCTGGGAGTTGGTCCCGATGTGTCATCCGGTCCAGTTGTCTGGAGTTGACTTAGATTTCAGGCTGGATGCGTCGGTTCCTGCGGTGGAGATTCTGGCGACCGCCTGCTGTACCGGACCTACCGGTGTGGAGATGGAGGCGCTGGCGGCGGTGAGTGCGGCGGCCCTGACGGTTTATGACATGTGTAAGTCCATGCAGCGGGACATGGTCATCGACAGTATTCGCCTGCTGCGGAAAACCGGGGGCAGACATGGACCGTATCTGCGAAAGGAATGAAATATGCTACTGACAGCTGCGATTTTGACGATAAGTGACAAGGGAGCACAAGGCCTGCGCCAGGATACCAGCGGGCCAGCCGTACGAGAGCTCTTGGAGGCCGCTGGATGGCAGGTGGTTTACACTAGGTTGATCCCAGACGAGTACCAGCAGATCCGGCAGGAGCTGCTGACCTGTTGCGACGACCTGCGGGTATGCCTGGCGGTCACCACGGGTGGGACAGGCTTTTCCCCCCGGGACATAACACCAGAGGCGACCAAATCTGTGTTGGAGCGGGAGACCCCCGGCATCCCAGAGGCCATGCGCGCCGAAAGCCTGCGCGTTACTCCCATGGGAATGCTCTCGCGGGAAGCAGCCGGGATTCGGGGCGAAACGCTTTTGGTCAACCTGCCTGGTAGTGAAAAGGCCGTTCGGGAGTGCTTGTCAGCAGTGATGCCCGCTCTGGCCCACGGGATTGCGGTTCTGCGAGGGAGGGCCGGGGCGTGCGGCGTATCTGCGGAAAAGGCCAAATAGGATGCTGACGAAAGAAGTTGCATCGTACAATTAAAATTGCCGGGGCGCGCTGCAGCATTTTACGCAGTGCGCCCCGGCATTTGTTTTGGATTCATAGTGCAGGAGAAAGCTTCACTGTTTCTAAATCATTTTGACTCGGAAGAGACACTTTTCCGCCTTTTATAGGCCGGCCACCATTTATACACGATGAAATAACCCAAGAAGCTGAGCAGAAGGGCAGGGGGAATGTCTAAAATGGAATGCTGCTTTAAAAAAACTGTGGAGATACTGATTAATGCGGCAGCCAGGGTGAACGCGATCCGCCAAGGGGGATTGGCAAATCGCGGCGTGTGCCACGCGGCAAAGAGCACGGCCATGGAGCCAATTACGTGCAGGGAGGGACAGACATTGGTGTTGGTATCAAAGTTATAAAACCATGCCATAAAACGGGTCATGACGTTATCTCGCAGGAACACCGTGGGCCGAAGCTCCTGCTGACTGGGATAAACCATGTAAATCAGACAAGTGACGGAATAGGTGATTATAGTGAACCACATAAACTTCCGAAATCCTTCCACATCAAACAGCAAAAGATACAAATGCATGCCGATGAGGAAAATAAACCAAAATAGGTATGCAAATAGAAAATACTCGCAAAACGGGATTTTGTCATCAAAAGGCGTGTAAATCGTGTGGTAATCCAGTTGGATAAACCGCTCTAAAGATAGAAAAACCAGTCCGTAAATCGGCCAGAATAGGAGCAGCTTTAGATGGGAGAAGGCAGGCATATTCAATTTGGAAAAACGGAAGGTTCGATAGTCGATCACAGATTAGCCTCCGTATTTTGCATGACGTGGGCGCAGATTTCCTGCGCGCCGTTGTGAGGAAAGTTGACCCGCAGCGTCTCGGACATACGGCGCAGCTTCTCAGGGTCGGCCAGATTGCTGCACACCAATTCTGCCAGTCTGTTCACAGAATCTGCGGTCTCAGCTAACTCATACCGGGTGTAAAATTCCAAATTTCGCCCCTCACAGCCCCCCACGGCGTCAATAAAAATAATAGGCAGGCCCTTGGCCGCCGCCTCCGTGGAGCTCAGCCCCCCTGGCTTGGTCATCATCAAGTCCGCGGCGTCCATATAAACGGGAATATTTTTGGTAAAGCCCAAGACCCGTAGGTTGGCGTGGTTCCCCAACTCCAATAAATCCTCGTACAGCTTTTCATTGTGGCCGCAGACAACGATGAGCATGGCGTTTTCCGGCAGGGTGTCTGTAAGGCGCTTGGCAAGCCGCTTGATGGGGCCGCAGCCCATACTGCCGCACATAAGCAGCGCCACTTTTTTATCGGGGGTGATACCCAGCGCAGTCCGGCTCGTTTTTGGGTCCTTCGGCTGAAAAAAAACTTGCCGCACGGGAATACCGGTGGGGATCAACTTTTTTGCAGGCACGCCGCTGCGTATGAATTCCGGCGCCAGCTTTTCATCCGGGATGAAGTAACCGTCCGCCTCCGCCTCCGCCACATAAGGACTGCAGGTATAATCCGTGGCTACAAAATAGGTGGGGACGCGGATCGGGTAGTCCCGGCGCACCCGCCGCATCATCAGACACGCGAACACGTGCACACAGATTACGGCGTCGTAAACCCCGATTTCCAGCGCCTCATATAGCTTCTCCGCACCCTGAGAGAGCATCTCGTAAATTTTTGATTCATCGCTGGGCTCTGGGTCATGGTCCTCTGCCATGCGGTATCCGGCATTAAACAGAAGCGGCGCCCGCGTATACAGACGAACGTGCCAGTTGCAGATGAACTTAGAGATCTTGGGGGACCAAAAGGAAAGGGCGTCCATGATTTCACTGAAGACGCCCAGGGGAGTGAGGACCTCCTGAATGGCCTTTCCCGCGGAGTTGTGCCCTTCTCCCGTATTGCAGGAGAGAATCAGGATACGCATGGATTGTTACGCTCCTCTCGTTTTTTCAGCGTTTCGCGCAAATGGATCAGCCGAGGCCGGTTGTACCGCTGGATGAGAATAAAGGGAAGGTTACCCAGAACATAAAGCATCCAGAGGATCAAGCCTGCAGCATCCTCCCAAATATTCAGTACGCCGGCGCCAAAGATACATAAAAGATTGTGGATGAGCTCCGCCACGCAGGTTTCCTGGATCAAACGTTGGACCTGTTTGGAGGTCATTGAGCCGCTCATCCGCTTTGGCGTCATACTCCGGACATGGCGGCTCATATCCGGCACATGGTCCTTCCATTTTTGAATGTGCAGCTTTAAATAAATCCGCCCATCCTGCTCCCAGCGGCGGAGCCGATAGAAAAAGGAGGTTTCGTGGAACCAATGCCGCGGCAAAATTTGCCCAATCAGCTGGGAGAGAACCCCGATACTGGCGAAATACGCAATACTGCGCAATAGTTTCATGGCAGACCTGCCGCTCCTTTCTCGATTCTGCGAAAGCGGTATACACATAATATATTTTACCATACCAGTGGGACAAAAATCAATCCAGATTTTACATGTTGCACAACATCCGGGCTAGCATTTCAGCCGAGCTCTGCTGATACAGAGACTAGACTAGCTTGAGGGTACTACAGTTTGATTGGACTGTCAACCGTTCCTGGTCAAATCTGGGAAATTGGGTAACGCCGGATGGTTGCTTTTCAGGGAAAAGGAGTATCTGGGAGACAGGCTGCCGGTGAGGCGCAAACAGGAGGCGCAGAGGTGGCCGATAGACATTTGATTGACGATAGCTTGATGGAAAATCAAACGCAACTCCAAAATCTTCCTGTAAATCTGTTGCTGTCCATGTTATAATGAGCGGGACTAGCAGCGCGGCTAACGCAGGTGTCCGGTTGCATGGATAATTGCGGGGGGCGCCCTGGGAGGGGAGGAATGATCTGTGTCACGGCATATGGTACGGTGGAGCGGAATCGCCTTGGTGTGGCTGTTGACACTTCTCATGATATTGCCCGGATGTGAGACCCTGCCGCCGGATGACGGGACGGCATCTGGCTCCGCAGAAGAAGCCACATGGACGGAGTCCACTACGCAGCAAACGGAGCGGCCAAATTTTGAACCGGTCTCGCTTGACGATCAGGTGGACGGCAGGATTTATCAGATTTGCTGCCAAGGAGGGCAAGCTCTGGTTTTGACGGCGCGGGGTGGCGATACCGCTTTGCTGCTCTATGATCTTGTGTCGGGGCAGGCGCTCCCGGCTAAGAGCTTTCGCGGAGTCAATCTCTGGGCGGGCATCCTGGCAAACGGGACCATCTGTGTTTTAGACCGGGAAGCAGGCGAGGTCCAGCTTTTGGACCAGTCGCTGGAGCTCAGCGGCAGCGCGATATCCTATCCGGGCTCGCAGGCCGCTGTGCAAACGGATGATGCGTGTGTTTGGTCCTGGCAGCAGGACGGCGCGGGGATCACCAGAACGGGGCTATTGGATGGCGAGCAAAGAAGCTATAGGCTGCCGGATTGGAGTTGGTTTTGGCTCACGGGATTTGAAAAGGACGGCGTGATTCTGGAGGGAACGGACCAGCAAGACGCTCAGCGAATCTACCGTCTGCGCCCCAGCACCGGAGAGATTTTTCCGGCTTCTGAATTACAGGGCGGTTACGCGCCGGATCTTCAAACTATGGCTTTTCACACGGAGCAGGAGACGGTCCTATATCCGCTGGATGTGACGGGAGGACTCTACTGCCTGGAAGGGGCAGGAGAGCAGCGCTTGTCCGTTCGGAAAGACAATATGGCGGTGCTTTCCAGCTATGAAGACAACACGCTGCTGGTTTGTCAACTAGCAGAAGGCCGATGTTGGCGTCTGGAGCAACAGGCGGGAATTGTAGCATGCGATCTGGAGGGAGAGACCCTGGTCTACGCCACCACCGACGGCGTGCAAAGCGCGTTGTATCGCTGGGCGTTCAGCGCGGCGCCGACGGTGGATACCGTAGCTTGCACCTTTTTATCCCAAGAGCAGTTGGCGCGGGAAAACCGCACGGACCAGGACTGGATTTTGCAGCAAACCGGCCTACGTGTATATTGCGGCAAGTCCGGGGTGGAATTCAATGACCCTTACCAAAGCGGCTATACCGGTGAAATACTGGAGAATCCCATTCTCATTCACCTGGCCTTGCAGATGACCAAGGCTTTTATCTCCCAGTATCCAACAGGGATATTTCAGGAAATGGTTGTAGAGCCGGTGCGGCACATTGATTTGTATTTTTGCGGGCGCCTTTTTCCTGACGCAGAGAACAGCATTTCCTCTGCGTATGGCTTTACCAGCCAGATGGGAGACCGCCGTATTGTGGTGATGAGCTTGGAGGACCTGGACATGCTGCCGCAGAATTTGGCCCATGAGTTTACACACGTGATGGAGGACCGAATTTATGCCTGTACCCAGGAGCGGGGGCTGGACTATTTGACCTATTGGGAAGCCTTATCCCCGCCGGATACATATTATTATTCTTACTTTGACGAGACAGGAGAGGAGGTCAGCGACGCCGGCTCCACGGCGGAGTCCGCTCCGGAGGATTTGGAGGAGATTTGGTTTTTAGACGCTTACTCCAAAACCTATCCTTCGGAGGACCGGGCCCGAATTTTGGAGTACCTCTTTGCTGGAGAGCAGAGTCGTTACGCATATGCCTTTCAGGGCGAGCCGATCCGGCGGAAGGCGCAATACCTGTGCGCGGTCATTCGGGCATGCTTTCCCAGCGCGGAGACGGCGCGGGATCTACCCTGGGAGCGGATGGTTTCCGTGCCGCCTTTTTCTGAATTTCAGGAGGCGGTGCAGGCCTATGTGCCTGTCGCCCAAGGATAGTAAAATTTAACAATGTGTTCACCATTTTCTTTTCTTATGTGCTATAATCAGTACATCAACCAAGGTCGTTGATCATTTAGAGGTAAAAAAGGAGGGTTTATGCCTATGAGCTAAGTTTCCTGGGATTTTGCAAGAAAAGTGTGGTATTACATACCGGGTTTGGAGACGCCGATGCCGCGGAAATTTCGTGGATAACCCGACGGTGTTTCTACGGAGACTCGAAACAGATAAAAATAAAAATGGAGGCCGCGGTCCGCAACTAGGACTGTGGCCTCTCTTTTTTGTGATTTAGGTGTGGCGGTCATACCCACTGGTAGCGGGGATAGGCAAGGCCAAAGAGCTTGCTGCGCAGGGCGTCGTAGGCCACAATCGCCACTAGACTGATGGGAATCCAAAGCAGCGTAAAGGGCAGGCAGATCTGTCCCATAAAGTGCAGAGGCATGGCGCTGTAATCCCAGACGTGGTGATTTCGGTTTACCAGGAGCCCCGCGCCCAGTTCCGTCATGGTCACAATGCCTGCGCCCAGGACCATACGCCAGACCAAAGGAAGCGGGCGGGGGACCTCCCCTAGGTGCCCGATGAGCACAAAGCACAGGCCTCCGGCGGCGAACATGCTAGGGTGGCTCCAACCCCGCCAGAGGAGCTCAATGCCGGTATAAAGCATTCCGCCCAGATACCAAAGCACACTATATCGCCAGACTCGCATAAAAACCCCTCCGAATGATCGAATACGAAAGAGTTTATCCCAATACAGGCGAATTCAGACCTGGTGCGTCAAAGATCCTGAATGTGCATCCGGTCCAGCTCGTCCCGCCGCCGTTGCCGTGTGCGGGGATGGCAGCCCCAGTCAATTCCCAGCAGGATAAGGGTAGGGAGGTTGCCTACTAGAAAAATGGCCAGAGGGCCGCCCAGCCCCGTGGACGTATTGCTGGAAGCTTGGTTTTGGGTTGAGGTAACGATGCCATTCACACTTTCCTGGACCGTATGGCTGGTATAAGCTGCCAGGCTGCAAACCATTACAACGGAGAGTATGAAGCTGACGAAAGGCAACACAAGCCCCGGCAAGAGATGCCTTTGTTTGGATAAAAAGACCTGAAGCGCGATCACACCGGCCGCAACCAGGGCCAGTATAACCAGATAGAAAAGCTGCGGCATAAACATTTCTCCTTACTTGAGATGGTTTTACGGGCGGGGAAGCGTTGCTAAGGGCCGTTCATCCTGCGATAAGCGGCAATCAGTACCTTCGCCGTGCCAAAATCCAGCTTTTCCTCCACGGCCAAGCGCTTAATCAGACTGACAAAGGGATCCGCAGCCGCTTCTTCTCCAATGCGAATTTTTTGAATTAAGCGGTCCAGCCGCAGTCGTACCGTGGGGTAGGTGACCCCATAGCTTTGCGCCAACTCCTTCAAAGAGCCGGAACACAATAGGAAACGCTTAATAAAGGTCAAATCCTCTTCCTCCAGCCCGACCAGCCATTCCGGCAGCATCGCCGTCATCATACCCTCACCACCTTTAATAAAATTAAGTATAAGCTTTAATTTAATAAAAGTCAAGTATAAAGTATCTTTTATTAAAATGAAATTATCGTACAGTACGGGTCCGCGTCCTTTGGTAGAAAAAATCCACATTAAAGATGCTATTAAATTTTATATGTTATAGAAAGATTATACGGAGATGTGGATAAAATAAAAAAGCTTATTTAATTTAAGAATTATCTTCTGTGTGAGGATATAGAATATGTTATTTTTTCGTATGGTTTTCATGGGGATCGTAAACAGATGTTTGAACAGGTAATGGGTAAACTGAGAGAAGATAATATAGCGTTTGAGGTATGTCCTATTATTTTGAAATGTCGTAAGGAAGAGAATATAAGAAGATTAATAAAAGATGGAAGAGAAATGGAACGAATTGAACGCGGTATCAAGAATACCTTTTTTAAGGTAATTATACATATCCAAACATGGATTCAATATTTTTACCGCCTAATCAAGTGGCAGAAAAAAATAATAAAAATTTTAAATTTGCCTTAGATTTATAAAAAATTGCTAAGTAAAACTTTGGTAAAAATACCCAAAAGGATTGTGTGATATTTTTCGTCTATATACACAATTAAAGAAGCCGAAAACCGGATTTCCGGTTTTCGGCATATTCAGGAAGCGTGGGCCTTATGCGGCGCCTAAGATTTTGGAAACCGTCAGTTTTGCATAGGTAAGAAAGCCTGGTTAAACGTTAAATAAGAAATGCACCACGTCCCCATCCGCCATTTGATACTCCTTACCCTCGCTGTGAACCAGGCCTTTGCTTTTGGCCGCTGCCATGGTGCCGCAGGCCTTTAAATCCTCAAACGCAACGACTTCCGCCCGGATAAACCCGCGCTCGAAATCGGAGTGAATTTTCCCCGCCGCCTGCGGGGCTTTGGTACCCTGCCGGATGGTCCAGGCGCGACACTCGTCAGAGCCTGCGGTGAGGAAGGAAATAAGGCCCAGAAGCGAATAGGAGCTGCGGATCAGCTTGTCCAGGCCGGACTCCTGCAGGCCCAGCTCCTCCATGAACATAGCCCGCTCGTCCGGATCGTCCAGCTCTGCGATGTCTGCCTCCAGTTTAGCACAAATAGGCAGGCATTGGCTGCCCTCCCTTTGCGCCAGAGCCTGCACCGCTTGAACGTAAGAATTTTCCTCCGGGCAGGAAACCTGGTCCTCGGATACGTTGGCCGCGTAAATGGTTTTTTTCAGGGTGAGCAGGTCCGAGGTGGTGATCAGAGCGGCATCCTCCTCGTCGCACGCGTAGGTCCGTGCCAGCTTGCCCTGATTCAAGTGGGCCAGAAGTTCCTGAAAAACCCGCACTTCTCTTGAAAAGCGCTTATCGCCGCCTTTGGCTGCCTTTAGCGCCTTCTCCAGCCGGCGCTCTACCATTTCCACATCCGCCATCACCAGCTCCAGATTGATAATCTCAATGTCCCGGAGCGGATCCGTATTTCCTTCCACGTGGGTGACGTTGCTGTCGTCAAAACAGCGGACCACATGGACAATAGCGTCTGTGTTACGAATGTTGCTTAAAAATTTGTTGCCCAGACCTTCCCCTTGGGAAGCGCCCTTGACCAGGCCCGCGATGTCCACAAATTCAATGACGGCAGGCGTGTATTTTTTCGGTTGGTAGATGTCTCGGAGCCAGGCCAGGCGCTCGTCCGGCACGCTGACTACGCCAACATTTGGCTCAATAGTGCAAAAAGCATAATTATCTGCCGGCACGCCGGCATTGGTGATGGCGTTGAATAGAGTGGATTTGCCCACATTGGGCAGCCCGACAATTCCTAGTTTCATGGCGTTACCTTCCTTTGCTGCTGTATGGTCCGGCCGACCATGCGGCCGACGATACGGTATCTAGTCAAAATTAGTATAGCAAATTTGGTATCCGAATACAACGGCGAATCTCAGCGTTCGACAAGAAAAACGTGGAGACTCCAAGAAGGCCGCGGGAATACCCGCGGCCTTATCTGCTATTTGCCCCGCCGTCGCGTGTAGAACTGCGCCAGACCGCCCTCGCTGGTCTCCCGGTACTGGTGCGCTAGGCTGATGCCCGTTTTGTACATGGCCTTGCACACCATATCATAGCTGATGTTGCGGGTGTCCCAGAGGAAATAACTCAGATTACAAGCGTTCATAGCCCGCATGGCCGCCACGGCATTGCGCTCGATGCAGGGGATCTGGACCAGCCCGCAGATGGGGTCGCAGGTAAGCCCCAGGTGGTGCTCTAGAGCGATCTCCGCAGCGTATTCCACCTGGTCTAGACGCAGGCCGTACAGCTCCGCCAGGGCCGCTGCGGCCATGGAGCAGGCGGTTCCAATCTCGGCCTGACAACCGCATTCGGCGCCGGAAATGGAGGCGTTCTGTTTGGTCAGAGTGCCGATGATACCTGCGGTTGCCAGTGCCCGCAGCACCTGCTCATCGGAGCAGCCCCGGGTCTCCTGTACGTACCGTAGCACCGCCGGGAGAACGCCGGAGGCCCCGCAGGTGGGAGCGGTGACAATGGTGCCGTTGTCCGCGTTTTGCTCAGAGACTGCATAGGCATAGGCGCAGATGGTCCGACACTCCCGTACCTGAGAGACCTCGGTGGACAGCTTTTGCTCATACAGATACTTGGCCTTTCGCTGAACGCCCAGGCCGCCGGGAAGTGTCCCGGAGGCGCTGAGCCCGTCTGCAATGGACTGCTTCATCGCCTTCCAGACGTCTGCCAGGAAATCCCAAATCTCCGGCCCCTCATTGAGCTCCACATATTCACTTAAGGTGTGAATGTATCTCCAGTTGCAGAAGTTTGCAATTTCTGCGAAGCTGTTTTCCGGGTAAATCTCCTCGCTGGGGTCATCGGGTCGGCCCACAATCACAATATCGCCGCCGCCGATGGACTCCACCCGCATTCGGCCGGCTTCCGCCTGATCCCGATAGGCGATAAAGTCCAGAGTATTGGGGTGGTGAACGTCCTCCGGCATTTGACTGGAAAAAATCACCTCATTTTTGACACCGGACAGAACCTGCTGCAGGACCCGGTCTGTGCCGTGGCCCTTTCCGGTTTTGCTCAAAGAGCCGTAAAGAACAACCTGGACGTGGTCAGCCTCAGGATGCTCGGATAGAAATAGTTTTGCGGCTCGCTCCGGTCCCATGGTATGGGAACTGGAAGGGCCTTTGCCAATTTTATAAATATCCCGGATGGATTTCATAAGTACCTCCGCTGTGCCTAGAATTGTGCCTAGTATAGCAAATTTACAGAGAGATTACAACGGAAGAAGTGCAATTTTCTTACAGCGGGCTATGATTTGCTGCGGAGCGCCTCTAGGGAAAGCTCGCCGGCCAGCTTAAACAAAGCGTCGGCCAAAACGGTTTCCAGCGGGCGGTCAGCAGCCGCGGCTACCTGCCGGTAAAACGCCGCGGTGGATGGATCAAGAGCGATGGTAAAGGTTGTCATAGGGTTCCTCCTCTCCCGCAAGGGGGGTCATGGACAAACCGGGTAGGAGGTCTCCAACCCGGCGAATTGGGCATAATTTCAATACGCCGCCGGCTTTTCGAGACACCCCGGCCAGGTGGGCCGGGGCGGCCCGGAGAGCGTACAGCGGACGCACTTCATCCTATGCAGGGCCTTGACATCCGTGATACAATATTAAAGTGAATGTTTCGGGGGATTTCAGGAGAAATTGTTCCGAGAGGATGGGAGTCATATGGCAAAAGAGAAAAAGGTAGAACAAATCACGGATATGGAGACGAACTTTGCCCAGTGGTACACCGACGTGTGTAAAAAAGCTGAGCTGATTGATTATGCCGGCATCAAGGGCGTCTTTATTTACCGGCCCTACGGATACGCCATTTGGGAAAATATTCAAGCGATCTTGGACCAGATGTTTAAAGAATCCGGCCATGAAAACGTCTATATGCCCATGCTGATTCCGGAGAGTCTGCTGCAGAAGGAAAAGGATCATGTGGAGGGCTTTGCGCCGGAGTGCGCCTGGGTCACCATGGGTGGGGCTGAAAAGTTGGAGGAGCGGCTCTGCATCCGCCCCACCTCGGAGACCTTGTTTTGCGACCATTTTAAAAATATCATCCACTCCTGGCGGGATCTGCCCAAAAAATACAACCAGTGGTGCAGCGTGCTGCGCTGGGAGAAGACCAGCCGCCCGTTCTTACGGCACAGGGAATTCTTGTGGCAGGAAGGGCATACCATGCATGCCACAGAGGCCGAGGCCATGGAAGAGACCGAGGCGCAGTTGGAGTGCTATGCAAATTTCTGTGAACAGGTCCTGGCTATGCCGGTGATACGGGGCGTCAAGACGGAAAAAGAGAAATTCTCCGGTGCAGAGCGGACCTATACCATCGAGTGTATGATGCACGACCGGAAGGCGCTGCAGGCCGGGACCTCCCATTTCTTTGGGGACGGTTTCGCCAGGGCTTTCGACATCCACTTTACGGACCAGAGCAACCAGCAGGCTTTTCCCTTTCAGACCTCCTGGGGCCTGTCGACTCGTCTCATCGGCGGGATTATCATGACCCATGGTGACAACAACGGCTTGGTGCTGCCACCGAAAATAGCGCCAATTCAGATTGTAATCGTGCCCATTGCTCAGCATAAACCTGGTGTTTTGGATAAGGCCGAGGAGGTGGCCCGGCGGTTAAAAGCAGCGGGTTTCCGCGTGAAGCTGGATGACGCCGAGCAGAGTCCAGGCTGGAAGTTTGCCGAGTATGAGATGAAGGGTGTGCCCATCCGGCTGGAGTTCGGGCCCAAAGACCTGGAGGGAAACCATTGCGTTTTGGTTCGCAGGGACAATGGGGAAAAGCGGACGGTTTCCTTGGACGAACTGGAGGCGCAAGCGGAGCAAGCCCTTGAGGCGGTCCATGCCGGGATGTTTACCAAGGCGAAAAAAAACCTGGATGAGCACATCTATACCGCCGGGACCATAGCGGAGGCCAAGACGTTACAGGAGCAGCACGGCGGTTTTGTGAAGACCATGTGGTGCGGGGAAGAGGCCTGCGAAAACCGTATGAAGGAGGAGGCTGGAATGTCCTCCCGCTGTATCCCGTTCCAGCAGGAGCACCTGTCGGACACTTGCGCTGTTTGCGGAAAAAAGGCGAAGCATATGATTTACTGGGGCGTGGCTTATTGACCGGCCAGACCCAACCGAAAATTGCAACAGGTGACATGCGTTGGCAGCATGTCACCTGTTTGTTTTGAGATTGTCCGTCAGTCTTAGGAGAAAATCAATGGAAACATCGCAAAATCTAGACAATGCAATAAAACGACCCAAGGGATACGTTGTTGCTCCAGTTCACAGTTGATTCCGGGAATAAATGGATTTCATAATAAACAGAATGAAATGATTTTGGTTGAGGGCATTTTTTTAGATAGCATCGGCTTGTGGCCTGAATTTCAAACATTCAAACAAAAGAAGGAAAGAATGAAAGAAATTTTGAGTAAAAAATATAAAATCCCCCTTGACAATTTGGGGAATTTCAGGTATTATATTCAGGCGCGTGCAGGGATACCTGGGCGCATTGTGCGATGATGCAGGAGATTGCGGCAAAGCCGGTAACTTCTGCGGAGTATGTCCGGTCATCGGGCGGCTGAACGATCCTGTCTGTGCTTGCGTATATCGCCTGAACGGGGATTGGCCGGCTCAAGTCGGCCATTTTTCATGTGCAGAAATGATACGCACGGCAGCGCGGATAAGAAAGTTCGACCGTACCCAGAACCAAACACTGAGTACGTTTTCAAGGAGGAAACAACAAAATGGCAAACCAGGAAATGATCAGAATCCGTCTGAAGGCCTACGACCACCAGCTGATTGACTCCAGCGCGGCGAAGATTGTGGAAACGGCCAAGCGAAACGGTGCGGCGGTCTCCGGCCCTATCCCGCTGCCGACCAAAAAAGAGGTCATTACCATCCTGCGGGCTGTCCATAAGTATAAGGATTCCCGAGAGCAGTTTGAGCGCAGAACCCACAAGAGATTGATCGATATTCTCAACCCCAACCCGAAGACTGTGGAGGCCCTGATGGCCCTGGATTTGCCGGCTGGCGTTGAGATTGAGATAAAGCTGTAACCGCTCGTTGCAGCGTGCCCGCCACAGTCTGTCAATTAGGATGGACGGGTCAAGTTGACCACGCGGTACCCAAATGGCCGGGTCGGTCAACCAATAACCTTAAATGAAAAGGAGAAGGAAACATGCAGAATGCAATCATCGGCAAAAAAGTGGGCATGACCCAGATCTTCGATGAGAGCGGGAAGGTAATTCCGGTCACAGTGATCGAGGCCGGTCCTTGCGTCGTCACGCAGAAGAAAACCATGGAGAACGACGGCTATAGTTCCGTTCAGTTGGGCTTTGGAGACGTTAAGGAATACAAACTGACAAAGCCGGAGTCCGGCCACCTGAAGAAGGCGGGCATCGACCCCAAAAAGTATCTGAAAGAATTTAAGCTGGAAAAGGCAGCCGAGCTCAATGTTGGCGACGTGATCAAGGTGGACGCGTTCAAGGCAGGGGATAAGGTGGACGTCATCGGCACCTCTAAAGGCCATGGCTACCAGGGCGTCATCAAGCGCTGGAACGCGCATCGGACCCCCACCAGCCACGGCGGCGGCCCAGTTCACCGGCATGCCGGTTCTATGGGTTCCACTTCCGACCCTTCCCGGATTTTTAAGGGAAAGATCGGCGCCGGCCAAATGGGCGTAGAGCAGGTTACCATCCAAAACCTGGATGTGGTGCGGGTGGATTCTGAGCTGAATATGCTCGTGATCCGCGGCGCGGTTCCCGGGCCCAAGGGCGGACTGGTTTATGTGAAGTCCACTGTGAAGAACAACAAGGTCAAGCGCGGTGAAGCGGGCGTCAGCAAGAACCCGCAGAAGGCCTCCGGCCGCAACCCGCAGAAGGCTTCTGCAAGAGGCTAAGGAAAGGAGAGAAAAATCATGCCTAAGGCTAATGTTTATGATATGACTGGCAAGCAGGTCGGCGAAATCGAACTTTCCGAGGCTGTTTTTGGTGTTGAGCCCAACGCGTCCGTAGTGCACGATGTGGTGAAGAACCACCTGGCCAATCGCCGTCAGGGCACCCAGTCCGCACTGACCCGCGCGGAGGTCTCCGGCGGCGGGAAAAAGCCCTGGAGACAAAAGGGCACAGGCCGTGCCCGCCAGGGCAGCACCCGGGCGCCACAGTGGACCCATGGCGGTATCGTGTTCGCCCCCAAGCCCCGTGATTACAGCTACACGCTGAATAGAAAAGTCAAACGGCTGGCTCTGAAGTCTGTCCTCAGCGAGAAGGCAGCCTCTCAGAATATTGTAGTGATTGACTCGATCCAAATGAATGAGATTAAGACCAAGGAATTCGCTAAGCTCCTCTCTGCCGTTGGCGCGGAAAGCAAGCCCTTGGTGGTGACGGCGGAGCCTGACTTCAACGTGGTGCGGTCCGGCCGAAACATCCCCGGATGCGAAATCACTTTTGCGAACCTGATTAATGTGTATGATATTTTAAATGCAAAGAAGCTGGTTGTGGACCAGGCCGCCTTGGCAAAGATTGAGGAGGTGTTCGCATAATGAAGAATGCTTACGATATCGTCAAAGGACCAGTAATCACCGAACAGTCCATGGAGGCTGTTGGCGATAAGAAGAAATATGTTTTCATGGTCGCGCTGGACGCCAACAAGATTGAGATTAAACAGGCTGTAGAAGAAATCTTCGGCGTAAAGGTGGATAAAGTGAACACCATTCGGATGCAGGGCAAGATCAAGCGCAACGGCTCCTATCCGGAGGGACGCCGCCCCGCCTATAAGAAAGCGATTGTCAAGCTGACAGCCGGTTCCAAGACCATCGAGTTCTTCGAGGGTATGGTCTAACCCAATTCTCAATAAAGGAGCGTAACGCAAAATGGCTATCAAAACATTTAAGCCTTATACCCCGGCGCGCAGAGGCATGACCGTTTCTGCTTTTGACGGCGTAGATAAGAAGGCAAAACCTGAGCGTAGCCTGGTTGAGACCCTCAAGAAGCACTCTGGTCGCAACAGCTACGGCAGAATCACCGTTCGCCATCGCGGCGGCGGCAATAAGCGGAAATACCGCGTCATTGATTTTAAGCGGGAAAAGACGGAGATGCCGGCTACGGTCCTCCGCCTGGAGTACGATCCCAATCGCAGCGCCTTCATCGCCCTGGTGCAGTATGAGGATGGGGAGCTTCGTTACATCCTGGCGCCCAACGGCCTGAAGGCCGGTGACAAGGTGATTTCCTCCACCGGAGCCGATATCAAGCCCGGCAACTGCCTGCCCATTGCCAATATCCCTGTGGGCACTGTGATTCACAACATTGAGTTGCAGCCCGGTCGGGGCGCCCAGCTGGTCCGCTCCGCCGGTACCTCCGCCCAGCTCATGGCCAAGGACGGCGAACTGGCCCAGGTCCGGCTTCCCTCCGGCGAGGTGCGCTACGTCCGGATGAACTGTACCGCTTGCATCGGTCAGGTGGGCAATCTGGACCATGAAAACGTTCACATCGGCAAGGCTGGCCGGACCCGTCACATGGGCATGCGCCCCACGGTCCGCGGCTCTGTGATGAACCCCAACGACCATCCCCATGGCGGCGGCGAGGGACGCTCTCCCATCGGCCGTCCCGGTCCTGTGACCCCCTGGGGCAAGCCGGCGTTGGGTTATAAGACCCGCAAGGCGAAGAACCCCACCAGCAAGTTCATCGTCAAGCGCAGAAACAGTAAGTAAGGAGGAAATGAACTATGAGCAGAAGCATTAAAAAGGGCCCGTTCGTAGCTCCGGAGCTGTTTCGGCGCGTGGAGGCGCTGAACAAGGCCGGTGAAAAGAAGGTTCTGAAAACCTGGTCCAGAACCTCCACAATTTTCCCCTCCTTCGTCGGGCACACCATCGCTGTCCATGACGGCCGCAAGCATGTTCCCGTCTATATCACGGAAGATATGGTCGGCCATAAGCTTGGCGAATTTGTTCCCACCAGGACCTTCCGGGGCCATTCTGGCAGCAAAACCACCAACTCGAAGTAAGGAGGAACTGGAATGGAAGCGTTAGCACATGTGAAATACGTCCGTATGTCTCCTCGGAAAGTAAAGCTCCTGTGTGATATGATCCGTGGCAAGGACGTGAAAATTGCCACCGCGTATCTTTTGCAGACCCCCAAGGCGGCCTCCGAGCCAATGCAGAAGCTTCTGAAGAGTGCCGTGGCAAACGCCGAGCACAACAATGGCATGGATGTGGAGAAGCTCTATGTCTCCACCGCCGTGGCGAACCCCGGCCCTACCCTCAAGCGCGGCATGCCGCGGGCGAAGGGCAGTTACAATCGGATTCTCAAGAGAACCACTCACATCACCATTGGTGTGAGCGAGAAGGCTTAAGCAGGAGGTAGCTATGGGACAGAAAGTTAATCCCCATGGACTGCGCGTTGGCGTAATCAAGGATTGGGACTCTCGCTGGTATGCCCGCAGTGACAAAGTTGGCGATTTAATTATCGAGGATTATAATATCCGGAAATATTTGAAGCACAGGCTGTACTCGGCTGGAATCGCCAAGATCGAGATCGAGAGAAACAACGCAAAAATTAAAATCAATATTCATTGCTCCCGGCCCGGTGTGGTCATCGGTAAGGCCGGCGCGGAGATCGAAAACCTGCGTAAGGAAATGGAAGTCCGTTTTGGAAAGAGCGTGAACCTGAACATTGTGGAGGTTCGCAGCCCTGACCTCAACGCCCAGCTGGTGGCGGAAAACATTGCTGCACAGTTGGAAAAGCGGATTTCCTTCCGCCGCGCCATGAAAAAGGCCATGCAGCAGGCCACCCGTCTGGGCGCCAAGGGCATCAAGTGCACCTGCTCCGGTCGCCTGGGCGGTGCGGAAATCGCCCGCACGGAATCCTATCATGAGGGGACCATCCCCCTGCAGACCATTCGGGCCGACATTGAGTACGGCTTTGCTGAGGCTGCCACTACCTATGGCCGCATTGGGGTCAAGGTCTGGATTTACAAGGGCGAAGTGCTCAACACCACCCTGCGCGCTGCTGCGCCAGAGCCCGCCCCCGCTCGCCGGGACCGTCGGGACCGTCGGGATGGAAACCGGAGCGACCGCCGGTATGGAGACCGCCGCGGCAATGACCGCAACAATGGTGATCGCAGCTATACTCGTCGGGAAGGAGGAAACCGCTGATGTTAATGCCCAAGAGAGTCAAATACCGTAAGGTACAGCGGGGCCGGATGACCGGCGTTGCTTCCCGCGGTAATAAGGTGGCTTACGGCGAATATGGCATTCAAGCCATGGAGCCTGGCTGGATTACCGGCAATCAGATTGAGGCCGCTCGTATTGCCATGACGAGATATACCAAGCGTGGCGGCAAGGTCTGGATTAAGATTTTCCCGGATAAGCCCATCACCAAGAAGGCGCTGGGTACCCGTATGGGCTCCGGTAAGGGCGCGCCTGAGGCTTGGGTCGCCGTGGTCAAGAATCAAAAGGTGATGTTTGAAATCGGCGGCGTGACCGAGGATGTCGCCCGGGAGGCCCTCCGTCTGGCGCAGCACAAGCTGCCCATCAAGACCCGCATCGTCAAGAAGGAAGTCGTCGATACTGAGATTGGTGGTGAATGATGATGAAGGCAAAAGAAATTCGCAACTTGTCCGCTGAGGAGCTGCAGACCAAGCTGACCGATCTGAAAAAGGACCTGTTTTTCCTGCGCATGCAGCATGCCACCAATCAGCTGGACAATCCCATCAAGATCAATCTGGTGAAGAAAGATATTGCCCGCATCAAGACAATTATTCGTGAGAAAGAGACCAAGGTCTGAGGAGGTAAGCGATCATGAGTGAAAATACAAGAGCTTTCCGGAAAACCAGAACTGGTCAGGTCGTCTCCGATAAGATGGACAAGACCATCGTGGTTGCCATTGAGGACAGCGTACAGCATCCTCTCTATAAAAAGATTCTGAAGCGGACCTACAAGCTGAAAGCCCACGACGAAAATAACGAGTGCGGCATCGGCGATACCGTGGAGGTCATGGAGTGCCGTCCTTTGTCCAAGGACAAGAGATGGAGGCTCGTTAAAATCATTGAGAAGGCTAAGTAAGGAGGTCGGTCAACTATGATTCAACAGGAAAGCTATCTGAAGGTTGCCGACAACACCGGCGCCAAAGAGATTCATTGCATCCGGGTTCTGGGCGGCTCCAAGCGAAAATTCGGCAACATCGGCGATGTGGTGGTGGCTTCTGTTCGGAAGGCGACGCCCGGCGGAACCGTGAAGAAGGGCGACGTGATCAAGGCCGTGATTGTCCGCACGAAAAAGGGTGTACGCCGGGAAGACGGTACCTATGTCCGCTTTGATGAAAATGCCGCTGTCCTGATTAAGGACGATAAGAATCCCCGTGGTACTCGTATTTT
This sequence comes from uncultured Eubacteriales bacterium, assembly GCA_965146675.1. Lineage (GTDB taxonomy): Bacteria > Bacillota > Clostridia > Oscillospirales > Oscillospiraceae > Faecousia. The sequence continues at coordinate 78,898 of CBCTHM010000009.1, read as the reverse complement.
TGGGCCGGTGGCAAGGGAACTCCGCGAGAAGGATTATATGAAAATCCTCTCTCTGGCGCCCGAAGTTATTTAAGGGGGTTCCAGCTATGAATATGAAGAAGAACGACACCGTAATTGTTCTGTCCGGCAAGAATAAGGGCACCAAGGGCAAGGTCCTGGTGGCCATGCCCAAGGAAGAAAAGGTGATTGTGGAGAATGTCAATGTGGCCACCTGCCACACCAAGCCCCGGAAGCAGGGCGAACAGGGTGGCATTGTAAAGCGTGAAACGCCGATTCGCGCCTGCAAGGTAGCTCTGTACTGCCCGAAATGCGGCAAGGGCGTCCGGGTGGGCTATAAGCTCGAGGGCGAGAAGAAAATCCGCGTCTGCAAAAAGTGCGGCGCTGAAATCTAAGAGGGAGGAGCAGAAAAATGGCAACATTGAAAGAAAAATACACCAAGGAAATTGCTCCCGCTCTTATGAAGAAGTTTGCATACAAGAGCGTGATGCAGATTCCCAAACTGGACAAAATTATCATCAATGTGGGCTGCGGCGAGTCCAAAAACAACGCCAAGGAGATTGAGGCGATTTGCAAGGATATTGCCACCATCTCCGGCCAAAAGCCCGTCACCACCAAGGCCAGGAAGTCCGTGGCCAACTTTAAGGTTCGGGAAGGCGAGACCGTTGGCGTAAAGGTTACCCTGCGGGGAGAGAAGATGTATGAGTTTCTCGACCGGCTGTTCGGCGTGGCGCTGCCCCGGGTCCGCGACTTCCGCGGCATCAACCCTAACTCCTTCGACGGACGCGGCAATTACGCCTTTGGTCTCAAGGAGCAGCTGATCTTCCCTGAAATCGAGTACGACAAAGTGGACAAAATCCGCGGTATGGATGTGTGCATCTGTACCACTGCAAAAACGGATGAGGAAGCAAAAGAGCTGCTTTCGCAGCTTGGCGCTCCCTTCTACAATTAAGTCTGGAGGATTTGAACTATGGCAAAAAAAGCTATGATTTTAAAGCAGCAGGCCGAGCCCAAATACTCCTCCCGCGGCTATAACCGCTGTAAGATTTGTGGCAGGCCCCATGCCTATTTGCGGGACTATGGTGTTTGCCGGATTTGCTTCCGGGAGTTGGCTTATAAAGGCGAGATTCCCGGCGTTCGGAAGGCCAGCTGGTAGATAAGGCTTGACCTGGCGGTCAGCGGCGATTTCTGCCGCTACGCTAGGGGCCTTCCAGAGGGAAGGCCGAAGGAAGATTCCAGTGTAAACGGCTCAGGAAGTCTGGAGAAGATGGGGTCGCTTCCGACCCGCATTCTCTGGATACTCCCGCGCCTAGACGGGTTCAGCCCGTAGCTTCGAAAAGGAGGATTTCAACATGCAAATCACCGATCCTGTAGCAGACATGCTGACCAGAATCCGGAACGCAAACTCTGCCAAGCACGATACCGTGGATGTGCCCGCTTCCAACTTAAAGAAAGCCATTGCACAGATTTTGTTGGAGGAAGGGTATATCAAAGCTTATACTGTGGCGGATGACGGCACGCAGGGCATCATCCGTATCACCCTCAAATATGTGGGGAAGAAGGAGAAGGTTATCAGCGGCCTTCGCCGTGTCTCCAAGCCCGGCCTGCGGGTGTATGCCGGCGCAGAGGAACTCCCCAAGGTTCTCAAGGGCCTGGGCATTGCCATTATTTCCACGTCCAAGGGCGTCATGACCGACAGGAAAGCCAGAGAGCAGCATGTCGGCGGCGAGGTCCTGGCGTTTGTATGGTAAGGAGGTAGCAGCATGTCTAGAATTGGTAAACAGCCTATTCCGGTTCCCGCAGAGGTCACCGTTACCATTGATGCGGGGAACGTGGTGACCACCAAGGGCCCAAAGGGGACGCTGACGCAGACCTTCCATCCCGATATGATTATTAAACAGGAAAACGGTGTCCTGACTGTTTCCCGTCCTGATGACGAGCATCTGCATAAGAGCTTGCATGGCCTGACCCGTACCCTGCTGAACAACATGGTTGTAGGCGTGGAAAAGGGATACAGCAAGGATTTGGATATCGTGGGTGTGGGCTATAAAGCCGAAAAAAAGGGCAACCAGTTGGTAATGAACTTGGGCTTTTCGCACTTGGTAACGGTTGATGAGATTCCCGGGATCAGCATCGAGGTTCCCGCACCCAATAAGATTACGGTCCGCGGCGCAGACAAGCAGGCTGTTGGCGAGTTCGCCGCGGAAATTCGCGCGAAAAGACCGCCGGAGCCCTATAAGGGGAAAGGGATTCGCTATTCTACCGAGGTGGTCCGTCTGAAGGCGGGCAAAACCGGCGGTAAGAAATAATTAGGAGGTGTGCCATTATGATTAGAAAAGCCGACAAGAACGCGATGCGTGAGAAGCGCCATGTGCGTGTCCGCGGTAAGATTTCCGGCACGCCCGAAAGACCGCGCCTGAGTGTCTACCGCAGCAATTGCAATATCTACGCGCAGCTCATCGATGATGTGAACGGGGTCACACTGGTCTCCGCTTCCACTCTGGAGAAGGGCTTTGAGGGTACCGCCAGCAACTGCGAGGCCGCCAAGAAAGTCGGCGTTATGCTGGCTGAGCGCGCCAAGGAGAAGAGCATCACCGCCGTCGTCTTTGACCGCAGCGGTTATGTCTATCACGGCCGCGTGGCCGCCCTGGCCGAGGGCGCCCGCGAAGGCGGACTCGAGTTCTAAGGAGGAGGAAGAAAAATGGCATATAATCGAGCTGCTGAGAGCAACGCGCCTGAGCTGATTGAAAAGGTTGTCTATTTAAACCGCGTCAGCAAAACCGTAAAAGGCGGCCGCGTGATGAAATTTTCCGCACTGGTCGTGGTGGGAGACGGGAAGGGGACCGTGGGCTATGGCCTTGGAAAAGCCTCCGAGGTCTCCGAGGCGATTCTAAAAGGGATTGCCGACGCGAAAAAGAATATGGTAAAAATCACGCTGTCCGGCTCTACCATTCCCCACGAGGTAATCGGCGTTTTTGGCGCCGGTTCCGTGCTGATGAAGCCGGCGCCCGAAGGCACCGGCGTGATTGCCGGCGGCGCCGTCCGCGCCGTCATGGAAGCCGTTGGAATTCGGAATATTTGCGCAAAATGCCTGCGTTCCAACAACCCCCAAAATGTGGTAAAGGCAACCATGCAAGGCCTGCAGTCACTGCGCGGCCCTGTAGAAGTGGCTGCCATCCGGGGAAAGAGCCCGGATGAAATTGTTGGGTAAGGAGGCAATTAACATGGCAAACTTAAAAATTACGCTGGTTAAGAGCCTGAATGGCCGTCTGGTGAAGCACATCGCGACGGCGGAATCTCTTGGCCTGCGCAGAATTGGCCAGACCACAATTCAGCCGGATAACCCTCAGACCCGGGGCAAGATTGCAAAAATCAGTTACCTGCTTCAGGTCACCGAAGTAAAATAAGGAGGAGACGAAGCATGAAACTCTCTGAACTTTCTCCTGTTGCCGGCTCCACCCAGGCCGCCAAGCGGAAAGGCCGCGGCACTGGCACTGGAAACGGTAAAACAGCCGGCCGCGGCCATAAGGGTCAGAAGGCCCGCAGCGGCGGCAAGATCCGGATTGGCTTCGAAGGCGGCCAGATGCCTCTGGCCCGGCGTGTTCCCAAGCGGGGCTTCCACAATATTTTTGCAAAACCTTTGACGGCAGTGAACCTCTCTGTCTTGAATCGGTTTGAAGACGGCGCGGTGGTGGATGCTGCTGTGCTGTTGGAGCAAGGCATCCTATCCCGGTGTGAGTATGGCCTAAAAATCCTCGGAAATGGGGAGTTGACCAGAAAGCTTACGGTCAGGGCCGCTGCGTTCTCTGAATCTGCCAAAGCAAAGATTGAGCAGGCAGGTGGAAAGGCCGAGGTGGTATAAGTGTTAAAGACATTCCGTAACGCCTGGAAGATTCCGGAGCTTCGGAAGAAGATCCTATTTACACTGATGATCCTCCTCCTTTACAGAATCGGCAACCGTATTCCTGTCCCGTATGTAGATGTGGAAACGTTGCGCACATTCTTCGACCAAACTTTGTCCAACACGGTGCTGGGCTTTTACAATACACTGTCCGGTTCCGCATTTTCAGAAGCTACGGTTTTGGCTCTGTCCATTCAGCCGTACATTAACGCCTCCATCATTATCCAGCTGTTGACCATTGCCATTCCGGCCATGGAGCGGATGGCAAAGGATGAGGGCGAGGTCGGCAAGAAGAAGCTGGAGCGCATCACGCGCTACACGACGGTGGGCCTGGGCCTGCTTATGGGTATGGCCTACACCATGATGCTGAAGAACTATGGTATCCTGGACCCCGGCAGCACCTTCATTAATTATGTGGTTATCGTACTGTCCTTCACCGCAGGTTCTGCCTTAGTGATGTGGTTGGGCGAGCAGATCACAGAGTTCGGCATTGGCAATGGTATTTCCATTGTTCTGTTCGCCAACATCATCTCCCGGATCCCGGACAATACCATCGGTATGATCACAAACCTGTCTAATGGCACCATGAAGTGGTGGGGCGCTACCATTGTCGTGTTAGGTGTTGTGGCCCTGATTCTGCTGATTGTCTTTATCAACGACGCAGAGCGCCGCATTCCCATTCAGTACGCCAAGCGGGTGGTGGGACGTAAAATCTATGGCGGGCAGAACACCAATCTACCGATTAAAGTAAATATGTCCGGCGTTATGCCCATCATTTTTGCTCAGTCCATTGCCAGTCTTCCGGCTACAGTTTTTGCTTTTACAAACCCAAACGGTACCTCCGGTAACGGGTTTGTGCAGTTCATGATCAACATTTTCAAGAGTAATAGTTGGACTTATGCAATCCTCTATTTCCTGTTGATTATCGCATTTTCTTATTTCTATGCCGCTGTGCAATATGACCCCGTGGAGATTTCCAACAACCTGAAGAAAAACGGCGGATTTATCCCCGGTTTCCGGCCTGGTAAGCCGACGGCTGACTTTATCGGCAGGGTAATCCACAAAATTACCTTCTTTGGCGCCATTTATCTGGCCATTGTGGCGTTGCTGCCAATCGTCGCGAATACTAGCATCAGTGGTGCCAACTCGTTGGCTATTGGTGGTACCTCTGTCATCATCGTCGTTGGCGTCGCTCTGGAGACGGTCCAGGCATTGGAGGCCCAGATGCTCATGCGTCACTATAAGGGCTTCCTGGAATAACTGGAGGCACGCATGAACCTAATTTTCTTGGGCGCGCCTGGCGCGGGGAAGGGAACGCAGGCGGAGGTCCTGTCCAAGGCCCTTGCAATTCCCGCCATTTCCACCGGCAATATGCTTCGGGAAGCGATGCGTGATGGAACAGATGTAGGTAGAAAGGCCAAGTATTACATGGATGGCGGCTTGCTCGTTCCCGACGATGTCATTTTAGGCATCGTTGGGGAACGGGTGAGTCATCCGGACTGCCGGAAAGGATTTATTCTTGATGGCGTACCCCGGACGATCCCCCAGGCACGGGGCCTGGAGGCCGCAGGCGTTTCCATTGACCATGTAATTTCCATTGAGATCGACGACACAGTAATTGAGGCAAGAATGACCGGCCGTCGCGTCTGCCGCGTCTGCGGCGCTAGCTATCATGTTGCTGCCAATCCTCCTCGGGTTGCGGATATCTGTGATATTTGCGGTGGGACATTGACAACACGGCAGGATGACGCGCCGGAAACCGTCCGGCGCAGGCTGCGTGTCTATCACGATGAAACAGAAGCATTAAAGGGCTTTTATCAGAAGCTCGGCAAGCTCCGGCTTGTGGAGGGGAATCAGCCCATTGAGGACGTCAGCCGCGCGATTTTGGCGGCGATAGGTACGTAGTATGATCTCGATAAAAAGCAAGCGAGAGCTGGAAGCGATGCGCCAGGCCTGTGAAATTACCGCGGCAGCCCGTGCCTTGGCAGGGGAGATGGTGCGGCCTGGCGTGACCACGAAGCAAATTGACAAAGCTGTCCACGACTACATTGTGAAGCAGGGCGCAAAGCCGTCGTTCCTGCACTACAATGGGTTTCCTGCTAGCGTCTGCATCTCCATCAACGAAACGGTGATTCATGGGATTCCCAACCACCGTACGTTGGAGGAGGGGGATATCGTCTCAGTAGATGTGGGCGCTTATTTCAAAGGATTTCATGGAGATTGTGCTGCGACATTTCCCTGTGGAAAGATTTCTCCGACTGCGCAAAAGCTCGTTGACGTTACAAAGCAGAGCTTTTTTGAGGGGCTGAGATTCGCGACCCAGGGATATCGAATTTCTGATATCTCCCATGCCATTCAGACGTATGTGGAGTCTAACGGTTTTTCAGTTGTCCGCGCCTTCGTAGGTCACGGCGTCGGCGCGGCGCTGCATGAGGAGCCGGAGGTGCCGAATTACGGTACGCCCGGCCGTGGACCAAGATTGCTATCCGGTATGACCCTTGCCATCGAGCCGATGGTCAACGCTGGCGTTTACGACGTCACCGTTCTTAAGGACCGATGGACTACGGTTACTTGCGACGGCAAACTTTCCGCCCACTACGAAAATACTGTGCTCATCACCGACGGCGAGCCGGAAATTCTCACCGTCACCGAGGGAGTTTAGTATGGAAATTTCAAAATCGGACATTATTCTCTCCACAGCCGGAAGAGACCAGGGAAAGCTGTTTTATGTGATTGAAACAGACGGCGTGTACGTTTTCCTGGCCAACGGGAAGGAGAGGAAGCTGGAGCGTCCTAAGCGCAAAAAGCTGAAGCATGTCCGAAAAATCCCTCGGGCTGAATCCAGAGTCGCCAGAAAACTCCGTTCCGGCGAGAAAGTGCTCAACAGCGAATTACGAAGGGATCTGGCTGCTTTCAGCCAGGAAATCAACAGTCAAGACCAAGGAGGGCTATAAACTTGGCAAAGGACGACGTAATCGAAATTGAGGGCATCGTGGTCGATGCGCTGCCGAATGCAATGTTTACCGTTGACATTGGCAACGGGCACACCATTCTGGCTCACATTTCCGGCAAGCTGAGAATGAACTTTATCAAAATCTTGCCCGGTGACAAGGTAACTGTTCAGATGTCTCCCTATGATCTGACCCAAGGCCGGATCACCTGGAGAAGCAAGTAATCATGAAGAGCCATTGACTCATATGGAGGTTCAACAGTATGAAGGTAAGACCGTCCGTTAAACCCATGTGCGAGAAGTGCAAAATTATCAAGCGCAAAGGTCGCGTCATGGTAATCTGCGAAAATCCAAAACACAAGCAGAGACAAGGCTAATAGGAGGTGCTCGAAGAATATGGCACGTATTGCTGGTATTGACCTGCCCCGCGAGAAGAGAATTGAAATCGGCCTGACCTATATTTACGGCATCGGCAGGAATAGCGCCAACCAAATCCTGGACCAAGCCGGTATCAACCCCGACACCCGTGTCAAGGACCTGACCGAGGCCCAGGAGGCCGCTCTGCGTGAAGTGATCGACCATCACTACACCATTGAGGGCGACTTGCGCAGAGAGGTTGCAATGAATATCAAGCGGCTGACGGAAATCGGCTGCTACCGCGGTGTTCGGCATCGCCGCGGCCTGCCTGTGCATGGCCAGCGCACCAAGACCAATGCCCGGACGCGCAAGGGTCCCAAAAAGACCATTGCCAATAAGAAGAAGTAAAAGGAGGGATATGCAATGGCAAAGGCAAACGCGAAAAAAGTAATCAAGCGCCGCAGAGAGCGGAAAAACGTAGAAAAGGGTGCTGCGCATATCCGCTCCTCATTTAATAACACCATGGTAACCATCACAGACCTGAATGGAAACGCCCTGTCCTGGGCCTCCTCTGGCGGCTTGGGCTTCCGCGGTTCTAAAAAATCCACTCCTTTTGCTGCGCAGATGGCTGCCGAGACTGCTGCCAAGGCCGCGATGGAGCACGGCCTGAAAACGGTTGAGGTTTTTGTCAAGGGTCCGGGTCAGGGCCGAGAAGCTGCCATTCGTGCCTTGCAATCTGCGGGGCTGGAAGTGGTGATGATTAAAGATGTCACACCCATCCCGCACAATGGCTGCCGTCCCCCCAAGAGACGCCGCGTCTAATTTGCAATAGGAGGAATTTTATATTATGGCGAAAAACATGCAGCCGATTCTGAAGCGTTGCAGAACCTTGGGTGTTTCTCCTGCCGCTATGGGCTACTCCAAGTCATCCAATAAGAATCCTGGCGGTCAGAGAAGAGCGAAAAAGTCGGAATATGCCATGCAGCTGACGGAAAAGCAAAAGGTCAAATTCGTCTATGGCATGCAGGAAAAACAATTCCACTCCTATTATGAGAAGGCTTCCCGGGCGGAAGGCAACACCGGTGAAGTGCTGCTGAGTATGCTGGAGCGGAGATTGGATAATGTGGTATATCGGCTGGGCTATGCCGCTACCCGCCGGGAGGCGCGGCAGCTGGTCAATCATGGCCATTTTACCGTCAATGGAAAGCGGGTAAACATACCCTCCTATTTGGTACGGGTGGGCGATGTGGTGGCGGTTGCGGAAAGCAGCTGTTCCAAACCCCGCTTTAAGAAGATGAAAGAGGATGACGCTTTCGTCGCCGCCCCGAAGTGGTTGGATCGTGATAAAAACACCTTGCAGGGTAAGGTGGCTGCAATTCCTACCAAGGAAGACATAGACTTTGAGATTGCGGAGCATCTGATTGTCGAGTTGTACTCCAAGTAATGTTTTGCCCTCGTTTATTGGTAAGCTGAAACGAAACGGGGCATCTGCCCCGCACGTGAAAAGGAGGGTACTTTATTCATGGTAGAAATTGAAAAGCCGCGCATTGTGTGTATGGATTCTCCCGATGATGTTTCCTATGGGAAATATGTGGTGGAGCCCTTAGAGAGAGGCTACGGCACAACGTTGGGAAACTCCCTGCGAAGGATCCTTTTGTCCTCACTGCCTGGCACGGCTGCGACCTCCGTGAAGATCGCCGGCGTCCAACATGAGTTTTCCACGATTCCCGGCGTAAAAGAAGATGTGACGGAAATCGTTTTGAATGTGAAGCGAATCATCGCTAAGCTGTATAGCCAAGGGTTGAAAACAGTCTATCTCGATGCGGTTGGCCCGTGCGAGGTGACGGCAGGAGATATCAAGGCTGATGGCGAAGTGGAGATCTTAAATCCGGAATTGCACATTTGCACCCTGGGTCCGGATGCTACGTTCAATATGGAAATCACCATGAGCCATGGGCGCGGCTACGTCTCGGCTGACCGGAACAAGACGCCTCAGACCGTAATTGGGGTCATCCCCATTGACTCTATCTACACGCCTGTTTATAAGGTGAACTATACCGTAGAAAACACCCGTGTGGGCAATATGACCGACTATGACAAGCTGACGCTGGAGGTTTGGACCGATTCGACCATCTCTGCCAGAGATGCAGTCTCCCTGGGAGCCAAGATTTTGTCTGACCACTTGAGCCTCTTTACAAATTTGTCGGAAACTGTTGCCAGCTCCTCCACGGTGGTGGAGAAACCGGAGTCCAGCACCAACAAGGTGCTGCAGATGACCATTGACGAGTTGGACTTGTCAGTCCGCAGCTTTAATTGCCTGAAGCGAGCCAATATCAATACAGTCGAGGACTTGATCAGCAAGACCGGCGAGGACATGATGAAGGTGCGCAATATGGGCAAAAAGTCTCTGGATGAGGTCCAGAAAAAGCTGGAAATGATGGGGTTGTCCCTGGCCAGCGACGACTCGGGCAACAACAATTAGCTTTTACCTGAATGTAAGGAGGAAACGTTTATGTTCGGTACTCGAAAGCTTGGCAGAACCAGCGAGCAGAGAAGGGCGATGCTGCGGCAGATGACCACTGCGTTGCTGGAAAATGGCAAGATTGAGACGACATTTTATCGGGCAAAGGAAGTCCAGCCCGTGGCAGAAAAAATGATTACCCTGGGGAAAAAGGGTAATCTGGCCGCATACCGGCGGGCCATGTCTTACATTACTAAGGAAGATGTGGTCAATAAGCTGTTCAAGGAAATTGCGCCGAAATACGCAGAACGCAACGGTGGTTATACCAGAGTGACTCGTCTGGGTCCCCGGCGTGGCGACGCTGCGGAAATGGCCGTGATCGAACTGGTCTGAAAATTATCCAGGAATTACCCCTTTTGGTATTTACCGAAGGGGGTTTCCTTTTTATGGAGACGGTGGGCTATTAAAAATCGGTTTTCCTATGCGTAAAAAACTTCCTCTTGGAGAAACTACCGCAAAGGGGGTTTTTTCTTTGCAAATGAATTCAAAAGAATACCAAGGCTATGTGAAGAAGATGGGTCCAAAATCACCCTTGTTGAAGGACTGTCTGAATGCATTTTGGATTGGCGGTTTGATTTGTGTTTTGGGCCAATTGATTCAAAACGGGTACGCTGCTGCGGGCCTGGGTAAGACGGATGCGGGAACCGCCACCTCCATGACCTTGGTGGTGCTGTCTATCTTGTTCACTGGCCTTAGCTTATATGATAACCTGGCCAAGGTGGCTGGGGCCGGCACACTGGTCCCCATTACCGGGTTTGCCAACTCCATTGCAGCTCCAGCCATCGAATTCCGCAGTGAGGGAATCGTCACCGGCACCTGTGTAAAGCTTTTTTCCATTGCCGGCCCAGTTTTGGTGTTTGGGTTTGCCGCGTCCGCCGCGGTCGGGCTAATTGAGTGGATCATCTCCCTGTTTTGATACAGATCCATCAAAGAAACCCAGGAAACCTTATTTGAGGGTTCCCTGGGTTTCTTATTTCTCATTTGGGCTCCGCTGGCTGGCCCTTCATGGCCGCTAGGCAAAATCTATGATCATCTGGATCCGTTGTCCCAGCGTTTGCTTATCGTGCAAAGCAAACCCCTTCTGGTTTGATAACCAGAAGGGGTTTTTGGCGGGAATATGTGGGAATCGAACCCACCCGGGCAGCTCTTCACCACCCTCACCGGTTTTGAAGACCGGGGGGCACACCAGCACCCATCTACTCCCATGCTGGACACATTATAGCATGCTGACGGCAAAAAAACAAGTCCTACGCCCTGCTTTCTGCGGTGGGTGCTCAGAATCCCTGATAGAGCCTGCGGAAGTCGCCCTCTTTTTTTGTAATGCGGTTTCGGTCATAGTACTCCAAAAGCGCCAGCGCGTACTTCCGGGAGGTATGCAGCAAATCCCGCATTTCTGCAAGCGTCAGGGTTTCATGGGTGGTAAAGTGCACTTTGGCTATCCCGCTAACCCTGTCGTAGGTTTCTCGGTGCCAGCAGATTTGTGGCGCCAAAAGAATAAGCTCACCACCAGTGAGTACACTGTCCAGCACCTGCTTTGCGTCTGCCTTTTCATTGGCGGAAAACGAGGCCAACGCCTCGTCCACCGTTGGCGGCTCTACGCCAGCCTGCCGATAAAGGCGCAGGAGCCGGTCTCGAATGGCCGTTTGCCGTTTGGTAAAGTGCACCTCAAAGTCGGCCAGAGCGTACCGCTCGGCGACGCGTTTGATGCGCCCTTCAACGCAGAGCTCCCGCAATAGGGCGTCTGCAGCGGACTGCTCCATAGCTTGAAACAGCTTTTGACGCAGCTCCGCAGCCTTCATGCCTGCGTGAAGCGGGTTTTGTCTGTGATAGCTCTCCAGGAGCCCCTGGCAGGCGTCCCAAATACGGTCCAGGATGGAGGCAGCGGCATAGCGACCAGGCAGGGGCTCTACAATGAGACCACGATTGCGCAGTTCTTGCAGGTTCCGGGTCAGGGCGTCGTCCTCCAGGCCCAGCTTGGCGCCCAACTGCACGGCCGTTGGGAGGCTGGTGCCAAACTCCGCCGTCATCTGCACAATTCGGTCGCCACTGGAACCGCTCTCCTTGATTCTGAGGGACGTCAAAACGGATGGCGTATTGCGCCTATGCCGCACCGGATCGTCGTCCAGGATAACGCCGCCGCCGATGGTCTCCAGGGGAGAGTAAAATCGGATGACAAATCGGTCCCCATTTTTGCTGGCAATGGGTTCTGTCAGCCGCAGTTGAGCGTAGCAGCTCTCACCGGGATTCAGCGCATCCCGGTCTAGCAGCACCACCTTGGCCAGCAGCACAGAGGCGCCGTGATAAAGATGAACCTGCGCATCGTTTTGGATCACACGCCGGGAGTCCGGCAGATTGCGCAGCTTGACGTCCAGCATACGAGAAACCCGGACCGTACCCGGCCGTGCCACCGCATCTCCCCGCTGAATGTCTGGTTTTTTAAGGCCTGCCAGATTCACCGCCACCCGCTGCCCCGCGAAAGCCGTCTCCACATCCTGCCCGTGGACCTGCAGGTTGCGAATCCGTGTCTGGATGCCAGAGGGGACCAGTTCCGCTGCATCCCCCTCAGACACAGAGCCCTCAATTAAAGTCCCGGTGACCACAGTGCCAAAGCCATCCACGGAAAAGACCCGATCGATGGGCAGACGGAAGGGGACCCGCATGCTTTTTTCCTCCGCCTGGCGTACCAGGGTATAGAGCTTTTCTCGCAGTTCGGGAATCCCCTGGCCGGTGAAGGCTGAAACCGTCAAAATGGGTTTGCCATCTAAGAAGGAGCCCTTGACCTTTTGGGCGACCTCCTCCTGCATCATTTCCAGCCATTCCGGATCTACCATATCGCACTTGGTGAGGACCACCAGGCCGTCCTGGATACCCAGAAGCGTCAGAATGTCCAAATGCTCCACCGTCTGCGGCATGAATCCATCATCCGCGGCCACAACCAGCATGGCAAGATCGATTCCCCCGGCCCCGGCTAGCATGTTCTTAATAAACTTTTCATGCCCCGGTACATCCACGATGCCGGCCTGGGTGCCGTCCGGCCAGTCTAAGTGGGCGAACCCCAAATCAATGGTGATGCCCCGTTTTTTTTCCTCCTGCAGCCGGTCCGTGTCAATGCCCGTCAGGGCCTTGAGGAGCATGGTTTTGCCGTGGTCTACGTGACCGGCGGTGCCAATGATGACATGCTTCATAGTGCCGTCTCCATCAACGCCTGCGCAATGGAGGGGAAGTCCTCCTCCCGCAGGGTTCTAACGTCCAATAGATAGCGGTCATGCGCAATTCGGCCGATGATAGGAGGCTCCCGCAGCCGCAAGGCCTCTTCCAGCATATCTACGCTGCAGGAAGCAGGCTGAATGGCGACTGCAAAGGTAGGAAGTGGCTGCGTGGGAACCGAGCCGCCTCCCACTTGACCCTGTTCCGGAACGACCTCGGCGCAGACGCCTCCCGCAATCAACTGCGTACACAACGCAGCAGCCCGGGTTTGAAGGGCCTGGGTATCCAAGCCCAACATGATCAGAGTGGGGATTTCCTGTGCCGCAGTACCGTCTGCATAGTTGCGCAGGGTGGCTTCCAGCGCCGCGAGCGTCATTTTATCCACGCGCAGGGCCCGCGTCAGGGGGTGCCGCTTCAACCGGTCCAAGATGGCCTTACGCCCCACAATGATGCCGGCCTGGGGGCCGCCCAGCAGTTTATCACCAGAAAAGGAGATGACATCTACCCCGGCATGAACAGAATCCAGCACCGTTGGCTCGCCGCAGATGCCATATTGCTCCAGATTCACCAGGCAGCCGCTGCCCAAATCCTCAATTACCGGCAGCCCCTTTTCATGCCCCAGGGTCACCAACGCGTCCAGAGGGACGGACTCGGTAAAGCCCACAATCCGATAGTTGCTGGTGTGAACCTTCATCAATGCCCGGGTATTTTCGCCAATGGCATGGGCGTAGTCACCCAAATGGGTTTTATTGGTGGTGCCCACCTCCCGCAGCAGCGCGCCGCAGCTTTCCATGATTTCTGGAACCCGGAAAGACCCGCCAATCTCCACGAGCTCGCCCCGGGAAGTGATGACTTCGCCGCCTGCTGCCAGCGCGGACAGAATCAGTAGCACCGCCGCCGCGTTGTTGTTGACCACCATGGCGCTCTCAGCGCCGCTTAGCTGGCATAGAAGGCGCTCCACATGGGTGTAACGCAGCCCGCGCTGGCCAGATGCGACGTTGTATTCCAGTGTGGAGTATTGCCTGGCTGCGTTTGCCGCCGCCTGCGCAGCAGATTCAGACAGGCAGGCCCGGCCCAAATTCGTATGCAGCACTATGCCGGTGCCGTTGATCACACGCCGCAGGGAGGGGAGGCGGGACTGAGAAACCAGCGTGGCTATTTGATCGTATAGAGTCTCCCGGTCCGGTAACGACGTCACCGCGTTCTCCAATACGCCCTGGCGCAATGCAGACAGGGCCTGGCGAACTGCATTGGTCACGATTTGCGCCGGGGCATTTTCACAGCGGCTGAGCAGGGCGCGATCCTTTAGCAGCTCGTCCACCTTGGGGATACCGCGCAGCAATTGGCTGTTCATGTCATCCGACCTCCAATTTGACTTTCCCTTATCATAGTATATTTTTCCGAGGTTGTAAACCGCTTTTCATTGCCCGATTGAAAAAAACAGGTGAAATCAGGCGGCCTCAACTGAGGCCGCCTGATAAAAGGGCATTACGCATTTTCCAATATTGGAGTATAGACGTCCCCCTGGCTGATTTCATATACCCGCTCCACATCCGTATCCATGGCGCTTAGCATGGGTTCTTCCGCCTGATAACGCACGCAGGTCCCACAGGAGGCGCTGAGTTTCCTGGGAACGGGCATCATTTGAGCGCTGACCCCGCGCCCTGTCAAGGCCCGGCTGGTCAGCAGCGCAGATAAATGGGTGTGAAAGGTGGCAATGTAATGCTTCATTTTTTCAGCGTCAGCCGGTACTCCCGTCCCTCGGGGATTACGCTAACCTGATAACCGCAGCTGTGACCAAAGCGGGTTACGTTTTCTACCGCACAAGGATCGTCCACCAGGACTTCCAGGGCATCGGGCTGATTGGCCTTAACCTCTTTTTGTACCATGACCACAGGCGTGGGACACAGATAGCCTCTTGCATCAATCATTTTGATACGCCTCCTTTGACGAACGCCTCCGCTGAGACAGCGCTTTTCTTCTTGTTTTGCACATTTACCACCGAAATGACCGCAAGCACCACAAACCCCAAGATCACCGCAACCTTTCCTGCCGTAGAGATGCCGCCGACCACAATTTTCCCAGTCTCGTTGACCGAGTCGGGGTTGCCGGCCAATCCGAAGTTATGCGCCAGCGCAGCGCCGACAATCATGCCGAAGACGGTGATAGCGGAGTCTCCGTTGCCGCTGCCGGCCAGGATAAGCTGCCGGAGCGGACAGCCGCCCAGTAGCACGGAGCCCCAGCCAACCAGAGCCATGCCCAGCAGATTCCACAGATGACTGCTATGTGCAACGGGCTGCAGAGTGAAACCAAAATTAAATTTGCCAGTAATCAAGTTTCCAATCAAAACCACCACGAAGATAGCGATAAAGCCATACAGAAGCTTAAAATCCCGGAACAGGAACGAATCCCGGATGCCGCCCACCATGCACAAACGGGATTTTTGGGCCAATGCCCCAACTACCAGGGCAACGGCCAAGGCCAAGAGCAGTGGCGCATGCTGGGCGCCAGGTCCCTGCTGGCTGGCCAAAAACAAGGCGGGAACGGCCAGCAGCAGAATGAGCAGACCGGTCATGACAATCGGCAGAGTGGCGCCTTCCACCGGTCCGGCCTCGTAGGCCCTCTTCAGGGAAAAACCGCGGTTGAGGAACAGCACACCGACCAGAATTCCCAGGACGAAGCCCGCCAGGCCCACCAGGGCATTGGCATCACCGCCGGCGAGACGGAGCACCATGCGCAAAGGGCAGCCCAGGAAGGCCAGAGCGCCAATCATAACAAAAGCTCCCAGTACGAACCGAGTGGCAGGGGAGGAGCCAGCCTTAGGCCGGAACTCCTTTGTTGCTACGGCCATGAGAAAGGCGCCCAGCACCAAACCGATGATCTCCGGCCGTATGTACTGCACCTTACCCGCGCTGTGAAGACCCACCGCCCCGGCAATGTCCCGCAGAAAACAGGCGATGCAAAATCCCATGTTGGCTGGATTGCCCCAAATGGTCAAGAAGATAGCTGCCAGTCCTACCGCCGCGCCGGCAAGGACCACAAACCAGTTTACCTTTTTCATGGAAACACACTCCTTCTCTCTTAGTTTCCCACCGCAAAACGGGGGGTAACGGTCTCATTATAGGAGAAAATTGGGTCAAAAGCCAATTCCTTTTTTCAATGGAAATGGGGCAAACATTGCGAATATCGATGCTTGCCCGCCATTCGAATTCTACAATTATTGTTCGGAACGATGGTCTTGCCTGCGCAGGTCTGCTCGGACGTAACTAACGAACTTTTGCTCCGGGCCGCTCAAAATTAGGTCCTTCCGCCAGGCCAAGTAGATTTTCCGGAAGGCGCCCCCGGGGTCTAAATCAAAGCAAAGGAGTTTCCCCGCTTCCACCTCCTCCTGGACGGACAGCTGAGAAATTACGGAGACCCCCATGCCCCGGGCGACGCTGCTTTTAATGGCCTCTGGATTGTCCATCTGTGCAACAGGGTGCAGGGCTTCTTTTGCAATGTGATTGCGCCTTAAGTAGGCGTCCAGGGCCTGCTTGGTGCCCGAAGTGTCCTCCCGCAGGATGATAGGCTGCGAAAGCAGTTCCTGCCCCGTCACTTCTCGTGCCCGCATACTGCGGTAACGCTCCGTATTGGCAGTAATGAGCACCAAGCGGTCCTCCAATAAACTGTAATAGGTAAAGTTTTTACGGTCAATTGCAGCGCCCACAAAGCCGATACGTACTTCTCCCTGTTCCAACAGGCGGTGGATTTGCGCGCTGTCTCCCCGGCGAAGAAGATAGTGGCTGTCTGGGTACCGGCGCAAAAAGCCGGATAATAGGGCCGGCAGCAGATACTGCCCAGGCACCGTGGAGGCGCCCAGGGACAGTTCGCTTTTGCCAGGCACTTCCGAAAGTGATTGCAGGGCCTGGCAATGGGTCAGAATATCCTTTGCCTCCGCATAGACCCGCTTTCCCACCTCCGTCAGGGCGACCTTTTTTCGAGCGCCCCGTTGAATGAGGCGGCTACCCAGCGTTCGTTCCAGGGTACTGATATGGGCGCTGACGGTGGACTGGGTCAAATAGAGCTCTTCTGCCGCGCGGGTGAAGCTGCTGTGTTCTGCTGTGGCTACAAACGCTTCCAGCTGCTTTAAATTGATCTCCAGCATGTCTACCTCTCTTTGCGCATCCTAAAATTCCATGTGACAAGTATCACATCCTGTGGTATACTCCTGAGGTGAGGAGGGCTTTCTATGCGTACGATTTATTTGGACAATGCGGCTACCTCGTTTCCCAAGCCGGCGGGGGTCAGCGACCGCATGAAGCTATATATAGATTCCATCGGCGCTACCATTAACCGGTCCGTCTACGGTGCGGCTCAGGATGCGGGGCTGGTCACACTGCTGCTCCGGGAGCGGCTGGGCCGGCTATTTCATTTCTCGGAGCAACCCACCCATGTGATCCTGACCGCGGGCGCCACAGTGGGGCTCAACCTGGCGATCAAGGGCTTTCTCAAGCCCGGCGATCACTGCATCGTCAGCGGCATGGAGCATAACGCAGTCATGCGGCCACTGCTGCAGCTTAAGGGTGTGGCCTTCGACCGGATCCCATGCGACCGGACCGGCAGGCTGAGCCCCCAGGAGATACTACCCCTGATTCGGCCCAGCACCCGTCTGCTGGTCCTGGCCCATGGCTCTAATGTGTGCGGAACCATTCAGGATGCGGCGGCGGTAGGGGAGATTTGCGCCAGGCACGGCATCGAATTTCTTCTGGACGCAGCCCAAACTGCCGGGCATTATCCCATCGATTTTGAAACGCTGCACCTGTCAGCCATGTGTGTGCCTGGACACAAGGGTCTCCTCGGCCCCTCCGGTATTGGAGCGCTGCTGCTGGAGGATAGCTTCGCTCGAAAGCTGACCCCCCTGCTGGCCGGAGGTACCGGCAGCGCCTCGGACAGCGAATATCTGCCTACATACCTGCCGGACCGCTTTGAATCCGGCACGCCCAACCTGCCGGGCATCTATGGGTTGGAGCGGGCGCTGCAATTTGTAGAGGAAACCGGGGTGAAGGCCCTGCGGACCCACGAAATGGCTCTTTGCAGCCGGTTTTTGCAGGGCCTGGAACGCATCCCGGGCGTAGTTCTGTGCGGTACTAGAGACCTGGAACGCCGGGTGGGCGTCATCTCTGTGGATTTCCCTGGGGGCGACAATGCGGAGGCGGCCTACCGTCTGGAGACGGAGTTTGGTATTCTCACCCGGTGCGGTCTACACTGTGCGCCTGCCGCCCATAAGACGCTGGGGACATTTCCCCGGGGAACGGTCCGGTTTTCCCTGGGCTTTGCCAACACGGAAGCAGATGTGGATGCGGCCTTGGCTGCCATTGCCGCCATCAGCAAAGCTTAATGCGCTTGCCGCCTGCGAATGGCGCCACTGTTCCAATGCGCTGGGCACTGGGGACGACCCTTTGCAGGTCCCGATACAGCGCGTCCGCATCCTGAGCCGCCACGGAAATCAATAGCCCGCCGGCGGTCTGAGGATCGAAAAGCAGATCTTGTTTTGCCAACTCCACCCCGCCCAAATCCACGCCGGGCTCTGCAAAGGTGCGGTTTCGATACATCCCGGCGGGTAAGATTCCCGTCCGGGCCAGCTCCAGAGCCTCTGAAATCAGATCGATTTCCCCCACGTGGAGGGTAATCTCCACGTCACTGCCTTGGGCCATTTCAAAGGCATGCCCCAACAGGCCGAAGCCGGTGACATCCGTACAGGCGTGGACCTCGTAGTTTACCATGGCGTCCCGCGCCGCTTTGTTTAAAGTGGTCATCAGCTCCTGAGCCAGCGCGACGGCAGCGCCGGAGGCTATGTTGGCCTTGGCCGCCGTGGTGAGCACACCGATGCCAATGGGCTTGGTCAAGAGCAACACGTCTCCCGGCCTGGCGCCCGAGTTGGTCAGCAGCTTCTTCGGATGCACGAATCCCGTGACGGCCAGGCCGTACTTGGGCTCATCGTCCAGGATGCTATGGCCCCCTGTTATGATCGCCCCGGCCTCGTACACCTTGTCATAGCCGCCCCGCAGGAGCTGATGCACCGCATCCCGGGGCATAGACTCCGGCACGCACAGGATATTCAGCGCCAGCTTGGGCTCTGCGCCCATGGCGTAAACATCGGACAGGGCGTTTGTCGCCGCAATTTGACCAAATAGATAGGGATCGTCGGCAATGGGAGGAAAAAAGTCTACCGTTTGCACCAGCGCCAGCTCCTCGCTGACCTGATAGACAGAGGCGTCGTCGCTTTTATCAAAACCCACCAGTAAATTGGGATCCTGATGGACCCGAATGCCCTCTAACAGTTGTGCCAGAACGCCGGCGCCTACCTTCGCGCCGCAGCCTGCACATTTGGCCAGCTTAGTCAGTTTTATAGTTTGCTCCTCCATAACGGTCTCCTTTCAACTGCTCACAGTAGTTCCCCTTCAACATAACATGGGCGGGGACGGCTGTCAAGGCGGGCTTCTACATTTTTCTGATAGGAGTCAAGAAACGGTTTTATCAATGATAAAAGCGTGGCCCAGATTCTAAAGATGGAATTAAAAATTTGAAAAAACACGTTTTCTTTGATTGCCTGACAATGGTAAGGAGGGGCAGGCGAACGTATGTCCAGGATTTTAGAAACACAGCGTTTAATCATCCGGGAGCTGTCACAGGCGGATTTTCAGGATTTGGCGGACATGCTGCAGAACCCGAATGTCATGTACGCCTATGAGCATTCCTTCTCGGACCAGGACGTTCAAAATTGGCTGGACCGGCAAAGAAAGCGGTATGATCAATACGGGTTTGGGTTATGGGCCGTTGAAAGGAAGGCAACGGGTCAAATGATTGGACAGGCAGGACTGACGATGCAGCCCTATGCGGACAGGGAAGTGCTCGAAATTGGATATTTGCTGAAAGAACAGTTTTGGGGTTGTGGTTATGCCACGGAGGCGGCAGAAGGCTGTAAAGAATATGCGTTTCAGATGCTAAAAAGAAATCGCGTTTATTCTATCATAAAAGCGGATAATGTACCATCGATCCATGTGGCCAGGCGAATTGGGATGAAAAAGGAATCGGAATTCATCGCGCAATATTATCATGGAGAAATGTTGCATTGTCTCTACTCGGCCCAAAGGTAGATTTTGGTAGTTGTACGAGGTTGTACAAAGTGAACAAATGGAGGAATCAAAATGAACTTGGAACAGGCTAGGGGCTTTCTTTATCGAAATGCAAGGCCGCTTGATCTAGCCAGGTGGAAATATTTGTTTGAGGGCGGAAGCAGGGAAGACGTTTTGACCGCGCTAGCCGTATATCAGAATGAGGACGGCGGCTTTGGCCATGGACTTGAACCAGACTGCTGGAATCCCAATTCCGCTCCGCTGCAAACATGGGTTGCAACAGAGCTCGTCAAAGAGGTCCAGCTGAAGGACAAAAGTCACCCGATTATTCAGGGAATCCTGCGCTATTTATCCTCGGGAAAGGATTTTAACGGACACACATGGTTGAATACCATTGCCTCCAACAATGACTATCCCCATGCGCCCTGGTGGAATTACGATCCCGCCCAGGAACCATCCTATAATCCGACCGCATGTCTGATTGGCTTTCTTTTGCGATTCGCCGAGCGGGACAGCGAGCTCTTTGCATTGGCCAGTAAGCTTGCGAAAGAGGCGTACGATTATTTTAAGAAGCAGTGTCCCCTGGATTCCATGCACACGGTATCCTGCTTCGTTGCGTTATATGAGGATTTGAAAGAAGGGGGGATGCATACGCTTGTGGACCTGGAAGAATTCAGAACCTTGCTACAGGAGCAGCTTCGGCATGTGATAACCTATGACACTTCCCAATGGGCCGTTGATTATGTATGCAAACCGTCTCTATTTATCCATTCAAAAAATAGCGAATTTTATCTGGGGAATCAAGAAATATGTGATGAAGAATGTGACTTTATTTCCCATACACAGCAAGTAGATGGTACGTGGCATATCACATGGTCGTGGGGGGACTATCCTGAAGCATGGAGCATCAGCAAGAATTGGTGGAAATCAGATTTGCTGATTAAGAACATACAATATTACAAAGCAATCCACAGTTAATTTTAACCCCAGCGGAAACCGCTGCAGCGGCAATTAGGGAAAGGAATGCAGTATGTTAGAGGTCAAAGGCAAATACAACACGGCGAAGATTTTCACCGATATGGCGGACCAAACGTCCATCGCCCAGGTTTTGGAGCTGTGTAATCAGGAATTTTCAAGGGGCAGCCGCATCAGGCTGATGCCGGATATTCATGCGGGCGTCGGCTGTACGGTAGGCACCACCATGACCATTACAGACAAGGTGGTTCCCAATCTGGTGGGCGTGGACATTGGCTGCGGAATGGAAACCATCCGCCTGCAGGAAAAACGGGTAGAGCTGCAAAAGCTGGATAAGCTGATTTATGAAAACGTTCCCTCCGGCTTTTCCATCCGGGAAAAGACGCACCGTTTTCTGGAACAAATAGAGCTGAAGGAGCTGTGCTGTGCCAAGCAGGTAAATTTACCGCGAGCGGAAAAGAGCCTGGGAACCCTGGGGGGTGGAAATCACTTTATTGAAGTGGATCGGGATGAGGAGGATAATCTCTATCTGGTGGTCCACTCCGGCAGCCGGCACCTAGGGGTGGAGGTGGCGAAATACTATCAGGAAGCGGGCTATCGGGCCTTAAACTGGGTGGACGAGGGCGCCGTGGCGCAGTTTGTGGAGGGCCTAAAGGCCCAGGGAAGGCAGGACGAAATCCCAATTGAGCTACACAGATGGAAAGCGGAGCAAAGAAGCAATATACCCCGGCAGCTTGCTTATGTAACCGGCGACCTGTTCGCCCAGTACCTGCATGATATGCGGATCGTGCAGGCCTTTGCCGCCCTCAACCGGCAGGCAATCATCCATGAGATTGTAAAAGGAATGAAGCTGCATGTTCAAGAGCGGTTCACGACCGTTCACAATTACATCGATACGAATTCCTTGATCCTGCGCAAGGGCGCCGTATCGGCCCAGGCAGGGGAAAAGCTGCTGATTCCCATCAATATGCGAGATGGAAGCCTGCTTTGTGTGGGAAAAGGAAACGCGGATTGGAATTTTTCCGCGCCGCATGGAGCGGGCCGGCTGATGAGCAGGTCCCAGGCAAAGCAGTCGTTTACAGTATCGGAGTTCAAAAAACAGATGAAGGATGTTTATACCACGTCGGTTAGCAGCGCGACGCTGGACGAATGCCCCATGGCATACAAGGGTATGCAGGAAATTGTGGAAAATATTGGCCCGACAGCGGATATTCAAAAGGTCATCAGACCTATTTATAACTTTAAGGCTGGAGCGGAGGCCTGACGGATGTGCCATTGGGTGAGAGATTTGAAAAGACAAGAAGGAGGGAACTAGGATATGAAGTTTGTTGTTTATCGGGATATGCGGTCCATACCAGGGCCAATTGCCGAAGGGTTATGGGAGATTCTGGAACAATCCTTCCCCCTGGAGGAGCGGCGGTGCCGGGCAGAGATGCAGGCTTTGTTAGATTCCGCTGAGTTAGAACTGGTGACGGCACAGGAGGATGACCGGCTTCAGGGCTTTCTGATGCTCTGGAATTTGGAGGAGTTTATTTTTATTGAGAATTTTGCTGTAGCGGAGTCCACGCGGGGCCGCGGTCTGGGCTCGCAGATGCTGAGCTATGTCACGGAGCATTGGGACAAGCCACAAATTTTGGAGGTAGAACCCCCGGACACGGAGATCTGCCGCCGCAGAATTGCGTTTTACCAGCGCAATGAATTTTTTTTAAATCAGTTTCCCTACCGGATGCCGTGCCTGCACGGCAATGGCCCGGCGGTACCGCTGCTTCTGATGTCCAAGCCGGAGGCACTGACGGGGGAGCAGGCGGAGCAAGTAAAGGCTGATCTGTATCGGGTAGTTTATGCCGGCAAGCCGGTCCCGGAAGCACTGTGACGCGGGAGGGGCTGCTGGCCCTGCGGCTATATCGGCAGCACCTGACCGCCCCTGCCGATGCACAAACCATTTGCCGGGATTTAAATGGGGTGCAGGCCCAAATCCTGTCCTACACCCGCCATGCATTGCTTCTTCGCGGCGCTACGCAGGAGGGCTGGCAGAAGGGCTTGGTAAAGAGCTGGACGCTGCGCGGGACCATGCACCTTTTCCGCGCAGAGGATTTGCCCTTGTATCTGCATCGGGGCAGGCATAGGAACCTCCGGCCCTGCGACACCCTGGAGGGCGATGCATGGATTTCCCAGGAGCGAAAGGCCCCTTTTTTGCCCAGGCGATTTTAAACCGGCTTGAGCAGGGTGTGCAGGCCAGGGAGGACCTCAAGGCGGCATGCTTTACTCTGGGCATGACGCAGACCGAGTCGCAGAGCGTGTTCGATTCCTGGGGCGGCACCATCCGGGCGCTTGCAGAGGCCGGCAAGCTCTGTCATCAGGTGCAGGAGAAAAAGGCGTTCTGCCTGTGTCCTCCCTTTATCCCCATGGAGCGGGAACCCGCGTGCAGGGAAATGCTGCGACGTTATTTTTCTGGTTGCGGCCCTGCCTCCCTCCGGGACGCGTCGTATTTCTTTGGAGTGCCTCAGACGGAGATCCGGCAATATATGGGAGACTTATCCCTGCGTACCGTTACCGCGGAGGGGACGACTTACTTCTACATTGGAGAGGAAGTGAGTCGGGGGATCCCCGCCTGCCTGTTTTTGGCGGGATTTGACCCCATGCTGTTGAGCTATGAAAAGCACGACAATCCGTGCCTGCCGGCCGAGTGCCTGCGGGGAATCTATACGCTGTCGGACATTGTGCTGCCGTCGGTGCTGCTTCATGGCAAGGTGGTTGGAAAATGGAAACGGGAACGCCGGAGGGTATCCATCGAGTTACTGCGCCCGGTATCTGAGGCGGAGCGGGCTATCCTTGCGCGGGCAGCAGAGGAAAGCTGGCCGGATTATGCCATACAGGTAAAAAAATGGGATGATTTTCCCTAAAAAGAGCTTGCTTTTGGCTAGCCCTTATGGTAAAATATATCGGTCTGAGTATGGGTGAGTCCTCTGCCGCGCCGGTCATTGGTAACCGGATGTCACACGGTTATGAACGCCTAAAATAAAGGAGGACAAAAGTAAATGGATTTGATGAAGGCATTGACAAGCCAATACATGAAGCCAGAGCTGCCGGAAATGCGCGTGGGCGATACGGTCCGGGTTCATGTGAGAATTACGGAAGGCTCCCGGGAGAGAATTCAGGTGTTTGAGGGTACTATCATCGCCCGCAAGCACGGCGGCATCGGCGAGACCATCACGGTTCGCCGGATTTCCTATGGTGTCGGCTGTGAAAAGGTATTTCCCGTGCATTCTCCCCGCATTGTAAAGGTGGAGACAATCCGGCACGGCAAGGTTCGCAGAGCGAAGCTGTATTATCTGCGGGACCGTCTCGGCAAGGCGGCCAAAGTTCGGGAGAAAGTTTAATTTCATTCGGGGCATGCGTTTGAAACAAAAAGACCCAGCGTACACTGTACGCCGGGTCTTTTTTTCGGACAAAGAAGAGAGCGGGGAGAGGTACCTCTCCCCGCGATACATTATCTGTCGTTATACAATTCTGCGGGCGCCCACGTAGCGGCTGGCGTAATAGTCGGAGGAAAGGCTCGTAATTTTCACGGCGCTTCCACCAGCGTGAATAAACTCGCCGTTGCCAATATAAATGCCAACGTGAGAAGCCGGCGCATCGGTGTTGTAAGTACGCTCAAAGAAGACCAGATCCCCGGGCTGCAGATTGCTGTAGCTCACAGAATAGCCGTTGCTCAGCTGAGCCGTGGCAGTACGATTGATGGTGTAACCGCAGGCACGCAATACATACTGTGTGAATCCGGAGCAATCAAAACCGCTGGGCGAAGATCCGCCCCATACGTAGGGGACACCCAGATACTCCTTGGCCTTCGCCACAATGGCGTTGCCGGCGGAAGTGTTGGAAGAACTGGAGGACCCGGAAGACCCGGAGGAATTTGATGAGCCGGAGGAACCGCTGCTGGAACTGCCGGAGCCAATGGGATCACCGTTTTTAAAATACTTCGGGCTATTTTTGGAACCGGTGTTCTCATAGGGGACCTCGGTTAGGTCCAGAAGATCGCTGCGAATATACCCGGTATTTCCATCGTATTTTACTTTATACCAACCGGTGTTGAATCCAATTATGTAGGCCTTTTCGCCACTGTTTAGCTGGGCGACCACACTGCTGGAGGTGGTGGGTTTACTGCGCATATTCACAAGGTAGGCATTGATTTCGCCGTAGCCAAGTTCCACATTCTCTCGCTCTTTTACGGTGAGATAGTCGCTGTGCATGTAGCCGACCCGTAGGTTATAAATGACCTTGTACCAGTCGCCGGCTTTCTCCAGGACCACCACGTAATCGTTTCGGTAAGCCGTGGTGAGGACTGAGGTTCCGGTGCTGGCGCCCTCCCGCAAGCGGAGCGCGGAGGCGTCCACAATGCCGATGGCGGATTTTACGGAATCAGAAGCGTTGGTAGTGAGGACCAGGGTCCCCAGCATTGTGGCCAGGATCAGTGCCAAGCTCAACAGTCTCTTTGTGCGATTCATACGTTACCCTCCGTCTTACAAGAAAGTTATTTCGCCAGAGCTCGTTCCAGCCAGACACAGCCAACATCCAACGCTGTGTACAAGCCATCTTTTTCGCTCTTTTTTACAATGCGGTCTCTGGACTTTACTGCCGAGTCGTTCAGCTGTAACTGAACGGACACTCTGGTCGCCACATCCAGCTCCCCCACCTTTTTGGTCTCCAGAACCTGGAGCATGACGATGTGGGAGTCGGCCATGGAACCATAATAAATGAGGTTGTCCTTCCGCATGAGAGGACGGCCCTTATAGGTCAGGCCCACATTTTTATCAGACATGCAAAACCTCCTGATTAAAATGTAACCAAATTGTAACACATCGTAACGATAATGTCAACCCTATTTTCACGAATTTCTGGGGAATCCATCGGAACGAGGGGACAAAGTGGTTCGGGGTGCGCGAAGTGTGGATGTTGTGTAAGACGGAGGGTACGTAATGTGAGAAAACCTGCGGCTTACGCCACAGGAAAAGCCGCAGCCCGGAGAAAAGTCCAGCGGGCTTTTCCAGGCTGCGGCGAATCTCCAAAAAAATCTCGCCCTTTGAAAATCCGGTGGCGGCGGGCGGCAGGCAAGTTCCGCCACCTCTGGTCGAATTTGGAACGCTGAGGCTTTTGCGTACTGCAAAAGCCTCAGAAGGAAGGGACAGAATTACTGATCAAACAAATAACACTGGACCAGCTCCTGTAGGAGCTCATCCCGGTCTAGCTTGCAAATCATGGAGCGTGCGTTGTTGTAATTGGTAATATAAGTGGGATCTTCCGTCAACAGGTAACCGACAATCTGATTGATGGGATTGTATCCCTTTTCGCTCAAAGCGTCGAAAACAGAGCGGAGAATCCGATGCATATGCTCCTTGTCATCCCCAGGAACTGTAAATTTAATAGTGCTGTCGTTCAACACGGATTCCTCCTTTGTCAAGAGACTGGCACCATCATACCCGATTTTCAAGACAAAGTAAAGAGTTTACCCAAAAGTTTAACGGAAAATTCATCAGCGAAGGGTAGCACCAAAGTTTTCCTGCAGGGCCGTCAGCACGGCGGAAAGGATTTGTTCCGTGTCGGCATCCGTGAGCGTTCGGTCCTCTGCCCGCAGCTCCAGGGAGAAGGCCAGGCTCTTTTTCCCCGCGGGAATACCGGCGCCCCGGTAGACGTCAAACAGATGAACAGTTTGCAGGAGCGTTCCAGCGGCTTGGGAAATGCAGGCTTCAATTTGGGCGACTGCGTGGGAATCATCACAGATCAGGGCCAAATCCCGGCTTACGGCGGGGTATTTGGGCAGGGGATGATAGGTCGGCTCCGGCGACAGGTGCCGCTGAAGCTCCGTGAAGCTCAGTTCTGCGCCGTAGACCTCACAGTCCATGCCGTAGGCAGCGGCCACCAGAGGGTGCAGCTGCCCGAACAGGCCAAGACAGATGCCGTCGATTTGCAGCGCGGCGCAACGGCCGGGATGAAAGGCAGCGTCGTCCTGGACTGGCAGATAGGAGGCTGGTTTGACCCGCAGGGACTGCAGCAAGGCCTCGATTTCGCCCTTAAGGGTAAAGAAGCTAACCTCGCCGCCATAGGCGCCCAGAACCAGCTTTTGGGGCTCCTCCGGCAAAGTCCGACCCGATATTGGCAGATAGACCTTGGCCAATTCATAGAGCCGCACGGCCTTGTTGTGATAGGCGCTGTTCCGGCCCAGAACCTCCAGCATGGAGGGCAGGGCCACGGTGCGCAGAATGGAGGTGTCCTCTCCCAGGGGGTTCAGAATTTTACAGGTCCGGCGCAGCGGGCTGTCTTCCGGCAGACGAATCCGGTCGAATGTGGCTGGTGAGACAAAGGAATAGGTGATAATTTCACTATACCCCATACTGCGGACGGCCATACCTGCCTGGCGTTCCAGCTTCTGCGCTTGGGAAAAGCCGCCCTGCGTGGTGGCGCCCCGCATCAGGGTGGTTGGAATCCGGTTGTATCCATACAGCCGCCCTACCTCCTCGGCAATGTCCGCCATCCGCCGTAGGTCCGGGCGCCAGGAAGGGACTTGAATGCAGTCGCTCTCCACGGGAATCTCCAAGCGGCGCAGGTAACCGCGCATTTGCTCTGCGGAGATATCGGTCCCCAGCAGCCTGTTGATGCGGTCCGGCTCTAGGGGCAACGTCACAGGCTGCGGCACATAGTTGATGATGTCCAGTACGCCGTCGATCACCTGGCCTGCCTCCAGCAGCTCCACCAGCTCGCAGGCGCGGTTGACGGCGGGAAGGGTGAGCATGGGGTCCAGGTTTTTTTCGAATTTGCCGGAGGCCTCCGTGCGCATGCCCAGGGCCAGCGCGGTCTGCCGGATGGAGGTACCGTCAAAATTGGCGGACTCAAAAACCACATCCACCGTGTCAGATACAATTTCGCTATTTTCTCCGCCCATGATGCCCGCCAGGCCCACGGGCCGAGTCTCATCCGCGATGACCAGCATCCCAGGCTGCAGCTGGCGAACGGTCCCGTCCAGGGTAGTGAGGGTTTCCCCGGCTTGGGCCCGGCGGACCACAATTTTTCCGCCGGAGACATATCGGTAGTCGAAAGCGTGCATGGGCTGCCCATACTCAATCATCACATAGTTGGTGATGTCCACAATGTTATTGATCGGACGGACCCCGTTGGCCCGCAGACGCTGCCGCATCCACAGGGGGCTGGGACCAATTCGAACGTTCCGGACCATACGGGCGGTGTAACGTAAGCAAAGGTCCTCCGCAGGGGTTTCCACCTCCAGCAGGTCCATCAGGTTGCCGGAGGCGCCGCCCCAAACCTGAGGCTCGTGGTGGACCATGGGTCGGTTAAATGCAGCGGCAGATTCCCGTGCCAGACCCAATAGGCTGTAGCAGTCCGGGCGGTTGTTGGTAATTTCAAACTCTACGACCGTGTCGTCGTTGCCAATAATCCGGTTGATGTCGTCACCAGGCGCGCACTTCTCCTGTATAATGAAAATCCCGTCTTCCACGGCGTATGGGAAGTCGTTCCGGGTCAGCCCCAGTTCCTTTATGGAGCAGAGCATGCCGTTGGAGGCCACGCCCCGCAGCTTGCCTTTTGTAATATGCACGCCGCCGGGCAGCCTGGCGTTGTGCAGAGCGGCAGGGACCAGATCGCCCTCCTGGACGTTTTGTGCGCCCGTGACGATCTGGACCGGCGCGGCCTGGCCCACGTCCACCTGGCAGACCCAAAGGTGATCGGAATTTTCGTGGCGGGCCATAGCGAGAACTCTACCAACCACCACACTTTGAATTTCCGAATCCAGGCGCTGATAGGTCTCCACCTTGGAGCCGGCGAGGGTCATGGCGTCTACATATTCCTTGTCGCTGACAGATGAAAGGTCCACCAATTCCTGGAGCCATTTTCTGGATAGTTTCATAGTCTGACCTCCTTAGAATTGAGACAGGAACCGAATGTCGTTCTCATAAATTAGGCGCAGGTCGGAGATGGAAAACCGACGCATGGCCATCCGCTCCGCGCCGATACCGAAGGCAAAGCCGGAATACCGGTTCGGGTCAATGCCGCAGCCCTCCAAAACGACGGGATGCACCATACCGGCACCCAGCAGCTCGATCCAGCCCTCTCCCTTACAGGTCCTGCAGCCGGTGCCGTGGCACTCGAAGCACTGCATATCCACCTCGCAGCTGGGCTCAGTGAAGGGGAAGTGATGGGGCCGGAACCGGACTACAGCGTTCTCTCCGTACAGACGCTTGGTCAGGGCCTCCAACGTGCCTTTCAGGTCGGCCATGGTGACGCCCTCGTCCACCACTAGCCCCTCAATTTGATGAAACATGGGAGAGTGGGTGGCATCCACCTCATCCTTGCGGTAGACCCGGCCAGGCGCGACGATGCGAATGGGAGGCTTGGTTGCCTCCATGACCCGGATTTGCATGGGACTGGTCTGGGTCCGCAGCAGAACGGAATCGTCGTCTGTGAGATAAAACGTGTCGCTGCGGTCCCGGGCCGGATGACCTGGGTCGTGGTTGAGCTTGGTGAAGTTGTACTCGGAGAGCTCCACCTCCGGACCGTCCACCACTGTGAAACCCATTCCAACAAAAATCTCCTTAGCCTCGTCCAGAACCCGATTCATGGGATGCTGGTGCCCCATGGAAACAGGCACGCCGGGAATGGTCACGTCCACTTGCTCGGCGGACAGTTTGGCCTCCAGGGCGGCGGCATGAATAGCGGCCTTTCGGCTTTCCAGCCGTTCTTCAATGGCGGCGCGGACGGAATTGGCCAGCTGCCCTATCGCGGGCCGCTCTTCCGGCGCCAGCTTGCCCATCTGCTTGAGCACCGCCGTGAGTTCGCCCTTCTTGCCCAAAAGGCGGACTCGCAGCTCCTCCAGCTCCGCCGGAGCGCTGGCCGTATCCAGAGCCCGTAGAGCGCGGCATTTGATTTCCTCCAACTGCTGTTTCATAAAACGCTCTCCTTACCTACAAAATAGACAAAAAGAAAAATCCTCCGCCCCATTTTGGGGACGAAAGATTTGCATCTTCCGCGGTACCACCCGCATTCGCCGTTCGGCGCACTTTCGGACGCAAGCGCCCGCTACCTTTAACGGAGTAACCCGGCTCGCCCTACTGCTGTGTTCAGGCGGCGGCTCCTGGGAGAAAGCCCGGCGCTGCACGGAAGCGGATCCCACCATCCCGCTCTCTCTTTGACGCGCAAACCAGCGCAAGGCGGCCCATTCTCTGCCTTTTTCTCAATTTAAGTGCCATTCTAACATAGTTGATAAGAACTTGCAAGAGGAAATATAAAATTTTATTGCCGGCAGATGAGGGAACCATGCTTACAAAGGTATCATTGGTGTTTGGTAGGCTGCGCAGCCTAGGAGTTTAAA
This sequence comes from uncultured Eubacteriales bacterium, assembly GCA_965146675.1. Lineage (GTDB taxonomy): Bacteria > Bacillota > Clostridia > Oscillospirales > Oscillospiraceae > Faecousia. The sequence continues at coordinate 48,499 of CBCTHM010000009.1, read as the reverse complement.
ACCGGCACGGGTCCTTGGCTTTCCTTTTCATCTACGGGGTCTCCGGGTTTGGGCCTCAAAGAGGATTGTGCTTGGCGCTGGCTTGTTCCTGGGAGCTGTGGCGGAATTGTCTGGTTTGCCATAGGAAATACAGGCCGCACAAAAGGATTTGTATGGCGGTGGAGGCCGGCGTGGCTAACCCAATGTGGAACAGAGTGGCTCCGGGACGCCGGCTCATTAGGTAGGAAATTGGAATCCGAATGCAAAAAGCGCCTAGAATGCCCTGAAGCATGACAAACACAGTTTTCCCGCAGCCATTGAAATAGCCGATCAAGCAGAATAAAAAGGAGGTCAACAAGCAATCAATGGCATAGGCCTTTAAATAATCGGCTGCGGCTGCAACGATTGCAGCGTCCTTGGCAAAAAGCGCAGCCAAGACGTTGCCATGGAAAAAAGAAGCGTAGGCCATAAGAAGACCGACTGCCAAGGAGGAAATTATTCCATATAGCAGAGCCCGCCTGGCCCGGTCCGGACGGTTTGCGCCCATATTCTGCGCGACAAAGGCGGACATTGCCTGCATATAGGCGGAGGGGACTAGCATAATGAAGGCGCAAAGCTTCTCGGCCACCCCGACACCGGCGGAGGGGATGAGCCCCAAATTATTCACAATCGCCAGGATCGCTAAAAAGGAGATGCTAACCAGCAAATCCTGCAGGGCAATGGGAATACCTAAAAATAAGATTTGCCGGAGGACACCCGCCCGGAGCCGGAAGCTGCGCCGGGAAACCGCAAAGGGCAGAGCGCGCCGCCGGATCATGACCACAGACAGCAGGACGCTGACTGCCTGCGCGGCCACAGTAGCCAGCGCAGCTCCGGCGGAGCCCCAGTGGAGTCCCGCCACCAGAAGCAGGTCCCCTAAAATGTTGAGAACGCATGCGATGGACACGGTAATTAGCGGCATCTTGGAGTCGCCAATGCCCCGAAAAATGCTGCCTACCAGATTATATGCCACAATAAAAATGGTCCCGGCAGAACAAATCCGCACGTAGGAGACGGTTTGCGAGAATGCCGCCTCAGGGGCGTGCATGAGATTGCACAGGGCGTTTGCAGTCAGAAGCATGCCAAGGGTGAGCCCAACGGCAAGGCCAGCGAACAAAATTATTCCGCATCCGATGACTTGCCCTGCCTCACCCGATTTTCCCTCCCCAATTTTACGACCCACCAACACTGTGACACCCATGGATAAACCAGTGACGACTACAGTCATGGTCTGCATAATCTGGCTTCCGGTGGAGACGGCGGAAACGTCGGCAGACGTGCTGAACTGGCCGACAATCAGCAGGTCCACGGCGCCGTACATGGCCTGAAGCAGCAGGGCCAGCAGCACGGGAAGCGCAAACCGGAGTAGCTTTGGAAAAATGGTTCCCTGTGTGAAAGTTTGGTTACTTGGCATGGCTGGGACCGTCCTTTGATAAGATCAGGGCTGTAAAAAAGCCGGATAAAATACCGGGCGCACCCGACATCTTATCCGGCTTTTCTAAACAAATCAAAAGCCCTCCGATGGTTATTTTTAGTTTACAGGCGGATTCCTCGGTTGTCAAGTGGCAGTTTTATGGCGCAAAGGGTTTGTCAGACGTCCATTGAAAACCGCTGTAATCCTGGTTTGTCTTCCTCAGAGGCCCCACTTCTCTTGACCGATGAAACTAGGAGGTATATAATGGACAGAAATCTTTTGTAGACAGGGGAGGAAGCGCATGGAGCCAATTGTGCTGACCCAAGCGGATGTGTGGAGCATGCTGCCAGATCGGGATCCCTGGGGGCACAAGGGGGATTTCGGAAAGCTCTTGCTGCTCTGCGGAAGCCTGGGCTATACCGGCGCGGCGGCCTTGGCAGCCAGAGCGGCCCTCCGCTCCGGAGCGGGCCTAATTTTTCTGGGCGTCCCGGTGTCCATTTACGAAGTGGAGGCATGTAAGCTGGATGAGCCGGTGGTGTTTCCGTTGCCGGAGAAAGGCGGCATGCTCTCGGAGGAGGCAATCCCCCTAATCCTGAATCGTCTGTCGAAGTGTGATGCCGTCCTGCTGGGCCCCGGCATGGGACAGTCTTCCAGCGTGCTTGCAGTGGTGCAGGCGGTCTTGACCCACAGCGCGGCGCCCATTGTGCTGGATGCTGATGGCATAAACGTTCTGGCGCCGCATAGAGATATATTGCGTGGAAGGACGAGCCATGTGATTTTAACGCCCCACGACGGGGAGTTCCAGCGGCTGGGTGGCATACTGCCTTCGGACCGCGGCGCCGCGGCGGCGGCGTTGGCGCGAGAGCTGGGCGTTTGTGTACTGCTCAAAGGCCACCGTACCGTGATTACCGATGGGCATCGCCTCTATGAAAACCACACGGGCAACCCGGGGATGGCCACCGGCGGCAGCGGGGACGTCTTGGCCGGGATCCTGGTAAGCCTGTTGGGCATGGGATTGCCCCCGCTGGAGGCGGCGGCCTGTGCGGCCTGGCTGCATGGGGCGGCAGGAGACCTGTGTGCGCAGCGTCTGGGGCAGTATGGTATGACGCCCTCAGATTTGATTGAGACCCTTCCGCGACTACTGAAATAAGGGTGGTTTTCCCATGGGCAAAGTGCGGGCCGTGTGTTTATGGTTGGGATTGGCTCTGTTTCTCGCCGGATGCAAGGCGGGAGGGGATAGCCGAATGGAGGACGCGCTGGCATTTCGGGCGCATCTGTTAGGCGGCGCGGGGTGCTCGTTCGCCGCGGATATCACGGCGGATTACGGCGATCAAGTCAATAGCTTTTCTGTGGCTTGCACCACGGACTCGGAGGGAACGCTGTCGTTTGTCGTAACCGCGCCGGAAACCATTGCGGGGATTGCCGGTACCGTGTCCGCCTCAGGGGGAAAACTGACTTTTGAGGATACGGCACTGGATTTTGGACTGCTGGCGGACGGCAAGGTGAGTCCGGTGACGGCCTCGTATGTGATGGAGCAAAGCTGGCGTACAGGCTATATTACCGCGGTGGGGCAAGATGACGACGGCCTGCGGCTCACCGTAGACGCTACCTTTGAGGAGAATCCCTTGACGGTAGATACCTGGCTAGATACGCAAAAAAGGATACCCATCTTTGCGGAAGTGTGCTATAATGGCCAGAGAATTCTGACCATTTCGGTCTCGGAGTTTCAATTCCTTTCCTAAATGGAGCCTAATATGAAGTTACTGAAGCGAACCTGGGCGGACGTGTCTTTGGACGCTCTGTCCCACAATTATACGGTATTGCGCCGCAGCGCGGGGCCAAACTGCCGCTTCGTGGGCGTTGTCAAGGCGGACGCCTATGGTCACGGAGCGGTTCCCGTGAGCCACCATCTGGCGGAGCTGGGCGCGGATTATTTGGCGGTTTCCAATTTGGAGGAGGCGGTCCAGCTGCGGCGGGGCGAGCTCCGGCTCCCTATTTTAATCCTGGGCTATACGCCTGCCTCTTATGCCCTGGATTTAGTGGAGTTGGACATCACCCAGGAGGTTCACAGCCTGGAATATGCACAGGAGCTGGAGAAAAGGCTGGAGGGGACCGCCCATCGCCTGCGGGTGCATCTAAAGTTGGACACCGGCATGGCACGGCTGGGCTTCTTTGTGGCGGAGGAAGGTACGCTGGAACAGTTGCTGCAGGTCAGCCGGATGCCTCACCTGATGGTGGAGGGGATGTTTACTCATTTTCCAGTGGCGGATTCACTGGAGCCAGGGGATATGGCTTTTACCCGGGACCAGTACGCGCAGTTTCAGGCAGTGGTGGACGCCATGACCGCTTCTGGCGCCAGACCAGAAATTTGTCACTGCTGCAACAGCGCCGCTGTCATTTTATATCCGGAATTCGCCATGGATATGATTCGGCCTGGCATCGCCATGTATGGTATTGCGCCTTCCCAGGATACGGCAGGCAAGCTGGATTTGCGGCCCATGCTGGCCCTGCAGACTACCATATCGCAAATCCGGCATTTTCCGGCGGGGATTTCCGTGAGCTACGGCAGAACCTACAAGACCAAAGTACCTCGTACTGTTGCGGTGATTTCCATTGGCTACGCAGACGGCCTACCGCGGCAGCTCTCCAACCGGGCAAGCTTTCTGCTCCGTAGCGCCCACGTACCGGTAATCGGACGGATTTGCATGGACATGTGCATGGTGGATGTTACAGAGGTTCCGGGCGCCCGGGTCGGAGACGTGGTTACGGTGTTTGGCGCCGAGCCAGGGGCCATCAGTGTTTGCGACCTAGCCGATCAGCTGCAGACGATCCCATATGAGATTCTCTGCGGCATCAACAAGCGAATTCCCCGGATCTACCTAGATGGAAAAAAGAGAACGGAGATTTTGCAGTACATCGTTTAGATGCGCGCGACATTTTTCGACCAATCGGTGGTATTTTAAAGATGCCCAGCATAAGATAATTCGGAAGCGAAAAGCGGTATAAATCCGTCGCCTGCGTGGGACAATAGAATCAGAGCCGCGTTACATAGAATATTTGTTCTGGTGACGCTGGCAATGATTTCTCACGGAGCGTGAAGCCAATGGATACCAATGTCAAGCGGGGCGATATCTTTTATGCGGACCTGAGCCCAGTGGTCGGGAGCGAACAGGGCGGGACCAGGCCTGTGCTTATTGTGCAAAACGACGTGGGCAACAAACATTCGCCCACGGTCATTGCGGCTGCAATCACGAGTCAAACAGGGAAGGCGCGCCTGCCGACGCATATCAATATCTGCGGCAACAGCGTAGGACTGACCAAGGACTCTGTGGTACTGCTGGAGCAAATTCGGACCATTGATAAGCGGCGTCTGCGGGAGCATATGGGCCACTTGGACAACGACCAGATGAACCAGGTGGATAGCGCTATTGCCGTTAGTTTCGGTCTGCAAGGGTAACAACCGTGAATGAAAAACGCCTCCTCCGCATAGGATTGCGGGGGAGGTGCTTTTTATGAGCTTGGAAGGAACTTGGCCCGTATATCGGGATGAACAAACCGTTGGGCGGTGCGAAGCCGTCCGACAGGGTTTGTACCTGCAGTTTGACTGCCGGTGCGGCCCCTCTGTCGGGAAAATTCTTCGTCTAGTGCTTCGGACCCCGGAGGACGACTTTTCCCTGGGCATTCCGGTGCCGGAGGGCGGGGAGCTGCAGTTGCACACAAAGGTTGCGGCAAAAAAGCTACCCCAGTCAGGTCCAATCCGGCTGGAATTATTGGAGTCTATGCCCGTGCGTCCCAAACAGCCTTATGGGGCTGGCTCAGGCAAAGAAGAGCAGCCATGGATGATACTCCCGCAGCCGGAGCCGCCCGTGGAGCCGGAGCCGCCCGTGGAGCCAGAACTGCCCGTGGAGCAGGAGCCGCCCATGGAGCCGGAACCGCCCATGGAGCCGGAGCCGCCCATAGAGCCGGAACCGCCTGTGGAGCCGGAACCGCCTATAGAGCCGGAACCGCCCGTGGAGCCGGAGCCGCCTGTGGAGCCGGAACCGCCCATGGAGCCGGAGCCGCCCATGGAGCCGGAGCCGCCCATGGAGCCGGAACCGCCCATGGAGCCGGAACCGCCCATGGAGCCGGAGCCGCCTGTGGAGCCGGAGCCGCCCATGGAGCCAGAGCCGCCCATGGAGCCAGAGCCGCCCATAGAGCCGGAGCCGCCCCTGCAGCCAGAACTGCCCCCGCAGCCAGAACCGCCCATGGAGTCGCAACCCCTGCCAAGGTCCAATCCAATGGCGCGGGGAAACGAGGATGAGACCACGACAGCGCCAAGGCTGGAGGGGGAAACCGGGTACCGCTACCAACCGGATCAGCCCATTCCCGAAATGGCAAAAGCTTTGGACTTTTATGCGGAGAATCAGGGCGGGGACACGTACTTAAGAATTTTTAAGGAGAAAAATTAGGGAAAACCTTGTTGAATTTTCTGCATACCTAGGGCTGGTTGGAATTACCAATGTGTGATATCATGAGAGCATCTTAGAAAAAGAGGTGCTGCGCATGAAACGGATGATGGCGTGGATTTTGACGATGGTTTTGTTGGTGGGACTGGCACTGCCTGCCTCCGCGGCGCACGCGGAGCCGGGGGATGCGGCGCAGCCGGACGCGGCCACTGGGAAAAAGCTGATTGCCTTGACCTTTGACGACGGGCCCGGGGCCTATACGGACCGACTGCTAGACGCGCTGCGGGAGCGGGGCGTAAAGGTGACCTTCTTCATGGTGGGCAGCAATGTCAAGCGTTATCCCGAGACAGTCAAGCGTGTTTATACCGAAGGCCATCAGCTGGCGAACCACACCTATGACCACGCGGATTTGACCGACTTAAAGACGGAAGCGGTGAAAGAGGAAATTCAGAAAACCAACGATCTGCTGGATTTGGCCGGCGGGAAGGGGGCCTCTTATCTGGTCCGGGCGCCTTATGGCAATACCAACGAGCGGGTCCGGGAGGCAGTGGGGGCTCCCTTTATTTATTGGTCGGTGGACCCTCAGGACTGGAAGTATCGGAACGCCGAGACGGTAAAAAACAACATTATCGGCGCCGTACAGGACGGCTCCATTATCTTGGTTCATGATATCCATTCCACCAGTGTAGACGGCGCCATCGCCGCCATTGATATTCTGCTCAGCCGGGGCTATGAGTTTGTCACGGTCCGGGAGCTGTTCCGCCGACGGGGAACCGAGCTGAAAAATGGGACTACATATTATAAATGCAGCCCCAATGGAACTGATTTGGGCCCGGTGGCAAAGCCCGAAATTGCGACGGAAACCGTGGATGGGAAGCTGCGGCTTACTCTGTGGGCCCAATCCGGCGCTAAAATATATTACTCGTTGGACGGTTCGCCCATCAACCAAAATAGTCCGGTGTATACGGGCCCCATCACGGTAAGCCTTCCCTGTAAGGTGCGGGCAGTGGCCGCATTCCAGTTAAATGGAAGCCGCAGCGAGCCCTTGGAGCAGAGCTTTACCAAGCTCCCGACCCAGCCGCCCAAAATTCAAATTGAAAACGGCGTTATGACTCTGATCAGCCGCACGCCTGGCGCGGCTTTATACTATACTTTGGATGGAACCACTGCCACACCGGAAGCGACACGCTACGATAGCCCGGTTATCTTGGAGCCGGGCACGGTGGTCTCCGCCTGCGCAGGCGGAGGCGACTACCTCACCAGCTCCGCAGTCCGGGCAACTTATTCCGATTTGGGGCATGTGTTTGCGGATATTTTTCCACAGGATTGGTTCTATGCGGATATCGATCAGGCGGTTGCCGCAGGTTACCTGCTGGGAGTGGGAGACGACCGCTATGCACCAAACAAAAACCTGTCCCGGGGTCAGTTGGTGACGCTTTTGTACCGATATTCCGGAGGACAGGTGGAGCAGCAGGATTTAGACAACTTGCCGTTTTTGGATGTGGCGAGGGGAAAGTTTTATACGGAGCCTGTGGCCTGGGCCTATGCCCACGGGATTGTGCAGGGCTATGACGCCAAGACGTTCAAACCCAATCGTGACATCAGCAGGCAGGAGTTGTGTAAGGTACTTGCTGCGTTTTTGACCTACCGGGGTATGGAGCTTCCAAAGGGGACGGATACAGCCGGTCGGTATTCCGATGAAAACCGAATTGCAGACTGGGCCAGGGAAGCGGTGGAGCAGATGACCGCGCTGGGCCTTTTAAAGGGCAATGCCGATGGAACCTTCCATCCCGGCGGCCCGGCTACTCGGGCGCAAGCTGCCGCTATTTTGATGCGGCTATCTAAACTGGAGGCGCTGGAAAAACCGGAGCTGTGGTTTCCGCAAGGCTTGGCGTTTTTAATTTCCCATTTTTCTGCTTTCTGATAAAAACAAAAAAGCTTGCCGCCGGTGGAACCTTCCACCGGCGGCCTTACAATTTAAATGGATTTAAGTAGGTTCCTGAAGCAACGTATACAGCATTTGTCTGGCATAGGTATGAATCCGCTGGGAAATTCCAGGGGCTTCCATGGCGGTGCCGGGATCGTTGGCGGTTTGAAACAGACAAAAGTTCGGGGGCAAAGTCATGGTTTTATTGAGGCACAGGGCCCCCAGAACCTGCCTGGCCACCAGGTCCCCGCCGGAGTAGCCGGAGACTACAATAGCATAAAGATACTTATCATACAGGGGCCTCTGCAGAAGCAGGCTGGTCATCCGGTTGATCATGGCCATAAGATTGGCGCTGACCGAGTCGTTATAGTTGGGGCAGAGAAGTAAAACAGCGTCGCTGTCCAAAATGGCCGGAAAAACTTCCTTCGGCAAAGCCCCGCCGTAATAACAGGTACCACTGCGGGAGTAGTGCAGGCAGGCTGTATAGGAACAGCCGCGGCAGTCATAAATTGCACCATTTTGCAGGCATATTGTCTGTATCCGGCAGAAGGGAGCCAGGTGCTCGCAAACCGCTTTTCCCATGGCAACGGTGTTGGAGCGGCGGTTGTCGGAGGCGTGCAGCATCAAAACGCGAGGTCGGGAAAACCGGGGCGGTGAAAAGGAAGCGAGCCGCTGCACCAGGGATTGGGCGGAGGCGAAATAAGCTTCCTCTAGCGTATAGCCCAGCCGATTCGCCCAAATATGCTGGTTATACAAAGAGCCGGTCCCTTCCACCAAGGGCTTGCCGGGGAACAGGCACCCGGCTAGATTTGCTGAGAGCGCAAGAGCCTGCGCAGCCTGCTTGGTATACAGCTCCCCCGCGCCATCCACCACCATAGCGCCCATGGCGCCTTTTAATCGCGTCGGATTTTGACGCAGAGCATGGAGCAGGGAAAACGTATCCAAGGACATGCCGCACTCCTCCACCGCCAGAGCGAATAAAATGCGCTTGCCGCTGAAATCCGCCTCAGAAAGCCGTGTCACGGGGCAAACCTCCACGGTCTGACCAGCCAAGGCGTGATTTAGCAGCCGCTCCAGCCGCGGAGCGGCACCGGCCTGGATCAGGTAAATCGGTTCAGCTTTCATAGGCAAACTCCTGCAGAGCCTGGAAGGCCTCCTGCATGCGCTTTTGCAGCTCTGGTGCCAGAGACTCTTGACAGAGCTCCACACCGTAGCGAGTCATACGGCTTTGGCAGCCAAAGTATACACCGCCTAGGGGAACTGCTCCATAGTGGACCTGCCCCCGCACCAGCTGGAGGATGGAGAGCACGGCGGAGGACAGCGCGGGAGCTATATAAGGCTTAAAACCCAGGTTTCGAATCCGGAGGTTCATATCCCGGGTCTTTTCGCTCAGTATACGGGAGAGGGCGTCGTCGTAGTCAGCACTCGGTGCATTGGCTGCAATCAGACCCGCCCCGTGTGGGCCGTACACCCGCAGATTTTCACGGGGTAGGCCCAGCTCTTCCGCGCAATAGGCTGCCCGCGCGGCCATCACCCCCAGACCAAAGCCCTGTATTTGCTCCGGAAGAAGACCCCAAAAATCCAGCTTTCCATCGTCGGACCGATTGCTTTCCAGAAAGACAGCGCGGCAAAGGTGGTCTACGGGGTCCGAAATTTGACAAAAGAGGCCGGAATAGCCGGCTTTTCTGGCCAACTTGGCATAATGCCCCGCCAGTGCACGATTTGTTTGGTACTGGGCCATCCGTACGTCTCCTGCGCAGCCCGGGAGGGGAACGCCACTGGACGCGACGAAAAGAAACAGATCACAATCGAAGAGCTCGTCAAACGGGCACACGCGGACGTGAGGCGGCTGCCGCCCGTTCACTGGAAGAATTTGATTCATTTCCAATGCATACCGTTGGCAGGCCGTCTGATTTGGGTCATAGATGGAGATTTGTCCGATCTCCTTTCCTAGGAGGATCAGTCCGGTCAGGACGGCGCCGCCCACGTCTCCGAGCCCCACGAGCGTGACACGCAGGCCACAGGGCCTGCTTTTCTGCTGGAGCTCCAGCAGGCGCCAGCAATTGGGAAAGGCGGTATTGAGCACCGCGGCTCCATTTTTCTGAACGAAGGCCTCCAGGGGGCTTTCAACGGCGCTTACAGGCGGCAAAAGCGCCTGAATAGATTCCTGATCCACCTCCGCCAAAGAATGAATGGAATACAGGCAGCGGCTCCAGAGGGGATCTGCCTGCTTGAGTATCACGAGAGGTGCAGTGAAAGAGGGAACTGGGATACTGCCAGGGGGAAAGCCCGCCTGACCCACCAAACAATAGGGGCCGAATTTTCTAATGTCCATGGATGACCTCCGTCATGGTAATGCGGCGCAACTGAATTTGGTCTTCCTCCAGATAGGCGGAAGCAGGCGCGGTTTTGTCGTAACGCAGGAAGCTGCCCCGGTCCGGTAGACGGGGGCGGAAAAGGGCCTCGGCCAGTCTGCTCAGGGTCAGCGCGGTACGGAATACCTCCAAATGCCGCCGCTCTAACGTGGAAAGGATTTCCCGGGCATTTTCCAGCGCGGCCACCGATAGGCGCAGCCGCGCCGCATCGTCCAGCCCTGGCAAAAAGGTGGGATTGACATAGGGCAGAATCGTATTGATGGAGGGACGGGACCAATCCTGCTGGGAAGGCCGGTTGATGCTGTCCCCACCAATGAAGGGATACAGGCCGCTTTCTGTAATCCAGTGATGCAAATTTGGTATAAAGTATTCACAGTCTACTTGACGCCCTTGGGTCAGCATCAAATCCCGACCCTGACCGGAGAGCAAACCGACAATGATGCTGTGGATTTCCACCTGTTCTTCCTTAAAAATATGGTCCAGACCATGGATACGGTGTCCCCGATGGAGCAGATCGTCCACCAAGATGACTTTACGGCGGAAGGACTTAAGCGTCCGGACCTGATTGGGCAGGGAAGCGTAGCCGGGGGCTTCCGTAATGGTGAAACGGCGCAGGTCCGTGTGGTATACCTTATCCACGTGCAACGATTTGGTGACGGTGTTGGGGACCACCTCATCCGAAAGTATTTTGCCGTATGGGACGCACATATACGGTCCCATGCGCTGGAGGCCGGGCGGCACGTCCGATACCTGGTTGTGCGCCTGCACCTTATTCCAAAGGCCCTGGTTCAGCGTCTCCGCATCAAAACTCAGAACCAAACGGCCTGGAAACAGAGAGGCGATGGCAGTACGCAGACGGGGTCTGGTCGCTTGAACCGCTTTTTGTACCGCTGGGTCACTGCGCAGCGGCTCTTTTATGCAAAGTAGCACGTCTTGGATGAGGGCCACCGGCGCCCGCATGTCTACGCAGAGAACGTCAGGCTGCCCGGGAATTGGCAAAAAACCAACCTGCAACAGCTCCTGATACAGTGGATCGCCGCCACTGCAGCGGCATAGGGCGTAGGTGTGCTCCGTCTCCAAGCTTCGGGCCAATAGCTCGTTGACCAGCTGCCGGCGAATGTCAGCTACCTGATCCGTCAGGGTTACGGCGCTATCTACCAGCATGATGCGGCCAGAGGTGTGCTGTCGGACATAGGTGGCCGCCTCCATAGAGCCCAGAGCGCCTAAAAGCTCCGAGCTGGTGATGGTATGGCCGCAGACCCATCCCAAAGGTTCCGGAGCGGATCGGGCCCGGAGCAAAACCGCAAAGCCGGTAGACTGATGATCCAGGGTTGCCTGGAGCAGGGGGGGAAGTGGCGCCGTACAGGCCCGGGCGTTTTCAAAATAGAAGTCGCCGGGTGCGAGGACATTTTTAAACTGGGGAGAGCGAAGATACAGACCGTTCTCATAGATAAAGGACTGCACCATAGGGTCTACCATCATGGAGATATCCAGGTTTTTGTCCACATAGTCTCGGATGCGGGTGGAGCTCACGCGCTCGCACCAAGCCGGCAAAGACAGCAGCTTCCATTGCCCCCGCAGAATTTGCGCGATATCGTCCTCATCCAAATCCCGCCCGCCTGGCCGCCGCACAATTATGTGGTTATAATCCCGGGCAGAGCCTGGGGCGGTGGACTGATAGGCGGAGGCATTGCAGATTACATCGCTGCCTGCTGCCAAGTAAAGTGTCCGGTCCGGAAATTTGCCGGCCAGGCTGGCCAGGTCCTCCGGCACGGCGATGTTAATGGGCATATTGTCGGGAAACAGATACACGTCCCACAGTCCGGCAACGGACATGGAGACAATTTTACGCCGCAGCAGGTACGGAATGGTTCGTTTGCTCCAGGAGAACTCGTCAAGGGCCAGATATACCTCAAAGCCCAGCTCGTGAATGCACTGAACAATCTGTTTGTGCCCGGTGGAAAAGGGATCGAAGGTGCCTGGGAAGAAGGCAACCGGCCTGGGATGGGGAAACCGCATGGGAATGCCGCCAACCTCACACGATACGATCAGCCGATACAAATGGTTCAGCATGGCGGCATGATTATAAAAGGTCAGTGGCTCCTTGACCGGCTCCGCCAGCAGGCACAATAGCTTTTTGCAGGTTTGCAGCATACAGTCGCGCCGCACGGTCTCAGGGATTTCCTCGGCACCAAAAATATCGCGGCAAAGAACGGTCAGGGCGATCTGGTGTAGGGTGGCGTCATAATGGGCAATTCCCGTCATCAGAAGGCCTAGCACACGCTCAAACACGATCTGCCGGGTATAGCCCAGGGGCTCGCGCAGCATGGTGCCCAGGGTGTGCAATGCTGCTCCTGCGGCGCGTACGGTCCCGCCATGGATAAGTCCATCCAAAAAATCAACGCTTTCCAAAAGCTCCTTATCCGGCAAAAAGCAAATCATTCTGCCAAGAAAGGGCGGAATATAGTAAGAAATTTGTTCCTGCCCAGTTTCGAGCTCTCTGGTGAGATCCACTACAATTTCGTTTTGTTGATCCACAGTCAGATTGGGAGCGATAGATAAAAGAGCATGACCTGCGTATTCCCGAACTGGCAGGTGTTCGCTGACGGACAAAAGGTTGGACAGATGCATGGCAGTATGAAAGGCCTGCCCGGGGTTGCTTTTTACGAGGTCCAAGAGCATATCGATATGGACCAGCTTGACGGTCCAATGAACCGCATTTTTCAGATTGCTCAGATACAGTTCCCCAGGTTCCGCCCGGGGAAGAGGCAAGCTATGACCGCAGTACTGGTTCAGCAGGCCTATGCGCAGATATCCGACGGCCGGGGAGTCGTCTTGCTGCAACCCATTGAGAATTGGCTCGATTGCGGCCCTGCACGCGGGCTGCTGATCCAACATATGGCGGAAGCAGCGGAGCACGGACAGCAGCAAAGGGACATCCGCATCCGCGGTAAACCGAGCCAGTGTCGCAATCACCGCAGGGAGGTCCTGCGCGCTGATTGCAGATAACGGCACAAAGGACAGGGCGCTGGTGAGCGACTCCCGCTCGGGGCCAACCGCCCGGTGCAGCCTGCGCAGCAGGGAGACGGCCATGACGGATGCGTCATAGGAGGCGCAGCAGGAAAATAGGCTTGCGGTGATGACCTTTAAGCTGTCCGCAATGCGTTGGGCATGCTTGGCGGAGATTTTGCGGTCGGGGTGCAGGCACAGCTCGATATATTCTTCCCATAGCCGGGCTGCCTCGGCAAAATACCCCATCAGCGTGGGCGCGTAAGCCGTGGCGGGCGCGTCCGCCGGCAGTTCCTTACGATAGGAGGGGCCGCTGTTCGCCAAAATACGGCCCATAATACGGGCGGCTCTGCGGCGGACATCCCCCTCCCGGTGCATGAGGAGTTCATACAAAAAGCTCAGGGTCATGCGTTTGCTTTGGAGGGGCATGTAGGTGTTGTATTCCTCAAATAGAAGTAGGTAAGTGCGAATGCGCTGGAGATTTTTTTCACCCTTTGCCTGCTCCAGCAGCCGCTCAAATGAGGAATCGGTGCTGAAGGTGTTCATCAGGCGCAAACTGTTATCAAATGTGGCATGCCGCAGGCCGGTGATGCTTTCAGGGCCGCTGCAAAGTGCCGGCGCCTTGTTCTGCGCTGGCAGAAGCGTGTGTTCAATTAAATCGGGGCTTACGCCATGGGAGGACAAAAAAGCCTCGAAATCCCGCAGCTTGGCGTAGACCGTGGCATAGCGGCGGCGTTTTTCCGGAGTCATATCGCTGAGCTTGGAAAAAATGATGGAATAGGATTCTTCCAGACTACAAATACTGGTCTGCTCCCGGCCCCGGGCATCCCGCACGCCCCGGACCCGGAAATCCGCGTAGATTAGCAGGAGGGATTCTATGGGCAGGTTTTCAAATTCCAGATCCCAGGTGGAGTGGTTGGCGGCTACGTGGGCGATGTGGGGGAGTCCCTGGTCCGAAAGCCACTGCCAAGTGAAGTAATAATGCAAATATGGCGTGCGGGCTGCGTCCTTGCCCCGGCAGCCAAATTTTCCAATGTCGTGACACAAGGCGGCAGCGCTGACCAAAGGGATATCCACCTGAAAGCCCGCCTGCTTGGCAAGCCGCGCCCCATGGACCGCCACATTATTGACGCCTATGGTGTGAGAAGCGGGATCAAAGGGCATAATTTCCCGGCCGATGCGAAGCAATTCCAAAAAGTGGCTGTTGGACACGGCCTTTCGGAATGCGGCGTATTCCTCTGCGAGGGCGCTGCCCTGCAGTTCCGATGGATCCGCCCAATGGGGGTCCGTCAGAGGCTCCGAGGGACAGCGCCGCGTCTCCTGCTGGAACAGCCAGGCGAGGACCTGCAGGTAGAACGCCATGGCATCCCGCTGGGGAGCGGTGGGGGTGGGGCGAGCCGGATCGGGGAATAGTCCGGCGGAAAGGCTGTCATAAATCCAACGTAGCCAACCCTCGGCCGGTTCGGTGCTGAACTGGTCCAGAATGGGGCGGCAAACGGACAGTACGGTCTGACAACGAACCCTGGGCGCAGCAGCGAGGTCCTCGCAGCCTGCAGCAAGGGTTGTTTTTAAAAGGCGGGAAAGAGCCCGGCGGGTCATAGACAGCTTTTTTGCGAAACGGGATGAAAGGCTTTCAATTAAGGTGGAAAAATCAAACAAGATGGCGTCCATTGTCGGTCCTCCCTACATGGTCTCGGTATCATTATGCGCGCTTGCCGGGAAAAAGTCAATTGGGCGCCTGCGTGTGAGCAAAAATTGACCTGCTAGGCCGCGCCGGTTTTTAAGATATCGGGCAAGGTGTTGAAAAAAGGCCAGGCAGCGTGCTGCTGCCTGGCCAGAAGATAAAATGGTTATTGCGCTGCGCCGGTGAAAATACTCCAAGTAGAGTGAATCTCAGGGGCAATTTCGCTAGCTTCGCGGATGTAGTCCGCCAGCAGGTTCCGTGCCTGGCCCTTGTCTTCGCCCTGGATCATGTCGTACTGGGTGGAGTAGATAATCCGGTCCTGATCATTGGCCGTGAAATCCTCGCATCCATGCTCTTGGAGGTATTTCACATAGTCGCCGCCGCCGTTGTACCGGTAGTTGTTCACAACCACGGTGAACTCCTGATCGTCGGTAACTTCCTCGCCGTTATAGGTCATGGAGGTGATCCGGGAGCCAGATGGCTGTGTAGCGTCGATGACATAGGAGAAGTCCTCGCCGTAGATGACGTCGTAATAGGTCAGGCCGCCCTGAATGGAGACAGAGCCGTCGTCATTGAGCTTTACCTTAGAGGCGGAGTACTCCAGCCAGGTCTTGACTTCCTTGCCGCTCATGGTGATCTGGTAGAACCAGTTCTCATAGCGGTACAGCTTGAACATATCGCCCAGCATGATGTCACCCTGGGGAATCAGGTTGGCGGCATTTCCGGAGGTCAGAGGCGCAGAGATGGACAGCTGTGCGGGGGTGTCGTCGGTCTTATCGTCCGGGGTGTTCTTGCCTGTGCGGTCATAAGCGCCCCAGATCTGAACCTGGTTAATTAGGTCCATGAAAGCGGAAGGAGCGGTACCCAGACCGGAGGCGGTGAAGTCGCCGGTGGCCTTGCCGATGGGCTGGAGCATGTAGTCCTTCCAAGTGGCTTCCTCATAGGACTTCAGCACAGCTTCCAGATCGGCGTCTACATCATAAGCAGCGACGGTGGCGCCATCTTCCGTTCTCTTGGTCATGGGAACATTCTTGGCGTCGATGGTGTAGGTACCGGCGGTCAGGTCGTAGGTTACGATCGCCTGCCCCACCACATTAGCCTTGGTGCCGGGCTGAATGCAGGGGATAGTCTCCCCGTCCTTGTTGGTGAGCTGCCAGACCTTGTTGTTGTGCTCGTGGCCGGAGAACACCAGATCGATGGAGTTAGTCTCCTTCACCAGCTGCTCAATGAAGTCGGACTGGGCATCGGATTTCACACCGGAGTGGGTGGCCACAACGATGAGGTCCGCCTTCTCCTGCATCTCGGCTTCGTAATGCTTATAAGTATCAATGACATTGGCAAAATAGATGCCTTCCCAGTTGGCGGGAACGTCCCACTTAGGGATGTTGGGGTTGCCTAAGCCGATCACGGCCACGGTTACGCCGTCGTAATTGTAGAGCTGATAGGGAGCGTAGCCGTTCCAGGTGCTCCAATCCTTTGTGGTGTCGTTGTTCTTCGTGGAATCCAGATAGTTGGCCACGGACACGGCCACAGAGGATTCCGTGTCGGTGGAATTGCTGGTCAGGTAGCCCAGTTGCCGCTGCAGAATCTTCATACCGTAGTTGAACTCGTGATTACCCACTACAAACATATCATAGCCCATGGTCCGCAGGGCCTTCATAGAGGGGTCGTCGACGTCGTCCTTCTCAAAGGCATAGTAATAGGTGAGGGGAGTGCCCTGAATCAGATCGCCGGTATCCACCAGGAAGTTATTGTCGTACAGAGCCCGCTGCTCCTTGACGAAGGTGGCGATCCGGGTCAGGCCCTGCCGATAGGTGCCGGAGGCGCTGGCGTCCGCCGTGTAATCGGTGGCGTACAGCTGGCCATGCACATCGGAGGTGCCCATCAGGTTAATCTCAACCTTATTGTTGTAAAAGCGGGTGATGATCGTAGCAAACTGGCCACGGGTGGACAGGCCCAGGGGCCGCAGCGTATTTTCCTCCACGCCTTCGATGAGACCCACTGCCACGGCCCACTGCATCGCGGCCTTGGCATAATTGGATACCTGACCGGCATCCTTGTAGTCCTTCAAATCGTCGGCCTTGGAGACGTCGTACTCTGCAAACTGTGCGTACCGATACATCATGGTGGCCATTTCCTGACGGGAGATGAAGCGGGCGGGATAGAACTTGCCGTCTTCGTAGCCCTTCACAATCCCTTCGGAGGCGGCCCATTTCACCGCGTCGGTATACCAGGTGTTTTCCTTCACGTCGGAGAAGTTGGTGTTCTTAGCCTCGGGAAGCTCGGGCTCTCCGGCCATCCGGTACAGGACAGTGGCCACGACCGCCCGCTGCAGCGTGCTCTTGGGGGCGAATCTGCCGTCTCCCACGCCTTCCATATAGCCCCGACCATCCACGAACTGGACGGCCTCATAATAGAAAGCGTCTTCCTCTACGTCGGTGTAAGGCATATCCGTGACTGTAATACGGCCCTGGCCGTACACATCTGCGTATTCCTCGCCGACTACGCCCTTAAGATTCTCCTGGATATACGCAATGAGCACCTGATTATCCAGCATGACCTCATCTTGCAGGACCTTGTTGTCCATGAACATGTTGATGCCATCGCCGCCGGATTTCAGCATGTAGTTGTGAGAGGCCAGGGTGTAAGTGCCCTTTAGGTCGATGGGCTTGTACTCGCCGTTGTCGTCGAGGACCTGAACGTCCTTGACCCGGCGCAGGCCGTCCACACCAACAAACATGCCCTTATCGTCCACCTGAACGGTAGAGTCGATGTTCAGGTCGATTGTGTACTTTAGGCCGGCTACCTGCAGGAAGCCGCCGTTTTCACCGGGGGCGCTGCGGGAGGCCATCTCCAGCGCATCCACAATCTCCTGACCGGTGGCTTCCACCACGCAGGCGGCGTTGCCAAAGGGATGCACGGCGATGATATCGGCATAGGTGATGTCGCCAGCCTTGATATCGGCCCGGATGCCGCCGCCGTTGACAAAGGCGATGTCCGCGCCCAGAACCGTACGGTATGCATCCGCGCACAGATCGCCCAGATTGGTCTCCTGGTTCCGGATCAGGCGCTTGCCGGTTTCAGGCTCGTTCACAACCAGCGGAACCTCGGATTTGGCGACGACTTCTTTCAACAGGTCCTCGAATTTGGACTCAATGTTCTTGATGAACTCGTCCGTTGCCTGGTCCACTTCCGTATAGTTGCTGACCAGCTCGGTGGTGATCTTGCCGTCTTTGTCGATGACCAGCTTCCCAATGTTGTTCAGCTTGGTGCCGGTGGAGGAGAGCAGAACGGTGCTGCCGCTCTTGTCTTTCACTTCCTGGCTGGGGATCACACTGTGGGAGTGACCGTCAATAAAGGCGTTCAGGCCCGTGGTGTTGGCAATAATCTCCGTGGACATCCAGGGAGAGGACTGCTGATCCACACCGCAGTGGCCCACGGCGATGACGTACTGGGCGCCTTCTTTCTTGGCGCTGTCAATGGCGTTCTGCACAGCGGCATACAGGTCCTTGCCTTCGTTGCCTTCACAGAAGCCGTAGATATACTTACCGGTTTCGTCTTGGAAGTAAGTGGGGGTGGACTTGGTGAAGCTCTCCGGGGTGGAGATGCCCACGAAAGCCACCTTGGTGCCGTCGTAATCTACAACTTTGTAGGGCTCAGCCACAGTCTTGCTGGTCCGAAGGTCCATAAAGTTGCAGGACAGATAGGTGGCTTTGGAGTCCTTCAGTAGAGACAGTGCCACATCCATGCCGTAGTCAAACTCATGGTTGCCGAAGGTTGCGAAATCGTAGCCCACCTGGTTCATGATATCCACCAGGTAGGACCCCTTGGAAAGGGTGCCGATGGCTTCGCCCTGGATGGCGTCGCCTGCGTCTACCAAGACAACGTTGTTGTACTGCTCTTCCATGGCCTTCTTATAGGCGGCCAGGTTCGCATAACCCATCTTGGTGAGGTTGCCCTCCTCGTCGTAGGTCGCGTCTACGCCGCAGTGCACGTCATTGGTGTACAGAACGACAATGCCGTCAGACTTTTCGCCGGTTGCGAAAGCCATGGTTGGCAGTACCGTCAGAACCATAATCAGTGCCAGCAGCACGGACAGGACCCGTTTGGATACTGTGCTTCTCATGAAACGTCCTCCTTCAAAAATGTGGGATGGGGGAATCAGCCCCCCTGAGCTGGCAAATATCGCAGCTCATGGAGGTATTTTACCAAATGTTGAGGGATTTTTCAACGGGTAAACCCAAAATTATGTAAAAACCATGAAAATTTTTTTAACTTTTTTGGTACACCAGGAATAAGCCTTTGTATTTCATAAAAGGACAGGTGTGTGAAACGAATATAAAAAGTGTATAAAACAAAGGAAAATCCCCCGATCTCAAAACCGAGAGACCGGGGGAACAGATAAAAAAGTTACTCAATGATGCGGCGGGCGCCAACAAGCTTAGTCACGTAATAGGAGGATGTTGTCTTCGTCAGGATGACACCGCTTTTGGAATTAGCCGCATGAATGAATTCATCCTCGCCCACATAGATGCCGATATGCGTGATGTCATTCAGGGACTGGGAGTCGGAGAAGAACACCAGATCGCCGGGCAGCAGCTCGTCGGGAGATACCTCCCGCCCGTACGCCCACTGCTGCGTGGCGGTACGGCCCAGGTTGTAGCCGTTTTGGCCAAATACATACCAGACAAAACCGGAACAGTCAAACCCGGTGCTGGGGTCCTTGCCGCCCCACACGTAGTCATAGCCCAGAAATTGCAGGGCAAACTCCACCAGCTTGTCCGCCTCAGGCCGGTCATTGTGGTCCGGATCGTCGGGGCCCGGCGCTGGGCTGTTCTGAGCCCAATCCACCAAGAACAGGTAAGACCGATAGAACAACACCAGGGCCTGCTCACACCGGGTGGTATTTTGGGGGTTTAGAGTATCTCCGTTGCCCTTGACAATCTCCAGTCCCACCAGAAGCCGGGTGCAGGGGATTGCATAGTTGCTGAGTTTATCGTTGTCGATGAAGATGGACAGATCCGCTGTGGGATCATCACTCTCGGGATAGTCCAGCGCCAGCAGGAAGTTTGCGGTGATTTTAAAGAACTGTTCTCTGGTGATCTCCCGATCCGGACGGAACGTGCCGTCTGGGAAACCATTGACCAGCCCCAACTGGTAGGCCAAAGTAATGGTTTCATCGTCTACGTCGGTGAACGGGGCATTGTCCCCAATGACAGTGGCCTCCGGAACCAAGTTGGTATAGGCCTGCACCGCCACATAACACATCTCACCCCGGGTAATGGGGGAGCTCATATCCCGGCCCAGCAGTAACTGTGGGATTAGGTCCGCCGTATCCATTGCGCTGATTTCAGACAGCGCCCAGTCGCTAAGGTTGGGATACTGGTCCAAGAGATCGGCCTGCCAGGACTCCAAATATGTATAGGAACGGTAAAACATGGCCAGGGCCTGTTCGGTTGTGGTGGTTCCCCTGGGGTTCAGGCCGCTGCCATTGCCCTCGACTGCCCCAATCCCCACGGTCGCTTGGGTGGCCTCCAAGGCCCAGCGGCTCACTGAGCTGGCGTCGGGAAATTCTGACAGGTCCGACAGAAGCGAGGAATCCAGCGTCCAGCCGGTTGCCAGCAGGAACTTGTAGACAAAGGAGAAGAACTCCTCGCGTTTTAAAATGTTGTCCGGCCTAAATAAACCGTCTTCGTAGCCTTTAATCAGACCCGCAGCGTAGGCCTTGGACACCACCGGATCGCTGGTATCGGAGAACGGCGGCGTCTCCGGCGCCACTATTTCGGAGCCGGTGAAGGCTTCGTAGGCAGTGACCGCCACAGCGCACATCTCAGACCGGGTGACGGAGGTCCGGAGGTCCTTTTCCTCAAAAACGGCGGGAATCAAGCCAGCCTGGTCCATGGCCGCAATTTCCTCTGCAAACCAGTCGCTGACCGCAGTATAGGCCGAGACGGCAGGAACTGCGCTGATGACAACGGCCAAGAGACATAGGACAGCTACAATACGGACAAGATGTGTTTTCTGCATGGTTTCAGACCTCCCAGTTGAGTTCGAGTCCCACAGGGCAGTGATCGGAGCCAAAGATCTCAGCATAGATCGGGGCGTCCGTCAGCTTGTCCCGCAGACAATCGGAGACGAGAAAATAATCGATACGCCATCCAGCGTTGTTTTTTCGGGCGTTGAACCGGTAACTCCACCAGCTGTAGGCTCCGGTACGGTCGGGATGGAGGTAGCGGAAGGTGTCGGTGAAGCCGGCGGCGAGAAGCGCGGAAAAACTCTGCCGTTCCTCGTCTGAAAAACCCGCGTTTCCCCGGTTGGGACCGGGGTTCTTCAAATCAATTTCCTGGTGCGCTACATTAAAATCACCGCAGGTGATCACGGGCTTTTGCTGCGCTAAGCGGGAGAGATGCTCGCGGTAAGCCGCGTCCCATTGCAGCCGGTGCGCAAGGCGCTTGAGTCCCTCCTGGGCATTGGGCGTATAGCAATTGGCCAAATAAAAATGCTCATACTCCAAGGTAATCAGCCGGCCTTCCCGGTCCAGCTCCTCCACACCGACGCCATAACGGACCGAGAGGGGCGGATGTTTTGCAAAGATAGCCGTTCCGGAGTATCCCTTCTTTTCCGCTGAGTTCCAAAATTGAAAGTACCCAGGCAGTTCCAGGACCAGTTGGCCAGGCTGCAGCTTGGTCTCCTGCAGACAGAAGAAGTCCGCATCCATCTGCTGGATACAGTCCAGAAATCCCTTTTGCATGCATGCCCGCAAGCCATTGACGTTCCAGGATATGAGACGCAACGCTGTTCCCCCCTTGCAGTTTGAATTGTAACATTTTACTATCATATAATATCAAATAGAAACAAAAATTACAACTATTATTTCGAAAAAGTTACAGATGGAGGAAAAGACCGGAAAAAAGACCGGATTACTCCAGGTGAAAGGGAGGAAAATACCGGGAAATACCCCGGTAAATCCCGAAACGGGGAGGATGGTTCTAAAAATCCCTCTAGGAAAATGCGGAAAGACGTGTTAAAATAATATCAGGTATCAGGAAACGGAGAGTATGCGCATGAACGAGATTTTTTTATTGAAATTGGGCGAGGTGGTGCTCAAGGGACAGAATCGCCCGCAATTTGAGAGCAGGCTGCGGCAAAATGTGCGCCGGCGTTTAAAGCCCTTTGGAGCCTTTCGCATTTATATCCTACAGTCCACGGTTTATGTTGAGCCGCAGGGGGACTGCGACCTGGAGGGAGCGTGGGAGGCCTGCCATACGATTTTCGGAGTGGTTTCCATCTGCCGGTGCCGCCCCTGCGGAAAGGACCTGGACCAGATTTTTGAGGCGGTAGAGCTGTATTTGGGCGAAGCCCTGGAGGATGCCGCTTCGTTTAAGGTGGAATCCAAACGGTCGGACAAAAGCTTTCCTATGACCTCCATTGCCATTTCCCAGGAAATTGGCGGTCGCATCGCGGAGGCACACCCCCATCTGCAGGTGGATGTACATCACCCAGCGTTTACGGTTTACGTGGAGGTTCGGGACCTGTCGGCCTATGTTCACGGCCCAGCGGAGCCAGGGGCGGGCGGACTGCCCACCGGCGTGGGCGGCCGCGCGGCGGTGCTGCTCTCCGGCGGAATCGACTCTCCAGCGGCGGCTTACATGATTGCCAAACGGGGCGCGGAGATTGAGTGCGTTCATTTTTTCTCCTATCCGTACACTTCGGAGTTGGCGAAGGATAAGGTGCTGGAGCTGGCCCGGCTGTTGACCCGGTACTGCGGCAGAATGACAGTCAATATTGTCGGCTTCACCGAGGTGCAGGAGGCTATCCGGGACCAATGCCCGGAGGAGTACTTTACCCTGGTGATGCGCCGATATATGATGCGTATTGCCCAGCGGATTGCCGTGGAGCACGGCTGCCGGTGCTTGGTCACAGGAGAGAACTTGGGCCAGGTGGCATCGCAGACCATGGAGGCCATGGGCGTCACCGCCGCGGTAGTAGACCTTCCCATTTTTACGCCCCTGATTGGTATGGATAAGGAGGAAATCGTCACCATTGCCCGGCGGATTGGAACCTTGGATACCTCCATTTTGCCCTATGAGGATTGCTGTACGGTTTTCACCCCCCGGCATCCCAGGACTAAGCCCACGCTGGAGCAGGTGGAGCGCGCGGAACGGGAATTGGACCAGACGGGCCTGATTGCAAGGGCTCTGGAAAATACGGAGAAAGTGACGGTGCAGTACTATGGAGTGGAATCTGGCTTCTGACGTTTTGTATACCCTGCGGCTTCAGGGACTGACGCTGGCTACGGCGGAGAGCTGTACCGGCGGTTGGGTGGGCCGCGCCTTGACCGCCGTTCCCGGCAGCTCTCAGGTGTATCGGGGCGGGGTGATCAGCTATACCGACGCCGTGAAGGAAAAGCTGCTGGACGTCCCGCGGGAACTGCTGGACCGCTGTGGCGCGGTCTCTGAGCCTGTGGCAAAGGCCATGGCACAGGGCGCGAGAAAGGTGCTGGAGGCTGACGTGGCGGTGTCGGTCACTGGTCTGGCTGGACCGGAGGCGGATGGCTTTGGCAATCCGGTAGGAACGGTTTATCTGGGCTATGCGGACGGGGCGGAGGTGCGTTGCGTCCACTGTCAGCTGGAAGGCGGCCGGGAGGCCGTGCGGCGGCAGGCCTGCCAAAAAGCCCTGGAGTTGATTTTGGCCTGCCAGCGGGTGCATCCTCTGCACGCGGTGCACGCCAAGCGGGGAGGGACGCAGGGACATGGTTGAGCCGGAACAAATTCGGGCGTATTGCCTGGCCAAAACCGGGGCATATGAGGACTTCCCCTTCGGAGAGTATCCTGTTTGCTATAAACTGCACGGTCGTATCTTCGCGCAGCTGTATCCGTTTGCGCAAAATTATAAAATTACGCTGAAATGCGACCCCTCCCAATCCGATTTTTACCGCACGGCGTTTCCAGACGCGGTGGAGCGGGGCTATCACTGCCCGCCGGTCCAACAGCCGCATTGGAATACCATCTGGTTGGACAGGCTGCCGGAGGAGGAGCTGTGGCCTATGATCGATCATGCATACGAGCGGGTTTTCCAGGGCTTCTCCCGGCAGATACAGGAAGAAATTCAGCGGGAACCGGAGCAGCCAGAGCCGAAAGGACGAGGTAAACAAAAAATGTGACCTTCGGAAGAGGGCTTAGCAAAAGGAACGGGAAACGTCAAATTTTGACGTTTCCCGTTCCTTCTGGTTTTATATGAGAATTAAGTGGGGTTATAGCTGACGATGACGCTCATGTCTAAAAGCTTACTGACATCCGTGACATTGGTCTTAAATACATTGACCTGAATCAAGTTGGTGCAGGTGGACAGACAGTTGATATCAAAAATGTTGTTATAGTCCAGATAGACGTAATTCAGGCTCTGCAGCCCGGCCAGGCCGCTGACGTCCTCAAAGAAATTGTGGCAGCCGTTAAAGGTCACCAAGGCGCTGTCCTCGGGAAAATCCGGAATGGTTTGAATATCGTTGTAGGAAATATCCAGGTCTGTGAGCTTTGTCAGGGAGGCCAAAGAGTCCATGCTTTCCAGCGAGTTATTGGAAAGGTTTAGCTTGCCCAGGTCGGCGCAGGATTCCAGTCCCGAAATATCGGTGAGGGCATTGTAGGAGGCGTCCAACTCCGCCAAGCCGGTGAGATGGTCAATGGAAGACAGAGCAGTCAAGTTATTGTTGGTCAGGTTCAGATAGGAAAGATTAACGCAGGTTCCCAGGGGAGAAATGGATTGCACGCTGTTGTAGGATGCGTCCAGCCACGACAGCTCCGTAAACCCGCTCAGAGGCATCAGGTCCGTAACGGCGTTGCGCTGCAGATTGAGCGTTTTCAGGCCGCTGTTTCCCGCCAGAGGCGCAATATCGCTGATGCTGTTGTCTGATAAGTCTGCCTCCAGCAGGGTTGCGCTTCCCCGCAGGCCCGCGATGGTGGATAGACCACAGCCGGATATATCCAGGACCTGGAGCTGCGGCAAAGCGCCGATCAGTTCCAGCTCATCCGATTGGAGCGTACAGCCAGATAGGTCCAGGGTTTGCAGCTGTGTCATTCCAGATAAAAAGCTGAGGCTGAGATCTGGCCGGTCCTGGATGACTAAGCTGGTAAGCCCGGTGAAATAGGACAAATCCGTGAGCTCAGCGACCTCTGCAGGGACGGTGAGCTCTGTGATTCCCCACAGGTCCGCTGTGGTCAGGGCGGAGCCGGCACCACGGCTGAGCAGCTCCCGCACATAGGCGTCCAAGACTGAGTCCGACAGGGTTACGTCCTCCACCACGCCGGAGATGGTGTAGCCAAAAACGGAAAGGGGGCTGACCAGACCCTGCTCTGAAACAGAGAGGGCGCAAATGGTGGTTTCTCCCAGGCCCAGGGAGATGGATTCGGAATAGGAATCCGTGCGGGTGGAGGGATATTCTCCTTCTGTAGACACATACAGATCGCCCCCGCCGCTGGTGAGAGAGACCTCCATATATTGGTTATAGAATCCGGGCGTCAGATTGGCTGTGGGCGCGGCTGGCCGCATGGCGTCCAGTTGAGATTTAATTGAGGGGTCCGCGATCTGATCCAGCATGGTCACCGCGTCGAGGAGCTTGTCCTGCTCCACATAAATTTGACAGAGTGTCAAATACACATCCAAGGAGCCGCCTGCGGCAATGGCGTTTGCCAGTGTGTACTCCGCTTTGGTATAATTATCGGCTTGCTGATAGGCCTTTGCCAACTGAATTGCCAGCTCCGGATCCTGGCCGGAGAGTTGATAGGCCCACCGATAATATCGGATTGCCGTATTGGTATGTCCCCGGCTCTGTGCACCAGCGCCCCAATCCAGCAGTAGATCCGTGGTAAGGGCAGGGTTATACAGGAGGAAGTACCATGCCGCGCCACCCAGGAGCGCCGCTATCAAAATGAGGGAAATAATAAGTTTCAATGCCTTTTTCATGCAGACTCTCCGATCCAGAAATTTAGTTTATTATACTTCCAGCGCCGCGGCCTGTCAAGTTTGGCAGAAAAATGGAATGATTTGCCCTGGGGTGGTTCAGACAAATTCCCCAAGGCTCGGGTGCTATGATAAAAAAAACGAAAGCGGAGGGCGATGCAAATGAAACGGGCGGTGGCATTGGGATTGGCGGCTATGCTTCTGGGATTCTTGATCCCGGCTCTGGCGGTACGGTTCGGTGAATCAAGACGTACGCAGCAGGCAGACGTCCAGCAGACTACGCAGCCGGGGAGCAGTCCGATAGAAACGGAGGAACCGGAGGGCACGGCCCCGCCGCAAGCAGGTTCCGTCTCTGAGGGCTCCGCCGACGGGTCCATGCTGCTGCGGGTTCAGATGTCGGATGGAACGGTGTCAGAGCTGCCTCTAGACGACTATTTGACTGGGGTTGTACTGGCGGAAATGCCAACTTCTTTTCAGGGGGAGGCGCTAAAAGCCCAGGCGGTGGTATCCAGAACCTATACCCTGCGGCAAATGGCTCGGAACAAGCACACCACTGCGGACATCTGCACCGATGCCAGCTGCTGCCAGGGATGGATGTCTTATGAGGACTACTGTGCGAAGGAAGGAGAGCAGGTGGGAAACGCCGGTGCGGAAGCGGCGGCACAAGCGGTGCGGCAGACCGATGGACAGGTATTGACCTTTGACGATGAACTGATTGACGCCACGTTCTTTTCCTGTTCCGGTGGCAGAACTGAGGCGGCGGTGGAGGTTTGGGGTACCGAAATTCCGTATTTACAAGCGGTGGACAGCCCTGGAGAGGAAAACGCGGCCCACTTTTCAGATACGGCGACCTTTTCCAAAGAGGAGTTTGCGCAGCTCATCCATAGCAAAGCACCGGAAGCGGCCTTGGAGGGGAGCCCTGCGGATTGGTTTGGTTCTGTGACTGCTACGGAAGGAGGCGGCGTGGGAACGTTGGAGATTGGCGGCGTGGTTTTTGCGGGAAAGGATTTGAGAAGCCTGTTGGGATTGCGATCTACGGTCTTTTCCGTCCGCGTATCGGAGGACCAAATTATTGTTGAGACGAAAGGGTATGGCCATCGGGTCGGGATGAGCCAATATGGGGCCGAGGCCATGGCACAGGCCGGTAGCGATTACCGGGCAATCCTGCTCCACTATTATCAGGGCGTGGATGTGGCCGACTATTTTGCTTAGCCAGGGTCAGAGCACGAAAACATACGCATGTCGTCCCGGTTTGCCAGACCGGCGGCTGTGGCTGACTTGTGGGAAATCAGGGGCTTTCTGCAAAATTTCCTGTTGACAAGCGGGGGTGGGCTGTGGTAGGATAAGAGGGCGGTCCGGGGGCAAGCCCCAAGGATTTCGTCCCACTTGCGCGAGTGGTGGAATTGGCAGACTCGCTAGATTCAGGTTCTAGTGTGCATTACGCACGTGCGGGTTCAAGTCCCGCCTCGCGCACCAAGTTATAAGCTACATTTTGGCCTTGTAATACAGGGCTGAAATGTAGCTTATACTTTTGTAGAAACCTCCATGATATACTGATTTTTCAGTAATATCATGGAGGTTTTGTCATGCCTAAATATAAAGTGGATGTTCAGCCAGCAGTCATAAAAAAGCTACTCGTGGAGCAGTCCCTTCGAGTGGCGGCCTACTGCCGGGTCAGTACCGACAGTGAAGAGCAGCTCGGAAGTCTGGAAACCCAAATGAAGTTTTATATCAACTACATCCGGAAGCAACCCAACTGGACACTCGCCGGGATTTACTCAGACAATGCCTCCGGTGTCCGCTTAAAAAAACGGGACGGTTATCAGCAGATGATGAAGGACTGCCAAAGGGGAAAGATCGATTTGATCTTAGTTAAATCCATCAGCCGGTTTGGTAGGGACACATTAACAACCATCAAAGATATAAGGAGATTGAAGAAAATGAATATTGGAGTTTACTTTGAAGTGGGTGGATTCAATACCCTGACCGCTGAGAACAGCGTCATTGACCAGTACGCCACCCTGGCCCAAGCGGAGAGCCAATCCCACAGCGAAAATGTGAAATTTGGGATGCGCCGCCGGATGGAGAGCGGCAGGACGCTTCTCAACCACACGCAGTTTCTGGGCTATACAAGGGGGGAGGACGGCGAACTTAAAATCGTCCCGGAGGAAGCAGAGATCGTGCGAAAAATCTTCGAGTTGTACGTTCAAGGCAATGGTGTTCGCAAAATTAAGAAATACCTGGAGGAACATAGCATCAAGACGGTAACCGGAAAAACAGAGTGGAGCACCTCCACCATCGACCGGATGCTGAGCAACGAGAAGTACATCGGGCAAGTGCTCATGCAGAAAACCTACACGCCGGATTTCCTGACCGGTAAGCAGGTGAAAAATCAGGGGCAGCTCGCCATGTATTTGGTGGAAGACGCACATGAACCAATCATCGGCAAGGATATCTTTGACAAGGTTCAGCGCATGAAGGGGAAAATCAAATTGCGGGAACAAACAGAGATAGCTGAACTCACTCCCATACAGGCAATGGTTCCCTTACTATGATTCGAAAAAGCAAACGCCATCCTCTATCCCGTTTGAGATCGATGGACATTCCACTTCGGATCTCCATCGCATCAAACGAATCGGATATCCGCCGCTTCCTTTTGTGCGGTCCGGGGGTATCTCACGCAGGTGTAGCCCAGCACCAGAGTCATCACCGCTTTCTCTCCCCGTTTGAGTCCGAGCATTCTGCGCAGGGGGCGGGAATGGTTGACAGCCGTGGAGAAGAAGCCGCTGTACAGTACCCCC
Organism: uncultured Eubacteriales bacterium; assembly: GCA_965146675.1. Lineage (GTDB taxonomy): Bacteria > Bacillota > Clostridia > Oscillospirales > Oscillospiraceae > Faecousia. Next base: position 19,870 of record CBCTHM010000009.1, on the reverse strand, counting down.
AAGCCATGGGCCTCCGCCATCAGCGCCATATTGGCGGCTGCGAGGGCGCCGTTTACCTGATCCGGGGACACGACGACGATGGCCGCCGGGGCCATTTTGAAGAAGAAATGGTCGTCGATGTCCGTCCGCCTTGCCGTCGAATTGACCAGCTTCATCAGAGGAAGCAGCCGCTGAAACAACCGCACCGCCAGGGCCTCCGCGGCGGCCATGCCCTCTTTCAGCACGACAAAGGACACGTCTTGGGCGTTTTTTCCGGTGGGTGTCAGCCGTCCGGCCTCGATGATCTGCGCGATGACTTCCGGCGGTATTTCACGCCCGGTAAACTGCCGGATACTCCGTCTGGTTTTGATGGAGGCCAGCAGCGTCTGCGGGTCCAGGGTGACAGGTCCCGCGATCTCCTCGGGCGGCTCGTCAAAGCCTGTCATAGAGACTGCCGCCTTCGGACAGATGGCGACGCAGTGTCCGCACAGGATGCAGTCCTGCGCAAGGATGTGGGCCTTTTGATTCTCTACCCGGATATTGCCGGCGGGACAGTCCTTTACGCACAGGCCGCACCCGACACATTTTTCTGGATTGATTTGAATGAAATGTTCGTTTCTCAATTTTCCTGTTCTCCCTTTCCCCAGCATAAGGCATCGTCCATGATATAGTAGCGCCGTTTTCCTTTAGAGATTGACTTGTACTCGATGGCCTCTGTGGGGCAGCCGCAAATACAGGCCATGCAATGGGTGCAGTGACCCTTCCAGTCTGGTTTACCGCTGACCAGGTCGATATTGTCCAATGGGCACCGCCGGACACACTTGCCACAGGACACACAGGCGTCTGAAACGGTAAATCCCTTGTCGTGAATGGCAAGATGATAATAGAGGGGATTGAAGGGGCCGCTTAGAAATCTGCCGCCAAGCGGCACTGGGGCCTCGGGAAACGGCACGCCCTCTTTGATGTTCTGTGCAAGCGAGGAAAAAACAGGCACCGCCCGCTTGATCATCTGTTCGCATTCCCCCACACTGGGTGCCGACGACAGTGCAATATAGTTTTCCGGCATTTGTACGGAGGCAAGCCCGCGATATGTCAGACCGGCTGCTTGACAGAGCTTTTGCGCATAGGCTGCCGCGTTGCCGGCGGTTCCGCCGCCGCGCGTCAGGACAAAATAGGCGGACCTGTTGCCCACGAACTTGGTGTCACAGATCCACTGTTCCACGACCTTGGGCACACGCCAGGCGTAGAGCGGGGCGACAAAGACAAGCGGCCGGTCCGAGTGGAATCCGCCCGTGCTCCCTTCTTTCATACACCGATTCATGGAAACAAGCCTGTCATCCAGCTCCGCCGTGATTTGCCTTGCCGCCAGTTGGCTGTTGCCAGTCCCGCTGAAATAAAAAACCATAAAGGCCCTCCTTGCGGTCTGTTTGTAAGTGATCCCCTGTTATTCCTTCATGATATAGTACCTGCGGTTGCCCTTGGAAGCCGATTTGTATTCGATGGCCTGTGTTGGACAGCCGCCGATACAGGCCATACAGTGGGTGCAACGGCCTTTCCATGTCGGCTTTCCCCGCACCATTTCGATATTATTCAGCGGGCACCGCTCCACGCATTTGCCACAGGAGATACAGGCGTCCGATGCGGCGAAGCCCTTGTCGTGTACAAAAAGGGCATAAAACAATCCGCAGACAGGCCCGCTGTTCATACGATCCGTGAAAGAAACTGTGGATTCTGGAAAGGGCTCTCCCTTTTGGATTAGCGAAGCGAGCACCGCTGTCCGTGCTTGGGCCTTCTCCAATATCTCCTGGCACTCCGCTTCACCAGGCGGGTTGGACAGGGCCACATAATTGTTCGGCATGGCGACCAGGTCCAGCCCACGAAATTGCAGGTTTGCCTTCTCACAGAGTTCCTTTGCATACGCGGCGGCATTCCCGACGCTTCCGCCACAGGTCAGGACAAAGTAGGCGCTGCGGTTGCCGTTAAACTGTGCCGCCGCGATCCACTCGGATACGACTTTGGGCATACGCCAGGCATAGGTTGGTACCACAAAGACCAGTGGATGTTCCGAGTGAAACGCCGCCTGACCGCCCGCCTTCAAACGCGAGTTGATGGAAACCGCTTCCTTCTCCGCAAGCAGCTCCGTAAGCCGGAACGCCACGAACTGACTGTTTCCGGTACCGCTGAAATAGAAAACCATATTGCTGCCTCCTTGACAAACGGAATGTGCTCTTATATGATACACATTGTATCACATAGAAGTAAGTTGTCAATGTGATGACCTGAGACAAAACAGAAGGAAGTGTATCATGGACAAGAGAAAAGAGGCAAACCAACGGGTCAAGGATCGCCTGTTTCGCGCACTGATCAATTTTGCGGAGCGCAAAGACTGGTCAAAGCTAACCGTGACGGAGCTCATAGACAAATCCGGAGTCGCCAGAGCATCCTTTTACCGGAATTTCAAGTCCGTGGAAGATCTCATAGACTATGGGATACAGCGAATGGCCCAGTGCTATCACGAGGGGATGCCCTATGCGGACGAGGATTTTCACAGCAGAGAGGTGATGCTGTATAAGTTTCGATTCTACAAAGAATATGCCGGCCTTGTTTTGGCCTTTCATCATGCGAAGCTGTCCACCACGCTGCTGGATGTCATTACCGACTGCGAAATTGACGCCTGCGGCGATATGCCGGTGGACTCCATCTCAAAATACGAGCTTTACTTCTTTTCAGGGGCCTTTTACAATATGCTGCTGTGCTGGCTGGAGAACGGCGCGAAAGAAACGCCCGAGGCAATGGCGGATGAGTTTTTGCGGATTGTGAATGGCATAGGCTGACGGCAAGACATATTTGGCAGACAATTGGGGAAAATAAGGGGATGATACCGTAAGGAGCGCGGGGCATGAATTATCCGACTTTATTTTCCCCTATGAATATTGGTCCGGTCACCATCCAAAACCGAATCGTGATGTCCTCCATGTGCATTGGACTGGCTGAGTATGACGGTACGGCGGGCAGGGAACTGGCCGATTATTACGAGGAGCGCGCCGCGGGCGGCGTGGGGCTGATCATGACGGAATGTACCCGCATCAATGAGACGAACTGCGTCTCCCATTCCCGGATGCTTTCTATGTCCCATGACAGATATATCGAGCCCTTCCGCAAGGTGTCGGAGCGGGTCCACGCCCATGGCGCAAAAATTTTTGTTCAGCTATTCCATCCCGGCAGGCAAAACCTGGTGATCTTTCCCGCCCTGTGGAGGTTCAATGAGGGCGTAGGGAGGATACTTCCCGTATATTGGGACATGTTCTTCCGGCTGGCCGGCGGCATTGACGAGTCCTCTTTGGACGATCCCAAAACCGTCAAGCGGATGAACCGCTATATGAAGCCGCTGCTGGCCCCCAGCGCCGTCCCCTGCGGCCTTGGCGAGAATCCCATCCGCAATCAGAACACCGTGGCGATGACGACAGAGCAGATCGAAACCTTGATCGGCCAGTTCGTCGCGGCAGCCAAACGGGTTCAAAAGGCCGGCGCCGACGGTGTGGAGCTGCACGCGGCGCACGGATATTTGATTCAGCAGTTTATGAGCACCTACACCAACCGGCGGACGGATGCATACGGCGGCTCTCTGGAAAACCGGATGCGTTTTATTCGGGAGATCATCCGCGGCATCCGCAAGGAATGCGGCGAAAGCTTTCCCATCAGCGTCCGCCTGTCGGTGGATGAGTTTTACGATAGAATCGGCTATCCCGGCCAGGGAATCCGCCTGGAGGAAGGGGTGGAGATTGCCAAAAGGCTGGAGACGTTCGGGATCGACGTCATTAACGTCAGCAGCGGAAACTATGATACCGAGCAGACCTCCTGTGAGCCCATCAGCTTTGAACCCGGCTGGCGCAAGTACCTGGCGAAGGCCGTCAGGGACGCGGTGGACCTCCCCGTCATCGCCGCCAACCTGATTCGCTCTCCGGAGCAGGCGGAGGAGCAGCTTAGGCAGGGTACACAGGACTTTATCTCCATGGGACGTCCCTTCCTTTCCGACCCCCTGTGGGCCCGAAAAGCCAGAGAGGGACGGAGCGAAGACATCTTAAAGTGTATTTGCTGCCTGTACTGCATGGAGTGCTTTCGCAAAAACATTCTAAGCGGCAAACCGGTCTCCTGTGCGGTGAATCCCCGGGCCTGCCAGGAGAGCAGATATGCAAACGATCCTCCCAAGGACGGAGCTTGGCGGCAGATCGTCGTGGTGGGTGCGGGACCGGCCGGACTGACCGCCGCGAAGGAACTGGCTGCGCGGAACTTCCGGGTCACGGTCCTGGAGAGGAACGCGAAGCCCGGGGGGCAGCTGCTCCTTGCGAAGGCTGCCCCGTATAAGGAGAAGATCAACTGGTTTATTGAGGAGGCGACTCGGCTGGCGCTGCAACAGGGGGTGGCCATCCGGTATCATGTAACCGCCGACAAAAAGACCATCGACGAATACGATCCGTATGCCGTGATCCTCGCAACCGGCGGAGAGCCGATCGCGCCGGGCATACCGGGGGCGGACAGGGAATCCGTTGTGACTGTGAGACCTGTGCTGAGTGGAGAGAAGCACTTTTCCCATAAGCGCGTCGCCGTGATTGGCTCCGGCATGACTGGATTGGAGACGGCCGAATTACTGCTGGAGCAGGGAAACACCGTGACCGTCATCGGGAGCGCCGACCATGTCGCCCCTGGCGCGTATCCCACCAACGCCAGGGACGTCATCCGGCGGCTGGAGCAGGGCGCGGTCACCTTCCTTTCTGGCAGACGACTGGAGCGGATCGGCGATGGAGTCCTGTACTTGAAACGAAAAGACGGCGTGCTGGAAACCGTTCTTACGGATGTGACCGTGCTGGCCATCGGCGTGCGCAGCAATGACACGCTGGCAAAGGAATGCGCCGGGTCCTATGAACGTTTCTATGTGATTGGAGACGCTCGGGAGCCGGCGCGGATCGGTAACGCAACGCACAGCGCCTTTGAACTGGCCAGGTCGATACGCTAAAGATGATCCTTACGCCTTGGGCTGTCCACCAAAGGCAACGCACACACTTGTGAATCCTGTACGCGGTGTAAGCAGTACACCCTTTTTGCAAAATCATTTGGTATTGATTTTGCCCAGTAGTGGCAAACCAATATAATCCGAACCTATTCCCAATCGGGGACGGGTTCGGATTATTTGTTTTCTTTGAGCGATATGAACGCACATATTTCCGCAACGGATTGGAACGCAAGCCGACCTCCAAACCGAGAGGCCCACGGAAGAAAAAACAGACCCCATAAACGCAAAAAGGGCGGGCGCAGCCGTTTTTACGGTGCGCCCGCCCTTATCGTCCTTACTCTGTTTTGGCCTCCTGCTTCTCCGCCTCCCGTTGCTTCTTCCATTTGGCAGACTCCCGCTGACCTTCCTCGCTCTCGTAGAAAGCGAGAATGTCAGGTAAAATGCAGCGGGCGATGGCCTCGATCTGATTTTGTGGAATGGTAGTGTTGTTGATAAGCTTTTTTCTTCGGCTCAAATTTTCCCTCCGTCCGGTCTGTCAGCTTCAAGCTGTTGGTAGCGTTGCTGCTTTCAATCCGTCGGAGGCTTTGAGCCTTCCTCCATATTCTTTCAAATTCCGTTATAAAATCCCACACTCCCGTAAAATTTCCGTTTCCGGCAGGTTGCCGGAGCGGAGATTTTTTCTTGTTGGGAGTATCCCAAACCCGCTCTTGTTTGCTTCGCTAACAATACGTTGGAGATACATCAAATTGCCCGCCAGAAAGAGAATTCGAAAAAATTTTGTTGCATTGCCAAACTTGGCTTGACAAGCGAACAAATGATAGCTAAAATAGAAGGGAAACATTCGTTAGCTTTTGGGGAGGTGCTGTAAGATGTTCAAAATTCTCTACCTGGGAAGTCCGTGCGCAGTTTGGGGTACACTTTTGCTTGGAGCCAACATTGGCTATATCTTGTGGATTTATGGGAGAAAAGCGTTCATTCAGAAATGGGGATGGAGCATTCTTCTATTCATTCTGCTTCATGGGTTGTTCTGGTACTTCGCAAATATCCGGGACGGGTACTCCAATTCGATTGTCCACGCCATTGATGGCAGTGTAAAAATGGGTTTGTTTTCGGCAAACAGCGTCCAATCTATTGTGTTTTGGATCGTGAGTATTGCTGTATGGCTGTTGGGAATCATTGTTATTTTCAAGCCACAATTCAGGCAAAATGTCTTTTTTATCATGTCAGTTCTCAGTATCTTTCAGATGGTTTTTATTGAAGCATCCCGCATCTGGCTGTATCATACTGATCCCATACGTTTTACATTATTGTGAAAGAGGAAGTCTTATGGCAAAGAGAAATACAAAGGAATTAATTCTGCTGAAAGCGTTGAATCTTTTTGCAGATAAAGGATATGAAGGTGTTAGTGTCCGCGACATTGCGGCGGAGGTGGGAATCCGGCAGAGTTCTCTGTATAAGCATTTTGGGAGTAAGCAGGACATTTTTGACACATTGGTGGAAACCATGAAAAATCGTTTTCCACAAGCATCTGCTTCCTTCCAACTTCCCGACGGTACCATGCAGGAAATGGCAAGAGAATATGCGACCCGTGGAACGGAGTTTCTCAAAAAGACCAGTGCGGAAATTTTCCGGTTTTATTTAAAAGACCCCTATGCCTCGCAGTTCCGAAAGATGCTTTCCATAGAAAAATACAGAAATCCTGAAATTGACCGCATCTATCGGGAAATTTATATGGAGTCCACCGTTTCCTACCAAGCTGCACTTTTTGAGGAAATGATGGCACAAGGTCTCATTCGGCAGGCGGATGCGTCCATCATAGCACTGCAATTCTTTGCTCCCATTTTCCTTCTGCTGAACCAGTATGATGGAATCCCGGAGCAAGAGGCGGAGGCTTTGGCGACTTTGGAACGCCATATTGAGCAGTTTGATCAAATCTATCGGAAGGAGGCAGAGCAATGAGAACGCTGATTGTCTACGGCACCAAGTATGGCTGTACTAGGAAATGCGCGGAGCTTTTGAAGGGCTGTCTGACCGGAGAGGTATGCCTTCAAAACGCAAAGTCGGCGCGAGGCTCTTTGAAAGAATACGATGCAGTTATCATCGGCGGTTCCGTTTACATGGGGAAAATTCGCAGAGAGATCAGCCGCTTTTGTGAACAAAACAGCAAGGAACTTCTAAAAAAGCGGCTAGGCCTGTTTGCGTGCTGCTATACCCCGAAAGGGACAGAGGGCTTCTTGGAAACACTGTTTCCACAAGATCTGCTGCACCACGCAGCCTATGCGACGGTCGTCGGAGGTGAGATGCACGATGAAAAAATGAATTTTGTGTATCGGAAGCTGTTCCAATCGCTGAAAAAGATTGACGGATTTCAGGAAGGGTTTCAGGAACCGCAGATCAATTTGGAAGAAATTCAAAGATTGGCCGATGCTGTATTGAACAGAACGGATGACATGAGGTGATGTTATGGGGTAAAATTTTTTGAAATTGAGCGCCGCCGCTTTGATTTCTTCTGCAAAGTTGTCCTGCGTCATGAAATGCTGGACTGTTTTCGGGAGTTTTTCTATCAAAACAAATGGCTGGTATCCCTGAACCATTTGTCGCAACCCGTTTTAGACGGCATCTGCACGACAGACCAGTACCCCAGCGATTACATAACCTTTTCAGTGGATGGTTACACTCTGCAAATCAGCAATGAGCAGGTGGCAAATATCATCGAGAAGTTGCCACAGCCGGAACAGCGACTTTTGATTTTGCGCTTTGTGCTGGAACTAAACGACAGGGAAATCGGCAGGATGATGCGCTGTTCCAGAAGCGCCATTCAACGATGCCGCACAAGCGTTTTGCGGAATCTACGGGAACAACTGACGGGGGAATTGCCATGAAAAACCAAGCAGCAAATACAAGCCTCCGCCGCCTCTATCCGTTATCGAGGCAGACCGTGCAGGAGAGGCCGATGCGATGGAACAGATCTTGCAGCACTATGATGGTTATATCAACAAACTGTGCTTGCGGACAATGATCGATGAAAGCGGACAGACCCATAAGCAGGTAGACCCATATATGGAAGGCCGTTTGCAAAGCAAGCTGATGCGGGCCATTACGAAGAAATAGCAAAGCCGGGGAATGCCGTGCAAGGGTCAAGATGAACGCTTCGCGCCCTTGACGGCATTCCCCGGTTTTGCTGTGCGGCAGACAAGTGGGCGCAAGCAGAAAACTGCTTGCGCCCACCAATCAGTATCATGTCTACGCATTTAGGCCGTAAAAGACGGCGTACCATGCGGCTTCTGGCGGCGTGTCAACACTACGGTAATAGGATTCCTCACACTGACCGCCGGAACGGCTTTGAAATGCGTAGAAACAAGGAGGTCCAAAAGAATAAAAGCAGTCATCTACGCCCGCTATTCCTCCGATAATCAACGGGAAAAAAGTATCGAGGGCCAGATCAGAGTGTGTACCGCCTTTGCCGAGAAGAACAATATCACTATTCTGCGCCACTACATAGACCGGGCCTTTTCCGCCAAGACGGACAACCGCCCAGAGTTTCAGAATATGATAAAGGACAGCGGCAAGCGGCTGTTTGATATGGTGATTGTCTGGAAGCTGGACAGGTTCGCCCGGAACCGCTACGACAGCGCCCGGTACAAGGCCACGCTGAAAAAGAACGGCGTGAAAGTCGTGTCCGCCACCGAGGTCATTTCAGACGGGGCCGAGGTATCATTTTGGAAAGCGTGTTGGAGGGTTATGCCGAATACTACTCCGCCGACCTGTCCGAGAAGGTAGTCCGGGGTATGACGGAGAACGCCTTAAAGACTAAATACAACGGCGGCGCCCTGCCCATCGGGTATCAAATCGATAGCGAGCGGCATTTCCAGCCTGACCCGCTGGCCGCCCCCTTTGTGCGTGAGGCGTTCCAGCGTTACGACGAGGGGGCCACCATGACCCAAATCCGGGACTGGCTCAACGAGCAGGGCGTGAAGAATACGCGAGGCCAGAAGCTGACCTATAACAGCGTCCAGCACCTTCTGAACAACCGCCGCTATATCGGGGAGTACAGCTACCGGGATATAGTAGTCCCGGAGGACATCCCCGCCATCGTTCCCCAAGACCTCTTTGACCGGGTGCAGGACAAGCTGGCGAAAAACAAAAAGGCCCCGGCCAGACACAAGGCCGAGGACGATTACTTACTGACCACCAAGCTGTTCTGCGGCTATTGCGGGGCCTACCTCTGCGGCGAGAGCGGCACCAGCCGCACAGGGAATAGTGCGTGTCCGTTAAAAAGAAGCGTACCGAGTGCCACAAGAAACCCGTCAAGAAAGACTGGATAGAAGATTTGGTAGTCGGTGAAACCATGAAGCTGGTGATGGACGATACCGCTATTGAAGCCATTGTGTCCATGCTGATGGACTTGCAGGACAGAGAGAATGTCAACCTGCCCCTTATGAACAGCAGTTACGGGAGGCGGACATGGCTATTCAAAACCTGCTCAACGCCATCCAGCAGGGTATCCTCACGAAGTCCACGAAAGCCCGGTTGGAAGAATTGGAGGCGGCGAAAGAAGAACTCGAAACGAAAATTGCTTGTGAAAAGTTGGTGAAGCCCAAAATCAGCGCCGAGTTTATGACCTCCTGGCTCCACCGCTTCCGCAAGTTGAATGTGCGGCAGAAGCATACCGCAAGATGCTGATTGATACTTTCGTCAACGCCATTTTCCTGTATGACGATAAGATGGTGATTACCTGCAACTACAAGGAAGGGACAACCGCCATTAACTTCGACGACCGAAAGACGGCGCTGAACGAGAAAAATATGGGTTCGGATTTGGATTGCTTAACGGCACCAACAAAGCAGGCCTATTTTCTATTTTACTACACGAATTTGAGAAAATTGTATGGAGCCTTTATGTAGTAAACATATGATTTTTGGGAACTTCATGGTACAGAAGAAAAAGGAAAATAGATTTTATATAGAATAGGCGGGCGCAAGGCCGCTTGGTACAGTTCCTAGGAACGTACTAAGCGGCCTTTTTGTTTATTCAGGGTCAGCGCTGCAGCAGCTGGATCATTTGATCGTCCAACGAAGTGGCCCGGCGCTGTGTAAATTGCGTGGCGTACAGCGTACGAAGCTGCAAGCGCTTGCCCTATATTGTGGAGACGCACCTTATGCAGAAACATTTTCGGCAGAAGCTATTGCCGTTATTTTTATAAAGAAAGTGACCGGACCGTACTTAGGAAGGGCCTGTTTTCTGCCTGCCTATCATGTCGGCGTATTGTGGAGTGCCAATCCCGTAACCGCCGGCCACATCTAGGATGTGGCCCGTGATATAGGAGGCATCGTCACCGGCCAAAAAGAGGACGGCATTGGCAATGTCCTCCGGGGTGCCCATGCGGTTGAGCGGTACATGTGCCAGAAAAGACCGGATAAACTCCTCCGGCATATTTTGCAGGGCAGCGTCGGTCGCGGTAAGGCCTGGAAGCACAGCGTTACAGCGGATATTGCTGCGTGCGTATTGCATGGCGATCTGCTGGGTGATGTTGTTAATGGCAGCTTTGGAGACGCCGTAGCCGATCCGAGTGAGGTCAGGGAGCAGCCCGCCAATGGACGAGATATTCACAATGCTCCCGCCACCCTGCTGCAGCATATGGGGGACAACCAGTCTGCTGATGCGGTAAACGCTGCCGAGATTCAGTTCCACGATCTGGAAGAACGCCTCTTCAGAACCATTCACCAGGTCCAGGTCCTCGGCAGGCTTGCCGATTCCGAAGTTGTTCACCAGGATATCGATGCGCCCGGCCTGCTCAATGGTGTTCTCTACCATGGCGGGGTAGCTCTCCTCTTGGAGGGCGTCGAAGAACACGGGAAACATATCGTACCCCTGAGCCCGATAGCGGTCGCAAATCTCCTGGGTCGCTTCCATTCGACGGACACCCATGGCCACCTTCGCCCCATTTTCCGCAAGTTTTAGCGCGCAGGCTAGGCCGATTCCTTTGGTGGCTGAAGTCACCAGCGCAACCTTATTCTCTAATTTCCTTTTCATCTGCTTTCCTCTTCTGACGTTTATAATTTTTATCATTATCTGCTTTTATGGCCGATACTATCCTAACAACCGGCATAAATTGACACGGGTAGAAGAATAATAACCAAAACGTGTGAGAGGATGAGGAGATGAAGAAGAACAAGCTGCATTTTGCATGGATTGTTTTATTGGGGGTCATTCTGATCCGTGGCTTTGCCGGTGGCGGCCTTAACATAGTCTCGGCCCTGTTCCTATCACCTGTAGCAGCGGAACTGGGCGTCGGCATCGGGAGGCTCGCAATCTATTTCAGTATCACCTCCATTGTAATGGTGTTCTGGCTCCCCATCGCAGGGAAGCTCATCAACAGATACGATATTCGTATCGTGACGCTGATGGCTGCTCTCCTGCAGACGCTCTCCTTCGCCGGCTTCGGCTGGATGAACCGCGTGTATGGGTGGTATCTTCTGGCGGTGCCCTACTCTATGGGCGCCACCATTCTGGCCAATCTCCTGGGACCCATTCTGATCAACCGATGGTTTTCCAAAAACACGGGGCTGATGTTGGGGATCCAGATGGCCTTTGTTGGGCTGTTTGGCGCGGTGTTTCAGCCCGTCACCTCGAATCTGATCGCCCGGAGCGGGTGGCGCGCATCCTATATTATCCTGGGGGGTGTGGTCCTTGCTGCTGTCCTGCTCCCCGGCCTCTTTCTGCTCAGGAACAGGCCCAAGGACAAAGGGCTTTTACCCTATGGACAGGAAGCGGCCTCCGATCAGGCCGCCGGGGAACGTTCCGGGAGCCAGGTCAATATCAGCGAAGCCGCAGCCTTGCGGTCCGCCTCCTTCTACCTGTTGCTCCTATTTATGATCGCCATAACCGGCGTGGCCGTGTTCGCACAGCATATCCCGACCTATGGAGGCATCCTTGGCTATTCATTGGAGCAGACCGGCACAGCCCTGGCCTTCGCGTCGGTGGGCAGCGCCATCGGCTCCATCGCCATTGGAATGATCAGCGATCGGATCGGCGCGCTGAAGACCTGCTATGGTGTTCTTGGCGTCGGCCTTATCGCTGTCTTAGGGTTCTTTTTGAGCGGGAGAAGTTTCTCGCTTTTTGCGCTATCCACGTTTCTGCACGGACTCACGAGCTCCGGGATTATGGTGCTGGCCCCGATCCTCACCCTGAAATTCTACGGACAGACGGACTATGAGAAAATCTACGCAAAGGTGTCCATGGGGGCTCCGATGGCCTCCATCCTGCTGATTCCGGTCTACGGCTTTATCTACGACCTGATGGGAACCTATGTCTTGGTCCTGCTGGGGATGGCCCTCCTGCTCCTGCTGGCGCTGTTTAGCATCATGGTTGGCTGGAGAAAACGCTGCACAATCCATGGCTGCCCTGGGTGGCGGGAACCATACCGCGGGCAAAATGAAAAACACAGGGAGGAATGAAAATGAGCTTGTTCCACTGTTTTACGCGCCCTGGCCTGGAGGAAGGCCTGGAGCGGTTCCACAGCACCGACGGCGCCATCCTGCTGGATGTGCGCACCAGGGAGGAGTATGCCGGCGGTCACGTGCCTGGCAGCCGAAATATTCCGCTGGACCGGCTCAGCACTGCCAAGCTGGAAAAGGGTCGCCCCATCTTTGCCTATTGTCACAGCGGCGCGCGCAGCGCGCAAGCCTGTGCGCAATTGGCAGAACAGGGGTATGAAGCTGTGAATCTGGGCGGTGTGGACGGCTACCGTGGCACACTGGAGCAGGGAGAAAAAGAATAAAGGTCGTAATCATTGGCGCCACGGCAGCGGCGGCTGGGCGATCAAGACCTGTATGACCCGGCGAGCGGTAGGATTCTGGGTGCGCAGATCGTGGGCTCTGAAAGGCGTGGATAAACGCGTTGACGTGTTTGCCCAGCCATTCGGGCGGGTATGACTACGGCGGAGCTCGTGGAGTTGGAGCTTGCCTGCGCGCCGCCCTATTCTCCGCCAAGGACCCGGCAACGTGGCGGGCGTGGCATTAAAAATGTGCGGACGGGATTTGAAAAGCAACATCACTGGTAGCAGATTCCAGCGCTGCGGCGCAGGGGAGCGGCCTTTTTGGACCGGCGTACTCCAGAGGAATATGCGCAAACACCTATCCCCGGCGCCGCCAACATCCCTCAGCACGGACTGGGGGAGCGGCTGTGCGAGCTGGACCGGAATAAGAGTGCCATACCTGCGGGCAGACTGCGACCTTCTGCGTTGTCCTTTGATAACACCGGCAAGAAGTTTAGTATGCATTCTATAAAAAGCAAGGAAAGGCCGGCTGCTTTTGATAGCAGCCGGCCTTTTTCAATCGGATTATTCTACACTTCTGGCAGCTATAAGAAATCTTCCGTTTTCGGTGTGATAGCTGCAAGTAGAAAGGATAACAATTTGTTCCCCATAGGCAGGTGTAATACCTGTGTCGTACAATGCGTTTTTCTTCAAATAACCGATCAGCTCGTCATACTCCGCTTCGGTCAGGTTGCCGGAATGCTCGTAGTAACGATAACCGGCTTCATCGGCGGAGAGGATACGGGTCTGCACGGCGGCAAACACCGCATACTCCCGTTCTTCTGTCGTGGTTGTAAAGCTAAATGCGGGGTTTTCTGTCCAGAACTCTTTGCTCTTAAACTTGTCCAGGGTTCCGAACATGGAGTCATTCTTCATGTTATGCCCATAAATGATAAAGCAATTGCTGTCGATGTCGCCACCCGCGCCGATAAACGGCGTTCCGCTGGAAGAACTCGTTCCGTCAAAAGCACGGTGCAGATAATACTCCGGCTCGTCGGGGGTACACATGACAGGGTAATCAATTTTTGTGTTGCTGAGATACAGCCACCCCACAAAGTCCGGATTCTGATTATGCAGAGCGGTATACGGTGATTGAAATGTGGGATCAGACGTTTCGCTCGGATCCGTATGCACAGGCAGCGAAACGCCCGGTTGCCCATCATCTTTTTTTTGTTCCGTCCTGTACTTCTCAACGGTGATCAACAGCTTATCGAAGGCCGCTTGTTCCTGAGTCCCTTTTCGATAAATTCTCACGATCATAAACAGGGAAAAAATCAGTAGGGCGCTGAAAAAAAAGATAAAGCCATAAACAAGATAGTTTTTCCTGCGTTGCTTATTTTGTCGGAAATTGTGGCCCATCATTCCCACCCGTCAATGCGTTTGCACAGTGTAAAGCCGGCCTGGCATACGGGCTTCACGTCAGCGGAGATCGCAGCCTTATTTTTCGTGCGCGGGTTTCGCGCAAACCACCCCAGGGAATGAGTTAACTCCATTTTATTCAATTGAATCCCCCGTTTTCTTGCTTTCCAGGGGCGCACGATAGGATTGTAGGCCTATCGTGCGCCGTGTGACAGCATTATTAAGCTGAAAACTTACCGGTATACCGCTTCTTTCGATGGAAGAAAATGGTTCCGGCTAATCCAACAGCGGTAAGAGCCGCAAGAGAAATCCAAAGTTCCATATTGGACGCATCCCCAGTCTTTGGAACGTCATCCTTCGGCTTATCCGGCTTGGTGGATTGATTGGGGGTAGTCGGGTCGCTGGGTTTAACCGTCGGTACGGTGGGATCCGGGTCGGTGGGCTCGACCGTCGGGTCGGTGGGATCCGGGTCAGTGGGTTCAACCGTCGGGTCGGTGGGATCCGGGTCAGTGGGTTCAACCGTCGGGTCGGTGGGATCCGGGTCAGTGGGTTCGACCGTCGGGTCGGTGGGATCTGGGACGGTGGGCTCAACCGGTATGTCGTCATTGGTTATGGTAAAGATAGTACCATCCTGTTTTGTCGAGGACTGGAATCCATCCGGTACCTCCACTTCCCGCACGGTCCAGGTGTACGCGTCGTCCAAATTGTCCCATTCATGGGTCCAGTTATTCTCGGCATTCAAAACGATGGTGTCATACGCTGTCCCATTTTTAAGGAGGGCGATTTTTACCGAATCGGCAGCTGTGCCGCCGTCATCCAGCTTCCATACTTTCTTCACGGTGACGCTTGTATAGCTGGGTTCAGGGCCGGGCTTGTCGTTGTTAAACGCAGCTTTTTGATCCGTATTTCCCACAATGGCGCCCGACGTACTCGTTCCTGCTTCCCCATTGACCGTAGCTGTATAGCCGCCGCTGTCGGTCTCTTCCACGGTATAGCCAACGCCTGACAGGATTCCCCGGGCCTGCATACTTTGTCCATCTCTCAGTGTAAAGGTAGCGACGCCATTTGTGAACTCCATATCTCCGTATGTGCCGTTAATGGAGTCATCGTTCATTGTAACGGTAAAGGGGAAATCCTGGGAGGAATCCGCACCGCTGCCGGAAACAGTTTTGCTCACGGTAAGCGAGCCAAAGGTTGGATTATCATAGGTATTGGTGACCAGCAGGCTGCTCTCACCGGCATAGGTCACGGTACCGTCTTCGGCTACCGTGACGCTGAGCCCGCCGCTGCTTGGCAGTGTGCTCGTCCAGTGCTCACCGAGGTTTGTTTCAATTAAATGATACCTGCCGGCGGGGACGTCGGAAAAGCGGACGGTTATCTGCTCGTCTCCCGGGGTATAGGTTACGGTCTGTTCCCAGCGTTCAAAGGTGTCCGCCAGGCTTTGGTCCCCGTCCTGACGGTTTCGGTATCCGGCAAGGACAAAGATAAAGGTCTGTTCCTCCGCCGGCAGCGCGCTTCCGCTGGTCGCCACAAACTGCTTGGTAAAGGACACGGAGAAGGGAGTAACCGGAATATCTGGGTCTACATAATCGTCCGTTTTGTTGCTCACCGAAAAATCAAGCGCTACGGTGGGGACCGCGACTTCATCGCGGATTTCGTTCTTGATAAAGACAACCTCCCCGTCGGTGACATAGACCTCCGCTAGGGCGTAGCCTGCATCCGGTGAAGTCAAGCTGCTGTTCCAGCCGGCTACGGTGCCTTCAAAGAGTTGATAGCGCCCTACGGGAACGCCCTGGAAGGTGACCTTTGCGGAGGTGGTGCCGGGCTGCACCGTAATTCTTTCGATGTACGCGCCAAAATTCTCGTCCCATTCCAGAGACGATGGCAAGACCTGAAACACCGGCCGCAGATAAAATACAAATTCCTGCGGTTCCGTAAACTCACCATAAATATACTTGTCGAATGTGACGTCCGCTGCCGCCTCCGTGCCGCCGTATGTGTTGGTAACGGTCAGACTGGTTGCGTGGTTACCGTACGTCACGCCGTCAGGCCGTACCGTGATCGGAATGCCGCTCATCAAACCGTCCTCTGACCAATTGTTTCCGATGCTGCTCACCCAGCCGTTGTTAGAGAAACCTTCATAGAGCATATAGGAACCGATTGGCAGGTATCCGAAATTCACCGGCTGGGAAGAACCGGTGTTTGTGTTAAAGTAAACATACATGACGGTATTGAAGTCGTCTCCGTCCGCCGTGATACCAACAATCCGGAATGAAAATTCCACGCCGTCAGCAAGCTCCTGATGGAAAGCGGTCGCGTCTGCGCCGTCGGCCAGGGCGATGCGCTTGGTAATGGAGACGGGCCAATAGGTGTCGTTGCGTTCGCACTCAGGCAGTGTGACCTCCGTGCTGTAGACATTGCGGATGCGCACGGCTGGAAGCTCATTACGAAGCTCCGACGACGAATGATCGTCGCTCTGGCCAGCCGCCCTAGCCGGCGGGGGGGAAATTGGCACCGCCGTGATCAGTTCGCTGCCCCCGGACAGACAATTATACCAATTTTCGGGCAAATCCTTTTCGTAAACCCGATAGACCGTGTTCTCGTTTTCCCCCTCATAATCCCACATGCCGACTGGCAGTTCGAAATAGAGGGTTTGAGAGCCGATCTCCTCCCCTGGCTGATAATCCGTGAAATCAAAGGTCACTTCCTGCTCGTCATAAAAGTCCCGGTAGGGACCGGAGACCCCCTCCACCGCAATGGTGAAGCTGACTTTTCCCGTAGGCACGTCAGAGCCGGTAAAAATCGAGACGTTTTTGGTCACGGGGAGTTTATATCCATACAGATGGTAATAAAGTTCATACTCAACCGGGTTTGACGCTGAGAACCAGATCTTATCGCGCCATCCCTCTACACACACGCCGTTTTCCGTAACCGTTATGTCCTGCCCGTAACTCCTCAAGTATTCACCTTGACGCAGGTGCAAGGCACTTATGTCTGCATAAATCGTATACTTCCCCACAGGTACGTTCTCAAATACAAACGGTTCATCCGCATAGATGGAGGAAACGGTATAGATCACTTCCTGCACGACCTCGTCGTTGCCGCCGATCAACTGAAACGTGATCGGGAAACCGCCTTCACCAAAGTCGGGCACAATAGAATAGCTGGGGTCATACTCGATTAAGGGGCTCACATAGATGTTTTGCGTTTCAGAGGGGGCCGTAAAAGTATTCAGCAGCTCAAACGCCGTTCCATCCACGTTGGTCAGGGTCCCGTCTTCCTGTAGTACCAGGGAAACGCCTGCGTTGCTAAACGACCAGTTTGGGATTACCTCTCCGCTAGCATCAGTTGTTCGGAACAGCAGGACGCAATCACCCACCGGCAGTTTGCCGCTGAAGGCCAGCACCGTTTGGCCGGCAGAGGAAATTTCAGCTGTCGCAGACACGCTCAGAGTGTCATCTTCCTTTAAATAAATAACTGCTTCCAGCGAGCCGAATTTCACACTGTCCAAATCGACCCCATCGGGAATTACCGTGCGGATCAAAACGGTGGGCTCCGTGGTGATGGAGTAGGTGTTCTCGATGCGCAGGGGCTGGCCATTTTCCCGGGTCAGCGTCCCATCTTCGCGGAGAACGACAGGCAAGTCGCGTCCCATCGGCCAGGCTATGTTTCGCTTTCCGTCGGCATCGAAGGTACCCCAAGAGAGTATGTAATGTCCGGAGGGAACCACAGGTTCAAATTGGATGGTCCGGGTCCCCGACTCCGTGAGCTGGACGGTCGCCTCCGCAGATAACTCACCATCCAGATTCATACAGAAGCGTTCGTTCTCCAAAAAGGCATCGTCGATACCGTCCGGCACCGTCGTGACAACTTCTACATGGGGTACGACGGTGGCAAGTTTTTCCAGCTTAACGGAAATGTTCCCTGAACGGTTATTGGAATAAAAACGAACACCCCAGAAATAGGTCGTATTTGCCTCTAATTGATAAGAAATTTTAAAATTGGTGTCATTCCCGCCGTCGTCATCGCTGGCAAGCTCCTTGCCATTAAAATTGTAAAGATAGCCGTAGGTATCCTCATATCCCGTGGAATAAAAGCTGTAGAGTCCGTCCTCTTCCGGCGTAAAGGATAGCTCCACGACGTTCATGCCCTCTACGTACACGCTGAGCGTATCCCCGACTCGTATGGAAGTCGGATTTGTGGAAGGGGGATCGGTTTCGCCGTCCGCATCGATGCCCGTGTCCAATGGCTCGTCTCCCACGGTCTCTGCGTCAGGTAGTTCTTGACCGTCAAATCCACAGATTAGCTCTCCGCCTTTGGCATAGCAGCTCTCGTCGTGCGTATGGCCCTCCGTTTCCTCTCGCTCGCAGAGCAGCTCGCCGCCGGGGCAATAGCAATCCTCACCGTGGGTATGCGCTTCATTTTCTTCCTGCCCACAAAGGAATTCACCCCCTGGACAATAGCATTCTTCTAAATGGGTATGTCCCTCGCTCTCGGGAATCTCGCAGAGCAAGTCTCCCGCTTTGGCGTAGCAGTCCTCACTATGCGTGTGTGCTTCCGTTTCTGCCGCATACACGGGCAGCAAACTGAAAACCATCAGCATGGCAAGGCAGAGCGAAAGCAATCGCCTTTTTAATTTCATACTTTCCAACCTCGTTTCTTTATGGTTTAAACTGGCGACTATTGTTAAAAGGATCACCTTCTAACTGGTCTTCTTTATTCTACTCTGAAAATGCGTAAATTTCAATAACGTTCTTTTATCGTGATTCTCTTTTTATAAGGCGTAATTGCTCTAATTGCGTAAGTAGATTTGGATGCCGTAACCAATCCATAGGGAAACCGGCTTTGCGGGGCAGACGCGCCCCACAGGGCACGGGGAACCGATAACGTGAGCGGTTACAGCTATCACAGAGGCCTATGGGAACGGCGGAAAAAAGAAAAAGGTGCATACAAAAAAGGTCTTCAAATCCTGGCTCTCTGGGCAGGATTTGAAGACCGGTATTCATGCATCTATAGTTTTCTGCCAAATGGACTTATTTTATCAGCCGGGGCCATCACGTCTCTGGGACCCTTGCAAACAGATATATCTTATTTTGACAGGATTTCCGCTTTGCAGGTAGAGACGAAGGTTGGATCGCTTTGGTTTGGACCCACCACGACCAGCATGCCGAACTCGTTGCGCAGTACGGTTCCCTGGGCGACAGTCTGGCCGCCTGCGTTGATATCCACTTTGGTCCCTATGGGTAAATATGCGCGGATGGCGTTCTCGCAGTCCGCGCCGCATCCTTCAGGCGCGGGGACCGGCGCGGGAAGATACGTGATGCCACTCTTATAAGTCGCGCTGGTAATTTTGACAGATGCAATGCGGCAGATGGAAACCGCCTCCTGAGGCGCACCTTGGTTGTTGACCAGCTGGAACAAACCCGCGTTGGGATTGGTATTGGGGGCAGGCAGCAGGGAACCCGGGCGTCCGCTGGCGTTGTTTCCACTTTCCATCGCTACAATGACCGTATCGTTTGGATACAGGGTGATGATCTGCCGGAGAATGTTACGCATCTGCTGAACGCAGAAGCATTCAACCGTGTTGCCCGTGGCACCAGTTGCCCCTGTGGGACCGGTAGGACCAGTTGGTCCGGAAGGGCCGGTGGGACCGGAAGGGCCGGTGGGACCGGAAGGGCCGGTGGGACCGGAAGGGCCGGTGGGAC
>CBCTHM010000008.1:0-102332 GCA_965146675.1 uncultured Eubacteriales bacterium | reverse complement strand
CTACGGGCGCGGATGGAGCAATTGGCCCCACCGGTCCTACGGGCGCGGATGGAGCGATCGGCCCCACGGGTTCTACGGGCGCGGATGGAGCAACCGGCCCCACCGGTCCTACGGGCGCGGATGGAGCAATCGGTCCTACCGGCGCCACTGGACCAACTGGCTTACAGGGAATCCAGGGCCCACAGGGGCCTGAGGGCCCGCAAGGGCAGCCGGGCCCTTTGGGCCCAACCGGTCCCACTGGACCGACTGGCGGGCAGGGAGCGGCTGGCGCGACTGGTGCAGACGGTCCCATCGGTCCCACAGGCGCAGATGGAGCAATTGGCCCCACCGGCCCTACGGGCGCAGATGGGGAAATCGGTCCCACCGGTCCCACGGGCACGGCCGCAACCATTCGGATTGGAACCGTGACCACCGGCGACCCGGGAACGGATGCGGAGGTTATTAATTCCGGCACGGAGAACGACGCGGTTTTGGACTTTGTAATTCCTCGGGGCGAGTCTGGCGGCGGCGGAACGCCGGAAGTTTTGGCCACTGTAGATACCTCTGGCCAGACGACCACGGCGGGCGGCGCATTGTCCTTTAACGATACCCCGCTTATTTCCGGAACTGCGATTACCCATCAGGCCGGGTCCACCGATGTGGTGATCACGCAGCCGGGTATCTATCAGGCGACGTTCCATGGCGTGGCCTCGGTCAACAGTGGAACGGAAATACCGGCTTCCATTCTGGTACAGCTGAATGCAGATGGAACGGCCGTGGCGGGCGGCTCGGACCGTCACACCTTCACCTCTTCCAGCGAGGTTGCAAGCCTGACCTTTACGGTCCCATTCCAGGTGACGACGGCTCCTGAAACACTGCAGGTCGTTGCCAATTCGGACGGCTTCACCTTCCAGGAAGCCTCGTTGACCGTTATTCGTTTGGGTGACACGACCCCGTAACGCAGCCGCCCACAGAAACCTTTACAAGAGACAAAAACCTGCGCCAGCAGATTTTAATGTGGCTGGACCCGGGGGAGCGCAGTTCCTCCGGGCCCCATCTTGTCATGTTAGGGAGGAGAGCCCGTGATTACCATCAGCCTGTGTATGATTGTCCGGAACGAAGCAAAAAATCTCTCCCGCTGCCTGGATTCTGTCCGGGATTTGGTGGAGGAGATTGTAATCGTGGACACGGGCAGTACGGACGAAACCAAAATAATTGCATCCCGTTATACAGACCGTATTTTTGATTTTGTTTGGCAGGATGACTTCGCCGCGGCCCGCAACTACGCCTTCTCCAAAGCGACCATGGATTATTGTATGTGGTTGGATGGGGACGATGTGGTGGAACCGGGGGACCGGGAGCGTTTTTTATCCCTAAAAAGTTCCCTCACACCCCAGGTGGATGTGGTCATGCTGCGGTACCATACGGCCTTTGACCCGTCCGGCAAGCCCTCCTTTACGTATTACCGGGAGCGGATTGTCCGACGGGGCGCCGGGTTCCGGTGGGAAGGCGCGGTGCATGAGGCCATCGCGCCGTCCGGGGTCGTCGTTTACGATGAAACGGCCGTGACCCATCGAAAAACCGGCCCGGGAGACCCGGACCGGAACTTGCGCATCTTTCGCCATCTATTGGAAGCAGGGAAGGCGTTGTCGCCCCGAGAACAGTTTTACTATGCGCGGGAGCTCATGTACCATGGGGAGGACCGGGAAGCGGCCAGGATCTTCGAGGCTTTTCTGGACAGTGGGCGGGGCTGGGTGGAGAACCAGCTGGAGGCCTGCCGGAATTTGGCCCAGTGCTATTATCGCCTGGGACAGCCGGAACAGGCGTTCACCGCACTTTTGCGCAGCTTACGCTATGGCCCGCCACGGGCGGAGCTCTGCTGTGAGGTCGGCAAGTTCTTTTTTGACCGCGAGGAATATCGAACAGCAATATTCTGGTATGAGCGGGCTTTTGCCTGCCAGCGGGAGGATACGTCTGGCGGGTTTATTATTCCGGACTGCTACGACTACCTGCCATGCTTGCAGCTTTGCATTTGCTACTACCGCATGGGCGATGCGGAGCGTGCAGAGGTATACAACGAACTGGCAGGAATCTCAAAGCCGTCGGACGCAGCTTACCTGTATAACAAGCAGTTTTTTCAGGAAAATAGACAGCGAGAGTGTCTTGAGAAGAAAGAGGTATAATCGACATCGGGGTGGAGTCAAAATACCCGGCAGGGCAAAGCGAGCCTGGGAAAACGCATCGCGGTAGGAGGCGGGGCGAGGCGGGGTATTGACCCGTTCCGTTCCAGCGCGGGACACGAAAGCTTAAAAGCAGGAGCGAGTTTGGCAACCTGAAGCCATGCCAGGTATTCGCCTCCGTAGAAAAATTTAGTCGCCAGGCGTCCTCATCTGCGGCGACCACATAACTGGGAAATCGGGAAATAGTGTATTTGCCCGTAGGCGTCAGAAGCAACGCTCAGGATGTCCGGATAACTAGGGAAAATTTTGATATTCCACCTACACTGAGAAGAAGGAGCGCCGCAGAGAGGCATTTGCCCCCTGCGGCGCTGATTAACTTAGCAACGATGTGCCAGGGCTTTTTTTCGCCAAAAGAGCAACAGAACCGCCAGAGAGAGCGCGCTGATGGTCAAAATTGCCCAATACACCGTCAGTTGGGAAGAATCACCGGTGTAGGGAGGCGTTGGATCGGTGGAATCAATGGGCATCTCCTCGGCGGTGAAGACCCAGGTAATCGTGCCGGCAGTGTTCTGAAACTGGTTGTCCAATGCGGCGGGCACTTGCAGGCTCACCCTCAGGTCGGTTTTACCGCCGGAGTAAAAGGTGCCCAGCAGCACGTTTTCAGACAGTCCGTCCTGCCGATCCGCAGGGGCTTGAAAAATACGCCTGTCCCCCTGTTCCACTGTGAGCTGCAGCTGGGAGAGGAATGCGCGGTCCGACTCGGAGACAGCCTCCGCACGCAAATACAGCTTTACCTTCACCTGCTTTTCTCGGGCGTTTTGAATTTGTATGATTTGCTGCACCGTATCGCCGGGCATCAGATTTTTGAAGGAGCCAAACAGGTCGTCTCCATCTTTCTCGGGCAAACACACAAACCGTTCCGCGCCGCCTTTGTAAACTACGGTAGCCTCCGCGGCCCGCATCGGCCGATGCGTCCCGCCCAGCATTGCAATCCAGAATAGAAGCAGGAGTAGTTTCGCGATGGTATTCTTTCTCATGGTTCGGCTCCCTTCGGCGCGATGGACCCGTCATCCTGAACGGTTACCGTCCAGGCCTCTTCCACAGCCTGCAGAGGATCGGCTTGTATGGCCTCGGCCAGTACCTGCAGCCGCAGCCGGTAGCCGGCTGGCGCGGCCTGATTTTTGTCGGCGCATTCTTTCACCAAGACCGACGTCGCCTCACCCGGAGCAATCGGGTCCGGGTAGTAGTAATAGCCGTCGGCGCCCAAGCGCCAATTTGTGAGATTGAGCACTAGAACTCTGTCCAGGTCCGGCGCTGCTGCGAAGACGTTGCCAGCGTCATCCACCCAATTGGCCACCAAAGCCACCCGCAGATAGGCGGTTATATCGCTGGTATTTTGAATCTTTACATCGGATTTCGTCTGCCCGTCAAACTGCTCTTGCACTTGACAGCTGACCTGGGCGGGCTGAAAGCGGTTAGACAGAGGCATTGGACGGTCTGCCAGCCAGGCGTAGGTCCCGCCGAGAGCGCTTACCAGGAGCAGCAGCGTCAGGCAGAGGACGAGTGCCTTGCGCCTGGCAATGTGGCGTCGCTGGAGCAAAAATCTGCCAGGATGCGTTCGGGTCACTTTGTTCATCGCGCTGCACCCCCGTGTATGAAGTCAAAGATGTTTTCCGCTGCCGCGCAGCCGTCTAGCCAATGGATTTCAGTTCGCCTGTTTTCAGCTTGTATGGATGCATTGGGATGCCCGGAGCCGAGAACCGCTGACCAGAAAGAGGTTGGCGTATAGCGCCAGGACCAGTCGGTACGTTCTGTCACCGTATAGGCGCCGATGGGAAGACCGGTTATGGTTACAGAGCGGTTGCCCACCACCGCCACCTCCAGACAAATATCCTGATTGGTTTGGTCTGTTCCGCGAAGCTGGAAGAGGTAGCTCTGGGAAGCATCCACATGGGAGGAACCGGCTTTTGTGATGGTAAGAGAACAGGCTTTCACATGAATCCGAAACTCTCCTGCGTTTGGCTTTTCATCGCAAGAGCAGTCCGCGGAAGGGCTCCAGCGGAAAGTGGTCCACCGAGTGATGTTGGTATTCCCGATCCATGCCTGTGCGGAGACCGTGGTGTCGGCTTGGAACGCCGCCGTTTCCGGCGTATAAGTATAGGAGAGTCTGGGGGCGGAACCAGCTGGCGCGGCGGCGCCGGGAGAGCCAGTCCAGAGAAGGCTGACCCAATCGTCCTCATAATTTGGTGTCTGGCCTAAATAAATGGTTTGGTCCCGCCACGTGACCTCGGGCCGGAAGACAAAGACTTTTGCCTCTGCGGACAGGTTGTCTTTTTTTAGCGCGCCGCTGGTGACGCGGCAGGCAAGGCGATAAGGGGTATCCGCCGCCAGGACCGGCTGCCCGCTGGAGTGCCAGGTCCATGTGCCGTCCGTCTCCCCCGGTCTGATGGTATAGGTCCCTATCGTGGCATCCCCCTGCAAAAGAGCGTATTCAATGGTGACAAAGCGGCTGTTGACGCCGTCGGGCCGGTACCCTGGTGCAAATGCCAGGAGCTGGGACAGGTCCGCTGGCTGTGCTAAATACAAGGACTGATTTCGCGCCGCAATTTCGTACCGCAGGGGGATGTCGACACAGGGGAGGGGGAAGGGTTCAAAGAGTTCACCCTCCCGGTATATGCCGGAGCTTTTCTCGTTGGTGGGAACCTGCTCGCCGCCGAAGAAATCCTTCTCCGGCTGAATCCAGAGCCTCACAATAAGTTTTTCTCCCCGATATGTGACCAATCCAGTGGTAGTATCGGTTTGCGTGCCTACCCAATTCTCTGCGTAGTCAAACCCGGACACGGAAATGGTTTTTCCCTGTACTGTGACGCTGCCTGCAGAGAAGGGGATCGGGGGAGACCAAGTGCCTTCTGCAATGTACGAAGAGGAAAACAACTGGATTGCCTGTGTTCCCGCTTTTGGCAGTTCAAAATAAGGCGATATCACATCCTTTAAAACCGTGGACGCGCCCAGCTTCACTTTAGCGCCGCCCTCTTCAATTTGTTCGGAAATCTGTTCAAAGATATCCTGCAGAGATTGCGCGTCCTGTGCGGACAGATAGTAGCTGGGCGTTTGCACAGATCCGTCGTTGGAGGAAAGATGCTGCATAAACCAGTTGGATTTTTCCACGTCCGTACCGGATACGCTTCCAGCGCTGGTGGCGTCCGCCCCGTCAAAGATTCCCACGCTGTAGACCGTGGCTTGATAGGTCTCTTTTGTGTTGACGGCTTCCGAAATGGCGGAGCCAGCATATTGGGCGTCATATCCGCTCCAGCCAGGGGCGCCGTCGGTGAAAACGATGACCACGCGGTTGCGTTTTTCACCTGCGGGCACGGGATTGGCCGCCCAAATGCCGTTGGCCATCTCCAGGCCCAAATGGGTCAGGGTTCCACCGTCGGCGTCCAGGGCCCCAATGGATGCGGCGATGTTGGCAATGCCACTTCGGCTCCGCATGTCCTGAAGAGCGTTTGCATATTGCCCCTGGGCGGAGGCGCCGTAGGTGTATCCCCGGGATCCGATCAATACCTCGGAGTTTGCGTAACCGTAATAATAACCATCGTACCAACCGCCTGAGGCAAATCCGACCGTGGCGATACGGTGCGCCACGTCGTCCTCCGTCCCGGCCAGGCCGTCGGCTCCCGTCGCTTTTTTGGCAACGGCTTCGGCAAAACCAGTGACGGCGGCGGTTAAAGCGTCAAGCCGGGATGTGGAGCTGGTATCCCGGGCGTAGAGCTGCACGCCGGCCCCATCATCTCCGCCGGTGAGCACCTCGTTGACGCGCAGAGTAACTACCTCGCCAGCTAGAGCGTAGCGGTAGGTATACCGGTAACCGGTTCTCTGCTGCGATTGCGAATAGTAGAGGTTGGCCGGTACAGTATTGTCACCGGTGCTTTTCTCCAATAGAACATTGGTAGAGCTATTATAGTATTGGTAAGTTCTCCTGCTGCCGCTGCCGCTACGCTCCACCCGGACCTTTTCATAGTTTCCGTTTTGCAGCATGTACAAATTCTCCCGACTGCCGTAGAGATAGGAGTTTCGCCAGCCTGTCAAGGCGTCGTAATAAACCTCATAGATCCCTTCCCGCTGCAGACTTACTTGAATGTAACTGCCGTCCTCTAGCGGCGCCCAGAGATTATTGCGGTTACTATAACTGTAGTAATATGTGTTGGTGGTTCGGCTGTAAGCACGGAACTGATAGCCAAAGGGATCGCTCATGGAACCAGACTGGTCCAGAACCAGGATGATATCCGTGGGGACGTTCGACTGTATGAGGCTGGAAATGGACTCGCCAGTGACGTAAGCCTCCAGGGAAAGCGCTACAGACCCGTCCTCCTGGGTTTCCGCTGTTTTTTTCAACTCCAGCCCGTCCTCATCAGGACCATTGCCCTCGTCATGTCGATTTTGTGCAGCGACTCCAGCGACCGGAGGCAGAAACGGCGCGGCGTCGGTACGGTTTTTTCCAACATAAAATTGCTGGCTTTCCGTCAGGAGCGGAAGGGCTGTCTCCTGTTGCGCAGGCTCCGTCTCCGTCTGCTCTGGTTCTGTATACCCTTCTTCCGGCCCCTCTGGAGCGAGGGCGGTTGTTTCCTGAACGCCGGGAAGGGTGGCTTCCGTCGAAACGGCAGGCGCGTCCTCCATAGGTATTGCAGGACCGGTGGCTTCCTGAGGCACGCTGATTTCCGGCGCTGTTGCGCCAGGCGTCTGCTGGGGAAGCGTCTGCTCTGCAGTGGCCTCCGGCCAATCCTCCGCCAGAGCATCCTGAGCGCGAACGCCGAAGGAAGTCAGACTAAGCAGAATCGCGACGAACAGGGTCATGGAAATCCAGGCCCTGCGGCGGTTTTTCTTTGGTTTCACTTTGCTTCCCTCCTCATTCTGCAGGCCAGCCGGTAGCTTCCCAGACCGTGCCGCCGTTATTGTCATACTGTACGGCCTGCGCTTGTATGGATATGGTGAGCGTGCAGTCCTGATAGGCGTTTGCCATATCGGGTGAGACGCGCAGCGTGGAGAACAGGTTCTCCGTAACGTGGCCCGCCGTTAAAGGTGATCCATAATAGTACCAGCCGTCCCGCTCTTCCCAATGTGCCGTGTCCAAGTCCAGAGAGAAATATGGGGCAAAGGAAAGCCCATTGCTTACCTGGGGCTGCAGCCGTACCCGCACCCACATGGCGGCCGCGCCGGTGTTCTCCACATAAACCTGCTTGGTGATTTCCGCGCCTGGCATGACCCCTGAGAGCGCGCCGGATGGAAAGGGTTTGCCGTCAGCATCCACCTCATGAAGCTGTAGTGAAAGATTTCCCGTGGTGATCACGTTATTGGTCCTGGCTTCGTCCGTGAAGTAGGCCAGGGTGCGATAGGGCAGGAGCGCCAGCAATAGAAAAAGCAGGACCGCCGCCAATTGTTTTCGATGCATCATAAATCCTCCTGAGTCCAGATTTCCTTTAATGTGTCCTTGACAGGCCACACATGGACTTCCCGCTGCTGGTAGGAGGCCCATGTGCGGCCTGCCCTATGGGCAGGCCGCGGAAAAGTGCAGGGCTTTAAAATGCGTCATAGGTGCCGGGTACACCGAAGGCCGTATCCAGTGCGGAGAAGGCGTCGCTGAAACCGGCGGATTGAACGCCCTCTGCCAAAACCTTAATTTCCCAGTTTTCACCCAGGATTCCATTGATTTCCGCCACATCGTCGCCTGTGGCTCGGGAATCCAGATAAACTTGATCGATGGCGTGGTCTTCCGTAGCCGATGCCGGTGCCAGAGGCTGCCGATGGGTAACCACGTAGACATGGTAGGGGATGCCATCAATCGTGGTTTCATAGGAATTCCAGAGACCGCCGCCGGTCTTTTCCCAGGACCAATGCTGTAGGGAGGCTTCGCTGTATGTAAAATGCAGTAGCGGGTTCGGCTGCGTGTCCAGGGCGGCGGGTACAGCGATATGGACTCGGACATAGGCAGGCTCCGTGCCGGTGTTTTTCACATCGACTTCCTTGGAGACGGCATTTTGCAGCGTACCATCCTCTACGCTTCCCGTGGCGGGCAGGAGCTTGGAGTTCTGCTCAAAGTTTTCCAGTAGCTGAATTTTGACGTTTCCCACCACAAAGACGTTATCGGCTTGGTCCTTGTCGGTAAAGTAGGCCAGCGAGGTGCCGGCAATGGCGATAGCGGCTACCGCGACCAAAAGACAAAGAGCGATCGCTTTTCTTTTCATTTGTCAAAGTTTCCTTTCTTCTCTTCTGGAATCAATAATCGGAACGACAATATTTTCTCAGGGATTGACAGGGGCCCATGTGCCGCCCAAAATGGCTTCGAAGGCCAGCAGGGCTTCCGCTGCCGTCTGACCGGCAGCCTGATGGGCGTAAGCGGTGACGGTGATGGTTTTTTCCTCTAATGTGTTGATATTTTCCTTTGTGACCTGTTCCCCGCTGATCGTCACAGTCGTAAAGACCTTTGTAAGCGTCGTGTCATTGGCGGAGGCGGGGACCTGTGCTTTGTACGAGTAGATGGTCTTGTTGCCCTGTTCCGAAACCGGGGTCCAATCGCTGTGGATGTTCGGTGTGCCTACGATGGCGTTATCAATGACCAGATTGTTTTCCACACAGACCAGCACCCAGCAATCTTCGCTGTCAGCCTTTACTGTTACAGTAGGGTCTTTTTTTATCTCCGCGCCAGGATAGATCTTTGCCGGGTCTTTGTAATTGGGTTCTTTTAGTGTGATGTTAATGTCGCCGGTGATAAAGGTGTTGGTAGCTGTTTTAGAGTCCGACAACCAAGCTAGACTGCCGCCGACTGCGCACGCGGAAATCAGCAGGATCGCCGCCACCAGAATCCATATCCGTTTTTTCATGTACACTCCTCATTTCTAATAATATAAATGTATAATCAGTGCCGCCAGGCACAGATTACCCCCTCTTTGTACGCAGCTCGCGCTCCGTCTTTTCCTGTTTGCCCAGCAAGTCTGGGAGAAATGCCCCCAGTAGAAGCAGCAACACGCCGCCTGCTGCGAAATAAATGCCAGGAGCCGTGGTGATTCCATTTAGAAAATAACCCAGTCCGGGTATGCAGAACACAACTACACCCACAAGATTGGCCTCCCGTACGGGACTGCCGTCAATCGTATTGTTGGCGTCGCCCTTTGTGATGAGGCGCCGGGCGGCAGAATCTACGGACACCACCCGGTGCGTCGCGACCGCCAGCTCCGCGTTCCGGACAAAGGTGACAATGTCGCCCGCCTGGATTTGGTCAAATTCCTTTTCTTGCACGAAGAGCAAGGAGCCAACCGGCAACGCAGGCTCCATACTCCCGGAGAGAACGGCATAGGGTGTGATGCCAAATAGCCGCATTCCGACCAAAACCAATGCCAGGAGCCCGGATATGGCGACAAGGACGGTAGTGAACACACGCCATGCCTTTCGCAGTCCGCGCTGTTTGACGGCCGTTTTAATCACCTCCTGTTATTCGGGTAAAACAACGACATATGTACGGCTTTTCTAAAATTTGCGGATATACTATAAAATAGAACAACCGATTATTCTCAATACGGAAATATAGGCGGATGGTCACTCCTTCCGGACTAATATGGATGCTTTGTTCTTTTCAACCGTCTCGTATCGGTCTATGACAGCTTGAATGGCCAGCCGGGCGGTATGCCCGGCCCTCCTTCCCTTGCTGACCTGAAGCAGTGTGTCGTAAGGGATGTTTGCCTCCGCTGCCAATTGCTTTTTCGTGATGCCGCGCCGCAGACAAAATGTGGCCACGGCGACGCCCCATTCGTTCATGGGGTCGCGGTTTCCTTGCTGCATATGTGCCTCCTTTGCAGATGAAGAAGTCTCTGGCCTGCTTTTGGGGGGCGGTACCGTCGCCCGGCACAGGCCGAAAAAGGCGGAGATTTGGACTTGTCAAGTTATAGTGACTTGTTGAAATGACAAAAGCATGCTATACTGCAGGTGTAGGCAGTCGTTATAACTTGGCAAAAATATACTGTACCTCCATTTTAATCTACAATTGTATATATGTCAAGTTGAAATGTGGATTAATAAGGGAGTTTTTTTATGACAATACAGGAACGCATTTTAAACCTATTGGAAGAAAACAGGAGACAACAAAAGGAATTGGCGGCATATATCAGTGTTTCCTACTCTACGCTTAACAGTTGGTTGCGTAGAAACAGGGATATTCCTGCGCAATATGTAATACGCATATGTAGATTTTTAAACTGTACACCTGAATATCTCATAGAGGGAGAGGATAACCCCGGGCAGAATACCCCTACCATAACGCGTCTCAGCGACGAGGCGCTGCGGATGGCCGCTGTGTGGGACACTTTGGATGTGGCGGGTAAGGCGATCACTTTGGGAGAGGTATACCGCCGTGCGGAGTTAATTGTCCGACCTTCCGAAGAGCAGAGTGGAAAGCCGTGGAACCAGGCAAAATAGTTCCCTTCAATTGGCACACAGCCCAAGGAAAGCAGCTCTTGTCGGCACAACCCAATAAAATAAACAGACGCCCTGCGCATCTTTTGGATGCGCAGGGCGTCTGTTTTTCCGAAAACTCTTTCAGCTAATTTTGCTGAACAGCGGTTTTTCCACCCGTTTGTATAAAAGAAGAGTCAAGGCAGAGACTACGGTACCTTTGATTAAATTTAATGGGACTACAGAAAACAGCACCAAAGTGGAAACGGAGTGAATCCCACCGTTTATGGTATTTCCCATGCTCACAATGGCGTCCAGAGGCACGCCATAAAGCACGGCGAACTTGGGGAGCAGGTACACCGCGTTGAAAATGCTTCCAAAAACAGTCATGGTAACCGTCCCTAGGACCAGGCCAATCCAAGCGTTGCGCTTGGTTTTGTGCATATGATAGCATATGGAAGCAGGGAGTACCAGAGAGCAGCCTATGACAAAGTTTGCAAAATCGCCTACGAACGCGGTGGTGGTGCCCTTAATAAAAAGCTTGAGAATTATTTTAATGGCTTCGCAGACTACGCCGGCGGAGGGCCCTAAGTAAAAAGAGCACAGCAACACCGGCAACTCCGAGAAGTCCAGCCTATAGAAATCCGGAGCCAGAAATAAAAGCGGAAAATCCAACAGGTGCAGAATCATGGCCAGCGCACCGCACATGGCCACAATGGTTAACCTGCGGGCGGGGGCGATACGCCGTTTTTGTGGCAGAAAATGCTCTGCAACCCGAGCCAACACGCCCAACGCAGCGACAATCAGAGCGCACACCAGAAGGAAAGTCAGGTTATCTCTTGCAGTTTGCAGCAGTTCTTTCAAGCTTCATCACCTCATAATACAAAAAATAACGCCCGGAGGAATGCTCCGAGCGCGAAAATAGACGCACCAAAGAGGTGCGTATCTTCTTCCATCCAGACTTTACTGTCGGTGCTGGAATTTCACCAGCTCGGCGCCGAGAGGTTCGGCGTTC
This sequence comes from uncultured Eubacteriales bacterium, assembly GCA_965146675.1. GTDB lineage: Bacteria > Bacillota > Clostridia > Oscillospirales > Oscillospiraceae > Faecousia. The sequence goes on along the minus strand of CBCTHM010000008.1, from coordinate 90,716 downwards.
GCGGACTTGCGCGCTGCGCTCACCGCCGGTCGGGAATTTCACCCTGCCCTGAAGATTCCATATTATATTTTTACTATACCGCCGCTTTCTTTGATTGTCAACCCTTTTCTTTTTAAAAAAGATGTGCTATAATAATTACAAATCGTTACATTTGCTTGGCCGGGCTGTAGCTGGAATGTAACTTCGAGGGCTACAGGCGATGCCAGGCAGGGGAGTCGTATGATTTGTGCATTCACTGGTCACCGACCGGGGAAACTGCCCTGGGGAGATCGGGAGGCGGACCTGCGCTGCCTGGCCCTCAAAGTTCAGATTGCCCAGGCGGTTGCCCGGGCGAGGGAAAAAGGCGCCGACATCTTTGCCTGTGGCTTAGCCAGGGGCTGCGATTTTTATTTTTTGGAGACGGTATTGACGCTGCGGCAGACAGACCCCCGGGTACGCATGGAGGCATGGCTTCCCTGCCCGGAGCAGGCGGACCGATGGCCGGAGGCAGACCAGGTCCGGTATACCTCCGGCTTACGGCAATGCGATGCAGTCCATGTTTTGGAGCCGGTCTATTCCCCGGGCTGTATGCTGCGCAGGAACCGGGCGATGCTGGACCGGTCCGACCTGCTCATCAGTGTTTATGATGGTACCGGCGGCGGGACCGGTGCGGCTGTGGCTTACGCGAAGAGGCTTGGGATACCCGTAGACGCGCTGTGGCGTTGACTAGCCGGGCATCTGGAAGCCCTGCACCACGCCGCTGGCGGAGGTGTTGGTGATGTCGCCGCCGATTACCTGATCCTTATAGATAAGGAGCGTGGCATAAACCGGGTCGGTGGCCTCCGGGTAATTGCGAATTTCATACACATAGCGCGTTGCGGTTTTCCCTGCGTATTGGGTTAGGTCAAATCCCTGGCTCATTTGAAGGGCGTTGTAGCGGTCATAGACCTCTGTGGTTTCCGCGGGAATCTTCACCTGCTGGGTTTCAACAGGTGCTGGCGTGACCTCCCAGCCGAAATCACTTAGGAACTTCACCCGACCGTCGTTTGTAGAAATGGAAGTCGGTTGCTCGGTGGGGACCTTGGAATCTTTGCCGCCGGCCAGGACGCAAATCAGCACAATCAGCGCCACCACGGCCACCGCGACGATGGCAATTTTCTTTTTATTGACTTTTGCGGTCATAACGACCATGACAATCCCTCCAGTTGTAAGTTGGTGATACATCCTATTCTGCTGGTGGGACAAATAGAACGGGGAGGGGGACAAGATGCCGCAGCGGTTGGACAAAATGCTGGCAAACGCCGGTGTCGGCACGCGCAGCCAGGTCCGGATGGTCCTGCGGGCAGGGCGCGTTGCCGTAAACGGGGCGACAGTTCGAGACGGATCGGCACAGGTGGCACCGGAAGTGGATTCCATTTCTGTAGACGGCGTTCAGGTGGCCGCCCGGGATCGAATCGTTTTGCTGCTCAATAAGCCTGCGGGCTTTGTGAGCGCCGTAGAGGACTCCCGGGACCCGACGGTGATGGAACTAATTCCGGAGGAGCTGCGCCGCCGCGGTCTGGCGCCAATCGGCCGCCTGGATAAGCAGACGGAGGGACTTTTACTGTTTACGGACGACGGCGCGTTGGCGCATGTTCTGCTTTCTCCCAAGTCTCGGGTACCCAAGCGCTACTATGCGCGGCACAAGGGGCAGGCGGCGGCGTCGGATATTCAGGCCTTCGCGGAAGGAATGACGCTCCAGGATGGGACGCAATGCCTGCCGGCGCGTCTGGAGCCAATGGGTCCGGGAGAAAGCATGATAACCGTCTGGGAAGGGAAATACCACCAGGTCCGGCGGATGATGGCGGCCCGAGGTCTGCAGGTCTTCTACTTGGAGCGTCAGGCTGAGGGCGCGGTGACGCTGGACCGGCTGCCCCGGGGCCAGGTTCGGGTCCTGTCGCCGCGGGAGTGCGAGGCGCTGCTTCGCTTGGAGGACTGAGCGACAAGGGCTCATGATTCGGCAACTTTACGGACGCGGCCCCGCCAAAATTAGGAAGCGCAGTGTCAAAATCGGGTATATTACATAAAAAACCAAATCGATTTTGCAATATTTTGTCAAATGCCACTTGCAAAATGTGCAAAATCGGTGTATTATGGGGATGTGATTTTGTGTAATACGCAATTATGCAATTTTCAAGGAGGGCGCTTCCATGTCCAATCGAATCTTTCAAAGTGTAATCATTCAGCTGAAGGATGCCACAGACCGCGTGCTGGGTGTCATAGACGCGGAGGGAAATGTGGTCTCCTGCAGCGAAAACGCCCTGCTTGGAGAGCGTTGGCCGGATGCGGCCTTGAAGGTCGGCAGCTCTTTTGATTCCCTGATCTCCTTTGATGGGAAGACCTACAAGACCATTGTGGGCAACAGCAATTATTTTGAATACGCGGTGTTCACCGCAGGGGAAGACGAGCTGGCCCGGAGCTTTTGTACCATGGCCTATGTGGCGCTGAACGACGCAAAGACCTTTTATGAGGAAAAGCATGACCGGGGTACCTTTGTAAAAAATATCATCATGGATAATATCCTGCCGGGAGATATTTATATTCGGGCGAAGGAACTGCATTTTTCCACAGACGCGCCTCGCGCCGTGTTTCTGATCCGGCAGATTGGGCACGGCGATGTAGCGGCGGTGGACGTGTTGCAGGGAATGTTTCCGGACAAGCTTCAGGATTTTGTCCTGAGCATCAATGAGACGGACATTGCTGTGGTCAAGCAAATCAGCGCGAATACCACGCAGGATGATCTGCTCCGGCTGGCCCAATCTATGGAGGATGTTTTAAAGACGGAGCTGTTTATCAAGGCTTCCATTGGCATCGGAACGGTGTCCAGCCATCTGCGGGAGCTGGCGGATTCCTATAAAGAGGCTCAGACCGCGATCGATGTGGGCAAAGTGTTTGACACGGAAAAAAGCATCATCAATTATGAGAATCTGGGAATCGGAAGGCTAATTTATCAGTTGCCCACCACATTGTGCGAGATTTTTCTCTCCGAAGTGTTTAAAAAGAGCTCCATTGACTCGCTGGACCAGGAAACGCTCTTTACCATCAATAAGTTTTTTGAAAACAACTTAAATGTCTCCGAGACCTCCCGAAAGCTGTTTGTGCACCGTAATACCCTAGTGTACCGACTGGAAAAGATTAAAAAGCTTACAGGCCTGGATTTGCGGCAGTTCGACCACGCGATTATTTTTAAGGTGGCGCTGATGGTTCGCAAGTATTTGGCCTCCCGGGAGAGCCATAACGCCTAATTTCGATAAATTATCTGGAGCAGTAGTACTATGATTGAATTCAAAGATGTCGTGAAAGCCTATGATACCGGCACAAAGGCCCTGAAAGGGATCTCTATGGAAATTGCCGATGGAGATTTCGTTTTTTTGGTGGGGCCCTCTGGTTCCGGGAAATCCACCATCATTAAATTGATTACTGGCGAGATTCAGCCGACCTCCGGCACGGTGGAGGTGAACGACTTCCATTTGGAGTCCATCCGAAAGCGGGAAATTCCGTTTCTGCGCCGTACCGTAGGGGTGGTGTTTCAGGATTTCCGCTTGATTGCCAATAAAACCGTATATGAGAATGTGGCGTTTGCCATGCGCGTCATCGGCGCCCGGGAGAAAGAAATTCGAAAGCGGGTGCCCTACGTTCTGGAGTTGGTAGGCCTGGAGAATAAGAGCCGCCGGCATCCAGGGGAGCTTTCCGGCGGGGAGCAGCAGCGCGTGGCCATAGCCCGGGCCCTGGTGAACAATCCCGTTACCATTATTGCGGACGAGCCCACCGGAAATTTGGATCCGGCCCGTTCCTTTGAAATTATGCTTCTGTTGGAGGAAATCAACAATCTGGGCACCACGGTGCTGGTGGTGACCCACGAGCGGGAGCTGGTGGAACGGTTTACAAAACGAGTCGTCGCGATTGACGATGGCCTGGTAATCAGCGACGGAATGGACGGGTATTATCACTATGAAGAGCAATAATGTTGGATACTTACTAAAAGAGGGCATCCGCGGCATCTTCCTGCACGGGTTCATGTCGTTTGCAGCTGTATGTGTGACCGTGGCTTGCCTGATTATTATCGGCAGTTTTTCGCTGGTTTTGTATAACATCAATATGTTAGTGGCAGAACTGGAGAAAGAAAACGAAATTCTTGTCTATGTAGATGAGACGTACAGCGAGGCAGAGGCGAAAAGCGTAGGCTCCAAGATCAATATGATTGAAAATGTGCAGAAGGCTACCTTTGTTACCCGGCAGCAGGCGCTGCAGGATTTTGTGGAGGAGCAAGGCACGGATACGGCGTTTGAGGGCGTGGATGCCTCCACCCTCCGGGATCGTTTTGTGGTGATCTTGGAGGATAACGCGCTGATGAAGCAGACCGTGGCGCAGATCCGGCAAGTGCCGGGCGTCGCAGACTTAAGGGCGAATTACGAGCTGGCGGAGGGCTTCACCACCATACAGCGTGTCCTGCGGATCGCCTCCGCCGCCATCATCATAGTTCTTTTGGCGGTGTCTCTTTTAATTATTTCCAACACCGTTAAGTTGGCCATGTATGACCGGCGGGATGAAATTGCCATTATGAAAATGGTCGGGGCGGCCAACGGATTTATTCGCATCCCGTTCTTGGTTGAGGGGTTCTTTTTGGGTGTCTTAGGCGCGGCGGTGGCGTTTTTCCTGGAATGGGGGCTCTATGACGCGGTGGTGAACCGGATCTCCAACGTGGACGCCCTGGGATTGTTTGATTTGGTCCCCTTTACGGCCCTGCTCTGGCCCATGGTCGCAACCTTCAGCGCGGCTGGCCTATTCGTGGGTATTTTTGGAAGCCTCGCTTCCATTCGGAAGTTCTTGGATGTTTAAGCTCGTGCAAAAAAGGAGATGTTAACAAATGAAGCGGAAAAAGCTGGTTTCCATTGTAGCTGCGGTTCTGGCCTTTCTTTTGATTCTGACCTTGGTGCTCAGTATCATTCCCTCCCGCGTCTTTGCCGCCAGTTCCTCCTCCATCAAGCAGGAACTGAAAGACTTGGAGGCACAGGCCCAGGAGATAGAGAAGGCAAAAAAGGACCTGGAATCCCAGCAGGCCGCCAATGCCTCGGATACACAGGACGTGGTCTCCAGAAAAAAGGATATTGATCAAGAGATTAAAATCATCCATGATGAAATCAATAACATCAACGCGCAGATTCAGAGCTATAATCAGCTGATTGCAGAAAAGCAAAAGGAGCTAGACGACGCGCAAACCCGGCAGCAGGAGCTCAACGAGCGCTATCGCGTCCGTCTGCGTACCATGGAGGAAAACGGCAAGGTCTCCTACTGGTCTGTGCTATTCAAGGCGAAGAGCTTCACAGATTTACTGGATAGCATCAATATGATTTCTGAAATTGCGGCGGCGGACCGGGCTATGATGGAGCAATTGGACCAGGTAGCACAGGAAATTCTAACGGCGCAATCGGACCTGGCGGAGGAAAAAGCCGGCCTGCAAACGCAAAAGGACGCGTTAGCGGCCAGCCAGACGGAACTGGACCAGAAGAGCGCGGAGGCCGATGCGATTTTGTCGGAGCTCATTGACGACGCGGTCCAGATGGCCGAGACGTACGATTCCTATGAATCTCAGGAAGCCTCGCTGAGCGACGAGATTGCACAAAAGGAAAAAGAATACAACGACGCTTTGGACAAGGAAGAGGAGGCGCGCCGGCAACAGCAAGAGCAGCAGCAGCAAAATAACAGCGGCGGCGGAAACTCTGGCGGCGGTGGTAGCACCGGCGGCGGTGGTAGCACCTCATCCTCCGGCTGGCAGTATCCGCTGCCCTATGCCACCGTCACCTGCGGCTATGGCTGGCGGACGCACCCCATCACTGGGAAGCAGAGCTTTCACAATGGGGTGGATCTGGCTGCGGCCCAGGGAACGCCGATTTACGCCAGCCGCAGCGGGACGGTAACCACCGCCACATACAGCAGCGTTTATGGCTATTACGTGACCATCAACCACGGGGACGGTTACTCCACCCTGTACGGTCATATGACCCATTATATCGTTTCTTCAGGCCAAACAGTTTCCCAGGGCGAGGTGATCGGGTATGTGGGCTCCACCGGCTGGTCCACGGGGCCGCACCTGCACTTCACCATCTACTATAACGGCTCGACAGTAAATCCTATGAACTACATTTAGTTTGTTTCTCTCTACATAGCGTTTTCATTTCCCACAGCCCGTTTGGGCTGTGGGTCAATGATTCTTATTTGCTTTTGTGAGGTATTATTTTGAAAAAATTTCTAAAGGTTCTCTCCTATGTAGCTGTAGCCCTACTGGCCTCCGCGTTGACTTTTACTGGCATGCTGTATGGGACTCGCGGAGCAAAGGCGCCCCGGGACGGTGAGTCCAAACTGAATCAGCTCCAAGGTATTTTAGACACGTACTTTATTGAAGACGTGGATCGGACAGCCTTGGAGGATGCTGCGGCGGAGGCCATGATCAAGGCCACCGGAGACCGCTGGAGCTACTACATCCCGGCAGCGGATTATCAGGCCTATCGGGAACGGGCGGAAAACGCCTATGTGGGTGTGGGAATTACCATCTCTCCCATAGAAAACCCGCCAGGCTTTGAAATTGTGGAAGTGGTGCCGGGAGGACCGGCGGCGGAGGCCGGTTTAGAGGTGCATGACGTGCTGCTTCAGGTAGAGGGCAAAAGTTGTGCGGATTTGGGGATGGAAGGAACCAAGGATTTAGTCCGGGGAGAAGAGGGAACCTCGGTACGCGTTACGGTGCAGCGGGATGGAGAGGAAAAGGAATTTTCCATGACCCGGAGGCGATTTGAGACGCCTGTGGCAACCTATGAGCTGCTGGATTCCGGCTTTGGACTGATCACCATAGAGAATTTTGAGTCCAAATGTGCGGAAGAGACCCTTGATGCAATAGAGGCCTTGACTGCCCAGGGCGCCAAAGGGTTGATTTTTGACGTGCGGTTTAATCCCGGCGGGTTTAAGGATGAGCTGGTGAAGGTGCTGGATTACCTGTTACCCGAGGGACCTTTGTTCCGCAGCGTGACCTACGATGGGCAAGAGAGTACGGATTACTCCGATGCAGCGCATCTGGAGCTGCCGATGGCCGTACTGGTCAATCAGGATTCCTATTCCGCGGCGGAATTTTTTGCCGCCGCACTGCAGGAATACGGGGTTGCAACGGTCGTTGGCTCGCAGACCTCCGGTAAGGGATATTTTCAAAACACGTTCCGACTCCTGGATGGCTCTGCTGCGGCAATCTCTACCGGTAAGTACTTCACGCCGCATGGCAACAGCTTGGCCGGTGTTGGGATTACGCCGGATGTTCCGGCGGAGGTAGAGGAGAAGACCAACGCAGAAATTTACTATGGGGAGTTGGAGCCCGCGGATGACCCGCAAATTCAGGCTGCGATTTCCGCCTTGAATTCTGTTGCTGGGCCTTGACGGCGCCTGGAAAATCTTCTATAATCACAGACGATAATAGACGACAGCCACTGATCCGAATGAAAAAGGGGTACGAATATATGGCAAAAGAGTTTAAACTGACAGGCGCCAGAGTGCAGGAACTGGAAGAGGAACTAAATTATCTGAAGACCACCCGCATGCAGGAGGTCGTGGAGGATATCAAGGAAGCTAGGTCTCAGGGAGACCTGTCTGAAAACAGCGAATATGACGAGGCCAGAAATGAACAGGCCAAACTGTTTGGCCGCATTACGGAGATTGAGGAAATCCTGGCCCATGCCGTCATCATCGAAGATGAAAATGAGGCCAACGGTCGCATCGGCTTGGGCTGCGTCGTCTCGGTAAAGGACATGTCCACGGAAGAGGTTTCGGAATTCCGCATCACGGGTTCCCAGGAGGCCAACCCAATGCAGGGTAAATTGTCGGACGATTCCCCCTTTGGTCGGGCGCTGGTGGGGAAGACGGCAGGGGAGACCGTTGCGGTGGAGGCGCCCACCGGGCGATTTGATGTGCAAATCCTGAGTGTTTCCAGATAAGAATCAGAAATAGAGAGGCTATTATGGGAAAATTTGTACCTGATTCCGAGCTGTCTCTCAGCGACCAGGTTCGGATTCGCAGAGAAAAGCTCGCCCAACTGCAGGCGGAGGGAAGGAATCCCTTTGCCCAGACACGCTTTGCCGTCACCGCCTGCAGTACGAAAATTAAAGAGAATTTTGAGACCATGGAGGGGAAGCCGGTATCCTTGGCGGGCCGCATTATGAGCAAACGGGGAATGGGTAAGGTGATTTTCTGCGATTTACAGGATCACGCAGGCCGCATTCAGCTTTATGCCCGCATGGATGAGATGGAACCCCAGGCGGAGTATGAGTCCTTTAAAAAAACGGATATTGGGGACATTGTTGGCATTCAGGGGGACGTGTTTCGCACCCAAAAAGGGGAAATTTCCGTGCGAGTGCATCAGGCAACGCTGCTGAGCAAAGCTTTGCTGCCATTACCGGAGAAGTTCCACGGGCTGACGGACCTGGAGTCCCGTTACCGCCAGCGGTATGTGGACCTAATTATGAATCCGGAGGCCCGCCGCACCTTTGAAATCCGGTCCAGATTCATTTCCTATGTCCGGCGCTTTTTGGACGCACGGGGCTATATGGAGGTGGAAACGCCGGTATTGAACACGATTTCCGGTGGCGCCACTGCCCGCCCGTTTGTGACCCATCACAATACGCTGGATTTGGACATGTATATGCGGATTGCCACGGAGCTGCATCTAAAGCGCTTGGTGGTGGGCGGTCTGGAGCGTGTTTACGAAATCGGGCGAATCTTCCGCAACGAAGGGATGGATCCGAAACACAACCCCGAGTTTACTACCGTGGAGTTATACCAGGCCTATGCAGATTTCCACGATATGATGGATTTGTTTGAGGAGCTTTTGTCCTCTGCGGCGAAGGAAATTCTGGGTACCTATCGGCTGGAGTGGCTGGGTCACCAGATTGATCTGTCACCGGGCTGGCCTAGGATGACCATGGCCCAGGCGGTGCAGCAATATTTGAATGTGGATTTCATGAATGCTGCCACGGATGCTGAGGCGGAGGCTTTGGCGGCCTCCGTGGGCGTGGAGTTGGGAGCAGAAAAGGAACGGACCTGGGGAAATTATCTATACGAATGCTTTGATCAGAAGGTGGAGAAAATGCTGGTGCAGCCCACTTTCATTACGATGCATCCCGTGGATGTGTCCCCCCTGGCGAAAAGGTCTGCGCAGGATCCCAGGCTGACGGAGCGGTTTGAGCTTTTTATCTGTTGCAGCGAGATGGGGAACGCGTTTTCCGAGCTAAATGATCCAATGGACCAAAGGGCCCGCTTCCAAAAGCAGGTGGAGCTGCGGGAGCGCGGCGATGCAGAAGCAGGCATGATGGACGTGGATTATCTCAACGCCTTGGAGTATGGACTGCCGCCTACCGGCGGTCTGGGTATCGGGATCGACCGCTGCGTGATGCTGCTGACCAGCAGTGCCACCATACGCGAGGTAATACTGTTCCCCACGATGAAGCCGTTGGACTGAGAAAGGCCCATGAAATCAGTGCTTTCTAGGCTTCCTGAGAGGGAAGATCCTCGGTTTTACGCCACTGATACAACAAACGACGAAAAGTGCTTGATATGGTCGATGATGAGAAAGCACCCCTGCCATATGGCAGGGGTGCTTTTTTTGATGTCAATGGAAATACAGCATGTACTTTCTTCTGCAGGTTTAACCCTACAGACCTTTATTGGTTACCACGTTGTGCCAAACCATTCGAAGAAAAGGTCTTATAGTAATGTAGGATGTCCTGGTGTAATTTGCTTTCGCGTGGCAGAAGGCACAGGGTTTCCAGAATCTTCTCCGGCGTTTTTTCTTTGCAGATGGCTCGCCATTCCTCCTCGCCGGGACCATCGTACAGCAGCATTGCGGCGGCTGTCATGGCCAAGACTTCGTGGTCGTCGTGATATTTTTCAATTAGACGCATTGGGCCGATGATTCGTTCCGATGCGCCCAGTTTCCGCTTTGGCTGCCTGGCGTTTCGTTCTATGGTATCGCGAATCGATCTGTCGCAGAATTTCTTTCGGGCAAGCAGAGCAAACTCCGCCTGCTCCGCTTCGTCATATCCATATTCCCGGCACAGCGCCCGGTTGGTGGCGGCGAAATTTCGATCCAGCAGCTGCCCGATCTCTTCATCGTTTGCCGCCTCTCCGTAGTCAGTATAGCCCTTACGCCATCCAAGGTAAGCGATGATACAGCTTGCGGCATTATAGGTATAGAGCTTTCTCTGAAGAAAATTACCAAAATCCCAGATCGGCTGAACGCTGGGGATCTCCGGCGTATACCCGTCCAGACGCGCTGCGTCGCATTGCAGGCAGGGATATTGCTCCGAAAGGATGTCGCAGTCCTCTCCCTCCACAGTGGTGCAAAAAACAGTCGCTTCACTGACGGAAACATTGGCAAGCCCAATCGCTTGTTTTAGAATATCGGCCGGCTCCTGTGCATTTTCACAGGTAATGATGTAATAATGCCTGTCCGGCAAGAGACGGTTTCGAAGCGCCTTCCCCACAGCGGGTAGATTCTGGCCGCAGACCGATACGAAAATCAAGGTGGTATTGGAGAAGTCCGCCGTTTCCCAAGTGGCCGCCCGGTAATTGGAAACGCTGACCGTATGCCCCTGCTGGCCAAAAAAGTGAACCGCAAATTGGCCGCGACGCTGGAGAGCCGTTACCAGCCCAGAGTCCTGATCCACAAATTGAATTCGGTCGCCGTGCTCCGATAAAAGTCTGCCAATAAATCCGCGTCCGGTCCGCCCTGCGCCGATCACAGTCACATTAGTCATGGAGATACCCCTTGCTTTTCAGTAGTTCGATTTTTTCCTTGATGAGCAGTGCCAGCGCGCCATCCGGCTGGAGCTGGCAAACCTGCTCTAACACATAATCCACGCCCTTTGACCGTCGCATTTCGTACAGCTCTTTGGCGAATACGTCATCGTCGTTGCGATAATAAATCGCAGCCGCTATGGCGATGGACAGATGCTCCGGTCTGATACCGCAGGACTCCACCAGCCGCGCAGAACCCACCAGCCGGTCATCCGGCCCTAACTTACGGAGGGGGTCTCTGGCATTTCGTTCAATGAAATCCACAATGGCATAGTCTTGTAGTTTCCGCTTGGACGACTGGGTGAAGGCAAGCTGCTCTTGCAGAGGGAATTGATGCTTTTTTGACAGAGCCTGGGCAGTTTCCATGTATACGCCATCTAAAATCTTCAGAATCCATGGGTCATGGGCGGCGTCCGCGATCTTTTCGTAGCCCAGCATGGCGCCCAAGTAGGAGGTTGTACCGTTGGCGGCGTTGTAAGTATAAAACTTCCGCTCCAAAAAACCGGAGAACTCCGGAACCAACTTCAGCCCCAGGATCTTTGGCAGTGTGCCGACGACCCGCGATGCATCCACCGGAAGTTCCCAGAAATCCTGCACGTTTACCACCAATGGGTCCTGGTTCAGCAGCTCCGCGTCCGCTTCAATGGCGCTTCGCATAATGACCGCTTCCGTTACACCTACCGATTCCTGGAAGAATGTCCTGGCCTCCGGCGCGATGGCTGCCTCAATGCCGCTTTTCAAAAGCGCTGCAGGCTGCTTCCAGTTCTCACAGGTAATCAGGTTCAAGCTGCCGCCCCGCTTCGCCTTTTCCTGAATACCTAGGGTCAAAAACGGTACGATCTCCCGTAGGTTTTTCCCGCCTACCGCATCGAACACCACGTCAGCCTGGGCGATTGCTTCGGAAATGCTCGCTTTTTCCGAAAATTTCAATGCCCGCACAGTTTGAACCAGGCAGTTTTTATCGCTGTTGCCCAATACATTCACCGTATACTGCCCGCGCGCGTTGATCAAATCCGCCAGCGCATCCGCTTTTTCCACGAAGACAAAGGGGATCTGGCTCAAATACAGCAGGTGGCCGATGAAGCCCCGGGCAATTTTTCCAGCGCCGAAAATAACACAACTCATTTTGATACCTCCCGAAATTGCTTACTAAGGTTTTTGACCGACGGGTAGATCTGTTTGAAGATCTCATATCGCTTCAAAAGCTTTTCTCTGCCAAGCCCGGTTGGAACAACGCTTTCGGCATAACGGCACAGCGACAGAACGGTTTGGGATAGGTCGGAATACCGCCCGCAGCCCACCGCTGCTAGCATTGCCGCGCCCAACGCGGAGGTATCGTTCTCCGCCGACATGACCAACGCCGAATCCAGCAACTCCGCTTTCAGACGGTTGAGCACTGGATTTTTGGCCGCCCCGCCACTGACGACAAAACGTTCGACCCGGGGGCATCCCAGATTCTCATAAATCTGGCGCAGACAGAAGGCAATTCCCTCCATCACCGAGTACGCCATCGCTTGGCGGGTGCAGTTTGCCGTAACACCCAAAAAAACACCGGTGGCGTCGCTGTCAAAGATCGGGGCCCGCTCCCCGTTGAGATAGGGTGTAAAAATGGGGGGATTGCTTTCCAGGCATTGCTCCCACTGCAAATTCTCCAGTCCGAATTCCCGCAGACCAAAGGCCAGAGACGGGCCGCTGGACGCGGTTACGCCATAATGGACATAGCCGGAAAGAAAGGGGCCGGAGACCATGGCTGTCTGAGCTGCCAGCGTGTGGCGGATGATGCCAAGATGCTCGCTGGTGCCGGTGATGTCGAACCCGTCGCCGGGACAGATTGCACCCATTCCCAGCAGCGATGCGAAAAAATCATTCATGCCCACATAGACTGGTATGCCCTGGGGAAGCCCCAGCCGTTTTGCTGCCTGGTCTGTTACCAACCCGGCACAGGCGGCGCTGTCCATCAGATTTGGCAGAATCCTGCGGTCTACTCCCAGATAGTGAAGAAAATAATCACTGTATTGGCCGGTCACGGGATTGGCCAGGCCGCGCCAGGAGTACTTGTCCGTCACCCAATTTCCCGTCAGGATTTTGCAGAGGAAATCCTTTGGTTGACAGACGCTGTGAAGTTCCGGAAATTGCCTGCAGAGATACAGCAGGCGCGGGATCGGGTAGGAGCTGATGTTGGGATGGGGCATTGCCAGTTCCCGCAAAAAAGAATCGGGGGAATGACATGCACGGATTTGTGACAACTCATCTTGTCCTGCTTTGTCAAACCAGGACAAGACGTGCTTGTCATTGACCAAATAGGTGCCCACCTGGGCGGACAGGCCGATCGCACAGAGCGACTGTAGCGTCAGTCCGTTTGCCGCCTCCTCAATGGCTGCAAGCCATGCCTCTGGGGGGGCGCCCCGGTATACGGCTCTGCTTTTCTGCCGCGTGCCATCCGAGCGCAGCAGCAACAGCTTGACCGAGGATGTTCCCAGATCGATCCCAAGGATATCGCCGCGCAACCGTCATACCTTCCTTCTGTTGAATTTCACAATCTTACTGTGAATTTGTAATAATTTACTAATTTTCTGTGTCAAAAAGTTGACATTTTATACTATTGTGATATAATTTGTATAAGTAGGGAAAGGAAGTTGCGCCATGGAACAAAAAATTTTGAACACCCGTTTGTACCCCGGTCAGATCGCACTGTTTTATTTGGGGCAGATGGGGTTTTTGCTCAAATACAGCGATCGATATATTTTGATTGACGGGTATCTGTCAGACTATGTAGATCGGAATTGCTGCACCAATACCCTGCGGTGGAAGCGGAATTATCCAGCTCCTATCAAACCGGAGGCGCTATCCTTCGTAGATTACGTATTCTGCACGCACGCCCATCCCGACCACGCCGATCCGGACACGCTTTCGGTCCTTGCCCAAATCAACTCCAAGGCGATTTTTCTTGTGCCGAAGCCCATTCGGGAGCGCATCGCTGCTTTTGGTCTTCCCGGAGAACGGCTGCTGGGCGTTTCGGCAGACCAGCGGATCCCGCTTTGTCCGGGCGTCGCTGTGACCCCGGTTCCCGCCGCTCATGAGGAGCTGCACCGGGGGGAGGACGGCGCGTTCTGTGAGCTGGGCTATTTGATGCACTTGGGCGAAACCACCGTATACCATGCAGGGGACTGCTGCCCTTATGATGGGTTGGGGGAGCGGGTGCAGGGGAGTCACATCATGATCCTGCCCGTCAATGGACGGGATTATTATCGCAGGTATCGGGATGAGATCATCGGCTGCTTTACGCCCGAGGAAGCTGTTACCCTGGCAAAGGATGCCTGCACGCGGCTGCTGATCCCGGCGCATCTGGGGCTTTACGACGTAAACACCCTGAATCCAGCTCAGTTTGTCGACTGCCTACAGCGGGCTGCCCCCTACCAGGCGTTTCACCTGTTCGTGCCTGGAGAGGGATATGTTTACGACCCCACGCTCTGAGCGAAGGAGACATTCTTTCCCCATGGAAAGAATGTCTCCTTTTCCCATCGGGCCACAAATCTCACAGCGGCGTGGACGTAGCGTATACACTCATAGTACCGCCGTATTTCCGCTTTTCCGGTGCGCTCTCCAGTCCGTTGCATACCTGGAGCAGATAGGAAATGCATTCCTGTCCGACCTGGGCAAGTGGCTGCCCCTCCACGATCCGGCCGGCATTAAGATCCATATCGCCCTGGGCGCCGCCCATTTTTTCATAGGTTGCGCTGTTGGAGCAGACCTTGATGCAGGGGGCGGCAGGGTAGCCCAGAGGATTTCCTCGCCCGGTGGAGAACAAAATCACCTGCGCGCCAGAGGAAAACAGACCGGTCAGAGAAACCGGGTCATAGCCAGGACCGTGCATAATCAACAGGCCCTTTCGCAGTCCCACCGGTTCTCCATAGGACAGAACATCCATAATTGTGCTGGAACCGCCTTTGCGGATACAGCCCAGCGCTTTCTCCTGAATTGTGGTCAAACCGCCTTCCATATTCCCCCGGGCAATGATGCGTGCCGCATCGGGACCGAGGTACTTCCGGACCTCCAGTTCCTCTCGTTGAATCATTTGGCGGATCTTCCCGCCTACCTCCGGCGTGATAGCCCGGGCGGCGAGAAGCTCCTCTGCGCCAATCATTTCCGCCACCTCGGAAAGCAGGACGGTTCCGCCATTTTTAACCACCCAATCCGCGGCAAAACCGATAACCGGATTGGCGGTCACACCGGAAAGAGCGTCAGAACCACCGCACTCCGTGCCCAAAACCAGCTTGGAGATTGGCATCTGTACCCGTTGGCACCGGCTAGCCTGAGCGATGAAGAGCCTGGCCTGCTCGGCACATTTACGGATCACCGCTTCTCCGCCGCCATCGTTCTGCACGATCTGCGTATATACCGGCATTTTTCGCACGGCACGGATCTTCTCCGCAATCTCCCGGGCGTCGTCCGTCTCGCAGCCGACACCTACCAGGATTACAGCGTAGACGTTGGGATTTGTACAAACGCCAAGCAATATATTTCTCCAGCGTTCATATTCGCCTGGAACAGAGCAGCCATAGGTATGCAGCATGGGAACCGCTTCCGGTACTTCGGCTGCGATTCTCTGAACGACGCCGCTGGCGCAGCTGCAATTTGCGATTAAAAGCACATGATTCCGGATACCCACGGTTCCGTTTTCCCGGGGATACCCCCCAAAAGTCTCCATACGGCTTCTCCTCACTTCATCATCTGTTCCGCATCCAGATTGTGGACGTGGATCCACTGACCTGCCCGAATCGCCTGGGTCGCATAGCCGATGGGCTGGCCGTATTTGATGATTTGCGCTCCAGGCTGAAAGTCGACCAACGCCATTTTATGAGGCGGCTTGACAGCGTCAATTGCTACAACCTGCATAGGCCCGAAATCCACAGTGTCGCCGGGAGACACCAGTTCGAGAACAATGCCCACGTTGTCCTTCGGATCAATCATCATACCGCGCTTCAACATCGGTTATCCTTCCTAACGGGCGATTCGGCCGGAGCCGTCGCCATTCATGAGGTTGTGCACCTCCTCCGGTGTAGAGAGGTTCAAATCGTATTCGATGGTATGCTTTAGGCAGGAGGCTGCTGCGGCGAATTCGACGGTTTCCTGGGGCCCATAGTCGTGCAGGAATCCATAAATCAAGCCGGAGGCAAAGGAATCGCCACCGCCGACGCGATCCACGATTTGAATGGTGTACTTTTTGGAACAATAGGTCTGATTGTCGCAATAGAGCAGGGCGGACCAGTTATTCACTGAGGCAGATAGGGATTCGCGCAGGGTGAACGCCACCGCCTCAAATCCGTATGCCTCCGTCAAAGCTTTTGCCAAAGCCTGGTATCCTGCTACATCCAGCTTTGCAGCAGTAATATCCGTGTTGGCGGCCCGGATACCCAGGGATTTTTCCGCGTCTTCCTCATTGGCAATGAGCACGTCCACATACTTCATCAGCGGCTTCATGGCGGCTTGAGCCTCCTGCTCCGTCCATAGGGTCTTGCGATAATTCAGATCACAGCTGACCTTGACGCCCAACCGCCGCGCCACTTGGCAGGCTTGCAGACAAATTTCCCGTACCGACGGACTTAACGCCGCCGTAATGCCGGTAAAATGAAACCAACCGGCATCGCGAAAAATTGCGTCCCAATCGAAATCTGCCGGAGAGGCCTGAGAAAAGGCAGAGTATTTTCGATCGTAAATGACTTTGGAGGGGCGCTGGGAGGCGCCCTTTTCTAAATAGTAGAGGCCGAGCCGTTCCCCGCCAAAGGCAATACGGCTCGTTCCGACCCCGTAGTGATCCATAGCGCGTTTCGCGCAGCGGCCAATCTCATTTTCTGGCAGCTTGGTCGCCAATTCTGTGGGTACTCCCATATAGGCTAGAGAAACCGCCATATTGGCCTCCGCGCCGGAATAGCTTAGATTAAAGCGATTTGCCTGAGCAAACCGCAGGTATCCATCCGGAGACATCCGAAGCAGCAGCTCTCCAAAACCGACAAATTTCTTTTGCTCCATGGAAACCGTCTCCTTGCTATCATTCAGTACGGTCGCGTCTGGATGCTACAATATCCATCAGGGTCGCGGCACGCTTGGTCAATTCCTGAAAGTTTTTTTTCGCAATCAGGTCCTTGTTGGTGAGATACCCGCTGATTCCCGCGCCGGTTACGCCGTGGTCCAGGTATTGGCCCAGATTCTGCTCGTTGATGCCCGCGGTTGCAATCAGCTTGATATGACTCAAAGGCGCACGAATATCCTGTAGATAGGACAGTCCGTAATAGCCCGCGGGAAACAGCTTGACAAAATCCGCACCGCTGTCATTGGCTGTAACGATCTCGCTGGGGGTGGAGGCGCCGGGAATGGACGTCAGCCCCAGCTCTTTGGTTCGCCGGATCAAGGCCGGATTGGTATTTGGAGAAATAATATAGCAAGCCCCAGCATCCCGCGCCGCCTCCAGCTGTTCCACGGTCAGTACCGTACCGGCACCAATGCGCATATCATCGCCAAATTTCGCCCGGAGCATCCGGATTGACCGGGCAGTTTCGTCACAGCAAGCGGCGTTGGCTTGGTCAAAGGTGACCTCCATCAGCCGTACGCCGCCTTCGAACAACGCCTCCGCCAGCCTTAGTAAATCAGAATCCTCAAGCCTCCGGCAGATCGCAATCACCTTGTAGTATTCAATAAATTCATTCGTCGTCATTCTTTTTTCTCCAATTTTGTGGTTTTAACCCTTTGGATGAAATGTGGTTCTATGTGTTTCAGAGGCCGGTTATTTCGTTTCCTTTTTAGGGACCAAGGCAAAGGGGCGGATCGGAGAGCCGGAGCCGTTTTTGATTTTTAAGGGGATCGCTACAAAAAAGCATCGCGTCGGCAAGCAATCCAGATTCTTCAGTTCTTCAATCATGAGAATCTCATTTGGAAGCCAATGCTGATAATGCCCGGTGGAGGGATACTCCACGCCGTCCCTCAGCGGCATATCGCTGGAAATATTGTCGAACGCCACCGCCTTGACCCGGCGTTGAGCAAACAGCTTTACCGCGTCTTCCGCCATACCCGGTTCGTTCTTGGCATAGTAGACCCAGTCCTGATCGGTGCGCCAGTACTGCTCCCAACCAAAGTTGATCAGGGCAATCTCACCCGGCTGGACAGCGTCGCCCATCTCCGTCTCAATTTTACGAATTTGCTCGGCACAAACCCGGTCGCCTGCGCCCAAGCCCAGCTTTCTGAGATCATAAACCACCGCCTGACCGCAGATTGCGTCGGCAGGAAATACATCGATGGTCCGCTCTTTCTTATCCGGGACTGTATGTGCCGGCGCATCCACATGGCTACCGGTGTGCTCGCCCATGATCAGGCACTGATTATAAAACCCGTCATGTTCGTGGGTACAGCAGGGGTCGATGACGATAGGGGGGTGGGTCGGCCACCTGGGAATGCCGCGCTCAATGGTATGGGCCAGGTCCACCACCTCAAAGCCATTCAGTATGGTTTGCAGTTCCTCCAACTGTTGCAGATGCATAGCATGCTCCTTTCAGGTTAGGCATTTTTCTCCCGGATCGTGGAGAGAATCACGGCAAAGACAATGATCGCACCCTTGAGCATCAACTGCGGGTACGCAGATACGTTCATCAGGTCCAGAATATTATTGATGATCCCCAGAATAAACACACCAATGACCACGCCGCTGACCGTTCCCTTACCGCCGGCGAAGCTGGTACCGCCGATGACCACCGCGGCAATGCAGTCCGTCTCCAGCGCATCGCCGCTGGTAGGCGCGCCTAGACCCAGGCGGGCCATCAAAAGGATACCGGCAACCGCGCAGCAAAAGCTGGAAAACACATAGGGGATGATCTTCCAGTTCCGCACGTTCAGACCGGACAGAGTCACCGCCTCTTCGTTGCCGCCCATGGCGTAAATCACGCGGCCGACGATCGTCTTTTTAATCAGAAACGCAGTCAGCAGAATCATCACAAACCAGACAATGGCTTGGTAAGGCACCCCATAGAGCCGCCCGGAGCCGACAGTAGACAGGAAGTGAGCGGCGGAGGACTTAGCCCAGGAGATCGGGGAGGATTTTGAATACCAAAAGGCAATGCCGCTGGCAAAGCTCTGCATACCTAACGTCACAATAAACGGTGCAATTCGAAGCTTTGCAATGATAATGCCGTTGATAAAGCCAATTACAAGGCAAAGCAGGATGGTCAGAAGGATTGCCGCGCCTAGCGGCATCGTATTGGTAAAGCTGGCGCAAAATACGCCCGCCACAGCGATTTGGGAGCCGACGCTCAGATCGATGCCGCCAGTCAAAATCACTGCAAACATGCCCATACTCACTACCATGATCGTCGTCTGCTGGATCAGCATATTGCGCAGATTCAAGGCGGTGAAAAACGCCGGGGATAGCAGCGAGGCGATCACGATCATGAGAACCAGTACGCTCAGGGGGATGGCCTGGACTTTTAAATAGCGCTTTGTGGCATCGGCGGCCAAGCTGTGAAGCTTTCTGCTCTCCGCTGTTCTCATCATGGTGCAACTCTCCTATACATGAATTGTAAAATGCGTTCTGTGTCTTGTAGCTGCCGCCCTTCCACACTTCCCGTTACATAGCCGTCATGCAGCACGATGGCCCGGTCGCACACCATCTGAATTTCCTCAATTTCCGAAGAGATGACAATGATGGATATTCCCTGGGAACGAAGCTTCTGCAGCAAGGTATAGATTTCCGCCCGGGCCCCCACATCAATGCCCTGTGTGGGTTCGTCGAAAATTAAAATCCGCGGCGCGGCCATCACTGCCTTCGTAACCACCACCTTTTGCTGGTTCCCGCCGGAAAGGCTCCCGGCTATATCCTCAATGGAGGTCATTTTCACGTTCAGCTTTTGACAGAATTCGTTGATTTGTGCTGTCTCCTTCCGGCTGTTGCATACGCCAGCCCGGGAGATAGCCTTGAGATTGGACAGCGCCACGTTCTCTCGGATGGAGCGGCAAAGCACCAAAGCCTCCTTTTTTCGATCCTCAGGGGCCAGAAAAATTCCCAACTTGGCCGCATCGGTGGAGTTGCGGATGTTAACCGCCTTGCCGCCCACCAGAATTTTTCCCTTCAGCACTTTGTCCAGTCCATACAGCGCGCGCACGGTCTCCGTTCGCCCGCTATTGACCAGGCCCGCGATTCCTAAAATTTCACCTCGATGGAGGCGAAATGAAATATCAAAAACCTTACGCGTGGTTATTCCCTGGACATCCAGCACGACTTCTTCCGTGGGCACATAGTTCTTTTCGGCATACATGGCCTCCAGAGAATGGCCCAGCATTTGTCCAATCAAATCGTCTTTGGTCAAATTTTCGTTCTTCATCACCGAGATGAGCATCCCGTCTCGCATTACCGCCACACGCTCGCAGATATGGAAGATCTCTTCAAGTCTGTGGGAGATGTAAATCATCGTGGTCCGGTTTCGCTTCAGCTCCTCGATGATGGAAAACAGGATCTCCACCTCGCGGCCTGACAAAACCGCCGTTGGCTCGTCCCAAATAATGATCTTCGGCTCAATGTACAGAACTTTGGCGATGGCCACAAGCTGTCGCATGGCGCCGCCCAGAGCTCCAACCTTCTGGTTTGCCAGAAGGGGAATATGATAGCGATCCAGCAGGGCCTGGACCTTCTGCTGTAGCTGTTTGGTGTTGACTACGCCCCGCTTGGCATAGTCCGGTTGGCCCAGCGTCACATTTTCCGCCACCGTGAATTCCGGTACCAGCTCGGCCTGCTGATACACCTGGGCGATCCCGTGTTTTTTCGCTGCGGACGGACTCGTGATGGAGACATCCTTCCCATAGAGGCGGATGGCGCCCCCATCCTTTTGATACGCGCCGGTGAGTATCTTCATAAGCGTACTTTTACCCGCCCCGTTCTGGCCCACCAGCGCCAGCGTTTCACCCTCCTGGATGTCCAGGCTGACCTGCTTGAGCGCCTGGATACCACCGAATGTCTTGCTGATTTTGTCAATTTGAAGAATTGTCATGGATGATGCTCCTTCAACCTTTGCCTCAATGCATATAAGGCCCTTGGTAATATGGATCCAGTTTAATAAAAATGCCCGCAGGCACCTTGATCGACGTCTGCGGGCAGAGTTTACCTTTGTCCAGCGTTGATTGTTACGCCTGAACTTTATTTATGTTAGAAGATTAGCCGTTGTAGTAAGTGCTCAGGTTGTCAATGGTGCATACCACAGGATCCTGAATGATATTGTTGGACTGCGGAAGCGTCCCGTCGTTGAGATATGCAACAATGATTTTTGTGGCCAGAACACCGAAGGCATGGGTATCGTTCATACCGGTGCAGACAATGGAGCCGCCGTTTGCGATGCTTTCCATTGCGCCGGCAGAGCCATCAACCGCGCCCATAATCACGTTGGAGGGATCCAGGCCCAGGACATTCAATGCCTGGGAGGCGCCGATCACATGGGAGTCACAGGTGCCGATGATGCATTTTAAATTCGGATTGGCAGTCAACATATTCTGTGCGGTCTCCAAGCCGTTTTCTTCCGAGTATCCACCAGAGTACAGGAAGGAAACCAGCTCGATCTTGCCTTCCTTATCGACGTCGGCAACGCCGGCCTTTGCGCCTTCGTTCCGGTTGTGGGCAATGGCGTCGCCATCCTTGCCGCCAATCAGAGCGTATTCAATCTTCTCTGCGTCAGGATACTTCTCCAGCAGCTGGGAAGCCAGGTAGCTGCCCACGCCGAAGCCCAATGCATAGGCGTCAACAGAGACGGCGCAGAAAATAGGAGCGTCAGCAGCCACGGTGTCGTTGACGGTGATGACTGGGATACCGGCCTCGGCCAGCTCCTTCAGAACGGGAGTCAGCGCATCCTGCGGGTTGCAGGGCCCCAAAATGATGGCGTCAACGCCTTGGGCCATAAAGTTCTCCAGCTGAGAGATCTGCGTGGACACGTTATCCTCGCAGACAGAGACCAGCGCGGTGCAGCCTGCGGCCTCAACCTGGCCCTGGACTTCGTCCGATAGGCTCTTGAACCAGTCGGTGGAAACGGTTGTCATCGCAATACCAATGGTGTAATTTTCTTTTGCTTTCACATCGGGAAGATCATCATTTTTTAAGTAAACCGCTTCATTGGACATGGACGCATACAAATCCGACAGATTGTTGGCGCCGGTCGTGGTATTGTCCACTGGTGCGGTTGTATTGACAATGGGATCGGTACCCTTTGTCGAGGGAGTTTTGCTGCTGTCGCCGCACGCTGCAAACAGGCAGACGACCATTGCAAGAACAAGACCAAACGCTACAAGTTTTTTCATCATGCTTCCTCCTAATCGTCGTTACATTTTCGAAGTGCGCCTGTCCTATTTTGTAAGAACTACCAAATTTTTGCATTTTTTGGCAGTAAGCCCGCTTCTATTGTCTAGATTAGCAGAATTTTTGTTGCTTGTCAAGTATATTTTTGTTATTTTGTTGTTAAATTATTTTTTTTAGTGAGTTTGAATTGACAATTAACAAAATTTGTGTTATTTTCTAATTAAAGTCAGGATGAGAAATTGTGGAAAGCGAGGTGCGCTGTACAGTTGTGCAGCCGGGATGATGAGAGCGATTAGATTAAAGCAAATGGAACAGTATATGGCGGAGCGGGGATTTGCGACGGTTCCAGAGCTGTGCGAGAAATTTGACATTCATCCCAATACCGCCAGAGCGGATATTAAGGAGCTTGCGGAGCGGGGCGTAATTGAGAAAAAGTATGGCGGTGCGGCCTATGCCCAGTCCCGTCTGCCGGAGGGCTATTATGAAGCACGCCGCGCCATCAACAAAAAGCGCAAGGAAGCCATTGGCTATAAGGCGGCGGCGTTTTTAAAGGAAGGCGACGTTATTTTTGTGGACGCCGGGACCACAACGTCGTTGCTATTCGACGATGTGTCGGAAATGCCCGAGCGGCTGACGGTGATCACCAACAATTTAGAAGTAATCAACAAGGTATTCAGAGATACAAAATACACGATTTATATCCTTCCTGGCAAAGGGGACCGGCAGCTTAACTCCTTTACTGGCACCGAAACAGTGGATAGCCTGAAAACATATAATATCAAAAAGGCCTTTATTGGTTCTAAGGGGATCTCTGCAAAAGGAGAGCTTTCGGCTTCCTCCAGTCTGGATGCAAAGATGAAAAGCACGGTTATAGAGATCAGCGAAACGGTGATTTTAATGGCGGATTCCCAAAAAATATTTACTTCTGCTATGGTTAATTTTTCCAACCTAAATCGGATTGACTATTGGGTCTGCGATAAGATTACCGAGGAGATCCGTCAACTTGCGCAAAAGCACAATGTTCAGTTAGCAGAGGCCGAGAATTAAAAGGTTATTTTTCAAATTAGAAGCTCATACATTTTTTAACTGGGTATATGCCTGCTGCCCGTATATGGGATGAATGCGCTTATCTTTTTACACCATCTTATTTGATAGGAGCTGGCAATGAAAGCTTCGTCAGCTCGTCTTGGATCCTCTCCTTCGTTTACAGAAGCAGAAAACGGGAGGCCGCCTAAATGGCTGGCCCACCTCATCTCCCAAATACTTCCCTGTTCCATATACCATCGGAGCAGGGATTTTCTTATGGCTTACACGCATTCAGAACGTCCGGCTACCCCGTACAAAGACCAAAAGGCGCTAATGAATCCGTTCGTTGTTCCAATTGTTAAGCTTCGACATTTCATTTCAAACGGTCTTGCGCTGCAAATTAAAAGTAAAAAGTTTGCGGAATAGATAGACAGACACAATTTAATTTGAATATCTTGCAAAAAGAGTCTGATGTTGCTATAATGATAAAACGCTGTGCCGGGCCCCTTTCACATGGGCGCTCATGAGATTGCTCAAAAGTGGAAAGCTAGAAAAGGTATGATTAGAGTAATCAATGGGACGCGCCGGCAGCTTATGAAGCGGAACAGGGCTAAGGCTGATGTTTTTCGCATATATGAGAAGATTTGTGAGGTTCGGGCATGAAAAGCTTGCACATGGTTCCGACCTGTCGTTATTTTGCAACGCCCAAGCGTTTTTGCTATTTTTATTCCCCGCCATGATACCGTCGGACCGACCCCGGGAATCAGATTCTTACCAGAGACATCGTGTTTGGGTATGCCTCTGCTAGTGTTGGAGGAGCATTATGTCCTATTTGCGCCATCTTCTGCGGCTCCGATTAATGGAAAGCTCCAAACGGCTGTCAACCACCCGCATCATCGCGCTCTCGTTTGCGGCCATAATCCTACTGGGTGCGCTGCTGTTGACCCTGCCGGCGGCATCCCGCAGCGGTCAATCCTGCGGGTTCTTTCCGGCTATCTTTACGGCGACCTCCGCTACCTGCGTGACAGGTCTGGTGCTGTTTGATACCTATGTCCAGTGGAGCGGGTTTGGTCAGATCGTCATTCTCTGCCTGATTCAAATTGGAGGACTGGGCTTCATGTCGGTCGCGTCCATGTTCGCCTTTTCCATGCACCGAAAAATGGGCTTAAGGCAGCGGATGCTGCTGGCGCAGGCCATGAGTCTCAACGATATCGAGGGTGTCGTCCGGCTCCAGCGCCATGTGCTCATTGGCACGTTCACCCTGGAGGGGTTGGGCGCTCTGATTTTGACTTTGCGGTTTTGGCCCAGCTTCGGCTTTTTCACGGCCCTGAAATGGGGCGTTTTCCATTCCATCTCTGCCTTTTGCAACGCTGGTTTTGATATCCTGGGCAGGATTGCTCCAGGCTCCAGTATGATCCCATTTCAGACCGACCCGGTGGTCTGCATCACGCTGATGCTGTTAATCATCGTTGGCGGGCTGGGCTTTTTTGTATGGGAAGATATCTTGCGCTGCAGGAGCCTGCGCAAGCTGACGGTATATACCAAGCTGGTTTTGATCTGTACGGTGTCATTGATCCTCAGTGGCACGGCTCTGGTCTGCATTTTGGAGTGGAACAATCCGCAGACGCTGGGCGCTATGACGATTCCACAAAAGCTGCTGGCAGGTGGGTTTCAATCCGTCACCACTCGGACGGCAGGCTTTGCCGCCGTCGATCAGGCCGCTATGGGTGAAGCCACCAAGGCTGTCTGCGCCGTTTTGATGCTCATCGGCGGCTCCAGTGGCTCCACCGCCGGCGGCATGAAGACAGTTACAGTGGTGGTGCTGCTTTTGGCCGCAGTCGCCAGCGCCAGGGGACAGTCCAAGGTCGCCGTGTTCAAGCGCTCCGTGTCGGACCGCCAGGTCCGGGACGCCATGACCATTACGGTGATGATGGTAACATTGTGTTTCTTTGGCGGGGTATTTTTATCTGCGGACAGCGGAATTCCTTTTTTGGATTCGCTATTTGAAACGGCGTCCGCGCTGGCTACGGTGGGATTATCCGCCAATGTGACGCCGCTGTTAGACCTTCCATCTCAAATTTTGATTATGGCCTATATGTATTTTGGCCGCGTTGGCATTTTAACCATCAGCCTGGGCTTCCTCATGGGCGACCGGGTGGAGGAGCGATACCGATACGCAGAGACAAAGCTGCTGATTGGATAGGAGCATAGAAAGAGCATGAAAACATACGTTGTGGTTGGACTGGGACGGTTCGGATATTCTGTGGCCCGCCGTCTGTGCGAGTTGGGCAACGAGGTCCTGGCGATGGACCGGTGCCCGGATAATGTGCAGCAGATTTCGAACTACGTCACCCACGCTGTGGTGGGCGACGCCCAGGACCCGGATGTGCTCCGGGCCTTGGGTATCCGGAATTACGATTGCGCAATCGTCGCCATCGGCAAGGATCTGTCCGCCAGCATTCTGGCCACTTTGAATTTTAAAGAAATGGGAGTCCCGCTGGTGGTCTGCAAGGCGCTGGACGAGAGCCATCGTAAGGTGCTGGAGAAGGTGGGTGCGGACCGGGTGGTGATTCCGGAGCGGGAAGTTGCCTATAAGCTGGCCCAGGGGCTATCGACTGCCAATGTTCTGGAGTATATTGAGTTGTCCCCGGAATATGGCATCTCCGAATTCACGGCTCCCAATGCCTGGGACGGAAAATCGCTGCGCCAGCTAAACGTCCGCGCCCGCATTGGGGTGAATATTATTGCGATTCGCTCTGGGGAGAAAATTCGAGTTTCCCCGGATGCGGACTATGTGGTATCCAAATCAGATACCATCGTTGCGCTGGGAGATTATAAATCCCTTTCCGCGGTGCAAAAGCAATGACGGAGCGCATCACCAGCAGGAAGAACCCCCTTTTGCAGCAGGTGCGCCGCCTGCTTGGCTCCAGGCGTGCGCGGCAGGAGGCGAATCTCTTTGTGGCCGACGGGACAAAGCTGCTCCAAGAGGCCGTCTCCTGGTATACCGGTTTGGAGACTGTGATTCTGACGGACGGCGTGGAGACCGCCCCGCTGCCGGCGGGAGTCCGGGTGGTGCGGGTCCCTGCGGATGTAATGAAAAGCATTTCGCCTATGCAGGCGCCGCAGGGAGCGTTATTTGTCTGCCGGTACCCACAGGCTAAGGAGCTGACGGTTTTGCCGGGGACCTTGATTCTCGATGGGATTCAGGATCCGGGAAACCTGGGCACCATGCTGCGGACCGCAGACGCCCTGGATGTGCCGGTGGTCCTGACGGAGGATTGCGCCGACCCCTTCAGTTGGAAAGCGGTTCGCGCCTCCATGGGCGCGCTGTTTCGCAACCTGCCCGTATCCGGGACCTGCGAGGCAATTCTGGCCGCGTGTCAGAAGAGCGGGACGCCGTTGGCGGTAACCGGCATGGCTCCCTGCGCCATGGATATTTCTACCGCCCCGCTTACAGACTGGGCGGTGGTGATCGGTAGCGAGGGACAGGGCGTACGGCGTGCATTTTTAGATGCCGGCAATCGGATGGTGACCATCCCCATGAATCCCCGTTGTGAGTCCCTGAATGCGGCGGTTGCGGCGGCAATCGTGATGTGGCAGATGCGGATGAAAACAAAGTTTATCCCAATTTTGGACGACGGCGAAAAGTAGGCGGGTTGCAATGTTAGCACATTGGATTTGGTTGTCCACCCGGATTGGCGTAGGTGTGCGGGGCATGCAGGCCTTACTACGTCAATTTCCCGACGTGGAGTCTTTGTACTTTGCAGAGGAAGGGGAGTATGCCCTGCTGGAGGAACTGTCCGGCAGGGACTTGACGTCGTTGTGCGATAAATCCCTGGATCGGGCAAATCGTATTTTGGAGGCCTGCTACAATCAGGAGATTCATTTGTTGACTTTGCAAGACGCAGCGTATCCATCTCGGCTAAAAAACATTTTTAACCCGCCGGTTGTGCTTTACTACAAAGGGCAGCTTCCGGAGTTTGACGCAGAGCCGGTGATTGCCGTCGTGGGGACCAGAAAGGCCTCCGCTTATGGCTGCGTGGCCGCAAAGCGAATGGGCTATCAGCTTGGCCGGTGCGGCGCGCTGGTTGTCTCCGGCCTGGCTGGGGGAATCGATAGCATGGCCATGATTGGCGCCCTGACCGCAGGCCAGCCGGTGATTGGCGTTCTGGGCTGCGGCGTGGATGTGATATATCCCAAATCCAATGCCGGCTTGTTCCGGGATGTGGAGGAGCGGGGATGCCTGCTCTCCGAATTTATGCCGGGTACGCCTCCGGAGGGGCGAAATTTTCCACAGAGGAACCGGATTATCAGCGGTTTGGCATGCGGCGTGGTGGTGGTGGAGGCGCCCGCTAAAAGCGGCGCGCTGATTACGGCGCAGTTGGCGTTGGACCAGGGCCGGGATGTGTTTGCTGTGCCCGGCAACATTGATGTGGCGAGCAATGCCGGAAGCAACGGATTGCTGCGGCAGGGCGCCATTGCGGTTCAGAACGGGTGGGACGTCATGGAGGAATATGAAGAGCTCTATCCGGGTAAAATCCGGCCGTGGAACAGCCCGAGCAAGGTCACCGCTTATCCGGAGGAAATTGCGGCGCAAACCGGCGAACTTCCCCGCCCCGCGGCGAAAAATTCCCCCGCTCCTTCCTCCTTCGACGAAAAAAGCATTGACAAGGACGAAACGAATCTTTATATTGAACGTGAGAAGACCATGCCGCAATTTTCGGCTGATGAGAACGCGATACTATCGGCTCTCGCTGCTGAGCCGCGGCATGTTGACCATATTATAGCGGAAACGGGCTTGCCGGCAGGCCGCGTATTGGCATCTTTGACACTTTTGGAGGTGCGGGGATATGTGACGCGGCAGCCGGGACAGTATTATGCCGCAGGGGGGAGAAAGCCCCCCTTACCTGTTTAGTTTGGAGGATGTCCATGGCAAAGGAAGCAGCGTCAAATCTAGTGATTGTGGAATCGCCTTCGAAAGCGAAGACGATTGGGAAGTATTTGGGGCCGGATTACACGGTAAAGGCCTGCATGGGGCACCTACGGGACCTGCCGAAGAGCACCATGGGCGTGGATTTGGAAGGCGACTTTCAGCCGGAGTACCGTCCGGTGCCGGGAAAGGAAAGCATTATCCATGACCTAAAAAAGAGTGCGGACCAGTCTCAAATGGTGTATCTTGCAACGGACCCGGACCGGGAAGGCGAGGCGATTTCCTGGCATTTGAAAGAGCTGCTGGAGCTGCCGGATCCGAAGACGCGCCGTGTAACTTTTAACGAAATCACAAAAAATGTGGTGAGCTCCGCCATTACGCACCCGCGTGGTATTGACTATGATTTGGTGGCGGCTCAGCAGGCCCGCCGCATTTTGGACCGGATCGTGGGATATCAATTGAGCCCCTTGCTGTGGAAAAAGGTGCGCAGAGGCCTATCCGCCGGTCGGGTTCAGTCTGTGGCAACCCGGCTGGTCGTGGACCGGGAAAACGAAATTCGGGCTTTTGTGTCCCAGGAGTATTGGTCGTTGGACGTGACTTTGAATCGGATGGAGAAGTCCGGTTCCTTTGTTGCCCGGTACTATGGGGAGACAAAAAAACGGGAGCTCACCAACGAGGCGGAGACCGACGCCGTAATTGCAGATATTACCGGCAAAATCTTTACGGTGACGGCGGTAAAGCGCGCGGAGAAACGGCGCTCTGCCGCGCCTCCTTTTATCACCTCCACTTTGCAGCAGGAGGCCTCCCGGAAGCTGAATATGACGCCCAAGCGGACCATGGCCTTGGCCCAGCAGCTCTACGAGGGCGTGGATGTGGCCGGGGAGGGGACCCTGGGTCTGATCACCTACATGCGGACGGATTCGCTGCGCCTGTCTGAGGAGGCCATGTCTGCAGCCAAGGATTTGATTTGCAAGCGGTACGGACCTGCCTATTATTATGGGAAACCCCATCATTTTAAAAGTAAGAGCAACGCCCAGGATGCTCATGAGGCCATCCGGCCCACCCATGTGGAGCTGGACCCCGAACGGATTCAGAGCTCCTTGACCCGGGATCAATTCCGGCTGTATAAGCTGATTTGGAGCCGTTTTTTGGCCTCTCAGATGGCAAATGCTGTTTACGACACCATTTCCATCGATACAACCTGCTCCGGTCACATCTTTAAGTCCTCCCATCAGAGTCTCAAGTTCGCGGGCTTTATCGCCGTTTACGAAGAGGGAAAGGACGATGAGACGGAATCGGCAGGCTCCCCGCTTCCAGATTTGCAGGAAGGGGAACAGGCTGCCATCGATAAGATCGAAAAAGAGCAGCACTTTACCCAGCCTCCCGCCCGGTATACTGAGGCTACCCTGGTCAAAGCCATGGAGGAGAAGGGCGTTGGAAGGCCGTCCACCTATGCCACCATTATTACCACAATTGAGGACCGGGAGTATGTGGTAAAGAAGGACAAGCGCCTGTGGCCGACACCGTTGGGCGAGGTAGTGACGGGCTTGATGCTGGACCGTTTCCACGATATCATCGACGTGGAGTTCACCGCCAATATGGAGAGCCGTTTGGATGAGGTGGAAGAAGGAAAGCGGAACTGGCAGGCGGTTCTGAAGGATTTCTACCGGGATTTTCATCGGGAGATGGAGGATGCGGAGGAGGCGCTGAAAGACACCCGCATCAAGGTGCCAGATGAGGAAACAGACGAGGTCTGTGAATTATGCGGCAGAAAAATGGTGATCAAGATGGGGCGGTTCGGGCGGTTCCTGGCTTGTCCGGGCTACCCGGATTGTAAAAATACCAAGCCCTTGGTAGAGAGAATGCCGGGGCGGTGCCCCAAATGCGGCAGCGGTCTGTTGAAGCGAAAATCAAAAAAAGGCTATGCCTATTATGCCTGTGAACGGGGCGCAGAGTGCGGGTTCATGACCTGGGACGTACCAACGGCACAGGATTGCCCCAGCTGTGGGCAGACGCTGTTTAAAAAATCGGGCCGGGGCCGTATGAAGCCTTTTTGCGTCAACGAAAAGTGTCCTGAGTTTTTGCCAGAGGACCAGCGGGGTTACCGGAAAAAATCCGCAGAGTCGGAACAGCAAGCGGCGGAAGCTGAAACGGAGAAACCGGAGGCGCAGCAGGAGCCGGGTAAAAAGAAAAAAGCCCCCCCAAAAAAGGCGGCCAGCAAGGGGAAGCGGCCTGGTAAAGGCAAGAAGGCCGGCGAAGAGGGGGATGGGAAGGTATGACGCAGGTGACGGTGGTCGGCGCTGGATTGGCGGGCTGTGAGGCCGCGTGGCAGCTGGCAAAGCGGGGCATACCGGTGCGTCTGGTGGAGATGAAGCCTGCGCGGATGTCTCCGGCACACCACAGTCCCAACTTCGCGGAGCTGGTTTGCTCCAACTCCCTGCGGGGGGACCGGCTGGAAAATGCAGTGGGCCTACTAAAGGAGGAGCTGCGCCACCTAGGTAGTCTTATTTTATCCTGTGCGGATCAGACCCGCGTGGAAGCGGGAGGTTGTCTGGCCGTGGACCGGGAAGGATTTTCCGCCTTAGTGACGGAGAGACTCTGTACGGAACCGCTGGTTCAAGTGGTGCGTACGGAGGTGACGGAAGTGCCGACTGGACCGGCCATTATCGCCACGGGGCCTTTGACCTCCGAGGCGCTGTCTGAGGCCATCGGACGCTACTTTGGACAGACCCGTTACCTGCATTTCTTTGATGCGGCTGCGCCCCTGGTCACCTTTGACTCTGTGGATATGCACCAGGCTTGGTTTGCCTCCCGGTATGACCGAGGCAGCGCGGATTATATCAATTGCGCCATGGACCGGGAACAATACGATGCGTTTTACCATGCGCTGATCTCCGCGCAGGAGGCGGAGGTTCATGGCTTTGAGGACCAGAACGTCTTCGAGGGCTGTATGCCCGTGGAGGTCATGGCCCGGCGGGGATATGACACGCTGCGCTACGGTCCGCTGAAGCCGGTGGGACTCAAAGACCCCAAAACCGGACGTGAGCCGTACGCGGTAGTCCAGCTTCGCCGGGACAACGCAGTGGGGACCATTTATAATCTGGTAGGGTTTCAGACACACCTGAAATTTCCGGAGCAGAGGCGGGTTTTTTCCATGATACCGGCTTTGCGCCAGGCGGAGTTTGTGCGCTATGGCGTCATGCATCAAAATACATTTTTGGATTCGCCTCGCCTGCTGGATCAGTTCTATGCGGACCGCCGAAATCCTTTGGTGGCGTTCGCCGGGCAGATGACCGGCGTGGAGGGCTATGTGGAATCCACCGCCTCCGGATGCCTGTCGGCTATCGCCATGAGCGCCAAGCTCCAGGGGAGAACGCCACCGGATTTCTCTCGGCAGACAGCCATCGGAGCGCTTGGCCTTTATATCAGTGACGACTCGGTGACCAATTTTCAACCGATGAATGTGAATTTTGGCATCATTGCCCCGCTGGAGAACCGTGTCAAGGGAAAAGCGCAGAAGAACCTCGCCATCGCACATAGGGCCCTGGCGCGCATCGATGATTTGGTGCGCGAAGGAATATAAAGAAGGAAGAGGTGGCACCATGAAAATCATTCTCGATGCCATGGGCGGAGACCACGCGCCGGAGGCCGCCGTCTTAGGCGCCATCGACGCGCACCAGGAATTTGGGACAGAAATCACCTTGGTGGGTCGTGGCGAGGATCTTTTGCATGTCATGCGTGCGCACAATATCTCCGATTTGCCAAAGGGCCTGGAGATTGCCAATGCGGATGATATTGTGGACATGCATGACGAGCCCTCTACGGTTTTGCACAAACGTAAAAACTCCTCCATGATTTTGGGCCTGAAAATGCTGGCAGATGGAAAAGGAGATGCATTTGTCTCCGCTGGAAGTACAGGCGCTCTGCTGACTGGCGCTACCTTGCTGGTCAAGCGGGTGAAGGGAGTCCGTCGCGCCGCCTTTGGGCCCATGATGCCGAACCAGACTGGCGGTCGCACCCTGATTATTGACAGCGGCGCAAATGTGGAGTGCACACCGGAATTCCTGCTGCAATTTGGGCTGATCGGCTCGCTGTACGTACAGAAGACCTTGGGAATTGAACGGCCCAAGGTGGGCCTTTTAAACAACGGCACGGAGGAATCCAAGGGGCCGGAGCTGCAGAAGCAGGCCTACGGCCTTTTGCAGCAGGCTGCGGAAAACGGCATGCTTCATTTTACCGGAAACGTGGAGGCGCGGGATGTGCCACTCGGCGCAGTAGATGTGGTAGTTTGCGATGGTTTTTCCGGAAATGTGCTGCTCAAGTCCATAGAAGGAACCGCTATGTTCATGGGTTCTATGGTGAAGCAGCTGTTTCGCAAAAATGCGCTGACCATGCTGGGGGCGCTGTGCTGCAAGCCTGGGCTCCGGCGGATGATGGCGATGCTGGATTACCGGGAGGTGGGGGGGACCGCTCTGCTGGGCATTCGCAAGCCGGTCATCAAGGCCCACGGCTCCTCCGACCGCCGCGCCTATCGCAGCGCGATTCGGCAGGCCGTGGAGGCGGCGGACCGGGATACCACGGCTGAACTGGAAAGCACACTGCAAAGACTGGCGGAAAGCAAGGAGTTGGAACGCAATGTTTAGGGACCTGGAGAAGGAGCTTGGCTATCAGTTTGAAGACCCTTCCTTGCTGGAAAATGCCTTGACCCACAGTTCCTATGCCAATGAGAGATGCCGGGACGGCTTAGCCAGCAATGAACGCCTGGAGTTTTTGGGCGATTCGATTTTAGGAATGGTCACGGCGGAGCATTTGTTCCGCGTTTTTCCAGAAAAGCCAGAGGGGGATTTGACGCGAATACGGGCGGATTTGGTCTGCGAAGTCGCTCTGGCCCGGCTGGCGGACCAGCTATGTCTGGGCTCCTTCCTGCTCTTGGGGCACGGGGAAGAGCAGGGCGGAGGGCGGCATCGCTCCAGTATTCTTGCAGACGCTGTGGAGTCCGTCATCGCAGCCGTTTATTTAGACGGGGGCTTTTCCGCCGCGTCCGATTTGATTCACCGGCTGGTACTGTCGGATATTCCGGCACTTCGGCACCGTAACCTGGATTATAAAACGCAGCTTCAGGAGCTCGTGCAGCAGAAGAAAAATCAGATTTTGCAGTATGAGCTCGTTGGATCGTCGGGGCCCGATCATGCCAAGCAGTTCTGTGTAGAGGTCCTGCTCAACGGGGAAGTCGTGGGCGCGGGCAGCGGCAGCAGCAAAAAGCGGGCGGAGCAGCGGGCGGCACAGGCCGCAATTCATAAGCTTTTCCCGCCACAAAAGGAACCAGACGCATAGCAGTCAAACCGATCGGAGCCGGGGTACATCAAGATGTACCCCGGCTTGCTTTTACAAAGGTCTTGTGGAAATTGCTTGCATTCTGTGTAAAAGCTTGGTATAATTAACTAATTCGTATGAAAACTGAAAGGGCGAGGTTTCGCAGTGTATTTAAAATCATTGGCAATTCAGGGCTTCAAGTCCT
Organism: uncultured Eubacteriales bacterium; assembly: GCA_965146675.1. GTDB lineage: Bacteria > Bacillota > Clostridia > Oscillospirales > Oscillospiraceae > Faecousia. The sequence goes on along the minus strand of CBCTHM010000008.1, from coordinate 57,074 downwards.
TTCCAGATAAAATACTGATTGAGTTCGGCAATGATATCACAGCCATTGTAGGCCCCAATGGCAGCGGAAAGTCCAATCTTTCCGATGCGATCCTGTGGGTGATGGGAGAACAGAGCACCAAAACGCTGCGGGGCGCCAAAATGGAGGACGTGATTTTTAGCGGTACGCAGAAGCGGCCGCCCCTTGGATTTGCGGAGGCCACGCTGACGCTGGACAATACGGATCGCGCGCTGCCTTACGATTCGGACGATGTCATGGTGACCCGCCGGTATTACCGCTCCGGGGACAGTGAGTTTTATATCAATAAACAATCCGCCCGCCTGCGGGATATTCACGAGCTGTTCATGGATACTGGCCTGGGACGAGAGGGCTATTCCAACATCAGCCAGGGGCGTATCGATGAGATTCTATCTTTGAAGAGCACGGACCGCCGGGAGGTTTTTGAGGAGGCGGCCGGTATCTCGAAATACCGGCACCGCAAAGAGGAGACCCAGCGAAAGTTGGTTGGCACAGAGGAAAACCTGCTTCGCATCGGGGACAAAATTTCCGAGCTGGAGCTTCAACTGGACCCGTTGCGGGCTCAGGCGGAGCAGGCAAAAAAGTATTTAGCCTATCGGGACGAACTGCGCGGACTGGAGGTCACGGTTTGGCTGGATCGGCTGGATAAAATAACGGATGCTGTGCAAAAGGCGGAGGAAGACTACACGTCGGCATCCTTTGTGCTGGAGCAGGAGCACGGTGCGCTGGACGAGCTATACCAAAAAGGTGAGGAAATGGGAGCGCAGCTTCGGGCCCAGGACGAGGCCATCGAGGCGCTGCGGAGCGATACCGCAGGCCTGGAGGCTGCGGACCAACAGTTGGACGGCCAAATTGCGGTACTCAAAAGCAATACGCAAAACAATGAAGAGAATCTGACGCGTATTCAGGCGGAGCTTCGGCAGCATGAGGACCGCAGCAGCAGCATGGAGCAGCAGGTGCGGCAGGGCCACTGCAGGATTAGGGAAATTGAGGTACAGCTTGAAATTCAGCAGCTGCGGCTGCAGGAGGCCCAGGCACAGGCACAGCAGGTTGCCGCCGATGCGGAGGGAATTGGAAAGCAGTATCTGGAGCTGAGGGAAAAGCAGGCGGCGTATTTGTCCGACTTGGCAGGCGCACGTGCGGATTTGTCGGCGCTAGAGGAATCGGCGCGCCAGGGCCTAGCTAGGGTAGAAACGCTGGAATCGGGTGTCAAAGCCGGCGCTGTGCGGCGGGGGCAAGCGCAGACGGCGCTGGATACCTGCCGTACGGAGTTGGCGGCGGCCCAAAGGCAGGCGTCGGCGTCGCAGAACGCCATCGCGGGCTATCGGCTCCGGCAGGAGGGCCGCGCTCAGCGGCGAGATCAGGCGCAGGGCAGCTTGCAGGAGATCACCGCGCAGTTGAACGCCGTCTCTGCGAAAATGAAGGTGTATCAGGCTATGGAGCACGATTACGAGAGCTACCAGAGGTCGGTGCGCAGCGTGATGCAGGAGAGCCGGCGGGGCGGTCTGGAACATATCCATGGCCCTGTTTCTCAGCTCATTCATACCGAGGACCGCTATACAACCGGAATTGAGGTGGCGTTGGGCGCCGCCCTGCAGCACATTGTGGTGCAGACAGAGCAGGATGCTAAGGCTGCCATCGGTTATTTAAAGCGGACCAACGGCGGTAGGGCTACCTTTCTGCCCATACACGCTATCGAGCCCCGGAAGCTCCAGGAGACGGGCCTGGAACAGTGCCGTGGCTTTGTGGGAATTGCGGCAGAATTGGTGCAATGCCAGGCGTCGTACCGCAAAATAGTAGAAAATTTGCTGGGCCGCGTCGTCCTGGCGGAGCAGTTGGATTCCGCCATTGCAATGGCCGGGCGGTACGGCAACCGATTTAAAATCGTCACCCTGGACGGACAGGTGATCAATCCGGGCGGTTCCATGACAGGTGGCTCCGTGGCCAAGGAGGCCGGAATTTTATCCAGGGCCAACGAACTGAGAAAACTGCTGCAGACTTCGCAGCAGCTACAAGAACAAAAGGAAAAAGCCGAATCCGTTCTGGCGGAAGCGCAGCGAGCTTGCGAGCAGACGGATTTTGAACTTACAACGGCAAACGAACAGCTTCGTGCAGCGGAGGATCAGGTCTTACAGCTGGAGGGGGAGGAAAAACGCTGCACCGCGGTTCTTCAGGCTCTGGAAGAGGCTGCAAACGCGACCGAACGGGAGCTGGAGGTGCTGCGGAACCGATTAGAGATGGAGCAGGGTCGGATTGTAGCGCTGAAGACCAGTATAGAATCCCTTCAGCGGCAGCAAATGGAAACGGAACGGGCCCTGGAGGCATTGGACCGAAACCAGAGCGATACCACGCGACAGACCCAGGCAATGGCGGATCAGGTCTCCGCCCTGCGGACAGAGCTAGCCGCCCTGGCAGCGGAAAAAAGGTCCGCGCTGGACGGGGTAGAGAACCTGGAGGCCCTGTTTCGAACAATGGAGGGAGACCGCAGCCAAAAACTGGCCTTGGCGGAGCACTATACCGCTGCTATTGCAAAGCTCCAGACGGAAATCTGCAGCGTGCAGGTGCAAAAAGAAAACAATGCTCGGGTTTTGCAGGAAAAGCAGCAGACGCTGCGGGCGGAGCAAACCCAAAGAGCAGAATTGGAATCGCGAAAGACTCGATTGGATCGAGAGGCACAGGAGAAAAATAAAGATCTGCTCACCATGGAGCGCGCCTGCGCGCTGCTGGAGCAGAAAAAGCTGACTGCTTCTATGGAGGAACGGCAAGTAATCGATAAGCTGTGGGACAGCTACGGTTTGACGCCGGGGACTGCAGGGGCTGAGCGGGTGGAGCTGGAGTCCCTTGCGGTAGCAGGACGGCGGATCGCGGAGCTCAAGCGGAAGCTCGGCGCTTTGGGAACGCCAAACCTAGGAGCGGTGGAGGAGTATGCCCGGGTGCAGGAGCGTTATACCTATCTTTCCGGGCAGCGTGACGACGTCCTCACAGCCAAGCTGGAGCTGGAGCAGATCGTTCGGGATATCACCGCGGAGATGACGGCCATTTTTGTGGCGGAGTTTCAAAAGATCGACGGCTACTTCGGCCAGACCTTTGCAGAGATGTTCGGAGGCGGAAAGGGTGCCCTGGTTTTGGAGGACCCGGAAAATCCTTTGACCAGCGGGATTGAAATTCGGGTGCAGCCGCCGGGAAAACAGCTAAAAACCATTACGTTGCTCTCCGGCGGAGAAAAGGCGTTTGTGGCTATTGCCCTGTATTTTGCAATCTTAAAGGTGCGGCCCACGCCCTTTTGCATGCTGGATGAAATTGACGCGGCCTTGGATGATCGGAATGTGGAGCGGTTTGCCAGGTACCTTCGTGGTCTGTGCCAAAAAACTCAATTTATCGTGATCACCCATAGGCGGGGAACCATGGAAGCGTCCGATATGCTGTATGGGGTGACTATGCAGGAGCAGGGCGTCTCCAAAATTTTACGAATGGACTTGAACCAAATGGAGCAACAACTGGGAATAGTAGAATAGGCGGAGGAACGGAAATGGGACTTTTTGATAGAATTAAGGAGGGCCTGGCCAAAACCAGAAAAGCCATGGCCAATTCTCTGGGCAGTGTATTCACTGGTTTTTCCTCTCTGGACGAGGCGTTTTATGAGGAGCTGGAGGAGTGCCTGATTTTGGCCGATCTTGGGGTAGAGACGGCGGGCCGGGCGACAGAGCGGCTAAGACGCCAGGTCAAAGAGCGAAAGTGTAAGGACCCGGAGGAGGCCAGGGACCTGCTGCGGGAGATCCTCATCGACATGCTGCGGGTAGGCGATCCGGCGCTACATCTGGACACCAGGCCGTCTGTGGTTCTGGTCATCGGGGTCAACGGCGTAGGCAAAACCACGACCATTGGAAAGCTGGCCAGGCAGCTGGTAGACCAGGGGAAGAAGGTCCTCTTGTGCGCAGGGGATACCTTCCGGGCTGCGGCGGCGGACCAGTTGGAAGTCTGGGCCAACCGGACCGGAGCGGACCTGGTACGGCAGGACGAGGGGGCGGATCCCGCTTCCGTGGTGTTCGACGGCATTCAGGCGGCGAAGGCTCGGGCAATGGACGTGATTATCTGCGACACCGCGGGCCGCCTGCACAATAAAACGAACCTTATGAATGAGCTAAACAAAATCACCCGAATTATTCAGCGGGAGCTGCCGGATGCGGCAAGGGAGGTACTCCTGGTGCTGGATGCGACTACAGGGCAAAACGGCTTGCTGCAGGCCAAGCAGTTCAAAGAGATCGCAGGCGTGACGGCGATTGCGCTGACCAAGCTCGACGGCACCGCAAAGGGCGGGATAGTGATTGCCGTGGCGGATGCCCTGCAAATCCCGGTGAAGTTCATCGGCGTGGGGGAAACGGCGGAGGACCTGATGCCCTTCGACGCGGAAGAATTCGTGCGTGCCTTGCTATAGGTAGCCGAGATGCGGAAGGATCATAGAGAGTTGGATGCCTTGCGTCCTGTTTGCATTACCCCTGATTTTACAAAGTTTGCAGAGGGAAGTTGCCTAATCCAAATGGGAGAAACGATGGTTTTATGCAACGCCTCGGTGGAGGAGCGTGTGCCGCCCCATGTGTCCAACGGGGGCTGGGTGACGGCAGAATACGCGATGCTTCCCCGGGCCAACCGCCAGCGGAGCCAGCGGGACGTGACGCGCTTAAAGCTATCGCCCAGAAGCGCCGAAATACAGCGGCTGATCGGACGTTCTCTGCGGGCCGCGGTGAATTTGCGGGCGCTGGGACCCCGGACCATTACCATTGATTGCGACGTGCTTCAGGGGGACGGTGGTACGCGGATGGCCTCTGTTACGGGGGGCTTTGTGGCGTTGGTCTTGGCGCTGCGGACCCTGCGGGACCGAGGCACGCTGGAACAGATTCCTCTGCGGTCCTATGTGGCGGGCGTATCTGCGGGAATCGTGGAAGATAAAGCCATGCTGGACCTGTGCTATGGAGAGGACAGCCGCGCCACGGTGGATTTCAATTGCGTGATGGACCACACTGACCGGATTGTGGAGCTGCAGGCTACGGGAGAGGGTCGTTCCTTTACCATGCCGGAGCAGCAGAAGCTTTTGGAGCTGTGCGCCAAAGGGTGCGCGGAACTCATAGCGCTAGAAAGAGAACAATTGGGGGACTTGGGATGAAAGTGGTTTTGGCCAGTAAGAATCCGCATAAATTGGTGGAAATCCGCAAGATTTTGGAGCCGATGGGAGTTCAGTTGATCCTGGAATCTGAGGTAGGCGTGGATGTGGAGGTGGAGGAGACCGGCGCAACCTTTGAAGAGAATTCCTTTTTGAAGGCGGAGGCAGTCATGCGCGCCACCGGACTTCCGGCTTTAGCCGACGACTCCGGGATTGCAGTGGACGCCCTGCAGGGAGCGCCGGGGGTCCATTCAGCCCGCTACGGAGATGACCCCAGTTTGAATGATTGGGACAGGCTTCTTCTGCTGCTGAAAAATACAGAGCAGGTACCGGACGGGCAGCGGCAGGCACAATTTGTCTGCGTCATGACCATGGTGTTTCCGGATGGCAGGACCGTGCAGGCCCGGGGCGAGGTGCACGGGGAGCTGCTGCGGGAACCGCAGGGCGCCGGCGGCTTTGGATATGACCCCATTTTCTATTATCCCCCGGCTGGTAAGACCTTTGCGGCCATTCCAGCGGAGGAAAAAAATCGGGTTTCTCACCGGGCTGTCGCCTTGCAGAGGCTATGTGAAAAATTGAGCGAGGAGCTGTAATATGCTGACAAGTAAAAGGCGAGCGGAATTACGCGCCCAGGCGACCAACTTGGACACCACACTGATGGTGGGTAAGGGCGGCGTGACGGAGCGGGTTCTGGCAGAAGCAGAGAACCAACTGGAAGCGCGGGAGCTGGTCAAGGGCCGGGTTTTGGAGGCCGCACTTTTGAGCCCCCGGGAGGTGCTGGACGAGCTGTGTCAGGCGACAGGAGCGGAGGGCGTGTGTACCCTGGGCTCAAAGTTTGTCCTGTACCGGGTATCGGAACGGCTGAAAAAAGAGCGGAACCAGGTGGGACGGGCAAAGTTGGCGCCGCCCTCCCCGGCAAAGGCAAATCCCGTACGCCGGGGTGCGCAGGCCCGCCGTAAGACGGCTCGTGCACAACGGGAGCAGCGAAACGAATATTTTCGTCAGGCGGCGATTGACCGGGCAATTCAGCGGGAAAAAGACCAGAACCGGGAAAACGGATAGCGAGGTGACACCATGGGCAGAATCGGAATTTACGGGGGAACCTTTAATCCGCCGCATGCAGGGCATGGATATGCCGCCAGTCAGGCAGTGCGGAAGTTGAGTTTGGACCGCCTCCTGCTGGTTCCCGCCGCGATTCCACCGCATAAATCCATGCCGGAGGGTACGCCAAGGGCAGAGGTTCGGCTGGAGCTGGTGCGTCTGGCGGCGCAGCAGATTCCCCGGGCGGAGGCTTGTGACCTAGAGCTGCGCCGGCCTGGGAAGAGCTACACCGCCGATACAGTCTTGGAGTTGCGAAAGCAATATCCGGACGACGATCTGATTTTGCTCATGGGGACGGATATGCTTCTGTCGTTTTTGCAATGGTATCGGCCGGATAGCATCTGCCAAAATGCCGCGCTGGCGGTTTTATACCGGGGCGGAGAAAAAAGGGCGGTCCTGGACATGGCTGAACGGCAGGCGAGCCAAATCCGCAACCGGCTGGGCGGCAGCGTGACGTTTGTGGAAAATGACGCGCTTGCCATATCCTCTACGGATGTGCGGCGGATGCTGACGCTTCAATGCGCGTCGACGCTACTTCCCGCTGGTGTCATGGATCGAATTCAAAAAATGGGTTTGTACGGAGTGAACTGCAGCCTTCGAGGCTTGTCCATGCCGGAACTGGAACGAACGGTATGTGGGCTCCTGGACCCAAAGCGGGTCAGTCATGTGCTGGGCTGCCGGAATACGGCGGTGCGTCTGGCCAGACAGTATGATGCGGATCCGGCGGACGCGGCTCGCGCCGCGCTGCTGCACGATGTGACAAAAGCGGTGCCGCCCATCCTGCAGTTGAAATTGTGTGAAAAATATGGTATTATAGTGGACGATTTTTATAAAGAAAACCCGAAAACATTGCACGCTGTCACAGGCGCCGCTGTGGCCCGGTGTGTTTTTGGAGAGTGTGAAGCAGTGTGTGACGCCATAGCTTGGCACACCACAGGCCGCCCGGGCATGTCCGTGTTGGAAAAGATTCTCTATGTAGCGGATTATATTGAACCAAATCGAAGCTTTCCAGGTGTGGAATCCCTGCGGGCAGCAGCAGAAAAAAGTTTGGAAGAGGCGCTGTTGCTGGGCCTGGAGCTTTCGACTTCCGTATTAAAACAGGAGAAACGGCAGGTTGCGCCGGCTTCCCAGCAGGCAATGGCTGCATTAAAAGGAAGAAAAGTGCCATGAGAAAAAGAGAAAAACGACATGGCCGCTTTGAGCGGCCCAGGGGGTCCAGACGGACGGCCTATGCTGACGGGATTCAGAGGAAAGGAAAAAGCGCCGGCTTGAAAAAGTGGCAGAAGGCGCTTTTACTGGTGGGCGGTTCCATGGCGTGCTTGGTGCTGCTTCTGGCTGCGGCATGGAAAATCTTTGCCAAGCCACTGGACGTGAAGCAGGAACCGGGCAAAACGGTAAAGGTCGTCCAGACAGACCCGAGCACCGGCAGGGAAATTGTGGAGGAAGTTCCGGTCTCCCGGGTGAAGGGCGTTTTTAATATTTTGCTTGCTGGAACGGACGATGACGGGGGCCGGACGGATACGCTCATGGTGGCCCATCTGGACACCCGGGATCACAGTGTGGCCTTGGTGAGCGTGCCGCGAGATTCCATTGTGTTGACGCAAAGTGAATCCATTGCCAAAATCAACTCTCTGTATGGCCGTGGCGGCAAGGGGGAGGAGGGAATGGAATATCTGTCCCAGCGTCTGGGTGAAATGTTGGGGTTTCCCATAGACGGTTACGTCCTAGTGGACCTGGAGGCATTCAAGGCGGCGGTGGATTTGGTCGGGGGCGTATATTTTGACGTTCCCCAGGATATGGATTATGAGGATTCGTCTCAGGATTTATATATTCATTTGAAAGCCGGGTATCAGCTTCTCGATGGCGAAAAGGCCATGGAGCTGTGCCGGTTTCGAAAGTATCCCGCGGCGGATATCCAACGCACGAAGGTCCAGCAGGACTTTATGCGCGCTTTGGCGCACAGGTGCGCCAGCTTTGCAAGTCTCACAAAAATTGACGAGTTTATTCAAATTTTTCATGACTACGTGACCACGGATTTAAAGGTATCCAATATGGCATATTTTTGTGAGCAATTGCTGCAGTGCAATTTTGACGAGATGCAGACCTTTACCCTGCCGGGAGAGGGCGTGTACATTGACGGCGGCGCCTATTATGCGCTTTACGCTGACGATGTATTGGAGATCGTAAATCAAGCGCTGAACCCATATGATTACGGTTTAACCCAGGATAACCTAAATGTGTACGTTATGGGCGGCGTGGCGTCCTCAGGAAGCGAAGCTGTTTCCGGGCGGACCGAACCCGCAAGGTCTGGCAGTTCCGGTGGTTCGTCTGCTGCGGGCGGTTCTGCCGGTGAAGATACGCCGGAAATTTCTATCCCACCGGAATCCACAGCAGTAGAGACTACGACGCCACCCGAATCCTCGGAGACGCCGGAGAGCACGGAAAATACAAATTCCGGGGAGAATACGCTGCCATCCGAGACGACTCAGCCTACGGAGGACGCGGATCCTTCCTTGATCCCATAAAATAGAAAGGAAATGCCTATGTTATCCCCAAAGGAAGTTGCGGCTGCCGCAACCAAGGCCCTGGACAGTAAGAAGGGCGTCGATATTCAATTGCTACGGGTGGGAGATGTGACCACCCTGGCGGAATACTTTTTAATTTGCACCGGTACCTCCAACACGCATGTGAAAACCCTGTGTGATTGTGTGGAAGAGACGCTGGAGTCCTTGGGCGAGCGGCTTTTGGGCCGGGAAGGCCATCGTGGAAACACCTGGGAGCTTTTGGACTTCGGCTGTGTGGTAGTGCACGTATTCACCAATGAGGCCCGGCAATTCTATGATTTGGAGCGGCTCTGGAGCGACGGGGCACGAATCTCTCTGCATGAGATTTTGCAGCGGGACGGTGCCCAGGAGGAGCGTGGCCCTCATGAACTATGATTTTCAGAAAATAGAGCCTAAATGGCAAAAAATATGGGAGGAAAAGCGGCTGTTTGCTTCGGAAACCGGGGGAGACAGAAAAAAGTTTTATGCTCTCATTGAGTTCCCGTACCCCTCCGGCGTAGGACTGCATGTGGGACATGCCCGCCCCTATACGGCCATGGATGCCATTGCCCGAAAAAAGCGGATGGAGGGCAAGAACGTACTGTTTCCCATAGGATACGATGCGTTCGGCTTGCCTACAGAAAACTACGCCATTAAAAACCATATTCATCCCAAGACCGTGACAGAGCGCAATGTCCGTACCTTTCGAAACCAACTGAAGGCCTTGGGCTACAGCTTTGATTGGGACCGGGAGATTAACACCACGGACCCCCAGTATTACAAATGGACGCAGTGGATTTTTTTACAGATGTTCCGGCATGGGCTGGCTTACAAGGCGAAGATGCCGGTAAACTGGTGCACCAGCTGCAAATGCGTTTTGGCCAATGAGGAAGTGGTGGAGGGCGTTTGCGAACGGTGCGGCGCGCCTGTAGTACGGAAGGAGAAGAGCCAGTGGATGCTGCGGATTACCAAGTACGCAGACCGACTGGCCGACGATCTGGACCAGGTGGACTTTCTGGAGCGGGTAAAGCTTCAGCAGCGAAACTGGATTGGCCGCAGCAACGGCGCGGAGGTTACGTTCCGCTCCACCCTGGGAGATGACATCCTGATTTATACCACCCGGCCGGACACGCTTTTCGGCGCCACTTACATGGTCCTGTCACCGGAGCACGAGCTTCTGAGCCGCTGGATGGATCGGCTGGAGAACGCAGAAGAAGTGCGGGCCTATCAGGCTGCCGCCAGCGCGAAATCCGACTTGGAGCGCACCGATCTGTCGAAGGAAAAGACCGGAGTCATGCTGCAGGGCGTTCGGGGTGTCAACCCAGTGAATGGAAGGGAAATTCCAATTTTTATTTCCGACTATGTTTTGGCCACCTACGGCACCGGCGCAATCATGGCGGTCCCGGCCCACGATGACCGGGACTGGGCGTTTGCAAGGAAATTCGGCTGTGACATTGTGGAGGTGGTCCAGGGTGGAGATGTTCAGGAGGCGGCCTTTACCAGCAAGGACGACAGGGGAATTCTGGTCAATTCGGATTTTCTGAATGGCCTGACCGTAAAGCAGGCAATTCCTGCAATCACCAAATGGTTGGAGGAACGGGGAATTGGTCGGACAAAGGTGAATTTTAAGCTGCGGGACTGGGTGTTTTCCCGCCAGCGCTACTGGGGCGAGCCGATTCCTATTGTGCACTGTCCCTCCTGTGGCACGGTGCCGCTGCCGGAGGACCAGCTTCCTTTGGAGCTGCCGGAAGTGGATAGCTACGAGCCGACCGATGACGGAGAGAGTCCGCTGGCCGCCATGACCGACTGGGTCAATACCACCTGTCCTCAGTGCGGCGGACCCGCCAAACGGGAAACTGATACCATGCCCCAATGGGCGGGGTCTTCCTGGTACTTCCTACGGTATATGGACCCGCACAATGACCAGGCGCTGGCCTCCCAGGCGGCCATGGAATATTGGGCCCCGGTGGATTGGTATAACGGCGGTATGGAGCACACGACGCTGCACCTGCTGTATTCCCGGTTCTGGTACAAGTTCCTGTATGACATCGGCGTTGTCCCCAACCAAGAGCCCTACGCCAAGCGAACCAGCCACGGCATGATTCTGGGGGAGGGCGGCGAGAAGATGTCCAAATCCCGGGGTAATGTTATTAATCCAACGGACATCATCCGGGAATATGGCGCGGATACCATGCGCACCTATATTCTGTTTATCGGGGATTTTGAGAAGGCGGCCTCCTGGTCTTCCCATGCGGTGAAGGGCTGCAAGCGGTTTTTGGACCGGGTTTGGGCCCTGGGAGAGAGCGTGCAGGACCGTGCCGAGGCCTACTCCGAGGGCAACCGTGCGGCCATGCACAAGACGACTAAAAAGGTCTCCTCCGACATCGAGAACTTAAAGCCCAACACTGCCATTGCCGCCCTGATGACGCTGCTCAATCAATTTGGAGACAAGGGCTGCAACCGGGCGGAGTTGCGCACCTTCCTGCAGCTACTCAGCCCCTTTGCCCCCCATATTTGTGAGGAGATCTGGGAGCGGCACGGCTTCGGTGGCTACTGTTCCGTTTCTGCCTGGCCCAGTTACGATGAGGCCATGTGCCGGGACGCAGTGCTTGACATGGCGGTCCAGGTCAACGGCAAGCTCCGGGGGGTGATTCATGTGGAGGCGGACACGCCCGATGATCGGGTGATTGCCGCTGCGCAGCAAGAGGAAAAGGTGGCGCGCTACCTGGAGAAGCAGGGCGGACGCTTGGTGAAGACCATTGTGATCAAAAACAAGCTGGTGAATCTGATAGTAAAATAGGCGTTAAGTTTCACGACCGTGCGCAATGCCGTCAGGCGCATAACGGAAAGCCGCCTCTTTCAGCCTGGAGGAGGCGGTTCTTTGCATTTTGATAACATAATTTACGTTGCAATTTCGTTACCATCATGTTATAATGGCGTATCCCAACAGTAAAGGAGAACAAACATGAGAAAAAGAGTACTGACTTTCGCGCTGACCCTGGTTTTGGTTTTGTCCTTAGCAGGCGTTGGCTCCGCGGCGGGGCTATCCCCAGCGGAAAAAACGGCACGTTTCCAGACGGAATCCGACGCCGCGCTCCCCGGCCTTGTGGCGAAGGCACAAAGTAGCGCAGATACGAAGGATACCCGCGCCAATGACAATTATATCATTCCCGCGCCCTGGAGCTTTGGCCAGGCCGTAGTTGTGGGACAGAAAATGCGCTTGGATATTGAGATCAATGACGCTGGCGTAGACGGCGGCTATATCGTCTCACAAATCTATAAGGGCACCGTAAACTCCGTGGGCGAGAACGACAAACCTGTTGTCTATTTCGAGGATAAGACCAGCAATGGTTATTATACTCTGGGGATCGCCTGGGAAACAGCAGGTCTGGCCGAGGGGGATTATGTTGTCTTTTTCGGCATCCTTGACAAGGATTATAATGTCGTGACGGCTTCCTATGCCGATTTGTATCTGAGTAAAACCGAGATTCCCCTCAAAAGCGTCGATATTTTCGTCTACGAGTTGGATGTTCTGGAGGATACATCAGTGGACTCTACCCCGGATCAGGTTTTGGCGGACATAAATATGCGGTTTTCCGTGGCACTGAACTATGAGCCTTATCACACAACGGCAAACCGTACTTTTACAATGAGCGCCTCTGGCGCGGTCAGCGCAGCGGAGGCAACCTACGTGTATGGTACGGGCGTTGCGACAGCCGCGAAGCCCGGCACCGGCGCCGTGACCCTGAGCTGTGGCAATATTAGCGATACCATGACCGTATATGTGAAAAACTTGGGTACCAATGCAATTACGCCGGTGGCTGCCCATGAGTTGGACCCGGAGACTATGACCGTGATCAAGGAACCTACTGCAACCAAAGACGGGGAGGCCACCGGCATCTGCACCATCTGCGGCGAGGAGGTCACGGTAATCCTGCCCAGAGTATTTTCAGATACCAACAGCGAGCAGTGGTATTCCGACGCGGTGGATTATTGCTACGAGAATGAGCTTGTGAACGGCGTTACGGCGGATCGGTTTGCGCCAAATCACAGCCTGACCAGAGCGCAGCTAGTGACCATCCTGTATCGTTTGGAAGGCAATCCGAAGACGGAGGGGACCTTGGAGTTTACGGATGTCAACACTGGTTCGTTCTATAGCGACGCCGTGCTTTGGGCTAGCAAAAATCAGATTGTAAACGGGTATGAAAACGGAACCTTCCAGCCCAACCGGAACATCACCCGGGAGCAGTTGGCGACCATCCTGTTCCGCTATGTGCAGTACAAGGATGCAGACAGCGGCAGTCGGTCTGATTTGGCGGGCTTTGAGGACGCAGGAAAAATCAGCAACTTTGCCAAGGAGGCATTCCAGTGGGCTGTTGAGAACGAGATTGTCAATGGCGTTACCGCGACGCAGCTCAAGCCCTATGGCCAGGCGACCCGTGCCCAGGCGGCCCAGTTGCTTTACAAGCTGGCGGCTTATCTGACGCCGGCGCCTGAGGCGGAATAAGCGGAAAAGACCGGAACTTGTCCAAAAATTTGTGTAAGATAGGAAACAATGACACAAAATCTTGTAAAATACTCTTGACAATTCGGGAAATTTCATCTATAATTCAGAAAGCCATGAAGTGGCCCTGAAAGCATCCTGGATTGAGCCGGATGCGCCGGAGGGAGGGAAACCAATGTCTGAAATTCGCGTAAAGGAGAATGAATCTCTGGAAAGCGCTCTGAGAAGATTTAAGCGTAGTTGCGCCAAGGAAGGCGTCATCGCCGAAGTCAAAAAGAGAGAGCATTACGTGAGCCCCAGCTTGAAGCGGAAGCAGAAATCTGAGGCGGCTCGGAAAAACAAGAGAAAGTTCTACTAATCCCTTACTCCGTAAATTGAACTAAAAAGGCTCCTTACACAGGTAAGGAGCCTTTTTTGAGCTTTTACTAGCATTTGAATGAATGGCGTTCTGGTCAGGTCTGCCGCATCTGCTGCCAGGGGGCTACGGCCCGGGTGGCGCCGAATTCCTCGCAGGCGTCCAGCTTTTCCTGGAGGCTGCCCGGGATGTCAAAGAGATTGATGCGAATGCCTTCCTCTGTTTTTTCCGTGAAATACCGGCACAGAAGCCCCGGATCCTGGAACAAGGCGTGCTGCGTGCTCTCAGCCTGAAGTAGGTCGGGGCTTTCTGGGATAATCTGTGTGCCCTGTGCTCCCACCTCCAGGCGGCAGCCGTTTCCGCTGGCTTCCAGCCAGAGTTCCCGGCCTCCATAATGGGATAGTGCCTGCGCCGGAGTTTGGTAACAGGGGAGAGGCGGTAAGAAGATAGCGGACTCTGGCAACTGTGCGTAGAGCTCCGGCATACCGATGGCAGCCCCCACGGCGGAACAGTGCCGCGTCAACAGGATAGCTAGGGACAGTGTTTCCTCTGTAGGTGGTCGCTCGAAGTCCAGCAGAATACCCTCGGCGCCGGTCTTCTGAAGCAATGCCGCGGTCTCCCGGCATACCTGCTCCAAGCTATGGCCGTTCCAGGGGATTTGGTCGTCTAAAATGAGTAGGCTATCCGGCGGCAGCGAGTTGGGCAGATTGCTCAACCCTGTCCCCGATGCGGAAAAGTGGCAGGCCATCCAGGCTACATGGGGGGGCAACCGGGAACAACTGGAGAAATCGGCGCCTGTCATGGCCAGATACAGTGGAATCGACAATGGACAACACCTCCTGGGTGTGATATAATGGAAAAAACGAGTGTGTTTCAGACGGTTATCCCTCCAAAGGGGGTGGAGACCGGCTGCTGGGCCTTTATTCCACAGTATGAACGCAAGAGGTTTTTTATGAGCTTTTCTCTGCTGCCCCAGGCAATCTTTTCTTCTGTGCAGAAGATTTCTTTGGAATATTTGCATGCCAGGGAGATTTCTCTGTTAATGCTGGATTTTGACAATACCCTTGTACCATATACCACCAGCGTGCCAAGCGTGGAGGTGCGGCGCTGGCTGGATGAGATGCGAAGTTCCGATGTGGGCTTGTGCGTCGTATCGAACAGCCGGAAGCCCCGGGTGGCCGCCTTTTGTCAGACTTACGGCCTTCCCTGCGTCACCCGGGCTAAGAAACCCCTGTCAAGGGGCATCCGCCAATGCCTGGAACGGTTTCAGCTACAGCCGAACCAATGCGCGCTGGTGGGAGATCAAATTTTTACCGATGTCCTGGGCGCCAATTGTGCGGGCGTCAGCTCTTTCCTGGTCCCTGCAATTTGGAATCATTCGATTTTGCTGAAGCTGCGTCACGTACTGGAATTGCCCTTTATTTTTTTAGCCAGAGGAAGGAGCGTTTCCCAATGAAAAATCTTGATAAGTACAAATCCCTGCTAAAGGATGGCCTGGATGGCCTCCTGCTCACCAGCCGGTATAGCCGGCATTACGCCGCAGAGTTCGATATTATGGAGGGCGTTGCTCTGGTTTCCGCAGCTGGTTGCCGGTATTTTACGGACAGCCGGTATATCGAGTCTGCGGAGGCCAATTTAAAAGGCTTTGAAGTCCTGCCTGTGGATCGTACGCGCTCCTATTTTGATCGCCTGAACGAGGCTTGCGCCGACTTCAGCGTAAAGACTCTAGGCTTTGAGGAAGCCTATTTGACCGTCGCGGAATTCCGGAGCTATGAGGAGAATCTTAAGGTGGAGCTCCGACCCTGCCAAACCGCCATCAACGCGTTCCGGGCGCAGAAGGAGTCATGGGAGCTGGCGCTTATGGAGAAAGCGCAGGCCATCACAGACCGGGCCTTCTCTGAGATTTTAACGAGGATTCATGTGGGGATGACGGAAAAGGCGCTCTGCGCAGAGCTCATTTATTGCCTGTACAAAAATGGGGCCGATGGTTTGTCTTTTGACCCTATCGTGGTCTCCGGGCCCAACACCAGTATGCCCCACGGAGTCCCGGGAGACCGGAAGATTCAGGCGGGAGACTTTATTACAATGGATTTTGGCGTTCTGTACCAGGGCTATTGCTCCGATATGACTAGAACTGTAGCCGTGGGCTGTGCAACAGAGGAGATGAAGCGGGTATACCAAACTGTGCTGGACGCGCAGAAAGCCGGCATCGCCGCCTCAAAAGCCGGTGTCACGGGCAGCCAGGTGGACGGAGCCGCCAGAAAGGTGATTACTGACGCTGGATATGGGGATTATTTCGGTCATGGCTATGGCCATAGCTTGGGCCTGGAAATCCACGAAGCGCCGAATTGCAATCCCAGTGGGAATGCGCCGATGCCTGTGGGAGCGGTGTGCTCGGCGGAGCCCGGCATCTACCTGCCCGGAAAATTCGGCGTCCGGATTGAAGATGTGGTGATCTTCCAGGCGGACGGATGCCGGGATATTACCGGCAGTCCGCGGGAATTGATTGTTTTAGATGGAAAAGATGCGTAATTTAGCTTGAATTTCTCAGCAATATGGGTTAAAATAGAACAGGAATTTTACGAGCGCCGGTATACGCCTGTTTGCCGGTGGAAGACGAGGAGGAATAATATGATTTCTGTCAGTGATTTCAGAAATGGCGTTACGTTTGATATGGACGGCAAGGTCATGCAGATTATGGAGTTTCAACACGTTAAGCCGGGAAAGGGCGCGGCATTTGTACGGGTCAAAATGCGCAACGTCATTACCGGCGCCGTCACAGAGACGACCTTTAACCCTAACGACAAATATCCCACGGCTTATATTGAACGCAAAAAGATGGAATACTCCTACTCGGACGGAGACCTGTACTATTTCATGGATATGGAAACCTATGAAATGACGCCAATTGAGAAAAGCGTTTTGGATGACAGTTTCCGTTTTGTCAAGGAGAACGATCAGTGTACGATCATGTCCTATAAAGGCAACGTCTTTGGGGTAGAAGCGCCTAATTTTGTGGATTTGACCATTACCAAAACCGAGCCCGGTTTTGCAGGCAATACGGCAACCAATGCCACAAAGCCGGCAACCGTGGAGACCGGCGCGGAAATTAAGGTGCCGCTGTTTGTCAATGAGGGCGATAAAATTTCAATCGATACGCGGACAGGGGAATATTTAGGTCGTTCTAAGACTTAACCAATAAAGGAGAAGACTATGACATTATCTGAGAAATCCGCATACCTGAAGGGCCTGATGGAGGGCATGCAACTGGAAACGGAGTCCAACGAGGGAAAATTGATTGCTGCCATTGTGGATTTGCTGGGCGATATGGCGAAGACCATCACCGAAGTAGAGGAAACAACCTTTGCCGTCTCGGATGAGCTCGACGAAATCGAAGAGGAATTGGACGCGGTCTACGATTACATTGCCGAGGAAGAGGATTTCTTTGATGAGGAAGACTTAGACGATGACGAGGAAGACCTGGAGGAGCTTGAGGACGAGGATTACGACTTTGATGACTCTGCGGTTTATGAGGTAGAGTGCAAATGTGGAGAGGTCATAGATTTTGATGAGGAGACCCTGGAGTCGGGAAGTATTGTCTGCCCGAATTGCGGGGAGGTTCTCGAATTCACGGAAGAGGAAGAAGAGTAAGACTTTTAAGGTCGTTGTGAGGGACGGGGGCAACTGCCGCATTTGGCGGCGGCCCCCGTTCGTCTGCTGGGTTTTCCTTCTTTCTCATGTACCGAAGCGTGCAAAAGAGAAAATTTTGAAATTAATTGGTGGCTGGTTGACAAAATTAGGTTCCTGTGGTACCATAGAAAGGCCTCTAAAACGGAGAGATGTCCGAGCGGTTTAAGGAGCTGGTCTTGAAAACCAGTGACTCAGCAATGAGCCGTGGGTTCGAATCCCACTCTCTCCGCCACCTTTTCTCCTGGCTGGGCTTAATCCTGCTTTTTGATCCGGAGTGATACCCAAGAGGCCGAAGGGGCTCCCCTGCTAAGGGAGTAGGCGCCTAATCAGCGCGCGAGAGTTCAAATCTCTCTCACTCCGCCAAATACCGCTCAAAAGTTAGTACTTTTGAGCGGTATTTTTCTGCCTTGTTGGGCGATATTAGAGAAAAAATATAATAATTTTTGAAATTTTAAAACTACCTCACCAGTACAAGGTATGATCTTCCAGAGGCCTGATACAGGCGTAGCTGCGTCCGGTAAGTCGCATAAGTCGTAGTGGGACAATGGGAAGTACCTCAGTTGTTTAACCTAGGTTAAAAGCTTATGCAGTGCGCCACCTATGTCCCGTCCAGATTTTGGGGATCGTTTTTCGGAGAGCTGATTGTAAAAACGCTGAATTCAACCGGTGCGGAGGCCTTTTAGATCACTGTCTTTGCGGTTTCCACGCACAAATCCCGTGGCACCGGCAGGACAGTGCCACGGGAAGGGCCACTTATGCATTTTTTTGGAATAGACCCGCGTGCTGGAGTGCGGGCCGCAAAGCCAGATAAAATAGACTGGCCGCTGCGACAGCCACCAAAGCGTTGACCAGTGTCGTAATGGCGCCGATTTTCGCCCAGGTCATGGCGATGTCCTGCGGGATACCCAGGACATAGGTTTTATAGAAAAAGCCGACAAGGGGATCCGCTACTACATTGAACGCCATGCCGGCGGCAGTGGACACCACGGTGCCCAGCATCAACTGTTTTCTACTGTGTTCCCGGCTTAGATGGAATCCCTTTTGCGCTACAAGTCCCACAATGAGTCCGATGCAGAGCTTCAGTAGAAAGGTTTTCGGCGCGCTGGTGACATAGCCGGTGGTGAGGTCCGCGATGGTCATACCCACAGCGCCGGAGATTCCGCCCCAGAATCCGCCCAGGAACAGAGCGGCTAACACGCAAAATACATTGCCCAGATGAAATGCGGTTTTTTCGGTACCAGCTGGGATGTCAAATTTGAAGAAGGAAAAACCGATGTAGCACAGCGCGGCGAACAGAGAGGCCAGGGCCAAGGTCCGTATGTCTGTTTTTTCCCTGCGGCTTCTATTTTGCAGCCGTAACAGGCCGAACACGGTCAGAATACCGCCCAGAAGCGTGACGATCAGGCTCAGCGCATACAGTAAAACCTGAGACTCCGGCGCTGCCGCGGTGATGGCGCTTGCTCGGGACAACACGCTGGACACAATTCCTGCGACCAGCAGAATCGCCCCAGAGGCTAGTATTGCCGCCCCGGAGCGCTTTGCAGTGATTTGTTCCATGGGTATAACCTCCAACCATTTTTTTCTGAAAGTATTATAATCCAAACTGGCAATAAAAAAAGAGCCAGTTTTTTCAAATTTTAACATGCCAGAGAAGATGGTATATAAGCAAAAAGCGGCGCAATTTAAAATAGCTTTAGACACAATTGAAATTTTGTCCAAAAGTATGTAAATTTTTCTTGCAGGGAAGATAAGATTCTGCTATGATGAGAACAAGAAAAAGTGAGCTCAACCGGGCTCCTCATGAGGGAGTAGTTGCGTGCGTTATCTGCACGGGCTAAGTCAACATGCATGGCGTGTACAGCGCCTGGCTTAGCAAGATTCAACGAGACTCATGTGCAGGGAAAACTGTGCATGGGACTCGCTTTTTTTATTAAACTATAGCTGGAACGGCTAAATATTTAGAAAGGAAGAATACAATTGCGTTATTACGACGAACCTGTATCCAAAGTATTGGACCACGTGGCCTCCCGCAAGGAGGGCCTCTCAGTGGAGGAAGCAGAGCAGCGTCTGGCGAAGCACGGAAAAAACAAACTGGTGCAGCAAAAGAAGGACTCTTTGATCAAGCGGTTTTTCCTGCAAATGGCGGACCCCATGATCCTCATCCTGCTTGTTGCGGCAGCGATCAGCGGTGTTTTGGCCTTCTACGAGAACGAAGGCTTCGCCGACGTCATTATCATTCTCTTCGTGGTGATCGTCAACGCCGTCTTGGGGGTTTACCAGGAAAACAAGGCGGAAAAGGCCATTGAGGCGTTACAGGAAATGGCGGCGGCTACCTCGAAAGTGATGCGGGATGGGAAAATGGCCCAGGTCCGCAGCGAGGACTTGGTGGTGGGTGACGTGGTGCTCCTGGAGGCGGGAGACGCGGTGCCTGCCGACGGGCGGTTAATTGAAAATGCCAGCCTAAAGATTGAGGAGGCAGCACTCACCGGTGAGTCCGTACCGGTGAACAAATTTCTGGACCTGTTACAGCTCCGGGAGGGGGGCAAAGAGATCCCCCTGGGCGACCGGAAAAATATGGTCTACATGGGCTCGACTGTGGTGTACGGGCGGGGTGCCGCCGTTATCACCGCTACGGGTATGCAGACGGAGATGGGGAAAATTGCCGATGCGTTGACCCAGGCGCGGGAAGGGCAAACGCCCCTGCAGCGCAAGCTCTCGCAGCTGTCCAAGACGCTCACCTGGCTGGTCCTGGCAATCTGCGCGGTGATTTTTGGAGTGCAGCTTCTCCGCGCCGGCAGCTTCACAGCGGACGTGATCATGAACTCTTTTATGATTGCCGTCAGCCTGGCAGTGGCTGCAATTCCAGAGGGGTTAGCGGCAGTGGTGACGGTGGTGCTGTCCATTGGCGTTACCAATATGTCCAAGCGCAACGCCATTATCCGCCGGCTGACCGCGGTTGAGACCTTGGGCAGCGCGCAAATTATCTGCTCAGACAAAACCGGAACCCTGACGCAAAATAAGATGACCGTGATGGATGCCTGGGGGCAAAAGGAACAAACCGCCCGCGCCATGGCTCTGTGCTCTGACGCCAAGCTGGACGACAACGGCCAGGCCCAGGGGGAGCCTACAGAGGCGGCCCTGGTCAATTGGGCCAAGCGGGAGGGTCTGGATAAAAGCCAAATGGAGGCGGAAGCGCCCCGGGTAGGGGAAGCGCCTTTCGATTCTGGACGGAAGATGATGTCCACCCTCCACCAAGCCGGCGGCAAGATACTCCAGTTTACCAAGGGCGCACCCGACGAAGTGATTAAGCGCTGTGCCTGGATGGAGCGGGACGGCCGCCGGGTTCCGATGACCGCGGCGCTGCAAGAGGAGATTCTGCGCGCCAACAAGGCCATGGCGGACCGGGCGCTGCGGGTGCTTTGTGCCGCATGCCGGGTTTGGGATTCCATGCCGCAGGACCAGAGTCCCGAGAGCTTGGAACAGGATTTAACCTTTTTGGGCCTGGCTGGTATGATCGATCCAGTGCGGCCTGAGGTCAAAGCCGCCATTGAGGAATGCCGCAGTGCCGGCATCCGGCCTATCATGATTACTGGCGATCACATTGATACGGCGGTAGCCATTGCCAAAGAGCTGGGGATTTTAACGCCGGAACGGAAGGCCGTCACCGGAACCCAGCTGGACGACATGGATGATGAGACCTTTGCCCGGGAATTCCAAAAGATATCCGTTTATGCCCGCGTCCAGCCGGAGCACAAGACCAGAATTGTCAAGGCCTGGCAGAATGCCGGCTGCGTCACGGCCATGACGGGCGACGGCGTCAATGATGCGCCTTCCATTAAAACGGCGGATATCGGCGTAGGCATGGGCATTACCGGCACGGATGTGACCAAAAATGTGGCGGATATGGTTCTGGCGGACGATAATTTTGCTACAATTGTGGGCGCAGTGGAGGAAGGACGGCGCATTTACGACAACATCCGGAAGGCCATCCAGTTTCTGCTGGGCTCCAACATGAGCGAGGTTGTCAGTATTTTTGTGGCAACCCTTTTGGGATTCACCATTTTGAAGCCGGTGCATTTGCTTTGGATTAACCTGATTACCGACTGTTTCCCCGCGCTTGCCCTGGGGATGGAGCGGGCGGAGCCGGATATTATGCGCCGGCGTCCCCGAGAGGCAAAGTCCGGCGTGTTTTCCGGTGGATTGGGCTTTGACGTAGCTTATCAGGGCCTGCTGGTTTCAGTGCTGACCCTTTTGTCCTACTTCATCGGCCATTTTATGGAGTCCGGCGTGTGGGAGATTGCCAACTCCGCCGACGGCATGACCATGGCGTTTTTAACCCTATCCATGGCTGAAATTTTCCACAGCTTGAACCTGCGCTCCCAGCGGGGCAGTATTTTCCACCTAAAGGGGCAAAACAAGGCCCTGAATTTAGCGGCCCTGGCCTCCTTGATCTTGACGACCCTGGTCATCGAGGTGCCCTTCCTAGCCCAAGCGTTTGGCTTTGCCACCATTGAGCTAGAGGAGTACGCGGTTGCTCTGGGGCTGGCTGTGATGATGATACCGCTGGTGGAGCTCGTTAAATGGATTCAGAGAAAAAGGGGAAAAAAAGGTAAGCGTTCAGTTTCCTAATTATAAAGAACGCCCCGGCGCGGCTTCTGCCGCGCCGGGGACTTTTAAATGCTGCTTATAGGAAAGACCACGCTAGAATTCACCAGCTGCGAACATGACGGCGGCCAGGGCACACAGCGGAGCTGTTTCACAGCGCAGAATCCGGCGGCCCAGGGTGCAGATCTGCAGGCCGGCGGCCTGGGCCTGCGCCACCTCCTGAGGCTCCAGGCCGCCCTCCGGGCCGGTGAGCAGGCTGATGCTGGCGGCGCCCGGCCGGGCGGATAGGGCCTGGCGGAGTGTTTGCTGCCGTTCGTTTTCATAGAATAAGACGGAAAGCTCCGCCTGGGCTGCCAGATGCAGGGCCTCAGCGTAGGAGGAAAGGACCTGCACGGTTGGAATGCACCCGCGGCCAGCCTGCTCCGCGGCGGAGGCGGCGATTTTCTGCCAGCGGTCCAGTTTCTTCTCCAGTGATCTTTCGTCAGGCCTGGAGACGCAGCGGGCGCAGGGGAATCCGGTGATTGCCGCAGCGCCGAGCTCCGTTGCCTTTTGAATCACGTGCTCCAGCTTATCCGCTTTGGGGAAGGCCATAAAGATATGAACTTGAATACTGGCCTCGGATTGCGACGAACTGCGTTCCAGAACGGCCAGACTGACCTGGCTTGAATTCACGTCACGAACGACACATCGGCACTCCTGACCCTGCCCGTCGCATACAGTCACAAGGCTGCCGCGTTTCATGCGCAGGACCCGGGCGTGCGACGCATTTTCCCCAGTCAGGATCAAATTATCGCCCATAAGCTCCCCTGCGGGCACAAAAAAATGAGTCATACTGCCTCCTTATGATAGTTTTGCAGAACTACGGGTCCCTGCGGCTGACGGCGCTACCCAAACAGCGCCCTTCTTAGAACTGAGCACGCCATCATGCATCTGGTTAGCGGCAATATCGCGCCCAAACAGAGAAAAATTCGCCTGTCGCGATTTGGTCTCATTTGCGCAGTAGGTTCCAAAAGAAAAGCCTGGCAAAGAAATGTAACCCGCTGTTTTTAAAATATAGCAATCTTTTGCATTCTATTCTAGCAAATATGAGGGGAAATGACAAGACTCACGTTGGCGGTTCCGGCGGTTGCCCGGGGATAAAAGGAGAAGCAATGGCGATATTTGGGGAAAACGCCGCCTGCTGTAAAATTCCTCAGCCGATATCCGGACTGTTTGGACAAAAAATGGTTGTTTTTTCCCCAAAGTGTGGTACAATAAACCAAACTAAGCTATATTGACAAGGCTGCATGCCGTGTTATTGATTTTAAAGGAGGTTTGTTCGATGGCCGATAGCAAGCAGTACATTACCCAAACACAGGAAAATGGTTCTGTGCAGATTTCAGAGGACGTCATTGCTTCCATCGTCGCTGTTGCTGTGGGGGAGATTGAGGGCGTTGCCGGTTTCAGCGCCAAGCTGGGCTCCGATATCGCCGAGATGCTGGGAAAGAAGAATTGGGGGAAGGGCGTTAAGCTCACCATTACAGAGCACGACGAACTTTATATCGAATGTAACATCATCGCCATTTATGGTTTTTCCGTGGTGCAGGTAGCCAAGGCTGTGCAGGATGGTGTGGTAGCCGCAGTGGAGTCTATGACCGGCATGCGGGTGTCCGGCGTCAATGTAAACGTCTGCGGAATCTCTCTGGAACAGAAGTAATAGGCGCTGGGCCGTTCTATGCCATGGTAGGAACGGCCCAGTTTTGGCCTTTTGCTTCGTGATCATCTGTGTGGAAATAAAGAGCAAGGCGAGGAAACCGAATATGACCAGGTCAAATGCCAGAGAACTGGCGGTTCATCTGATTTATGGCCGGATGTTCACCGGAGAATCTCCGGAGGAAATCATGCAAGCTCGGCTTGAGGAAGGGTATTACGCCGCATTGTCCCAGGAATACGAGCTCTATGCCGAGCGGCCCAACCGCAAACAGATCGCATACATGAAGCAGGTTGTTTCCGGTGTGGCGGACCGGGCGGCAAATCTGGACGCTCTGATCAGCCGGTATGCCATCGGCTGGGAAATCGGCAGAATTTCCCGCTTGACCCGGACGATTCTACAGTTGGCGCTCTATGAATGCCAGGAGGTAGAGGATGTGCCGGTAGGTGTGGCCGCAAATGAAGCGGTCCGCCTGGCAAAAAAATATGATGGGGAGGAAGCCGGCGCGTTTGTCAATGGAATTTTGGGCTCCTATCTCCGAGAAACGGGCTTGGAACCGGGGGCGGCCCAGGACGCGCAGCCGCCAACGGAGGCGATGGAATGAGTGTCATAGGGTTTGATACCAGTAACTACACCACGTCTGTCGCCGTATTTCAAGGGACCTCTGGAGAAAATAGTTCTCAGCTATTACCAGTTCCAACTGGGCAGCTGGGTCTGCGCCAGTCGGACGCGCTGTTTGCTCACCTAAAGAGCCTGCCGGGTCTTGCCGACGGGCTCTTTTCCCGTGTGGACCCGGCTTCTATTGCGGCAGTCGGCGTCAGTTCCCGGCCTCGGGCGGTGGAGGGCTCCTATATGCCCTGCTTTTTGGCCGGCGTCAGCCAGGCGCGCGTTTTGGCTGCGGCCCTGCGGGTCCCGGTCGTGGAGGTTTCCCATCAACAGGGCCACATCGCCGCGGCGCTCTGGTCGGCAGATCGATGGGACCTCTTGAGCAAGCCGCACCTGGCGTGGCACCTGTCCGGGGGAACCACGGAACTGCTTTTCGTAGAGCCTGACGGCTGGAATGTGGCCTGTACTCGGATCGGCGGAACCACGGACATTTCTGCAGGACAGTTGATTGACAGAACCGGTCAGCTTTTGGGCCTTTTGTTCCCCGCCGGAAAGGCCCTGGACGTGTTGGCGGCGCAGGCTCAGGGAGATGACGTTTTCTCCGTCAAATGTCCGGACATGGCGTTCTCCCTGTCTGGTGTGGAAAACAAAGTAAAGGCATATTTTGAGCGGACAGGCAGCCCGGTGGAAACGGCTGGCTTTGCGCTTCGCTGTGTGTCTCAGGCGGTACAGCTGGCGACAGAGCACGCCAGACGGGCGTATCCTGGGCTTCCCGTTTTGTTTTCCGGCGGGGTTTCGTCCAATTCCCTGTTGCGAAGGAACATGGAGGGGACGAACTCTATTTTCTGCCAGCCAGCGTATGCAACGGACAACGCCATGGGCGTTGCTGTATTGACCTGGCGGAGCCTGGGAGGATGAGCATGGAGCAGAAAATTTACACGGTCACGCAAGTGAATACGTATATTCAATCCCTTTTGGACGGGGACAGGCTTTTATCCGGGCTCTGCGTGCGGGGGGAGATTAGCAATTACAAGCTCTACCCGTCGGGACACCATTACTTTTCTCTAAAAGATGAAACTGGCGCGCTGCGCTGCGTTTTATTCCGCTCCCATGCTGCCCGGCTGCGGTTTCGCCCGGAAAACGGCATGAAAGTTTTGGCCATGGGACGGATATCCGCCTACCCCAGGGATGGCGTGTATCAGCTTTATTGTACGGCACTGTCCCCGGACGGGGTGGGGGATTTATACGCGGCGTTTGAGCAATTAAAAGCAAAATTGGCTTCTCAGGGCCTGTTCGACCCGGAGCATAAGCAACCCCTGCCGCCATATCCGGGCACCATTGCCATTGTCACTTCCTCAGCCGGGGCAGCGATTCATGATATGCTGCGAATTCTGCGGAAACGGTACCCCCTGACCCGCGTCCGGTTGCTGCCGGTGCGTGTGCAGGGGGCCGAGGCACCGGCTGAGCTCTGCGCCGCTATACGATACGTCAACCGTTGGAATTTGGCGGACCTGATTATTACGGGCCGCGGCGGTGGAAGTCTGGAGGATCTCTGGGCGTTCAATGACGAGTGCCTGGCAAGGACCATCTATGAGTCCCGCGTTCCGGTGATTTCCGCCGTGGGTCATGAGCCGGACGTGACGATCTCAGATTATGTGGCGGATTTGCGGGCTGCGACCCCCTCCAACGCCGCGGAGCTGGCGGTGCCGGACCAGGCTGCGCTGCGCCGGCAATTGTCTGATATGGAGGCTGCCATGGTGGCCGGCCTGGGGAATCGGGTCCGGCTGTACCGGCAGCGATTACGGGTCTTGGCGGTTGCAAGACCCTTGCAGAGTCCCACAGCCTATCTGGATGAGCGGCGCCTTCTGCTTGACGGTACGCAGCGGCGGCTCTGCGCGGCGCAGCAGCGTCAGTTGGAAGCAAACCGACGCCGTCAGGTGCGTCTGGCTGCGGCTCTGGATGCAATGAGCCCACTGAAGGTTTTAACCCGCGGCTATGCCATGGCCCAGAACCAACAGGGGATACTTCTGCGTTCGGCAGCACAGGTCCAGGTCAAAGAACAGATTACCCTGCTTTTGCGTGACGGCTATCTACAGGCGCAGGTAGAGGGCGTGCACATCAGCGGGAAGACGAAGGGAGAAAAAGACGATGCAGGAAGAAATACCGGCTCGGACCTTTGAGCAGTCCATGACGCGGTTGGAGCAAGTCGTTCGGGCGATGGAGCAGGGAGACGTACCGCTGGAACAGTCCCTGAAGCTATTTGAAGAGGGGACGGCCCTGGTGCGGCAGTGCGGAAAGCTTTTGGATGAGGCGGAGTTGCAGGTGAAAAAAGTTATGAAGGGGCCGGACGGCGCCCCCATGGAAACGGAGCTTGAGGAAGATGCCTGATTTGCAAGAACAGCTATTGCTGTATCGGACCTGGATTGAGGATTATCTGAAAACCTGCTATCAGTACGAAAAAGAGCCCCAGCAACGCCTATTTGAGGCCGCGCGCTATAGCCTTTTGGCGGGAGGCAA
This sequence comes from uncultured Eubacteriales bacterium, assembly GCA_965146675.1. Taxonomy (GTDB): domain Bacteria; phylum Bacillota; class Clostridia; order Oscillospirales; family Oscillospiraceae; genus Faecousia. The sequence goes on along the minus strand of CBCTHM010000008.1, from coordinate 30,287 downwards.
GCGTCTGCGTCCCATATTTGTTTTTGATTTTTGCCGTATGGCCGGGGGAGATTGGAAGAAAGCCACCCCTTTTGCCGCCGCCGTGGAGATGATCCATACCTACAGCCTCATTCATGACGATTTGCCTTGCATGGACGACGACGACTATCGCCGGGGCAGGCCCACCAATCATAAGATTTATGGGGAGGCTATGGCGGTTTTGGCAGGAGACGCGCTGCTCACAGACGCGTTCGCCATGGCCGCGACGCAGTCGCTGCCGGACGGCAAGCTCTCTTTGGCAATCAGCGTTTTGTCCGAGTGCGCCGGATCGCTGGGTATGGTGGGGGGACAGGCCCTGGATATAGACAGCGAGACTAGAACTTGTACAGAGCAGGAGGTACTGAATATTCAGACCAGAAAGACCGGCTCGCTCATCAACGCCGCATGCGTGCTGGGTGTGATTGCCGGCGGTGGCGGGGAGGAGCAAGTGCAGTCGGCCTGCGCCTTTGCCGCGCATTTAGGGTTGGCATTCCAAATCCGGGACGATATTCTCGACTGCATTGGCGATGCGAAGACGCTGGGAAAGACGGTGGGTACGGACGTAAAAAAGAATACGTTTGTTCGGCTGTATGGGATGGAGACGTGCGAAGGTATGGTCCAGCGGCATACGGAGTTGGCGGCCTCCGCTTTACAGGCGTTTGATTCCCCTGAAATGATGCAGGCGCTGGCAAGGTCCCTGATTGACCGGGTTTTATAGGTTTCCGCCGCGGACATTTTTAAAAATTAAATGTATAGACGCTTGTATATTCATGAAACTTATGATATGATACAAATGACGGCGCAGTATCCTAGTCAGAACTGCCAGCTCCCAGGAAGGGCCTAAAAATCCTTTGAAGGGCATATCGATGAAGTCCCTGGTGCCTGCTTTTTACGCCCAGTTTAGGGTGGGTGCTGGGGGTTAAGGATTCCGGGCGCATCTCAATGGCATGGGATATCCGACCCGGTTTCCGTGGAGACCAGCTCTTGTGCGACGGCTGAAGCGACCTGTTTGGTTCCCAGTCCGCGTACGAAACTGGTATGAACCTGCATTGCGGTGCGCAGAATCGTGTGCTGTGTGCAGAGTAGCCTGCCTTGCGTGGGTAAGCGGGGAAGGGGGGACAAGCGTTTTGCTCGTGGCCACGGGCAAAACCGCTATTGCCCCGGAAACCTTATCTGCAAAAGAGGCTAAGAGTTGGTTCGGGCTGTTGTGGAAAACACCTAGGCTGTCTTTGGGGCAGGTGGGGGATTGCAGTACGGACTCAGTGGCAATCGGGTATCCATCCCGGCAACGCTTGGACGGCGGAATGAAAAGGAAACTGCCCAATCGGCAACGAGGGGTTTCCGCCGGGGAAATCCAACCCGACCTTAAGCCGTAAGATTTATCCCATCTGTCGCCGTCATTTTTTGTTTTTTTAGAACCAATTTGGTTGCGTACCAATTTGACATAAGGGAGTTTTTGCATTGGCGAAAGCGGATCACCCTTCGGCAAGGCAGGACCGAAAGAATAAAAGGTCTAATCTTCGTTGGGTTATTCTCATTTTTTTCACCACCATAGCCGTTTCCGGCACCATCTCTTTTACATCCTCCAGCTTGATGGCGCGCTCGGGGATGGCTGTGGCTTTTCTTATTTTGTTAATCATTGTTCTCTTTGGCATTGTGTTTGATATCATCGGCGTGGCTGTGACCTCTGCGGAAGAGAAACCGTTCCACTCCATGGCGGCGAAAAAGGTGCCGGGAGCGACAGAGTGTATTATGCTCTTGCGGCATGCAGACCGGGTGGCCTCCATCTGCAACGATGTCATCGGAGACATCTGCGGCGTTGTTTCCGGCGCGGCCGCCGCCACCATCGCTGCGCAGATCATCACCAATTTAGAGCGAACCAGAGGGAACTTCGTGAGTTTAGGAATGTCTGCACTGGTGGCAGGCTTAACGGTGGGCGGCAAGGCGCTGGGAAAGTCCTTTGCCATTCGTTCCTGTACCTCCATCGTATTTTCCGTGGCGAAGGTCATACATTGGCTGAGGTGTATCCCCAGCATTTTACTGCCGGGCCGCGGCGGAAAAAAACATTAGGCGGGTTGTGTGGTAGATTGGGTATATTAGAACAATTGCATGGCCATGCGGATCTTGTTCGTCTTTCAAAAGAGGAGCAATCACAGCTTTGCAGAGAACTAAGAGCTTTTCTAGTGGAGCACGTAGCCAAATCCGGTGGCCATCTGGCCTCCAATTTAGGAGTCGTGGAGCTGTCCTTGGCATTGGAAACCGTTTTTGATACGACAGTGGATCGATTGGTGTTCGATGTGGGCCACCAGTCTTATGTGCATAAAATTTTGACAGACCGCAGGGACCGTTTCTCCTCTCTGCGGTGTTTTGGTGGTGTGGCTGGATTTCCCAAGCCCTGCGAAAGCGTCACGGATGCATTTGTTGCGGGGCATGCCTCCAGTTCTGTCTCCGTGGCCTTGGGCATGGCGCGGGCCAGGTCGCTTCTGGGTCAGAATTACAGCGTTATCGCCCTAATTGGCGACGGCGCAACCACCGGTGGGTTGGCTTATGAAGGCCTGAACGACGCCGGTGCCAGTCACGAACCATTGATTGTGGTCCTAAATGACAATGAGATGTCCATTGCGCACAATGTGGGCGGTGTTGCGCTACATTTGTCCAGGCTTCGTACGCGCCCCGGGTATTTTGGCCTGAAGCGGGCATACAGAACCTTTACGCACAAGGTGCCCGGGGGGAAAGCGCTGTATCAATTTACGCATCAGCTCAAGGAGTGGATGAAAAACAGGCTGATTGACACTACAATTTTTGAGGATATGGGCTTTACCTATATTGGCCCAGTGGACGGGCACGATGTTCCCCGTATGATTTACCTGCTAAAGGTGGCACAGAGTCTGTGTTGCCCGGTGCTTTTTCATGTGATTACAAAAAAGGGGAAGGGCTATACTCCGGCGGAAGAGAATCCCTGTCGGTTTCACGGTATCGAGCCGTTTGCTCCGGACACTGGCCACTCCCTGTCAGAAAAGTCCGTGTCCTTTTCTGATACTTTTGGAGATACGATGCTGCAGCTCGCCGGGGAAAATCCGCGGCTGTGCGCCATCACTGCAGCAATGCCCGGTGGAACCGGGCTCAGTGCCTTTGCCCAGGCATTCCCGGCGCGGACCTTTGATGTGGGAATTGCGGAGGGCCACGCTGTATCCATGGCGGGCGGGCTTGCCAAGGCCGGGATGGTCCCCGTGGTAGCCATCTACTCTACGTTTCTGCAGCGTTCCTATGATATGATTTTGCAGGATGTGGCCATGCTGCACCTACATGTGATTTTTGCCGTGGACCGGGCCGGTCTCGTAGGAGAGGACGGGGAAACCCACCACGGCCTTTTTGACGTGGGCTTTTTGCGACAGGTTCCAGGACTCCTGATTTTGTGTCCCGGATGCCGCGCCGAGCTGCGGCAAATGCTCATCTGGGCGGTTCAGAAATACGACGGACCCGTGGCCATTCGATATCCCCGCGGCGGAGACGGCGCCTTCCAAAAGCTCAATCGGGACACGGTATTTCGAGCGGGGGATCAAATTACTATCGTCACCTATGGAACGATCATCAATCAGGTAGTCCAAGCGGCGGATTTACTGGCAGAGCGCGGAATTCAAGCCGAAATTATTCGTCTGCAGGTCATTAAACCCCTGGACATGACCGCTGTGATGGCTTCCGTGGAGAAGACCGGCCGACTGTTGGTTGTGGAGGAGGCCCAGGGGGTGGGCAGTGTGGGGTATGAAATGATCCAAGCCCTGGGCCAGCGGGGCGTCCGCGCGGTCTGCTCCATTCAGAATATTGGAGATCGCTTCGTCACCCATGGCTCAATGGAAGAGCTGTATCGTTATCTGAGCCTGGACGCGGCCTCCATCGCGAAGCGGGCGGAGGAGGTCGTGCATCGTGAAAAATAAGCAGCGGCTGGATCAGCTTTTGGTGGAGCGCGGCCTGGCTGAAACCCGCGCCAAGGCCCAGGGCTGCATTATGAGCGGACAGGTTTATGTCAATGGGCAGCGGGTGGAGAAGGCGGGCGCGTTGTTTGGAGAGGATATCCCTGTCGAGGTAAGGGGAAACCCGTGCCCCTATGTGAGCCGAGGTGGTTTGAAGCTGCAGAAGGCGCTGCAGGAGTTTGCCATAGATCCAAGCGGTATGGTATGCAGCGATTCTGGCGCTTCCACGGGGGGCTTCACGGACTGCCTGTTGCAGCATGGCGCTAAAAAAGTTTTTGCCATCGATGTGGGATATGGGCAGTTAGCTTGGTCCATCCGATCCGATCCCCGGGTGGTGACGCTGGAGCGCACGAACATCCGCTATGTTACTATGGAGGATCTGGGGGAGCCGTTGGATTTGTCTGTGGTGGATGTGTCCTTCATCTCCCTGCGGCTTGTGCTGCCTGCCATTGCAGGTCTTCTAAAGCCAACTGGGCAGGTGCTCTGTTTGATTAAGCCCCAGTTTGAGGCTGGACGCGAGAAGGTCGGCAAAAAAGGTGTGATCCGGGACCCCGCCGTGCATCAAGAGGTCTTGGATGCTTTTGTAGCGCTGGCGGGAGAGCTCCACTTTACTCTGTTGGGTCTGACATATTCCCCGGTGAAGGGCCCGGAGGGCAACCTGGAATTTTTGGGCCATCTGACGCGGGTCCCAGGCACGGCCTTTCAGCCGGACACGGGTACCGTTGTCGCCGCGGCGCACAAAGCTTTGGAGGGACAGACATGAAAAAAGTCGTTTTGACTCCGAACCCGTATCGGGATAAAAATTTCAAATATGTGCTCGCGGCCCAAAGTTGCCTAAATGGCGCTGGACTGGAGACCAAAATCTGCCTGCCGTTTGATGTGGATAAGACCTTTGACATGCCTAGGGGAATTGCCTTCTCCAACTTGAGCCAGGAGTTACCTGATGCGGACCTTTTGATTTGTTTTGGCGGCGACGGTACAATTTTGCACGCCTCGAAAGCCGCGACTCAGGCTGGGGTCCCTATTTTAGGCGTCAACATCGGGACCGTGGGTTTCATCGCGGAGCTGGAGAGCGCGGAACTGCAGTGGATGCGCAAAATAGCCGAAGGGCAGTATGACATTGATTACAGAAGCATGTTGGAGGTTCAAGTGGTTCGGGACGGGGAGACGCTGCTGCGGGAGACCTGCCTCAACGATGTGGTGATTACCAAGGGAGCAGTGGCGCGGGTTGTGCGCCTGGCGGTTTATTGCGACAGAGTCAAGGCGATGGAGTTCGGCGGTGACGGCGTGATCATCGCCACGCCCACCGGCTCCACCGCTTACAGCCTCTCAGCGGGCGGACCCATTGTAGAGCCGGATGCAAAGGTCACACTGATCACGCCCATTTGTGCCCACGATACGCAAAGCCGCTGTATTGTGGCCTCGGACCAGCGGGTCATCACCGTCAAGCTGGAGCGTTCCGGTAAGCGAAATGCCTTTTTATCGGTGGATGGAGGGCGGGCGCTGCGGTTGGGCACGGGGGATTTGGTTACCGTCACCCGCTCGGCCTTTGTGACCAAATTAGTCCGGATCAAAGACCGGAGTTTTTATGACATCGTCAGCTGTAAACTTAAAAATACATGAAGGAGCGATTAGAATGAAAACCCAGAGACAGGCCAAGATCATGGAAATCATCTCTACCCGTGACATTGAGACCCAAGAACAGCTCCTGCAGGCGCTGCAAGAGTCCGGATTTTATAGCACACAGGCGACCATTTCCCGGGATATCAAGGAGCTTCGGGTTGTAAAAGAGCTGACCTCCTTCGGTACCTACCGCTACACCACCTCCTCCAAAGACGGCGCCGGTACCTTCTCCGCCCGGCTCAATACTATTTTCCGGGAGTGCATTACCAGTTTTGATTATGCGCAGAACATCATTGTGATTAAGACCATGCCGGGCCTTGCTTCCGCCGCGGCTTCCGCCGTGGACGCCATGAACATGTCCGTGGTGGTAGGAACCCTGGCTGGTGACGATACCGTGTTTATCGTCATGCGAGACAACAACGCTGCGGCTGCCTTTTGCGGTGAAATTAAGAGCCTGCTGGCCTGAGTTTGGGGGAGTCGAACGTGCTGTCAGTGCTGCACATTGAAAATATCGCGGTAATTGAACAGGCAGATATCGCCTTTGATGAGGGCTTTAATGTTCTGACGGGCGAAACCGGTGCGGGCAAGTCCATCGTGATCGACGCTATTTCTGCGATCCTGGGTGAACGTGCATACCGGGATATGATTCGTACAGGCGCGGCCAAGGCGTCCGTCCGTGCTCTGTTCCGGCGAATTCCGGAACTGTCTTGGTTTCAGGAGTGCGGTGTCCCTTATGAAGAGGAGACGCTGGTTCAGCGGGAGATTTACTTAGATGGTAAAAATGTCTGCCGCGTCAACGGTCAACTGGTCAATGTGTCGATTTTGCATAAGCTTGGCCTTCAACTGGTGAACATCCATGGACAGCACGACTCGCAGCAGCTTTTTGATGAGGCATATCACCTGACCTTTCTAGACGATTTCAGCGGGAATGGGAACCTCCGGGCGGCATACCTTGAGAAATTTGACGCGGTAGCCGACTTACGGCGGGAAATTCAGCGCCTGAGCATGGACGAGGGGGAAAAGCTCCGCCGAATGGAGACCCTTCAATTTCAGATTAGCGAAATATCCCGGGCCGGGCTGAAGCCGGGGGAGGACGAGGCGCTGGAAGCGCGGCGGCGCCTGCTGCAAAACGCAGAGAAGCTCTTCGACGGCCTGGATACCGCGGTAGGCAGTCTGTATGGAGATGAGGACTCGGATGGTGCGGCGGGAATGCTGGTGCAGGCGGAGCGTGCTCTGTCCAAAATTAGCAGGTATGACGAGTCTCTGGAAGCCATACGAGCCAAAGTATCCGACCTGATGTATCAAGTCCAGGATGCGGCGGAGGAACTGCGAGACCGCAGAGCGGATTTTGCCTATTCAGGAGAGGAACTGGAGGCCATTGAAGCCCGGCTGGACGTGATTCACCGACTTCGCAGGAAATACGGGGCCACCTGTCAGGAAATTTTGGATTTTCTCCAGCGGGCGCAGAAGGAACTGGACGAGATAGCCTTTGCAGATGACCAGCTGGAGCGGCTCCAGGCCAAGTGCAAGTCCGCGGAGGCGGAGGCATGGTCTGCGGCAAAGGCTTTGCGGGAATCCAGGAAGCAGGGGGCAAAGAAGCTGGCGGACCGCATTTTAGAGGAATTGCGGCAGTTGGACATGCCCCGGGTACAGTTTACCTGTCGTTTTACCGAAACAGAATTGACGCCTACCGGCGCAGACGCAGTGGCCTTCTATCTGTCTGCTAACGCAGGCGAGGCGCTGAAGCCGATGAACAAGGTGGCATCCGGAGGTGAGCTGGCCCGTATTATGCTGGCGCTGAAAAACGTGCTGGCGGAGCAGGACCGGGTCCCCACCTTAATCTTTGACGAGGTGGATGCAGGCGTTTCCGGGCGTGCGGCGCAGAAAGTGGCGGAAAAGCTGCGCAGTGTGGCGAAAAATAAGCAGGTTCTGTGTGTCACGCATTTGCCGCAGATCGCGGCGCTGGCGGATACCCATTTGCTTATTGCAAAAGGAGAACGGGACGGCCGCACGTTTACTACGGTGACGCCCTTGGATCGGGAAGGCCGGAAGCAGGAGCTGGCGCGTATCATCGGAGGAGCCAGCATCACTGCCACCACCTTGAAAAGTGCGGAGGAGATGCTGCGCGTCCCCTCCGGGACCTAGACGAACGTCGGGGAATCCGATTGTGCGGTCGGAAAAGAAGGGCATCGAAAAAGAGGTCGCGCGCTCTATATTGTTCTTGACAAAGATTAAAGACAATTGTAGAATATAGGAAAAGGGGGAAGATCGATGCAAAAATTCCGGAAGCTGTCTGACGCGGAGCTGCGCCTGATGGAGGTGGTTTGGTCCATGGAGGAGCCTGTTACCACCGGAGACCTCCATGCGCATCTTCAGGCGTCCGGCTTGGATTGGAAGCCTCAGACGGTGCTGACCCTTTTGTCCAGAATTGAGAACAAACACTTGATTTCCTCTGTGAAGCAGGGGAAGGAGCGGCAGTATTTCATCCTGGTTAACCGGCAGATGTATCGGGATTTTGAAACTGACAGCTTTTTAAATCGGTTTTACCCCAGATCAATGGCCGGCTTTTTGGGAGACGCAATTCGGAAAGGTGCTTTGACCAAGGAGGATCTGGCTGAATTAGAGCAGATGCTCCATACACAGGAGCGTTAGGCCATGGAGCAATTTTTATTCCAATTGGGGACGACTTCCGCGCTGATGGGCGTTTTGGCGCTGCTATACCGCCTGCTGCTCCTGTGGCGGGGAAGACAGCGTAGCGCTGCCTGGCGGTATGGGATATGGGTCGTGATTTTTTTGGGCTTTCTGCTCGTCTATAAGCCGCGTTTTTCTGCTCCTGCCGCTGTGATTTCCATTCCAGGGACCGGGTCTGCTGTCGTTGCATCCTCCCAGGTCGGCGGAAATTGGGTGTTTCCTGTGTTGACTGCTCTATGGACCTGCGGCTTTTTGATTTCGCTCCTTTGGCGTTTGGGGAGAAATGACCAATTTGTATCCTATTGTCGGCGCTATCAGAGCGAAATGGACCAGGTGCCTCTGCGCCAGGCGTTGGCCTTGGAACAGGATCAGCTTGGGCTCGCGCGGCATATCGAGGTTTTTTATGTGGGCGGGCTTTCCTCACCGCTGCTGCGGGGGGTGCTGCACCCTGTGATCTATTTACCGGAGCTGTCTTATTCCCAACAAGAGCTGTCCTACATCCTGGCCCATGAGTTGACGCATTACCGGCGGAAGGATCTGGTCTGGAAATATTTACTGGTGCTGGTTCAAGCGCTCCACTGGTTTAATCCCGTGGTCTATTGGATGGGAGACTGGGCGGACCAATCCTGTGAGGCTGCTTGCGACGCTGCAGTGCTCCGGCTGCGCTCCCAGAAGGAACGAAGCTTGTATTGCGCCACAATTTTAAAATTTTTGAGGCAGGAAAAGAGCATGCGGAGCCCATTGACCACTGGTTTTTCTTTAACAGGGAAAAACTATCAACAGCGGTTTCGGGAGATTTTGAATGGTCGGCGGCTTCCCGCCATGCGCCTGGCGTGTTTAGCGGTGGTGTTGGCGGTGGTTGCCAGCGGCAGCGTATTCGCCCTTTCGCCCCAGGCGCCTCTGTGGCGCGAGACGGATGGGGCGGAAACTAGCATGCCGGACGAGAGTGACTCTCAGTACGGCTATTCCGGGTATTCGACTGTCAACGAGTTTGATTTTACCGATCCGGCGTTTACAGGCACCGGCGAAGGATGGGGTGTATACAGCCCAACCGAATATACTGAGTGATCATTCTACCCCGGTGATTCGGGGCAGAATTAGTTCCGTCAAAACTACAAACATAGAAAAAGAGGGACACCGGTATGAGGGAAGAAAAAAACAAGCTTTTTGCAAGATGGGGGCTGGCTGCTCTCAGTGCCTGGATCATTACGAGTAATCTTTTTGGGACATGGCTTCACATGGACAGCCCCGCACATGGCGGTACTGTCTCGTGGCTTGTGTTTGCCGCGGTTCTGATTGGTTTGGCCGGGCTTTTCTTCTGGCTGCTCTCCTGCGTGAAGAAGCAGGGAGCAGGACTGCTGTTTTGGTGCTGCTATGGGGCGGGAGTCCTGTGGGCCGTAGCGACTGGAGACGTCTGGTACACCATTGGTTTAGCTCTGCTGTTTTTGTTGGCGCTTCGGCAGTGGGAGCCCGCCGGCCTGCTGCGATGGGAGCCAAGGGAAAAAACGGTCCGCCGGACCTATGCCATTTGCTTCTTTTTGCTCGCCGCATGGCTTGGATTGGTGACGGTGAGTCGATATCTGATATTTCGGGCGCCGTGCTTTGATATGGGAATCTTTTCTCAAATGTTTGAGTCCATGCGGCGTACCGGTGCGCCGGTGACAACCTGCGAACGCAATTTGGCCTTGTCTCATTTTCAGGTGCATACGTCTCCAATTTTTTATGTTCTGCTGCCGCTTTATGCCATTGCGCCCAGTCCCGTCACACTTCAAATCGGACAGGCACTGGTGACCGCCTCCGGGCTGATTCCGCTCTACTTGCTTTGCCGGCGGCACCGGCTGGAGTCTACCACCACGCTGTTTCTCGCAGTCGCGTATCTTCTGTTTCCGGCTCTGAGCGGAAGCTGCTTCTATGATTTGCATGAAAACTGTTTTCTAGCGCCGTGCCTGCTGTGGGTCGTGTACGGCATGACAGCAAAAAAAGCCTGGGTGCTAACGCTTTCCGCTGTGGCCACCCTGGCAATTAAGGAGGATGCGGGCATTTATCTGGCGTTTCTAGGACTCTATTTTTGGCTGGGGGAAAAAAGACGAAAAACGGGTTTGCTCCTATTTTTTGCAGCAGTGGCCGCCTTCGGCGCGGCTACCTGGTATTTATCCAAATTCGGCGACGGAATTTTAAGCAGCCGGTTTGATAATCTTTTGTACGAGCCGGGAGGCAGTATGGTGCAGATTATCAAAACGGTTCTGGTTCATCCAGCGTATGCGTTACGAGAGTGCTTTACCGCAGAAAAGTTGCAGTATCTGCTACTGATGCTTCTGCCCTTTGGCGGTTTACTGGTGTGCAAAACGCCGCCGGCCCGGTATTTGTTGTTGGGTCCTATGCTTTTGCTCAATGTCATGCCAGATTATGAATACCTGCACACCATCCATTATCAGTATAATTTCGGAACCACAGTTCTGCTATTTTATTTTGCCATCCTGCAGCTTGCAGGTCTGGACCAAAGACGGCAGCGGGCCCAGGCGCTCAGTGCAGTGCTGCTCAGCGGTTTGCTCTTCGCCGGAACAAAGGCGGGGTCTGGGTGGTATATAGAGGATTATCTGAAAAACCGGAAAACCTATCAGCAAATGGAGACGGACCTGGACCGCATACCCGCCGACGCATCGGTTACGGCTTCCACGTACCTGGTGGCCCATTTATACGAACACGAGGAGCTGTATCAAACCGATTCCGGCATCCGAAGTCAGTATCTCGCCATAGATTTACGCTGGGAGGACAGCAGCGCAGAGAAATTAAAAAATGCAGGCTATGAGCTGATTTATCAGAGTGATGCCCTTGCCATTTACAGGAGGAATTGACCGTGCAAACCATGTCAATTATTGTGCCCTGTTGGAACGAGGAAGAAGCTATCCCGCATTTCATCCAGGCTATGGAGGAGGTTCATCCAAAGCTTCTGGAGCGCTCAGTGAAACCGATTCTTTGGTTTATAGACGACGGCTCTCAGGATGGCACCTTGCAGGTCATACGCGCCCTGGCCAGACAGCGGGAGGATGTACGGTATTTGAGCCTGTCCCGAAATTTCGGCAAGGAGGCGGCGCTGCTGGCAGGGCTTCGGGAATCAGATGGGGACTACGTGGCTGTGATGGATGCGGACCTGCAGGACCCGCCGGAACTCTTGCCGAAAATGCTGGAGCTTCTACAAAATGAGGACTGGGACTGTGTTGCCACCCGACGGACCACCAGATCCCAGGAGCCGCCGATCCGCTCCCTTTTTGCCCATGGATTTTATGGGCTAATGCGCAAGATTTCCGGGATTGGGTTGGTAGATGGAGAGCGCGATTTCCGGCTCATGCGGGCTTGTATGGCAAAGGCTGTGGCGGAGCTACCGGAGCGAAACCGCTTTTCCAAGGGCCTGTTTCATTTTGTTGGATTCCATACGACCTATTTGACCTTTGAAAACCGGCCCCGGGCGGCGGGGCAAACCAAGTGGTCCTTCTGGAAGCTATTTCGCTATAGCTTGGAGGGAATCGTCTCCTTTTCCAGCGCGCCCTTGGCCGTTGCGGGAATTGCCGGCGTACTGTTCTGCCTGCTGGCAATCCTGTGCGCTGTTGTTGCGGCAGGCAACGGTGCAGGCCCGGACGCCTGGACAGCGGTGCTGCTGCTTGCTTCCGGCGTGCAATTACTCTGTACCGGCCTTTTGGGGCTGTATCTTTCCAAGGTACACCGGGAGACCAGGCGGAGGCCCTGCTACTTCATTCGAGAACGAGGGGGTGGGGAGCCCGGAACGCGCGTTGCGGAGGAAAACAATTGACATTTTCTCTTCGTTTTGCTATTCTAAATTGGCAACCGGACTCTGCTTTGCCGAGCAGAGTCCGTATTTTGAAAGGAGTGGTCACGTATGTTGAAAGAAAAACGGTATGTGCGTGTCTGGAGGGCTCACGCCCAATAAATGTCCCCGTGCGGCAAATTTTTTCCGTCGCCCGGGAGCCCTCCAAGCCTTTGGAGGAACGTATGGTCACCTTACAGCAAATTAATCAAACAAATTTTATGGATGCGGCTGCCTTGCAGGTTCAGCCTGCTCAAAAGCCGTTCGTTGCTTCGCCTATGGGAATTTTAGCCAGAGCATATGCTTACCGGGACTGCCGGCCTCAGGCCTGGGGCATTTATGCGGACGGCAGGCTCGTTGGGCTCGCCTTGGTGGAGGATCTGAAGGTGGAGCCTGCTTGTTATCATCTGGTCGAGCTGCTGGTGGACGCCCAAGCCCAGGGCCTGGGTTACGGACAGGCGGCGCTTGCTCTGATCCTGTCCCAGCTGCAACGGGAACGGAAGTACCCCAGGGTGGAGATCTGTGTGAAAAAGGACAACGCAGCAGCCATCCACATTTATGAAAAAGCAGGCTTTCGAGATACGGGCTTTGAGGACCCGGACGCGCCTGACAGTCTGTGCATGGCTTACCCCCTTCATGCCCAATTTATAGGGGATGTTACCATCCGAAGCACCGGCCTGGAGGATTTGCAAAATGTGCAGCGCCTTTGGGCGGATCCGGCGGTGATGAAGTTTGTGGGCTTCCCGGAGGGACTTCACGAAACACTGGAACATCTGGAGCGGTTTTGGCTTCCCTGGGTACAGCAGCCGCCAAGACGGCAGCATTGGTCTGTGTATGCCGACGGAGTCGGCTACTGCGGGGAGACCTTCTATGAAGTGGATGATACGGGCCTTGCCTGTATGGATATCAAGCTCCTGCGGAGTGCCCGTGGCAAGGGAATTGCGCAGAAGGCGCTCTCCTATGCCCTGACGCGGGCCTTTCAGGACGGCGGTGCGGAGCGCGCCTATGTGGACCCGAATCCTGAGAACGAAAAAGCTGTGAATCTTTATCTCAGTCTGGGCTTTCTGCCAGCGCAAAGACCTGTCCATCTTGAGCCGTGGGACAGTCTTTACTTCGAACTGACCAGGCGGGACTGGGAGGCGCGGTATGGAGCTTAGGTATCGGGATATCACGCTTCGGGACAGACGGGAAGCCGATATTGACGATGACGTCCGTTGGTATACTGAGCAGACCCAATGGGCGCGGTGGGACGCGCCTTGGGAAATGCAAGCGAAGCTGGCCCAGTTCGACCCGGCTGCTTACCGCTGCGCGCAGACTGAAAAGCTCACCCAGCCGCCGGAGGAACCGCGCCGAAGCCTGGAGCTGGATACCCAGGACGGGCTGCACATTGGAACCGTATCCTCGTATTTCATCAACGACGCGTTTGATTGGGTTTTACCGGCGTCGGTGCAACCTGGATATCGGGTGTATCACGCTCTGGGGCTGGATATCTGTTCTGACGACCACTGGGGCAGAGGCCTGGGGAAACAGGCGCTGTCCGCCTGGATCCAATATCATTTGGAGCATGGGATTTCCGATTTGTATTTGCAAACATGGTCCGGCAACCTCCGCATGATGCGGGCGGCCGAGCATGTGGGCTTTGTCCTCTGCCGCCGGAAACAGGACCTGAGACAGGTGCGGGGCAATACCTACGACGGACTGACCTACCGGCTGGACCTATGGCGCTTTCGGAGATATTTGCTGGAGGAAAACCTCCAGGATCTGGCGCTTGGTATGGACGCGGTTCAAGCTGTGCTGGCTGCTTACGATGAAAAGCCTGGTTTCTATGAGAAACGTTATCAAGAAGCTTATCTTGGAACGGCGCCGAATTTTCCCATTTGCCGACGGTCACCATTGGAGCGGTTGGTCTTGCTGTGCCAGAAGCTGACGGATGTGGAGCGGCAATTTCAGGTACGGGGCATTCCCCGGGAAATCTATCTGAGTACCATTTCCGACCTCTCCCTCCGGCTGGAGCTATATGGACAGCGAACAAAAAAGCTGGGGCTGTCCAAGGATGATGTTATCTGGTTCCGGCACTTGGTGCAGGGTCATATATTTAAGCTTCATAGCCTCCAGTTTCAACTGTTTCACATGGTTTACCTGGACGCGGAGGGGTGCGGCGAGGACTATATGACCTTTGATCCGGTTCAAAAAGCGCAGCTTCCCCCTGGGACGCCGGTTCTCAACGTCCATGTCCAAAAGGGAGCAGACTTGTCTGTCGAGGCGGTGGAGCAATCCTTTTGCATGGCGCGGGCATTTTTCACACGCTATTTTCCGGAGCATAGGGTGCAGGCCTTTTTGTGCTATTCCTGGCTGCTGTATCCCGGCTTGCAGGAGCTGCTGAGCGCTCAGAGCCATATTCTTCAGTTTGCCCGTCGCTTTCAAATCATCGGTCAGGCCCGGGATAACGGGGAGGCAATCCGCAGAATCTATGGCAAGCGGTACCCCAGGCTTTCCAATTATCCGCAATTGACTTCACTGCAGCGGCGGGCCATGGGACGCTTTTCCTCATTGGGAGAGGCCTGTGGTATCCAGCCCTTTGGCAAGCTGCCGGGTTTCAGTTTTAACCCCTGCGAAAACCAGGTCGATACTGGGACAGATTGACTTTTTGTGAGACAGATGATACTATGGTAGGCAGAAATCCCAAGGAGAGTAACCGGTATGCACAACTGGAAAAAAGAGATTTTCAGTGTTCCAAATCTGTTGAGCCTGTTCCGTATTCTTTTAATCCCGGTTTATACTGTCTTGTATTTAAGGGCAGAGACTCTCCGGGACTATTACCTTTCCGCCGGCGTGCTGGCAATTTCCACCCTGACGGACCTAATTGACGGCAAGATTGCCCGGCGGTTCCACATGATCACCACATTGGGTAAAATTCTAGATCCGGTTGCGGATAAGGCGACGCAGTGTACGCTGTTGGTCTGTTTGGCGCTACGGCATCCAGTCCTGTGGTATCTTCTAGGCCTTTTTGTCGGTAAGGAATTGTTTATGCTGGTCATGGGCCTGATTCACCTCAAACGGGGAAAGATGCTCAATGGAGCCCTCATGGCCGGAAAGGTTTGCACCACAATTCTGTTCGTCAGTATGATCCTTTTGGTTCTATTTCCTAATATCTCCCAAGGCGCCTTAAACTTTTTAATGGTGCTGTGCGCGGTGTCTATGTTGCTATCCTGGGTCGATTACTGCGTGGCGTATTTTGGTAAAAATCGAAAAATTCAGGATATTCTCTGAAAACAAAACGAAAGCCGGCGCGTGTGAACACGCGCCGGCTTTTTAGCTTTGCATGGAAGGTTGCGGCAATCGTCAGCCGCACTTTGAATAGCCGCAGGAAGGGCAGATGACGCAGCCGCCCGCGTGTTCCAGCTTGGAGCCACACTCCGGACAAAACCGGGCGGTTTTCCCGCTGGGGGCGGAGATGGAACAGGTGATGGGTGCCGATTCCGGCATTTTGCCCTCTCCCCGGGCCCGAATCACCCGCTCCAGGGTTTTTGCGATGGCGTCGGGGCAGGAGGTGACGGACAGACCGGGCTGCCGGATGGTGGAGGGGCAGCGAATGCCCTTGAGCTGCTGAATGATTTCCTGCGGGTCAATGCCGCTGCGGATGGCTACAGATACCAAGCGCGCTGTCGCCTCGCTCTGGCTGGGGCAGCCGCCGGACTTTCCGGTATTGGTAAACACCTCGCAAATGCCGTGCTCATCATAATTAACTGTAATATACAGATTCCCACAACCGATGCGAACCTTTTCCGTATAGCCGGAGGTGACGGCGGGCCGGGGCCGGGGTTTAATGGTGCCGTAGGCAGGGGCGCTCTTTCCGTCGTTGACCTTGCCGATATTCAGTACCTGCTCGTTGCGGCTGCCATCCCGATAAATAGTGATTCCCTTGCACCCCAGCTTCCAAGCCAGCCGATACACCTCCGCCACATCCTCCTTGGTGGCGGAATTGGCAAAGTTCACGGTTTTGGAGACAGCGTTGTCCGTGAACTCCTGGAAGGCTGCCTGCATTCTCACGTGCCAAACCGGGCTGACGTCATGGGCGCAGACAAAAATCCGTTTCATTGAATCCGGAACGCCTGGGACGTGGGCCAAGCTTCCCTTATCCGCGATTTCCTGCATCAGCGCATCGGAGCCAATCCCCTCCGTTTGAAGCCGCTCTTTTAAAATGCCGTTGGTTTCCACGAAATGGGAGCCATCCATAATGTTCCGGATATAGGCGTAGGCGAACACCGGTTCCACTCCGGAGGATACGCCAGCGATTATGCTCAGGGTGCCGGTTGGGGCAATGGTTGTCACGGTGGCGTTGCGCAAAGGTTGGCCATCATGATAGATGCTTTGGGAAAACAGGGGGAACGGCCCCCGCGCCTGCGCCAGCCCGGCGCTAGCCTCGCGGCCGGTCTCCTGTACCAGACGCATGACCTGCTTTGCCATTTCCACGCCTTCCTGGCTGTTATAGGGGATGCCAAGATACAGCAGCATATCCGCAAAGCCCATAATTCCCAGACCGATTTTCCGGGTGGCCAGGGTGACCTTGGCAATTTCCTCCAAAGGATACTGATTGATATCAATTACGTTGTCTAAGAAATGGACAGCCGCGCGAACGGTCTGCTTTAGATGCGCCTCGTCCAGCTGCCAGCCGGTCTCTGTCTGCATTAGATGCGCCACCAGGTTGATTGAGCCCAAATTACAGCTCTCATAGGGCAGAAGAGGCTGCTCCCCGCAGGGATTTGTGCTTTCTATCTGTCCCTGTCCGGGCACCACGTTGTCCCGATTCAGCCGGTCCAGGAAGATGATGCCGGGTTCTCCCGTCTGCCAAGCGGAGGTGACGATGGCCTCCAGTACCTGTCGCGCAGGTAAAGTGCCGACGGCTCTGCCGCTGGTGGGGTCGACGAGGTCATAGGCTTCATCGGCTTCCGCGGCCTGCATAAAGGTCTCCGTGATGCCGACCGAAATATTGAAGTTGTTGATCTGGGCCGTGTCATTTTTGCACCGGATGAATTCCATAATATCCGGATGATCCACCCGCAGAATGCCCATATTGGCGCCTCTGCGAGTGCCGCCCTGCTTAACTGCCTCTGTCGCGGAATTAAATACCCGCATAAAGGAGACTGGGCCGGAAGCCACGCCGCCGGTAGAATTCACGGTAGCGCCCTTCGCACGGAGGCGGGAGAAGGAGAAGCCGGTACCGCCGCCGGATTTATGAATCAGAGCAGCGTTTTTTACCGTGTCGAAAATTTCCTCCATGGAGTCGCCAACCGGCAACACAAAGCAGGCGGAGAGCTGCCCCAGAGGGCGGCCGGCATTCATGAGGGTGGGAGAGTTGGGAAGAAACTCTAGCTCATTCATCAAACGGTAAAAGGTGGCGGCAGACTGGCTGCAGTCTAGGCCGTAGGCGGTATCCGCCGACGCCACAGCTTCTGCTACCCGGTGAAACATGCCGTCCACAGTTTCCGTGGGGTTTCCTTGCTCATCCCGAACTAAATATCGTTTTTCCAGGACTGCTTTTGCGCTTTCTGAAATTCTCATACGTATATACCCCTTTGCGTTCCAGTCGTAATACTAGATATTGTAGTTGTTGGAGCACGTAATGTCAATATATGGATTGCAATATTTTGAAAAATAAGCTTGACAATGTAACATTGTTATGATAGTATTTGGATATAACAATGTTACGAAAGGAGGATTCCAATGGATGAGGATTATATCTCGAAAAAAGAGGTTTTGGAGCAGTATCACATCTCGTATGGCGCATTATACCGCTGGAAGCGAATGGGGCTGATTCCTGAAAATTGGTTTATCAGAAAAGCCACGGCCACCGGTCAGGAAACCTTTTTCCGGCGCAAGCAGATTTGTGACCGGGTTGAGATGATCCTGGCCAGGAAGGAGGGAGTCTCCCTAGACGAGTTGGCGGAAGAACTCAAGGGCAGGCGGCAGCAGCAAAGGTCCGCTAGACGACTGCATTTGGAGACGAAATTTGAACGGCGGGACTATGACGTTGGGGATTTGCTCACAGCAAGTTTGAGCGACGGAGAACACATAATTGACATTTTGGAGTATTTTAAGGAGGTATCTCTATGAGCGACCAGATTGATATGAGAATCAGCGGCAGTTCCACGATGCCCGGCGGGGAATACGGCAAGGTCCGCATCAGCGGGTCCGGCAAGGTACAAGGGAATTTAAAATGCGAGAGTATGACTTGCTCCGGTGCTGCAAAGGTATTGGGAGATATCCTATGCCTGGGCGATATGGGAGTATCCGGCAGCTTCCAGTGTGAGGGCAACGTCCAGGCAAAGGAAATATCCGCCTCCGGCAGCTGCGAGGTAGGGGGAAGCCTGACAGGAGATTCCCTGCGAATTTCCGGGTCCACAAAAATCGGGGGGAGCATTCACATGGGACAGGTCAAATGTTCCGGTAGCGTGATGGTGGAAAACGACGTGGAAGGCGACACGGTGAGGCTGTGTGGGAAAACGGAGATTAAGGGACTGCTGAATGCGGAGACGGTGGAGATCTCCGCCGACGGCCTGTCTGAGATCGGAGATATCGGTGGAACGAACATTTTTGTGAAGCGAGAAGACGTGTCTCGCAGGGTGTTTGTTTTCCTCGGCTCCTTGCGGACCCGTGGTTTGGGTCTGCGGGTAAACACCGTGGAAGGCGATACAGTCGAGCTGGAGAATACCACAGCCAAGGTAGTGCGAGGCAAGCGGGTTGTCATTGGGGAAGGCTGCCGGATTGAGCGAGTGGAGTACAGCGAGCACTTTGAGGCAGCGGAGGGCACGGTAAACCAAGTGGTCCCCTTGGAATAGGATTTTACAAAAAGGGTTCCCCATTCGCGGGATCCTCATTCGCAAGATAAGATGCTGTACAGAAAGGAGAGACGATGGAGCTTTTGGATTTGGTGGATGAGGACGGGATACCTACGGGCCGGGTCAAAAAACGAATCCTGGTGCACCGAGACGGAGACCGGCACCGAACCAGTCATGTATGGCTGGTTCGGTGCCGAGAGGGAAGCTGGCAGGTGCTGTTGCAAAAACGCAGCGAATCCAAGGATTCGCACCCGGGCTGTTATGATATCTCCAGCGCGGGGCATATCCCGGCGGGAGAGAACTGGCTTACCTCCGCCTGCCGAGAGCTGCGGGAGGAGTTGGGACTGACAGCCCCATCAAATGCGTTGCAGGAAGTTGGCATCCGTCGCTTTTACTGGGAGGGAAGGTTTTATGGGCAGCCGTTTCGGGACCGGCAGGTGAGTAAGATTTACTATCTTCTCTGGGATGGAGAGCCGGAGGAGCTGACCCTGCAAGCAAGCGAGGTTAGCCGGGTGCAGTGGATGGAACTGACAGCTTGCTATCGAGAAATCCAGGAAGGAACGCTGCCCAATTGTATCTACCCTGGAGAATTGGAGCTTTTGGCCGGCGCTTTGGGTGTTGTCTTGCCGCAAGGGGTGCGCAACAATCACGCTGATAAGAAGGAGTTAAAGAAATGAAAATTTCGGATGAAATTGTACGGGCATATATACAGGGAAGGGACCTTTCCAACTATACCGGCGCCTGGTTTTACCAGACCCCGGACATGCGCTTTACGGCGCCGGAGGGGACAAAGGCGCACCGGAATCTTGTGAACACGGTTTATGAGGAAATCAGGCAGGCGGTCACGTGCTTTGTCCCCTGCAACCGGCCCGTTTGGGACGCGCTGTTTCCCGACTGGCAAGCTGTTCTGGACCAGGTGACGGTGAATCTGGTCGTGGGGCTTCCGCAGCCTCGGGACGCGGTCGTACTTCGGGATCCGGGGGGAATCGCCGGGGTCGTGCTGGATTTGGGCCAATGGGTCCAATATATGCATTCTATCAAGCCTTCCGCCATCGTGCAGAATTTGTTGACCCATGAGCTGTGCCACGTGTGCATCGGCGCCGGTATCAGCGATATCGACGACGATCTGGAGGCGCCGGAATATGGCACGGCGCTCGATGCCATGACTTTTCATGAGGGCTTTGCACATCTGGTTTCCTATCAAAGCATGGAAATCGGCGCAGTTGCCTGGGAGGAGGATGCTGTACTTCAGGAAACTTGGGTAAAAAGCCGGGAGAAAATGCAGGCGGCGCTGGCCGAGACCAGGCCGGATGCGCAGGCGCAGTACCGGCAGGAGGCCGTTGTTGGCCGCCGCTACCACGAAAAATTTGCCTGTATGTGCGGTATGCTGTATTTGGCGAAATGCTGGCTGCGCCGGGGAATCCCCGGCTTGCTGGTGGAATACCAGAAGGGGTATCACGGGTTTGCGGCCCGGACGCTGCAGGAACCCTGAAACGCGATAAAGCTGGACAGTCCAACGACTGTCCAGCTTTTATATTGGGTAGAAGGACCACCTGCGCCGGCGAACGGAAACCGGAGGAGGCAATGTAACGTAAGAAGCAAGTGTGTTCCGATGCCGCAGACAAAACAGAGGGATTTCTAAGACGGGCATCAAGCCAGCCAGACCATCCTGCGGCACAAGCTCCTTCTTGGAGCTTCCCTCTCACTGAAGCTTAATCTATCAGAATCAGGAAAAAAGCGCAGCCTCGAGATTGTAAAATTGGGGTTAAAATCAAGCGCCCAGAATATCATAAGCGGTGAGGATGCCAAGCAGCTGTTCCTCCCGGCTGCCGTTTTTGGTTAATAGGAACATGCTGATCCGCTTGCCTTTTTGAAACGCCTGCTCGAACTCCGCTTCCGCCTGAGCCACTGTGGCGTCCGCGGACAGAAAGCGATAAATCTCGGATCGCCGGGTGGTGGTATTGAGATATTCGTTCAAATCAGAAAATCGAAGAGTTTCTTCCCAAGTCTGAGGCCGGCGGCCAATTAGATAAGCAAATATGGTACTCTCGCTGAACACGCCTACCACCTGTCCCTCGTTTAAAATGGGGACATGAGACAGGCCCCGGCGGTACATGGTCAGCATAGTGGGTCCTACCCGGTCTGAGAGGCCCCGGGCGAAGATTTGCTCCATGGGCGTGCAGATATCCAGGCACTGTTTGGGGTGCAACACCTGATGAAGTATGCGGTTTAACAGCTTCAGCATCTGGCTGCTGGGTTCCACAGCATAGGCCCCTTCGATGAGGCAGTTGTGCTGCAGCAAATTTCGAACCTCCCGGCAATAGTTGAGCTCAGCCCGCACGGACTCAAATTGCTGCATGCGTTCCAGCCGGTATATAGCCTTTCCGTCCGGTTCCCAGCCGTATGCCGCGCTGGCTGCCTGCTCCAGCTGCTTGTATTTATCCAGAAATTCTTCCGTCCTGGTCATGGGCCACGCCCCCTTTATACTGATTATACAGGAAAAAGGGCGGTTCCGCAAGAGAGAACTCAAACCAGCTGAACCCGATAGGTTTTCATCCAATGGTTCACCTGAAGCATATAGGCGATGGTTTGCGGCGTGTTCATCAGCTGGCCGTACCAGGGCCAGGGATACTGGGCGGTGAGCAGTCCCTCCAGGACACTCCGGTCCGCGATTTGCAGCAGGGGAGCGTCGCCCTCGTTCAAGAGCTGCTCCAGCCGTTGCGAGACCAGCGCCAGGTAGCCCGGATTGTGGGTCTTGGGATATGGGCTTTTTTTCCTCCACAGCACTTCCTCTGGAAGGTAACCGTCCATGGCGTGGCGGAGCAGACCCTTTTCATGCCCCTCGTAGTCTTTAAAGGCCCAGGGTATCCCATACAAATACTCTGCAATTCGCCAATCGCAGAAGGGGACGCGGACTTCCAGCCCAGACCACATGCTCATGCGGTCTTTCCGGTCTAGCAGTGTCTGCATGAACCAGCGGAAGTTCAGGTTGACCATTTCCTTCATCCTTCGCTCGTCTGCATCTCGGCTGGGCAGAACCTGACTGTCTACGCAGGTAGCCTGATAGCGGCTGGATACGTAGGCCTCCGGGTCCAGGGCGGCCCGGTAGGCCGGCGTCAGGAAGGAGCTTCTCCACGCGGTGGACTGCGCCCAGGGGAAGCCGGCTCTGGCTCGAATCTCCGGGTCCCGGTACCAGGGGTAGCCCCCAAAAATCTCGTCGGCACACTCGCCGGACAGCGCCACAGTGGCGGTCGGCTTCATGGCGCGGCAGAAGAGCAGCAGAGAGGAGTCCACGTCGGCCATACCGGGCAGGTCTCTGGCCTCCACTGCCTCGTAGAGTGCGTCGGCCAGCTCGGCGGTGTCCAGAATCACCCAGTGGTGGTCGGATTGCAGGTATTGTTCCATAATACGGATATATTGTCCATCGCTGTTCGGCTGGAACTTGCCGGCTTTAAAATACTTGTCGTTGTCTTTGTAATCCACGGAAAAGGTCGTCAGCTGCCGGCCCTGTTTGGCAAAATAACGGGCAGCCACAGAAGAAATGAGGCTGGAGTCCAAGCCGCCGGATAGGAAGGTGCACACCGGAACGTCGGAGACCAGTTGGCGTTGAATGGCATCCACCACCAGGGTACGGACATGCTCAGCGGTCTGTTCAAAGGTCTCCGTATGCTCCCGGTCCTCCAAGCGCCAGTAGCGACGCAGCCGAAGCTCTTGTCCATCCAAATAGCCGCAGCAACCGGGTTCCACCTCACGGATGCCCCGGAAGACGCCGCAGCCCGGAGTCCGGCCCGGTCCTAGGAGCATAATCTCTGCCACGCCATTGCTGTCCACCTCAGCCGGTACGTCTGGGTGCGCCAGCAGAGTTTTGATCTCAGACGCAAAAAGAAATTGATTTTGCCGTTGGGTATAGAATAGGGGTTTTACCCCGATCCGGTCCCGCGCCAGAAACAGACGTTCTGGCTCCTCCTCCCAGACGGCAAAGGCGAAGATTCCGTTAAATCGCTCGACGCATTGCTCTCCCCATTGGGCGTAGGCGTGTAATACCACCTCCGTATCGGAATGCCCTTGAAATGTATGTCCCTCCATAATAAGCAGACGCCGTATGTCTTCCGTATTGTACAATTCCCCATTGTATACAAGGTCATAATGAATGCCATTGTGGCAGAGCTCCATGGGCTGGCGCCCGCCCTGTAAATCCACAACCGCGAGCCGGGCATGCACAAAGGCCATGCCTGGCCTCTGTAATATCCCGGCTTGATCCGGTCCCCTGCGTACCATTGTGGACTGCATTTTCTCTAAAATGGATCGGTCTTCTGCGGTTCTACCTAGAATCCCTGCAATTGCACACATGCAAATCACATCCCCTTTCAAGCACGCTATAGTTTATTCCGCGCCGGTCGTTCTGTGCGCATGGAAAGATTTTCTGTGCATAATTGTCCGGTTCGGCGCAAAACTAGGCATGGGTGATGTAAGATGAAAAACAGCAAGGATATTTTAGGATCTGTGGTCAAAACCACCCAGATGGGGCAAACTGGAATTCGCAGTGTGATGAGCGCCTCCATGCGGCCCGCCCTGCGACAGGCTCTGGAAAGCCAGCTGCGGGAATATGACCAAATTGAAGAAGAGGCCTTTGACATTGTCTCCAGACGAAATTGGCAGGTGGCGCAGTTGGGCTCCATGGCTAAAACTTGCTCCAAGGCGGTTTCCAAGGCCAGACTTTCCCACGGTAACACCGACTCCAAAATTGCAGCTATGATGATTCAGGGGAATACCCGTGGAATGATCAAAGGCCTGCGCAATATGCATCAATTTCCGCAACAGGATACGGCCGTAAGCGGTCTGTCTCAACGTCTTTTGGATATGGAAACTGACAATATCCGACAGATGAAAGCTTTTCTTTGATGAGCAGGAAAAAACTGCTCATCTTTTTTATTTTGCCGCATATACTGGAGTGTCATGGAAGCTTCCGGCCTCCCAGAGGGCCGGGTTTATCCTTATCATCAGGAAAGGAGGGGGTCACCCTGCCTGCAGTTGGTTCGATTCAGGTTCATGTTTATACCTCAAGAGCGCAGATTCCCGTGCCGGGCGCCGCCGTAGCCATTCTGGATCAAAACGGCAATCTGATTGCAGCCCGCATTACCGATGAAAGCGGCCAGATTAAACCGGTTGAAATTGAAGTTCCCGATGTAGCGGAGAGTCTTGATCCCAATTTTAATGGGCAGCCCTTTGCTACAGTTACTATCAAGGTATTACACCCCAGCTTTGAACAGATTGAGGTCGAAAACGCCCAAGTCTTTGCCGGCGTTACGACCATACAGCAATTGGAGCTGGTTCCGCTTGCGGCATACCCAGAGTCGTATGACAGGGTTGAGTACTTTGAAGTACCGCCGCAGAACCTTTAGGAGGTGAGAAACCTTGCCTGTTGTCACGCCATACATACCGGAACAAATCACAGTCCATTTGGCAGCGCCAGGAGCCTATGCGGCCAATGTGACGGTTCCATTTATCGATTACGTTAAAAATGTTGCGTCTTCGGAAATCTACCCCACTTGGGACGAGAGCGCTCTGCGCGCCAATATATTGGCCATTGTTTCTTTTGCGCTGAACCGGATATACACAGAATTTTACCGCAGCCGTGGCTATGATTACGACATCACCAATTCCACGGCCTACGATCAGGCGTTTGTCAATGGCCGAAATGTTTTTCAGAATATCAGCGACATTGTAGACGATCTGTTCGACAGCTATATCCGCCGTCAGGGGTTTGTGGAGCCCTTGGCCGCCAAATTCTGCAACGGAACCACAGTGACCTGTGAAGGGCTCAGCCAATGGGGATCCCAAAACCTCGCGACGCAGGGGTATAACTCCGTGCAGATTTTACGTTCCTATTACGGAAACGATATTGAGATCGTAAATAACGCGCCGATTCAAGGAATCATTAACTCTTATCCGGGTACGCCGTTGCGGGTGGGCAGCACAGGCCCCAACGTGGTGGTCGTTCAAACCGAGCTTAACCGGATTTCCCAGAACTATCCGGCCATTCCGAAAATCCCTGTGGTAGATGGGATTTACGGTTCGCAAACAGAGGCCGCCGTCCGAAGGTTCCAGGAAATTTTTGGATTAGCCCCGGATGGCATTGTGGGGCGGGCCACTTGGTATGAGCTGGTGCGGCTATATGTGGGCGTCAATTCCTTGGCGGAGCTTCGCTCCCAGGGACAGCAATTTTACGGCATCACTTGGGCGTTCCCGGGAACGCTGCAGCAGGGCAGCACCGGAGGGTCGGTGCAGCAGCTTCAGTATATGCTCGCTGTGGTGTCTCAATTCATTCCTTCCATCCCGCCGGTCCAGGAGGACGGCATCTTCGGCTCAGCCACGCGGGATGCGGTGCTGGCCGCACAGCGGTATCTTGAGCTGCCGCAGACCGGTGTGGTGGATGAGCAGACCTGGGTTCGGATCAACGGCCTGTTCAACGGTGTCAACAATGCCGTGTTTGAAAACAGGGAGCTCTTCCCATATCCCCGTGCCACATCGGCTCAGGCCGCGCAGGCGGCTATGGCAGTGGTTGGGATGCAACGGGCAGTACCCGCGGCTGCGATGCAGGATAATGCCAGGAACAACCGAAACGGCCGCCGCAGGACCGGGATGAACGGCACTGAGATTTTGCAGCGCTACAGCCGGACGACCACTTTAACCCAATTTCCGGGGGGCGATCTCACCTTGGGAACCCAGGACCGTATCGTAACGGAGGTGCAGCGATGAGACCACGGGAGCATTTTATTGCACGGCCAGTGGAGAGCTTGCAGCATATGCTACGCGTGCTGGCCCAGGGAGACGAGAGGCTGGTACCCGTGATTCCGGACGGAACGTACAGCCAAAATACCATGGCGGCGGTCACAGCATTCCAGCGCCGCTACGGATTGCCCGTCACGGGGGTGACTGACCAAGCGACATGGGATAAGATTGTGGAGGCGTATCACGAGGAACGCGTGCACCAGGAGCCGGCGGAACCGATTCTCATTATTTTAAATCCGGCAC
Organism: uncultured Eubacteriales bacterium; assembly: GCA_965146675.1. Classification (GTDB taxonomy): domain Bacteria; phylum Bacillota; class Clostridia; order Oscillospirales; family Oscillospiraceae; genus Faecousia. Next base: position 4,287 of record CBCTHM010000008.1, on the reverse strand, counting down.
AGGTAATTCATGCCGGGGAACATAACCATCATGTCCATCTGGTTCAGGCGATTTTGCTGGTCCTGAATGATGTCTACCCCAATATTCCCAAGGTAGAGGTAAACGGCACCATGGACAAATCCACGGTAACTGCCGTTCAAAAGTTTCAGGAGATCAGCGGCTTACCAGAGACCGGCGATGTCGATAAAGTTACCTGGCAGCATTTAGCGAAGCAGTATTCGCTTGCCGCGGGTAACGGAACTGGAATCCCCAACCGATTTATAATAAGATAAGAAAACGCCCCGCTGCGGCTTTTAACCCGCAGCGGGGATGGTTTTGTATCGATAACCGACCTGCAAATTGACTTTTTCCGTTTGCCCTGTTATGATAAACAAAAATATTGGGGAGTCCGCTATGACTTTTTACCAAATGCTTTGGACTTTTTTCTTTTATAGCTTTATAGGCTGGTGCTGCGAGGTGATTTTTGCAGCCTTTAAAGCAGGCAGGTTTGTCAATCGAGGTTTTTTGTTCGGCCCGGTATGTCCCATTTATGGCGTCGGCGTCTGGGCTGTGGTGCTGCTCCTTACCCCCATTCGAGGGCACTGGATTCAGGCCTACTTGGTGGCGGTGCTGGTGCCAACAGCCATAGAGTATTTTGTCGGATGGCTTTTTGACCGCATTTTACATACGCGGCTTTGGGATTACAGCCGGATGCCACTGAACCTGAACGGATACGTCTGCCTGCTGTTCTCCCTGGTCTGGGGACTTGCTTGCATGTGCGTTGGCTACTTCCTCCATCCGCTGGTAATGCGGCTGTTTCAATGGATCCCGCAGCCTCTGGGCTGGATTCTGTTGAGCGTGTTTTCAGTGGCTATTCTGACGGACTTGGTTTTAACTGGCGCCGAGGCGCTAAAAATTCCCAAGCGGCTGCGTGCGCTGGAGGAGCTCGAGCGGGGGCTGCAAAAGGTATCCGACGGTATTGGAGGAAGTCTGTCGGGATACGCCCTGGAGCTTCGAGAGAGAGGGGCCGCCATGCAGCCGGCTGAGCGGCTGGACGACATCCGGATTGCGTGGTATATGAAAAAGCAGGCGCTTTTGACACAGCGTGACGAATTAATGGAAAAATACCGCGTTTTGCTGGAGAAGCCGGGAAAGGCCTACGCCCGGCTGAGCGAGGCCTTTCCCCACATGCGGGAAACGGAAGCCTACCGGCGATATGAGCGGATACGGGAGCTCTACCAGCAGTGGCGGGAGAAAAAGGGAGAGGGTTGAGCGGTCAGCGAACCACGCCGCAGCCAATTCTATCGCCTGCGTTGCCGGCTGGCTGGGTGCGGAAATCGTCCGGCATGGAATGAATAATCAGGGTGTGACCCTTGGCCTGCTGGGGACGAAATCGTTCGGTAAAGACTGCGTTCCAGGCATAACCATGGTTGGAGAGCAGTACCGGAAGATCTCCAGTGTGATAGGGGTGCACCTGGCTGCCAATTGACCAGTGCTCGCCTGCACTGGAAAAGGGCTTTGGGCTATTGCCGTCGCATTGGTTGCCGCTGTGCAGATGCATGGCAAAGAATCCGTCGCCAGGCAAGTTCCAGAGTTCGGCAACCACCAGGGTGCCTCCAGGTGCCGGGAAAAACTGGACCTGCCCTCGCAGGGTTGGGTATAGGCGCGAGCCCTGAATAACTGCTGTGGCCGCTGGCCGGCCGGATAGAAGACGACTGTCAATTTGCTTCATAATTATAATCCCTCCGATGCTGTAGCCTATGCGGGATTTGGGAAGAATGTTCCTGGACGGACGCAACGGATGGGAAATTTCTCCCGTCTAGATTAACAGAAGACCGGTTGGCTGTACCAACTGCCGGCGGGTCGACCCAAATAGGAGGGATAGCATATGAAATGGAATAAAAAGGCTTGGGGCGGCGGGAAAGTCCTGATTGCCACGTTGATTTTAAGCGGTTTATCCATTTTTATTTTTGTTGGCTGCAACGCCGCTGGTCAGACTTCCGGCGGGAAGACAATTCCCAGCTCAGTAGCGGCGGGAGCCACGCAGACCGCGCCGGAGTCGGGGACCTCAGGGCCACCCATTACCCTGGATCCGGGAGAAATAGACCGTGTGGTGCCGCTGGAGCCGGAAACCACGGAAGGAGAGAAAACTGCAATGCCAATGGAGGCGCAAGTCATTCGCGTGCATGAGAGAAACGGTACGCTAGAGGCTCTGATTGCCAAGTACCGGAACAGCGAGGCGGACCAACGGGCGCAGGTCCTGATTCAGGTGACGGACCGGCAGTCCTTGGACGCATTTTTAGCGGAAGCAAATATGGAAGAGTTGAGCAAGGCCTGCGAAGGGTATGATGACGCTTACTTTTCGGAAAATGATTTGCTGATTGTTCCAAGGGTTACCAACACTGGGTCCGTCCGGCACAGCGTGGAGCTGGTTCAGGAGGAAAACGACGTGCTGGCCGTGGTGATTACGGTGGAGACGCCGGAGTACGCCACCGCGGATATGGGCTACTGGTTCCTGCTGGTCCCGGCTGCGAAGAACGATACCCAGGGAAAAACCTGCGTTGCCCGGCTCAAGAGCAGCCTGCCAGACTTGGGCGGCGCGCTGGATTTCGCTTACCCACAACCCTCGAAGCGGATCACGTTTCCCAAGGTGGGGCCTGTGCAGGGGTAATGCAATGGAATACGGGCAAGCGCGTCTTACATTGTAGGGGCGTGCTTTGCCCGCCTGTGAAATGACCACAGGTCGTTCCTACAGCAACCGTATGATGAGCGAAAAAATCCGCCCCACAAGCGTGGGGCGGATTTTAAATTGCCGAAGAAGTGGGAAAGGGTAGGAGGCCGAAAGGAGTCCAGCGCGAAAGATACCGAGGAAAACCGGCTTCCCAGTTCCATCGAATACAGGGACGCTTAATCGTTCATACTCCGATACAGCTGATATACTTCCCCGGTGGACGCGTCGATCCAAATCCGGTAGCCGACGGGTCTTGCCGCGCCGCCTTCGTCCTGCACCTCCACCGGGAATTCAAACATCCAAAGCCGGTCCGCGCCGGACGCCTTGAGTTGGCCCTCCGCCGTGTCGGGAACGGAAACCACGGTAGCATGCCGTTCTCCCGCATCCTGCCGCGCCGCTTCCAGAGCCGTCTGGGCGGCGGCCTCCTGGGAAACGGTTTCCGGGAAAGACTGTGCGGACAGAGGCGCCGCGTCTCCGGCAGTGGGGAGGATTTCGCCCTTTATAAACGTGGCGGAACTAACCTGCCCGTTGTTTTCACAAATCACCATACCGCCGGTTCCGGTTTCCATACCGTCAAGAAGTTCAATAAAATAATAGGTATGGAACGCGCCGTTATCATAGGCATTTTCTATTTTAAATTCCCCGACTTGATAATCTGACATATATAATTGAAAGAAATCCGACGCGTTTTTTTGGCGTGTCTCTTCTGACACGGAGTCTCCCTGGCTGTCCGGATCCATGCGCCATACGTTTTGAATGTAGCCGGCGTCGGGACTCAGCCGATATTCAAAGCCGGTATCCTTGCTTTGATAGAGCTTGTAGTATGTTCCCGGGGACACCGGATCCTCAAATATGCCACAATATACTGCGTCTGCGGCACCCAATCGCTGTAATTGCTGCATAATTGGGTCGTCATCCTGTACTGGCGTACCAGTGGCCGCATGCACTGCGACAAAACCCGCAATGATAATCACAAGTAAAATTGTTGTAATCAGAATACGCTTTTTCATATTATCACGCCCCCTAATTTAAAACCGTACTGCGATTGCCCAGTATTTCAACAGATTGCGTCCCACAGGGAGGATCGTTTTCGATGGACGATGTACAATACGCTCTTTTCGTAATGCCGTAGTGTAATATATCTATTTATTCCGTTACTAGGATACCATAATTAATTTGGTTTCTTATAGGAGCAAGATAAGAATTTAGGAAAAAACAAGATATTGATCAAAAATCCGCCCCACAAGCGTGGGGCGGATTTCTTTCTAGTTCTTATTTGTAGAGCTCTACCAGTCTCAGCAGATGCTCGTACCGCTCCTTGGCGGCCTCCTCGTTGCGCCGGAACAGCTCGCTGGCGCGGTCCGGGAACTCCCGGGTCAGGCGGCTGTACCGGGCCTCGTTCATCAAGAACTCCTGATAGCCGCCCGCAGGGGCTTTGGAGTCCAAGGTGAGCAGGGGCTTGCCGGCTTCCTTGTTGTCGGGGTTAAACCGGAACAGGTTCCAATAGCCGCAGGCCACAGCTTTCTTCATCTCGTCCTGGCAGTTGGCCATGCCGCCCTTGATGGAGTGCATCTCGC
>CBCTHM010000007.1:0-106050 GCA_965146675.1 uncultured Eubacteriales bacterium | reverse complement strand
CGCCCCTACAAAGATATTTCGGAACGACCACAGGTCGTTCCCTACAAGGTAATTGGGGGGCGGCCAGAGGCTGCCCCGACAGATGCACCATCGAGAGATATTCCGTAGGGGCGAGCTGTGCTCGCCCGCGGGCGGCCAAAGGCCGCCCCTACATAGATATTCGGAACGACCACAGGTCGTTCCCTATAAGGTAATTGCGGGCGGCCAGAGGCCGCCCCTACAAAAGCAGATCCGAGCCATGGGAGACAGGGATGAATCCTGGGACCGTCTGCCCGCCGGCGGGCGCAACCGGGCCGGAACGCAGCGTGCCCGCGTTCCGGCCCAGCGCTGGGGACTATAAAAAGCGGCTGCGTATGCCCCTCATCACAAGTAACCGCCTTCTATCAAGGAATGGAGATATTTAGCTCGCCTTGATCGGGCTGGCGTAAATCGTGCGGGAGTCGCTCCCGTTGCCCTTGGCTGCGTACACCGTCACAGTGGCCTGGTAATACCGACCAGGTACACCATCATAGTCCACAGAGGAAACACATTTACCCGTGCTGTGCTTTAGCATATAAGAATAATTTAAATAGCTAAAGGTTTTAATGGTGGTATAAGTGTCGCCGCCATCCTTTCCCCGCAAAGGCTTGGCCTTTGCGGGGTCCCCATTGGAAGGCTGGGCCCGGGGCATTGCCCCGGGCCCAGCTGTTTTATCTACCGTTCCACCTTTTCAAACTCTTTTTTTAATTTTTCCAGCGCCTTTTTCTCCAGCCGGGATACATAGGACCGGCTGATGCCGCATTGAAGCGCAACCTCCCGCTGGGGAAGCGGCGCGCGGCCGTCGAGTCCATACCGCAGGGTCAAAACCTTTCGCTCCCGGTCGTCCAGGACCTGGGTAATGAGCTGCCGGAGCTGCCGGGTGCTCTCCCGGGTACTGATTTGGTCAAACAGGTCGTCGTCTTCACAAACCACGTCCATGAGGGAAAGGGCGGTTCCGTCCTTGCCGGTTTCGATATAATCTGACAGAGATACGTCCGTGGCGCTTTTCTTTTGACTGCGGAAGTACATGAGGATTTCGTTTTCCACACACCGGGCCGCATAGGTAGCCAATCGAATTCCTTTGCTCTGGTCAAAGGTGGACACGGCCTTGATTAATCCAATCGTACCAATGGAAATCAAATCCTCCTGGTCCGAAGCTTGGGCATAGTATTTTTTCATGATGTGCGCCACCAACCTGAGGTTTCGCTCAATCAGAACGTTTCGTGCCTCCAGGTCTCCTGCCGCCGCACGCTCTAGGTACTCCCGCTCTTCTTTCGCTGTTAGAGGCTTTGGAAAGCTGCCTGAGCTGAGGCGGAGGGAATAGAGCATGCTGCTCAGCATAAGCCACGCCGCAGCAGAGATCATTTCCTCACCTCCATAGTAACACTCTATTCCCGACGGCAAGTCCCCATGTATGCCGATTTCCGACGGGACAGGCCAAAAATTATGGGGCGGAGCTGCGCGTCGGAAACCCGGAGGGCTGCGCAATACCAGGGGTTGGCGTACGTCCCTTGCATTCCGTGGAAAAAAAGAGAATTCCCCCCTTTTTTTATTCGGGTTTTGTGTGTATAATAAAAAGAACTTTGATTTGCAGAAAATTGTGGACTGCTCCGCCGCCCGCAGGCAACGGTGCAGCAGAATGAGCGCGTGGCGAGGGCGGGCCTCAGCGGTCGCGTTTTTTTAGATACCATATAAAAGAGGATTGATTGCAATGGAGCATGAACAAAACGATGCCGTGACGAATGAGCAGGAGGAAGCCGTATCGGTTTCTCAGGAGGAACCCACATCCCCCAAAAAGAAAAAGGGCTCCTTTGCAGTAGACTGCCACACGCTTCTTCATGATTTGGTGTACATTTTAGCTTTTGTGACCCTTTTTTTTGTATTTGCCCTGCGGGTGGTTTCGGTTTCCGGCTCGTCTATGTACCCGACGCTGGTGGATCATGATTATGTCACGCTGCTGAGCAACGTTTTTTACCGCGACATCGAGCCGGGCGATATTGTGGTTGCCCGCGTCCCAACCTTTGACGAGGAGCCCATTGTCAAGCGGGTCATTGCCACAGCGGGGCAGACGGTGGATATTGATTTTGATCAGGGCGTCGTCTATGTGGACGGCGTGGCGTTGGAAGAAGACTATATTTTTGAGCCGACGTATAATCAGTTTTACGAGCGGGGCGTTACGTTCCCGCTGACGGTGGAGCAAGGCCATGTTTTCCTTTTGGGGGATAACCGAAACGACTCCTATGACAGCCGGCTGTCCCTCATCGGACAGGTGGACACCCGTTATGTTCTGGGAAAGGTTGTTTTTTTGATGCTGCCCGGCTATGACGAGCGGACGCAGACCCGGACGTTTGGGCGCATCGGTGTGATCTCTTGAAGCGGATGTCAGACGAAATAGGAGCGGAGCTATGACGGAACAGCAAGGGCCCGGCATACAGTGGTACCCGGGTCATATGACCAAAACGCGCCGACAGATGGAGCAGGACCTGAAGCTGGTGGATGCGGTGTGTGAGCTGCTGGACGCCAGAATTCCAGTTTCCAGCCGGAATCCGGATCTGGCTGCCATCTGCAAGGAAAAGCCCCGTCTGATTCTTCTGAACCGAATGGATCTGGCGGACCCGGCGGTGACCCAGGCCTGGTGTAGGGCGTTCCGCCGGCAGGGGCTGCCCGCCATTGCCACGGACTGCAAAAGCAAAAGAGGGGTCTCCGCTTTTGCCCCTGCGGTTCGGGAGCTTCTGGGAGAGAAGCTCCGCCGCAATGCGGAAAAGGGGCAAAACCGCCCCTTGAAGGTGATGATTGTGGGCATACCCAATGTGGGAAAGTCCACGCTGATCAACCAGATTGCGGGCCGAAAGGGAGCCAAGGCGGAGAACCGGCCTGGCGTAACCCGGGGTAAGCAGTGGATTACGGTGGACGAAGGACTTTTACTCTTGGATACGCCTGGCATTCTGTGGCCCAAGTTTGAGGACCCGGAGGTGGGACTCCGGTTGGCGTATACCGGGGCGGTAAAGGATGACATTTTAGATATAGAAGGCCTTGCCGCGCACCTGATGCAGATGCTCTGGCGCCGCTACCCTCAGGCAGTGAGGACTCGGTATAAGCTGGAGAATCTGCCGGAGGACGCCACGGGCCTTGCGCTTTTGGAGGCGGCCGGCCGGAACCGGGGCTTTCTGCTACCCCGAGGAGAGATCGACTTGGAGCGCATGGCCCGGGTGCTGTTGGAGGAGTTCCGCGGCTCCAAGCTGGGCCGGTTCAGCCTGGAGGCGCCGGAGGATGAGGAGGGCGTATGAGCGAGAACAGAGATTTATGGGAGATCGAGCGGGCCTGCTTTGCCGCCGGCGCACAGACCATTTGCGGTGTGGACGAGGCGGGGCGCGGGCCTTTGGCGGGACCTGTTTGCGCCGCGGCGGTGATCCTTCCCAAAGAGCTGGATCTTCCCGGACTGGATGACTCCAAAAGGTTATCTGACAAACGGCGGCGAGAGCTTTCTGTTGAGATTCGGGCGAAGGCGGAGGCCTTTGGCGTGGCCTTTGCCACCGAGGAAGAGATAGACCAATATAACATTTTGCAGGCCACATTTATGGCTATGCGGCGGGCAGTGGAGCGATTGGCGGTGCGCCCGAATCTCATTTTGCTCGATGGGAATCAGGAGACGGAGTTTGGCATTCCGGTCAAGACCCTGGTGCAGGGGGACAGCCGCAGCGCCAACATTGCCGCCGCCTCCATCCTGGCCAAGGTGACCCGGGACGACCGGATGCTGGAACTGGCGACGCAGTACCCGCAGTACGGGTTTGAGGTACATAAGGGCTATGGGACCAAGCGGCATTATGCGGCGCTGCGGGAATTCGGGCCCTGCCCCATCCATAGGCAAAGCTTTTTAAAAAAATTCTATGAAAACAACTGACCGGCCCGCCATGACCGGGCCCTGGGGAGAGATGCTGGCGGCGGCATATCTGCGGAAAAAGCGGTACGAAATTTTAGCTGCCAATTATCGCTGCCGGTTTGGAGAAATCGATCTGATTGCCCAAACCCGAAATTACGTGGTCTTCGTTGAGGTAAAGCTGCGCAAAAGCGACCGGTTTGCCGCTGCTGGGGAGTTTGTTGACCGGAGGAAGCAGGAGAGGCTCCGTACCACCGCTCAGCTTTGGCTCTGCGAGCACCCCACTGCCTTACAGCCCCGGTTCGATGTCATTGAAGTTTATGCGCCGGCCGGGCTGCGGACCAAGAGGCCGGAAATCCATCATTTGGAGGACGCCTTTGTATGAACGATCCCGTATTTGATTTACACTGCGATACGGCCATAAAAATAATGGAGGGCTGGCCCCAAAACTGTGGCAAGCTCTTGAAAAACCAGGGGCATGTGGATCTCCAGCGGGGGGCCGCGCTACCTGGTTACGCCCAGTTTTTTGCTTTTTGTACTTATCCGGATATGCCGGAGGCGGCGGGGCGCCCGATCCCCCAGGTGCTGAAGACTGCGGTCGAATATTTCTTGCAGCAGCTGTCGGTGAATCGGGAAAGCGCCGTCCAGGCCCGGTCTGCGGCGGAGGTGGAGCGTGCAGTAGCCATGGGAAAGGTGGCCGCGCTTTTATCCCTGGAGGGCCCCGCTGGAATCGACTTCGATGAAGGCCGCCTGGACGACCTGTACCAAATGGGATTCCGTATGACCACCTTGACCTGGAACGAGGAGAATCCTCTGGCCGGCTCCCATATGACCGGCGGGGGCCTGACGGAGCGGGGGAAAACCTTCGTACGGCGTGCCCAGGCGCTGGGCCTGCTGGTGGACGTCAGCCACCTCAGTGAGCAGGCATTCTGGGGACTTTTGGACATCACACAGGGCCCGCTCATAGCCTCCCATTCCAACAGCCGCAGCGTTTACGGCGTGAGCCGGAATCTGACGGACCAGCAGTTCCAGGCCATCTGCCAGACAGGCGGCGTGGTGGGCCTAAACCTGTTTTCTGGTTTTTTGGGAGAGGAGCCGGTGACGCTAGAGGCGGCCTGCAAGCATATTTTGCACTGGCTGGAGCTGGGCGGAGAAAAGAACGTTGCCCTGGGCGGGGATCTGGACGGCTGCGACAGCCTGCCGCTGGATTTTGCCGGCGTGGAAGACTACCCGGCCCTGGCCGGAGCGCTGGAGACCCGGGGGGTTCCCACATCCGTACTGAGGGATTTATTCTGGAATAATGCCATGAAGGTGTTGCAATCATGCTGTACGTGACGACCTTAGACCGTTCCGCCACGTTTACCGCCCAGGCAACGCTGGAGAAAGCGGCGGGCCCGGACGGAGGGCTTTTTGTGCCCCTTTCGCTGCCACGCTACACGGGGAAGTCGCTGCGAACCCTGCTGGAGCAGCCTTTTTGGGACTGTGCTGCCGCAATTTTAAACCAGTTTTTCCCGCTGCGATTATCGGGAAAGGCGTTACAGGGCGGTGAGTTGGTGGCCCCGGAAACCGTGCTGATCCGGCATAAAATTGCGGTGGCAGAGCTTTGGGACCATAAATCAGGCTCCTTTCGGGGCCTGCAAGCGTTGTTGTTAGACCGAATGGGCTGCCGCGGTCGGACGCGGGATATGTGGCCGCTGGTTGCAATGGATGTGGCGCTGCTGTTTGGCCTATATGGAGCACTGAGTAAAAGCGGCTGGATCGCACTGGGAGAACCGGTGAATTTAGCTGTGGCATCGGGGGAGTTTACGACGCCCATGGCGGCCTGGTATGCCAAAAAAATGGGCTTGCCCCTGGGCACAGTCATCTGCGTGTGTAATGAAAATGGCACCCCCTGGGAGCTGCTGCATCGGGGGGAGCTCCGTGCGGAGGGGTCTTCGGTTGCCACCGGTCTGCCGCTGTTGGACGTGGGGCTGCCCTGCAATCTGGAGCGTCTAATTTTTGAGGTGCTGGGCCCGCAGAGCGTAGCGGCCTATTGCATTGCCTTGCGGCGTAAAGGGGTGTTCTCCCTGGACCCGGAGCAGCAGGCGGCGCTGCGGGAGGGCTTCGCCGTGAGCGTGGTAGGCGAGGCTCGGGCGAAAAGCCTGATCCCGCATCTTTACCATACCGTAGATTACATGATGAGTCCGTACACGGCTCTGATATACAACGGACTGATGGATTTTCGCTCCCTGGAGGGGGAGGGAACGCCGGCGCTGCTGCTGGCGGAGGAGAGTCCCTTGATCTGGGGCGGGGATGTGCTGGCTGCGCTGGGAATACCTGTGGAGAATATTGTGGCGCAGATTGCTGCGCTGCAGGAACAGGCGAAGGCGCGCAGGAAAGGATAATCGATGGCGCTCTATGCAATTGGAGATTTGCACCTGTCATTAGGCGGCGACAAGCCTATGGATGTATTTGGCGGAGCCTGGACCGGGTATATGAATAAGCTGCGTGCCGGGATGGCGTGCATTGGTCCGGAGGACACCACCGTTTTGCTGGGAGACTTGAGCTGGGGCATGGACCTGGACCGGGCCAGGGCGGATTTTGCATGGATCGCAGCGATTCCAGGTCGGAAAATTTTGCTGAAGGGGAACCACGACTACTGGTGGACCACCGCCGCAAAATTTTACCGGTTTTGTGCGGACAACGGGTTTGAAAATCTGTTTCTTTTGAATAATAATTGTTATACCTATGGGGAACTTGCAATTTGCGGGACCCGGGGCTGGTTCTTTGAGGAGGAGCGCAGCGGCGCTCATGACGAGAAGGTTTTTCGCCGGGAGCTGCTGCGGTTGGAGGCCTCGCTTCAGGCGGCGGGGGACCGGGAAAAACTTTGCTTTCTCCATTATCCGCCCCGGTATCGGGGGTACGACTGCCCAGAAATTTTGGCGCTGCTCCAGCAGTACGGCGTGCGGCGCTGTTATTACGGGCATCTGCACGGAGACAGTCACAAGCTAGCTATGGAGGGACTCTGGGACGGCGTTGAGTTCCGCCTGCTGTCGGCGGACTATCTGCATTTTCGACCAGCCCGTATTCTTTCGGAAAATGGAAAGAAAATGGTGGACAATCCGGCGGGAATTTGCTAGAATAGGACGGATACTTAAAATGCGGGAGCAGTTCCGCAATACAGGCGAATCTCAATTCGATGGCCGTAACACGGTCGACCATATAGGAGGATTAACAACATGAATGTGAAGCAATTGGAACAGGAAGGCTCCAAGGCAAAGGTTGTAGTAGAACTGGACAGCGAGCTCCTGGAGAGCGGCGTGAACAAGGCCTATCTGAAGGCCCGTAAGGACATTCAGCTGCCCGGCTTCCGGAAGGGAAAGGCTCCCCGCAAACTTATCGAGTCGATCTATGGGGCCCATGTTTTTTACGAAGACGGGATTGAGGAGATTTTTCCGCAGATCTACCAGTTTGCCATTGTGGAGCAGGAGTTAAAGGCGATTGGCCGCCCCAGCCTGTCCGATATGCAGATCGCGGACGACGGAGTTGTGACCCTGACCATTGAGACCGACCTGTATCCGGAGGTCACTTTGGGCCAGTATAAGGGCCTGGAGGTAGAACGTGTGGAGGCCGCTGTTTCCGAGGAGGAAGTGGAGGCGGAGCTGGATAACATGGCCAGGAATGTGGCGAGCGTGGAGACTGTGGACCGCCCGGCCTCCCTGGGGGATACCGCGAACATTGATTTTGAGGGCTTTGAGAACGGCGTGGCGTTTGAAGGCGGCAAGGGGGATGCCTACGATTTAAAACTGGGCTCCGGCTCTTTCATCCCCGGATTCGAGGAGCAGGTCGTTGGCATGTCCGCCGGCGAGGAGAAGGAAATCGAGGTAACCTTCCCGGAGAGCTACCACGCCAAGGAACTGGCCGGTAAGCCGGTGGTATTCCACGTCAAGGTAAACAAGGTCACGGTGGACATCGTCCCGGAGAAAGATGATGAGTTTGCCAAGGACGTCTCAGAATTTGACACCCTGGAAGAATTAAAGGCCGACATTCGAGCGAAGAAGCTGGAGGAAAAAAACAAGGCCATTCAGAGCGCCTTTGAAAATGCCGCCGTGGAGCAGGCTGCCGCCAACACAGAGGTGGAGCTTCCGGAGGCGCTGATTGAGGAGGAACTGGACCGGCAGATGAATAATTTTGCATATCAGCTTCAAAACAGCGGCATGACGGTGGAGCAGTACGCCAAGATGATGGGCGGCGACCTGTCCGGCATGCGCAAGGCCATGCGCCCCGGCGCAGAGAAGCAGGCCAGAGTGGATGTGACTCTGGAGAAAATGAAAGAGGCCGAGGGCCTGGAGGCATCCGAGGAAGAGGTGGAGGCGGAATATCAGAAACTGGCCGAAACCTACGAGATGGAGCTGGATAAGGTCAAGAGTATGGTGAGCGCGGAGACGCTACGGCAGGATTTGTTGACCCGGAAGGCTGTAAAGATCATTGTGGACACCGCCGTAGCCGTTGCGCCGAAGGCGAAAGAGCAGGAAAAGGAAGCCAAACCTGAGGAATAATCCCAGCAGAAACCGGTTAGAATGTTTCAGCTTGGAAAGGAGATAGCACCATGAGTTTAGTACCCTATGTTGTGGAACAGACCAGTCGGGGGGAGCGCAGCTATGACATTTTCTCCCGTCTGCTTAATGACCGCATTATTTTCCTGGGGGAGGAGATCAACGATGCCACCGCCAGCCTGGTGGTGGCCCAGCTCCTGTATCTGGAGGCACAGGACCCGGACAAGGATGTTCAATTTTATATCAACAGCCCGGGCGGTAGTGTTTCGGCGGGCATGGCGATTTATGATACCATGCAGTACATCAAATGTGATGTGGCTACCATCTGCGTGGGTATGGCCGCCTCCATGGGGGCGCTGATACTGTCCTCTGGCACAAAGGGAAAGCGGATGGCGCTGCCCAACGCGGAGATTATGATTCATCAGCCCTCCGGCGGCGCCCAAGGGCAGGCCACGGATATTGAGATTCAAGCCAAGCGGGTGTTGGAGATGAAGCAGCGACTGAGCAAAATTTTGGCGGACAACACCGGCAAGAACCTGGAGACGGTTTTGGCGGACTGCGAACGGGACCACTTTATGACGGCGGAAGAGGCCAACGAATACGGCCTGGTGGATAAGGTGCTTTACCACCGTTAAGCGATTTTTTCGGAAAGAAAGGATTCAATCCCATGCCTAGACGCGATGAACAGGGAATCCGCTGCTCCTTTTGCGGGAAACGGGAGACGCAGGTGGAGCGGATGATCTCCGGTCCCGGCGTATATATTTGCAGCGACTGCGTTCGGGTTTGCAGCACGCTGCTCAACGACGAGTATACGCCGGTGCCCACCGGCAAGTTGCGGGTGCCGGAGACTCTACCTACCCCAATGGAAATCAAAACCTTCATGGACGGCTACATTGTGGGCCAGGAAGAGGCAAAAATCGCCTTGTCCGTGGCGGTGTATAACCACTATAAGCGGATTTACTTTGGGACCAACTCCGACGTAGAGCTGCAAAAGAGCAATATCCTGCTGATTGGTCCCACAGGCTGCGGGAAAACGCTGTTCGCCCAAACACTGGCGAAGATCTTAAATGTGCCGTTCGCCATTGCAGACGCTACAACACTGACGGAAGCCGGTTATGTGGGCGATGACGTGGAGAATATTTTGCTGCGGTTGCTGCAAGCGGCGGATTTTGACATTGATCTGGCGGAACGGGGGATTATTTACATCGACGAGATGGATAAAATCGCCCGAAAGAGTGAAAATACTTCTATCACAAGGGACGTTTCCGGAGAGGGCGTGCAGCAGGCCCTCCTGAAAATCGTAGAGGGAACGGTCGCCAGCGTTCCGCCCCAGGGCGGGCGGAAGCACCCGCAGCAGGAAATGATCCAAATCAACACGACAAGCATTCTATTTATCTGCGGCGGTGCGTTTGACGGCCTGGATAAAATCATTGAATCGCGGACAGACCGTTCCGCCATTGGCTTCGACTCGCCGGTGGAAAGTCGGCGCAAAAGGGATTTGGGAAAGCTGTTCGCCCAGGTTCAGCCCCATGATTTGCTGAAATTCGGCATTATTCCGGAGTTGGTGGGTCGTCTTCCGGTGATCACTTCTCTGGAGAGCCTGTCCAAAGAGGATCTGATTCGGATTCTGACAGAACCCAAAAACGCTCTGGTCCGGCAGTATCAGAAGCTTTTTGACCTGGACCATGTGGAGCTCACCGTGGAGCCGGAGGCCCTTGCGGTCATTGCTCAGAAGGCTGTGGACCGGCAGATCGGTGCCCGGGGCCTGCGCGCGGTCATGGAGGAAATCATGACGAAGATCATGTATGAGATTCCCTCTGATCTGGCGATTCAACGCGTTGTCATCACGGCGGAGTGCGCCCGCGGAGGAAATCCCTTGATTGTGCGGGATGAAGCCCATCCCAGGGCGAAAACCAGGGTCCGACCCGGCGCCTAGCCGCCGCTGCTTCAAATAACGTGTGGGTAGGGGGCAGGTAGCTGTCCCCTCTTGCGCTACTATCCGGCATTTCGTGTACACGGCATTTCCCCGCGGCCTCCGGGCAAGTTCCATACGAATGCGGAGAACGGGAAAGGAGAAGATTTCATGAGCGAAATTTTAATATCTGAGCAAATGCCGGTGCTGGCGCTCCGCGGGCTGACCGTATTTCCCCGGCAAATGCTCCATTTTGACGTAGGTCGGGAAAAATCTATCCGCGCACTGGAGCATGCGATGAAAGCCGACCAGCGGATTTTTCTTGTGACCCAGCGGGATATCCTGGATGACGAGCCCACGGAAAGGCAGCTGTTCCCCATTGGCACGGTGGCCAAGGTCAAGCAGGTGCTGAGGATGCAGGGAGATTTGGTCCGGATTTTGGTCGAAGGCGAGTACCGGGCCTGCGTCACGGAAATGACTAAGACGGAGCCCTGCCTGTTCGGGCGGGTGGAATCCGTGGAGGAGCAGGACTGCGACCACGGCTCTCCCAAGGCGGAGGCCCTGATGCGGGAGGCGGTCGTCCTGTTCGATGAGTTTTTGGATTTAATCCAGAAACCGGCACAGGAGCTGCAGCTTCGCATTTTGGCTTCTCACGATCCGGGCTATATGGCCGACACCATCGGCCAGCACGCCACCTTCGGCTATACGGATAAGGCAAAGCTGCTGGCGCAGCTGAATCCGGTACGCCGCCTAGATATGGCGGTGCGGCTTCTGCGTCACGAGCTGGAGATTTTGAAGCTGGAATCGGAGATGCAGGACAAGACCCGGGAGCAGATCGACAAGGGACAGCGGGACTATTATCTGCGGGAGCAGATGAAGGTCATTCGTACGGAGCTGGGAGAGGAGGACGACGAGGCCGAGGCGGAGTCTTACCGGCAGAGGATCCGCGCTCTGCAGCTTTCCCCGGAAACGGAGGAGAAGCTTCTGAAGGACGTCGGCCGGCTGACCAAACAGCCCTACGGCTCCTCCGAGGGAGCTGTGTTGCGCGGCTACCTGGATACGATTCTGGAGCTGCCTTGGAATATCCGGACCAAGGAACGTCTGGATATGCAGGCCGCCCGCAAAATATTGGATGAGGATCATTTTGGCCTGGAGAAGGTCAAAGAACGGATTCTGGAGATCCTGGCGGTGAAGAAGCTGGCGCCGGAGCTTCCGGGGCAAATTATCTGTCTGGTTGGGCCTCCCGGCGTAGGAAAGACCTCCATCGCCTATTCCATAGCCCGCTGCTTGAACCGGAAGATGGCCCGCATCTCTTTGGGCGGCGTTCACGACGAGGCGGAGATCCGGGGACACCGGAAGACCTATGTGGGAGCCATGCCCGGCCGGATTATGACAGCCTTGGCGCAAGCCGGATCCCGAAACGCGCTGCTTCTGCTGGATGAGGTGGACAAAATGGGGACGGATTACCGGGGCGACCCCTCCTCCGCCCTACTGGAGGTTCTGGACGGAGAGCAGAACGGCACCTATCGGGATCATTATTTGGAAGTGCCCTTTGACCTGAGCGAATGCATGTTCATCACCACGGCCAATACCACCGACACCATCCCCAGGCCGCTTTTGGACCGGATGGAGGTCATTGAGCTGGGCTCGTATACCGACGAGGAAAAGCTCATGATCGTCAAAAACCATCTGCTGCCCAAGCAGCTGAAGAAGCACGGCATCAAACGAAGCCAACTCCGTTTAACCGATGATTGTATTCGGGAGATCATTACCTGCTACACCCGGGAGTCCGGCGTGCGGAATCTGGAGCGGGAGTTGGGGGCGCTGTGCCGGAAGGCGGATATGCGCTTGGTGGACGAGGACGCCCCCAAGCGGCTCACCGTGACGGGAACCAATTTGGAGCAATTTCTCGGCGTGCGGAAATTCCTTCCGGATCAGATGCCACCCACAGACCCGGTGGGACTGGTGACCGGCCTGGCTTGGACCGCCGTTGGTGGAGAGACCCTGGAGGTGGAGGCAAATGTGGTGGAGGGCTCCGGAAAGCTGGAGCTCACAGGCAACTTGGGCGATGTGATGAAGGAGTCCGCCCATGCGGCCCTGAGCTATATCCGTTCCCGGGCGGAGGTGCTGGGTATTTCCGACGATTTTTACAAGACCAAGGATATTCACGTCCACTTTCCAGAGGGCGCTGTGCCCAAGGATGGCCCGTCCGCCGGCGTGACGGTATGTACCGCCATGGTTTCCGCCTTGCTGGACGCCCCGGTACGGCGGGATATTGCCATGACGGGGGAAATCTCCATCCGCGGCCGGGTGTTGCCCATCGGCGGCCTGAAAGAAAAAACCATGGCCGCATTGCGGCATGGCGTGAAGACCGTCATAATTCCCGAGGCCAACCAGCGTGATCTGGAGGAAATCGACCAAACGGTGCGGAAATCCCTCAATTTTATCACCGCTGCCCATGTGGATACGGTGTTGGAGACCGCCTTGAACCTGGACCGACCGGTCAAGGGGCTGCCAGTGGCGGAAAAAGAGGATGCACCCATTCCGGTGGAGGGTAAAAAGTCTAGGCGAAAGCCTGCGATCCGGCAATAGGAGGGGTTATGAACCTGCATAACGCGGTATTTTCCCGATCTGTGGCCACGCCTGCCCAGTTCCCTCGGGACGGCCTGCCTCAGATTGCCTTTGCCGGGCGGTCCAATGTGGGCAAGTCCTCCG
Organism: uncultured Eubacteriales bacterium; assembly: GCA_965146675.1. Taxonomy (GTDB): domain Bacteria; phylum Bacillota; class Clostridia; order Oscillospirales; family Oscillospiraceae; genus Faecousia. Next base: position 92,993 of record CBCTHM010000007.1, on the reverse strand, counting down.
TCATCAACCGGCTGCTGCTGCGAAAAAATTTTGCCCGGGTCGGACAGCTTCCGGGGAAGACGGTTTGCATCAATTACTTTTGTATTGACGAGCGGGCCTATTTTGTGGATCTGCCCGGCTACGGCTACGCGAAGGTTTCCCAAGCGGAAAAGGACCGTTGGGCTGGCCTGCTGGATCGGTATTTTGCCGAGGGCCATGTGGACCTGGGCGTTTTACTCGTAGATGCCAGGCATACGCCAACTCTCCAGGATCGGGTGATGGCGGACTGGTTTTTATCGGCGGGCTGTCCCTTTGTGGTGGTGGCCAATAAGCTGGATAAGGTGAAAAAGAGCGAGGTCTCGGCGAGCGTGGACCGTATCCGCCGGGAGCTTGCGCTCCCGCCCTCCTGTGAGGTGCTTGCGTTTTCTGCGGAAACCGGGCAGGGGCGGACAGAGCTGTTGGCAAAGATAATGGACAAACTGGGCCAGCGCGATAGGCAGACCGTGCAAGCTGGTGGAAAAGAGGAACCTTGGCGTCCGGAAGACGCGTGAGACGGATTTTTCCTTGCGCATCGTGGGAAGGCATGGTATAATTTTCAGCATAATAAGGCAGTGAGGCTGCCGGCGGAAATGAGGACCATTATGAATGCACTCCACGACTGGCTGAGCCAGCTGCAATATGAAAAGCTCCTTGATGTATTGATTGTGGTGGCGGCGTCGCTGCTGTGTATCACGGTCCATGAGACCTGTCACGGCTATGTCGCCTACCGGCTGGGGGACCCCACAGCGAAAAACGCAGGACGCCTTACCCTGAATCCGCTCAAGCACATTGATTTGGTGGGTCTTTTGATGATGGCGGTGGTCCACTTCGGCTGGGCGAAGGCTGTTCCAGTCAATCCCGGGTACTTTAAGCACTACAAGCGGGATATGGCGCTCACCGCGGCGGCGGGCCCAGTATCCAATGTGGTGCTGGCAGCGCTGGCCCTTTTTTTATACAGCATCGCATATTGGGGTTATTGGAGACTGAATCAACCGGGATGGATGAGTTATCTTCTGTATTTCCTGCAGTATGTGGCGGTTCTCAGTGCTGGCCTGGCGGTGTTTAACCTTTTTCCCATTCCTCCGCTGGACGGGTCGAAAATTTTATTCGCTTTCTTGCCCAGTCGGGCTTATCAGTGGGTGCTGCGGTATGAGCGGTTTGGCTTTGTGCTCCTATTGGTGGCCGTGTGGACGGGGCTGTTGGATACGCCGCTGTATTTCCTTCGCAACGGATTACTGGATGGCCTGGAGCGTATCTGTTACTGGCCCTTCGATGTGCTGAACACCTTGGCCGGTTAGGGGTGCCCCATGGAAGAGCCGCGCTATCATCTGGAGGGTGTAGTCCGCACCCGGTCCGAGAGCATGGAGGATTTTAACGGCCCTTTGGATGTTATTTTTCTCCTGCTCAGTAAAAATAAAATTGTAATTCAAAATGTGAGTATCACAGCCATTTTAGAGCAGTATCTGGCCTATTTGGACCGGAGAAAGCAAATGGACATGGAGATTGCTAGCGAGTTTATCACCATGGCCTCGCATTTAATGCTCATCAAAACCAAGTTGCTTTTGTCCGCCAGCGAGCAGGCGGAGGCGGAGAGCGAGATGGAGCTGCTGCGAAAATCCCTGGAGGAGCGGCAGCGAAGAAGCGCCATGGAGCAGCTTCAACTGGCGGTCCGTTTCTTAGAGGAAAAAAATGAACTGGGCCGGTGCCTGTTTACCAAGAATCCGGAGCCGCGGCAGCGGGAGCGGTCCTACCAATATCAGCATGAGCCCTTGGACCTGCTTCGTGCCCTAGCGGAGGTGGCGGAACGAAACCAAAGGCGTCTGCCGCCCCCGGCGGGCAGTTTTCAGGGAATTGTGGGGAAAGAACCCTTCCCTGTCACGATCAAAGCCAAGGAAATCATCAAAAGATTGATGCGCCATGGGGCTCTGCGGCTGCGGCAGCTGTTTCGGGACAACCGGAGCAGATCAGAAATCGTAGCTACCTTTTTGGCAGTTTTGGAGCTGTGCCAAACACACTCCGTGCTGCTGCAGGAGGGCCAGAGGGCGGAAGACCCGGAATTATTGCTGCTGGGTACGCCGGAGGAGGCCTTGAGAAAGGAGACGGACTGAATGGAGCCGGAAGACCTAGAGCGTGCCATAGAGGCGATGCTGTTTGCAGCGGGTGAGCCGGTGGAGCTGCGGCGGCTCAGCGAGGCGCTGGGCTGTGAGTCCGCCGCAGTACAGGAGGCTGTCTCCGGGCTTACGAACCGCTTGTCCTTCGAACGCCGGGGCGTTCGAATTGTTCGGCTGGATAGTGCTTATCAGATGTGCTCCAGCAGAGAAATGGCAGATTTTGTGGCGCGGGTTCTGGAGACCCGGAAGCCGCCGAAGCTTTCTGCTGCGCAGCTGGAGACGCTTACGATAATCGCCTATTATCAGCCCGCCACCAAGGCAATGGTGGAGCAGCTCCGGGGAATCGACAGCGCCTATTCGATCTCGGCGCTGCTGAACAAGCGGTTGATTGAGGAATGCGGCCGGCTAAATGTGCCGGGCCGTCCCATCCAGTACCGGACCACAAAGGACTTCCTGCGGACCTTTGGTCTGGAATCTCTGGAGGACCTGCCAAAAATCGAGCAGGCTGGCCTGGATCCGCAGGAGCAGATAGCCCTGGCCGAAGAGGTGCCTGTGGAGGCGCTTTCATGATGGCATGGCTATTGGTCCTAGGCGCCGTGGTGGCGCTGCTGCTTATGCCGGTGGGGATATTGATTCGTTATGACGCTAAGGGCCCCCTGGTAAAGCTGACTGTGGGTCCTATCCATTACCGGCTGTACCCATCCAAGGGCCGGCGGCTCCAGGTGGGAGTGAAATCCAGGCGCGGTAAAAAAAACAGCCCGGCGCGGGTATCTAAGCAGACCCCCGCGGACAAGCAAGGCAGCGCGGTGGCGCAGGTACGCCCCTTTGTGAAAACAATTTTTGAGTGCCTGCACGAGTTCCGGCGCAGCTTGGTGGTGCGGGAATTGGAGCTGCGGGTTACCCTGGGGGGAGAGGACCCCTGTCGGTTGGCGTTGATTTATGCCGGCGCCTGGAGCGCGCTGGGGGCTGCCTTGCCTTTGCTGGAGCAGGCCTTTCGCATCCGCCGGCGTAAAATCGATGTGGCCAGTGATTTCACATCTGAGACTACCAGCGTGTATTTTTGCGCCAAAATCGCGATGCCGGCGGGAAGCATGCTGCGTCTGGCATTGATCTATGGACTTCGATTCCTCAAAACGTATCGATCTGTTAAAACCGGGAAAGGCGGTGCACAAGTATGAATCATCCTCTTCCAAATATGATTGAAGGCGCCATGTCCAAAATTCGCGAATTGGTGGACGTAAATTCTGTGGTGGGAGAGCCGATTGTGACGCCGGATGGCGTGACGCTCATTCCGATCTGCAAGGTCAGCATCGGCTGCGGCGCCGGCGGTACGGACATTCCCCTAAAGAGCGCCAACCGACCGGAGGAGCCCTTCGGCGGCGGCACGGGGGCCGGCGTCAACATTACGCCCATCGCATTTTTGGTCCTTCGCGGGGAATCCGTGCGGATGCTTCCGGTAGCTGCGCCTGCCAATACGACTGCGGACCGGGTGGTGGAGCTGCTTCCTGACCTGATTGAAAAAATTTCCACGTGGGTAGAGGAGAAAAAAGCAGAACGGGCGAAAGACTGAGAAAATTGGGATAAAAATGCCGGAGCGGGGAAACCTAGGCCCGGTGATGAAAATGAAACGTCGTTTTTTGCGTGCGGCGGCGGCAACGGCTGCTGCCGCGCTTCTGCTGATTCCGCTGCCCCGGGCAAACGCTGTGTCGGTATCGGCTGAGCATGCCATCTTATTAGACGCCACATCCGGTCGGGTCCTTTACGAAAAGGATGCCGATGCGCGCAGCCTGATTGCCAGCACCACCAAAATTATGACGGCTCTGGTGGTGTGCGAACAGTGCAATGTATTAGACCGGGTAAAGATTGTCCCGGAGGCGGTAGGGATTGAGGGATCCTCCATGTACCTGAAGGCCGGAGAGGTTCTGACCATTCAAGAGCTGCTGTACGGACTCATGCTGCAGTCTGGCAATGACGCTGCCGTGGCTCTGGCCATATACTGCGGTGGCACGGTGGAGGGCTTTGCTCAGCTCATGAACGATGAGGCCCGCCGGATCGGGCTGGAGAATACACATTTTGAAAATCCCAACGGCCTGGACAGTGAAGAGCATTACTCCACGGCCCGGGACCTGGCGAAGTTGGCAGCCTATGCCATGGGAAACGAGGTGTTTGCCAAGACGGTCTCCACCAAAACCGTCCGGGTCGGGGATCGAAGTCTTTCCAATCACAATAAGCTACTGTGGCAGTACCCGGGCGCCGACGGGGTAAAGACCGGTTTTACTAAGGCGGCGGGCCGTATTCTGGTTTCTAGCGCCACCCAAAACGGCAGGCGCCTGATCGCGGTGACGATTAACGCGCCGGATGATTGGAATGACCACGCCCGGCTTCTGGATATGGGCTTTCAACAGTATGCCATGCAGCAGATTGTGCAGCAGGAGCAGGTGCTGGGCCAGGTAGAGGTAATATCCGGGACCATTGGACGAGTTGATCTGGTGGCGGCGAAAGATTTTTCCTATCCCATCGGGGAGGGAGAGCAGATTGAAATTCAATTGAGTGGCACGGGGTTCGCGTATGCGCCGGTGGAAGCCGGAAAACCTGCGGGTTTGGCTCATATCTTGGTGGACGGTGTACCCGTGGGGAAGGTTCCGCTGCTGTGGGGCGAGACAGTGGAAATTCCCGAGGAACCGGAGAAGAAAAACTGGTTCCAGAGAATACTGGGGGGCTCATAATGGAGCGACTACAAAAGATTTTATCCGCCTGGGGAATCGCCTCCCGCCGCCATGCAGAGGAGTTAATTGTGGCTGGCCGCGTTCGCTGTAATGGACGCGTTGCGGCGCTGGGAGATTTGGCGGACCCCGCGCGGGACCGGATTGAGGTAGATGGGCGGCATTTGCCGCCCCAGCCCCCCAAGGTGTACATCATGCTAAATAAGCCTCGCGGTGTGCTCACCACTTTGTCTGATGAGCGAGGACGGCCTACGGTCGCGCAGCTTGTGGCGGACTGCGGCCAGCGGATTTGGCCGGTTGGGCGGCTGGATATGGATTCCGAGGGACTGCTGCTGTTCACCAACGATGGTGCGTGGTCCTATGCGCTGACACATCCGAAACACGAGGTGGATAAAACTTATCTGGTGTGGGTCGCAGGCTTTACCCAAGACTGCCTGACGCGGCTGTGCCGTCCGGTTGTCTTGGACGGATACCGGATTCGACCACCACAGGTGCAGAAGGTCTGTACCCAGGGGGATAGGACCTGCCTGCGCGTGGTGATACACGAGGGACGGAACCGGCAGATTCGTCGAATGTGTGAAATTGCGGACCTGCGGGTAGAGCGGCTGCTCCGGGAGGCCGAGGGGGGACTTTCCCTGGGAGATTTGGCGCCAGGACAGTGGCGGCACCTGACCAGTCAGGAGTGGCAGCTTCTGAAAGGAAAGTAAAGTCGCAGGATGTTATCCCAGCTCTTGCAAAGCAAAGGGTTTTTTGATAGTATAACATATAACATTTCGGCTCTTGCAGGGCAGTGGGGGAACTATGACGAACGATATTTTGTCAAACCTTCAGACGGGCTTTGCCACTTTCTCCAAGGGGCAGCGGCGTATAGCGAAGTACATTTATGAGGCCTATGACAAAGCAGCCTTTATGACGGCCAATAAGCTTGGCAGGACTGTGGGGGTGTCTGAATCCACTGTGGTCCGGTTTGCAATGGAACTGGGCTACGATGGCTATCCTAGTATGCAAAAGGCGCTGCAGGAGATGATCCTGAACAAGCTGACCTCTGTCCAGCGCATTGAGGTTGCCCAGGAGCGGATGGGGGATCAGGATGTGCTTGCCCTGGTCTTAGAGTCCGATGCGGAGAAAATTCGCCGCACTCTGGAGGGCGTGGATCGGGAGTCGTTTCAGGCAGCGGTGAACGCAATTCTGGGTGCGCGAAAGATTTTTATTCTAGGTGTGCGTTCCTCCAGTTCTTTGGCAAACTTTCTGGGGTATTATCTCAATTACATGTTTCAAAACGTCCATCTGATTACCTCCTCCGGAACAGGGGAAATGATGGAGCGGCTGGTGGGCGTAACGCCGGAGGATGCGGTTATCGCCATCAGTTTTCCTCGGTATTCCATCGCTACCGTACGGGGGGCGCAATTCTGCCGCGCCGTGGGCGCAATTGTGATTGGCATCACAGACGGCGGTGCCTCTCCAGTGGGGCAGAGCTCGGATTATGTGCTGGCGGCTAAGAGCGATATGGTATCACTGGTGGATTCTCTGGTAGCGCCGCTGAGCCTGATCAACGCGCTGATTGTAGCCACCGCGGCCAGGCGGGAAAAAGAGCTGACCAAGACGTTTGAGAACCTGGAGCATATCTGGGACGAATACAATGTATACGAGAAGCTGGATGAGGAAGCACGGGAATGAGTTTTGATTTGATCGTAATCGGCGGTGGGGCCGCCGGTCTGTTTGCCGCCGTCACTGCTGCTCAGGACGGCGGCAAAGTGTTGCTGCTGGAACGGAACCAGCAGTTGGGGAAGAAGCTGCGCATCACCGGAAAGGGACGGTGTAACGTCACCAATAACTGCGCTCCGGACGAAATGCTGCGGAACGTGCCCCGAAACGGCCGGTTTTTATACAGTGTGGTTTCTGCGTTCCCCCCGGAACGGATGATGGCGTTTTTAGAGCGGCAGGGCTGCCCGCTGAAAACGGAGCGGGGCAACCGGGTCTTCCCAGTGTCGGACTGCTCAAAAAGCGTGCTGCAGGCGCTGGAGCGCGCCCTGGAGCAGGCGGGCGTTTTGGTTGAGCGCGGCGTTCGCGTCCGGCGAATCCTGCGGCGGGAAGGAGCGGTTTGCGGTGTTCAGACGGAAACCGGCCAGGTTCCTGCGGCCGCGGTGTTGCTGGCGACGGGGGGCTGCTCCTATCCGGCCACTGGGTCCACCGGCGACGGCTATGGCATGGCGAGGGCCTTGGGCCATTGCATCATAGAGCCCGTCGGTTCCCTGGTTCCCTTAGAAACGGCGGATGGGGACTGCCTGGCCCTGCAGGGGCTTTCCTTGCGTAATGTGGGGCTCAAACTGCTGGAGGGGGATAAGTGTGTCTACCGGGATTTTGGGGAGCTTCTATTCACCCATTTTGGTGTATCCGGACCGACGGTACTCAGCGCCAGCTCGCATATGCGTGCAGCGTGTGGCTACACATTGGTTTTGGACCTGAAACCGGCCCTGGAGAAAGAGAAGCTGGAAGCGAGAATCCTACGGGACCTGGAGCAGTATCGGAACCGGAGCATGGAGCACGCCATGGCGGATCTTTTGCCCAGGTCCCTGATTCCCGTGCTGCTGCGCCGGTCAGAAATTCCGCTCTCGCTGCAGGCCAACGCTCTGACCAGACAGAACCGGCACGCGCTGCTGGAGGCGCTGAAAGCCTTCTCTATCCCCATATCGGGGAAACGGCCGGTGGCGGAGGCCATCGTCACCTCCGGCGGCGTCATGACCTCTGAGGTAAATCCCAGGACCATGGAGTCCAAGCTGGTGCCGGGTCTGTTTTTTGCCGGGGAAATTCTGGACTGTGACGCCTATACGGGAGGCTTTAACCTCCAGATTGCCTGGTCAACAGCCTACGCGGCCGCCAAAGCGGCGGTGCAAAAAATTGACAAATGACTTCCAGTGGTGTATAATTTAAAATTAACGAAACGGATGTGGAATGTCCTATGCTGGAGACGAAGGGATACAGCGTTGCCATTGATGGGCCGGCTGGAGCGGGGAAGAGCTCGCTGGCTCGCCGGGTAGCCCGAGAGCTTGGTTTTTTATATGTGGATACCGGCGCGATTTACCGGGCTGTGGGATATCATCTGAGTCTGATGGGGATCGGCCCAAGGGACGTGGATGGCATCGCGCGGCTGTTGGATGATGTCAATTTGGAAATCGCTTATTCTGCCGACGGGACGCAGCGTATGCTCTTAAACGGCGCTGATGTGACGGAGGAAATTCGTACACCGGAGGTGTCCAAGCTGGCCTCCCAAATTTCAGTTCACCCAGTGGTCCGGGATTTTTTGCTGGAGCTGCAGCGGGACTTTGCCCGGCGGCACAGTGTCATTATGGACGGCCGGGATATCGGTACTGTAGTGCTGCCACAGGCCGACGTAAAGATTTATTTGACTGCATCCATAGAGGAACGGGCGCGGCGGCGGCTTCAAGATTTACACAGTAAGGGCATTGAAATGGGCCTGAAAGAGGTTATGCTGGAGATCCAAGAGCGGGACCGGCAGGACATGGACCGCCCGATCGCTCCTCTGCGGCAGGCAAAGGACGCTGTTTTTCTCGATACTTCCAGCATGACGCTGGAGCAGGCCGTGCAGGCGTTGAAAAAAATTATTTTGGAGAGAATCCCGATATGAGGGTATTAGTGGCGCGTTACGCCGGTTTTTGTTTCGGTGTGCAGCGTGCGGTGGATTTGGTGGAGGCCGCGGCGCAGGCGGGGGAGCAGGTTCAGACCTTAGGTCCCATCATCCACAACCGGCATGTAGTGGACCGCTTCGCAAAAATGGGCGTGGAGGTTCTCTCCGGACCTGCCGGGGCACAGAAGGGCGCTACGGTTATTATTCGCTCCCACGGCGTGGCCAGGGCGGTTCTGGAGGAGTTGCGTACCCGTAACGTGCAGATCGTGGACGCGACCTGTCCCTTTGTGAAACGGATCCACAGCATCGTGCAGCAGGCGGAGCAGGAGGGACGGATCCCCATAATTATCGGCACGCGGGCGCACCCGGAGGTCGCGGCCATCGCGGGCTGGTGCCGGCGCCCGCTGGTGTTCGAGAACCCGCAGGAGCTGCAGGACTGGCGGGAGGCGGAGGCGTCCCGCGGCGAATTGCCGATCTGTTTGGTTTCGCAAACTACGTCTACAGCAACTTTGTGGAATTTTTGCGTAGAAATCGTAAAAAAACAGTTTACTAACTACAAAATTTTTGATACAATATGCAGAGCAACGGAATATCGGCAAAGAGAAGCGGCGAAATTGTCAAAAAATTGTCAGGCCATGGTTGTTGTGGGTGATGCGATGAGTTCCAACACGGGCCGCCTCGCGATGATTTGCCGAGAACACTGCGGGAGGGTCGCGCTGGTGGACAACGCATCGGAGTTGGACCCTGGCTTCTTCCACGGTGTTTCAGATGTTGGAATCACGGCAGGCGCGTCGACGCCGGCGTGGATAATAAAGGAGGTCAACAACACGATGAGCGAACTGACTACAGTTGAGACTGCACAGGAGGAAACTTTTGCGGAATTACTTGAGCAGTCCATCAAGACTTTAAATACAGGAGATAAGGTAACTGGTGTTGTCACGAATATCGGCGCCACGGAAGTCCAGATCGATTTGGGCACCAAGCACGCCGGCTATATCCCCTGCGAAGAAGTCAGCAACGATCCCAATGTGAAGCCGGAGGAAGTCCTGAAGGTCGGAGATGAGATTGAGGTTTTCGTGGTCCGGGTCAACGACCAGGAGGGTACCTGCCAGCTCAGCAAAAAAAAGCTGGACGGCCTGAAGGTCTGGGAGGATATCAACGAAGCGTGCGAAAACAAGAGCGTTTTGGAAGGCACGATTACAGAAGAGAATAAGGGCGGCTTGGTGGCCAATGTTAAGGGAGTTCGGGTGTTTATTCCCGCTTCTCAGTCCGGCATTGCCAAGGGCGGTGATATGAGCGGCCTGGTGGGACAGCCTGTGAAAATGAAAATTACAGAGGTCAACCGGGCGCGCCGGCGGGTCATTGGTTCAATTCGCGCGGTGAGCGCCGAAGCGAGGAAGGCCGCTGCGGAGAAGCTTTGGAGTGAGATTGAAGTCGGAAAGAAATATCACGGCGTGGTAAAATCCCTGACCTCTTATGGCGCGTTTGTGGATATCGGCGGCGTGGATGGGATGGTTCATGTTTCGGAGCTGTCCTGGAACCGGATCAAGAATCCTGCGGAGGTTGTCAAAGTCGGCGACGAGATTGACGTATTCGTTATTTCCTTCGACCCCGAGAAGCGGAAGATTTCTCTGGGCTACAAGACGCCTGAGATGAACCCCTGGAATCAATTTTTGTCGAATTTCTCAGTGGACGATGTGGTCCCGGCTAAGATTGTTAAGCTTATGACCTTCGGCGCCTTTGCCGAAATCATCCCTGGCGTGGATGGATTGATCCACATTTCTCAAATTGCGGACCGCCGTATCGGCAAGCCGGAGGAGGTTCTCTCCGAGGGGCAGGATGTTACGGTAAAAATCATCGACATCGACGCGGAGAACAAGAGGATTTCTCTGTCCATTCGCGCGTTGCTGCATGACGAGTCTGAGACTCCCGCAGAGGAGGAATAAGCGCGTACATACCGGGGCTGACACCGTTTGCCAGCCCCGGTTTTGCGGCAGGAGGTCAATAACATGGTTAAGCATATCGTCATTTATAAGCTGCGGGAAGATTGTGAGAAACAGGCTGCCGTACATGAAATTGCGCAAGTGTTGGAGCCTTTGGTAGGAGTTGTTCCTGGCCTTCAGTGGCTGGAGGTGTGCCCCACTTACCAGGGGGATGCAGATTATGTCCTGTATTCGGAATTCGAGAACGCAGAGGCTTTAGCGGAATATCAAGTTCATCCGAGTCACGTAGCGGCAAAGGCTGTGGTCCGTCAATATGTGGCCAGCCGTATGGCTGCGGATTACGAGTATTGATAGAAAGCAGATCGGAGAAACGAAATGGAGCAGTCGAGGTCTGGGTTATATACGACAATTGCAGCGGTTATTTTATGTTTTCTAAGCGCAAAGTTAATACCTGCCCTGGTACTTGAAATTGTCATTGGGGTAGTTGTCGCTTGCCTTTTGGGTATATTGGCGGATTATTTGCACTTTCGCCGCGCGCCGGAAGGCAGCGTTCTTTTCCGTCCGCTTCGAAACAAAGAGCGGGCAGAGCCGTTGCGCGTTTCGTTTCTTTTTTTCCGTTATTTGGCTTACGGTTGCGTCGGCCTGCTGCTGGGCCGGTTCTCATAGAATCTGTGTTAAGGATGACACGGTACAAAACAGCAGAAATTTAAAGCGCATGGGACAATTGCAGACAAATGAATCAGAGGCCAAGTGGGAAGCAATTTGCTTTTTACTTGGCTTTTTACTGTTTCTGAATGCTGGCGGCCGCTCCTGCCGCTACGTCTCAAAGCATGCGCCGGCAGGTACCGGCTTTTTGACCGGCCTTTTCTCTCCCAATGTCATCAGCAGTGGGCTAAACAAAATCCGTACCGTCAATCCTTGCGTAAAAGGCGTCCAGTCAAAGGACCGATTGTTCTCCCAGGTGCGCACGTCCTTTTTTACCGCGGCAATGCGTCTTCCTCCCGCCGTCTAGCTCTCATAAGCTCTATGGACACTTTTCCGGTCATGTGATCGATCGTCATTTCCAACATGCACAGGGACATCCAACTGCTGTCAATGGCGCGCCGGCGGCTGCTCGCATCGTCATCCGGTGCATATTTCGCGGCCAGCTTTTCTATGGCGATCCGCTTTTCCGCCTTCTCTAAAATCCGCATTTTGCCGAATACGACTACGCTTCTGTAATGGGTCGTAAATGCCTCTGGGACGAACCAATCCTGGCCGGTGATGAGATCGATGCCCTACATACAAAGGACCGGTCTGGCGAAGGCCAGACCGGTCCCAGGCTGTCGATAAACCCGCAGTCGAAAGGATGCGGAGGGAAGGAAAGTGTGAAAGGGAACCGTCAGGGTTCCCTTTCGCGTTCAATCAGTGAGTTTTTTAAACTTTAAAAAAAGTTTGAAAAACTGTCCCAGCCTGTCGAAAAGACTTTTTCGACAGGCTGGGACCGGTCTGGCGAGGCCAGACCGATCCTGAAAACAGTTTCGGTTGTTTCTATGGAGGCCGCCGGCAGGACCAGCGTATCCTTGGACCCGAAGGACGCCACAATTTTGCAGTCGGTCAGGAGATGCGCCCCTGTGATTTTAGCCAGGAGACGGTGTCGTTTAAGGTCTGGCGCAGGTCCCGGGGATGATAACCCAATTCTTTAGTTGCCTTCGCGTGTGTAAAGCTGGCGTTGGTGTTCAGGGTATATATGGAATACGCTGTGTATAGAGGTGGCTGCCGCAGAATCCGGTAGTAGAGCTCAGCCAGAGGGGCGGTGAGCTTGGCAAACCAGAGGGGAAGGAAGGTCTTGACTTCCTTTTTCCCTGTGATATTGTGCAGCATTCCCAGGATCTCCGGTACAGAGCAATAACGGTTTGACAGGATATAACATTGGCCTGGGCGCCCTTTTTCGCAGCAGGCGAGAATCCCCTCGGCCACATCCCGCACATCGACAAAGTCGTATCCGCCCCGGATCCCGGCAGTGAGCCGATGACGGCAGTAATCGATGACCAGGGTGGTCAAGTGGCCCCGGCCCCGGTCATAGGGCCCAGAAATGCCCGAGGGCTGGACTACGCTGGCATCCAGGCCTTTTTCAACGGCATCCAGAACATATGCGGTGGCCTCCGCCTTCGTCTTGGCGTATTGGCCTACGACCATGTCGGGGTCAAAAACGCTGGTCTCCCCAATGCAGGCTGGCTTGGGGCGCTCCGGGATGGCATGCACGGAGCTCACGTGGACCAGCTTATGGACATGATGCTCCAAACAAAGATCTACAATATTCTTGGTCCCGGCCACATTGACCTCCTGCACCTTGGGAATTGTGCGGGAGGCAATACTGACAATCCCGGCGCAGTGAATGACAATCAATTGATCGTGCTGTGGGTTTTGAAAAAAGGCGTCCAAACTGTTGCGGTCGCACACGTCTCCGTAGCAGAGTTCTACAGGCTTCTCTGGGGGATTGGGTTCTCCGGGCAGCACCAAGGCCCGGACGGCATCCCCGCGAGCCACCAGTTCCCGCACGACCGTTCCTCCCAAATGACCGGCTGCGCCGGTGACAAGATAGAGCGTATGCATAACATCACCTCATTCTGATGAGTTTATCGCCTTAGTTTAAGACCATTATACCAAATCCGTCTGGCTGAATGCGTCATTTTCGTTAACTTTTTTTGAATTAAATGAAACGGATTTGAGAACGCTCGTTTTCTCAGGCCGGGTGCTATCTTTGGGCCATGGAGTGCCTTTTATTTCCGTTGCTTAAATTTAGAACTTGATCTTGACTCTCCCACTGTGTCAGGGTCTATAATGAAGGGGAGCTCAAGAATTCACATATATGTGAGGATTAAAACGTGTTAAAGATCGGAGAATTTTCAAAGCTGTCCAGAGTCAGCATCCGCATGTTGCGACATTACGATGAGATCGGCCTGCTTACGCCAGGCAGTACGGACCCGTTCACCGGCTACCGGTATTACAGCGAGGATCAATTGCCCATCGCGGGACGTATTGCCGCCCTGCGGGATATGGGGTTCGGCCTGGCGGCCATCGGTGAGATACTCCAATGCTATGACGACCGGGAGGCAATGAATCGCTTTTTGAGCCTCAAGCAATCGGAGCTGGAGGAGCTTGCGATGGAGACGGCGCAGCGGCTGCGGCTATTGGATACGGCCCGGAAAGGGCTGAGAAAGGATGACAACGCGATGGAATACAATGTGACCCTGAAAACGTTCCCCCCGCGCTATGTGGCCAGCGTTCGGATGACCATCCCCAGCTATGAGCAGGAGGGGATGCTATGGAGCATCCTGGTCAGCGAGACCGCAGCGCTCAAGCTCGTGCCAGGGGATCCCTGCTATTGCAGCATTATTTTCCACGATGGCGAGTACAAGGAGTCGGACGTGGACGTGGAGGCCCAAAAGACGGTAAAGGGCCGGTACCCGGATACAGACCATGTGAAATTTAAGACTATGCCGCCTGTGACCTTTGCCAGCGCCACCTTCCAAGGACCCTACAGCAAGATTTACGAGGTAAATGCCATGGTAGCCGCTTGGGTGCGGGACAATGGCTATCAATATGACGATCCAGCATTTTATATTTATCATGTCAGCCCTCACGAGACTGACAATCCGGAGGAATTCGTTACTGAGATCTGCTATCCGGTGAAAAAGGGATAAGAATAGGGATGTTCAGAGACCAAAAATCTTTTTCCAGCCGGCAGGCCCATAGATTCAGGATTTCTGTTGTGTGCTGTCCTAACCCGAAAATACAAAATGGTGCCAGATATACAAAAAGGGTTTGCACGGTAACAGGAAGTTCTGACATGAAATGAGTTTCTTGACAATATAAGCTCGCTTTGAAGGTTTAAGCGGCTTATGATGGGGTTCCGGTAGAAAAGTTTTTGAAATCAACTATGGATGAAATGCGGGGTAGTTTAGAATTTAAGCAGCAAATTTTGCAGGTCGGTGTGAATTTAAGGAAATACCCACCGGAAGACTATAAAACGGCAATTTATATCTTTGATAAAGGGATAATAAATTATGATATATGCTTAAATGGTTTTGTTATTCTTCCCGACCTTTGTTGCGCTTTACGGGCAGGATAAAAAATTGGGATGTCTCTGTGGCGGCTTTGGCCAGGTATACCCAGTATGCATCTGCTGAATTTGCAGTAAGACCCTTTATTATGAACGATGAAGAACGCATAATGACATAGATGGCTGCCTGGTCCAAGCACGACAACGAGCATGGCCGGCGCTTGCCAGCGAGGGTAGCCGTGAGACAGGCCATGCATAGGTTTCCAAAAGACCCATCTCTGTTCTTTGTATTTTGAGCAGTTAAAAGCTGACCCGTGCCGTATCTCTGTAAAGGCGTTAGCCAACAACCTAAACGATATTTCCAAAACACATCCCGTTTTCGTGGCAAGAATTGCTAGGAAATGGTAGGGTAAAGACAAGCATGCAGATTGAATTGTAACGCACAGGTCAGAACGATTCTCAAATGGGGCAACAGCGACGTGCTTGGCATTTTGACGGGGTGCGATGGATTTAGGTTTTGGCCACAGTTTAGACTGAATAGTCTACACTTTCGGTATCATGCGTACTTCCTCTTTAGCGCTTTTAATAGTAGCAGGCAGGGCATGGGTGTGTACGCGAATGCCCTGTTTGCTACTATTGTTTTCGCGGGAAAGATATATCTGCCGACCATAAAAAGCCCCGGGCGAAAGAATGCCCAATTCTAATGCTGGGCGTTTATGCGGAACGATCGAAACGTGTTTTCGGAGGCGCGTAATAAAAGATGCCAGTTCCGCGGTTCTACGCCCGTGGGGGCTCCTTCTGCAAGGCGTTCGCAGTGCCCAACGTTTCTTTTACAACCCCCTTTCAGATTATGCTTGTAACATATTCTCAACCGCGTTTCTGCTCTTGCGCTTTAGGGGTATGTGCCGTATAAGAAGGCTGTCAGCAAACCGGACGTGGGCTTACAGATTTTTGGTTTGGTGGTGCCCAACCGTACAAAACTGTGCCGTTACAGGTTTTGTCGGCTTAACCGTCGGATAGGAGAAAACAACCACTCTAGCGTGGGTTTGCGGAGTATGCCTGGGAGATAATTCGCCACCCTTAGACAACTGAAATAGCTATCCTAGCAATAAAAGATACGCGCTGCAGAGCTCTGCAGCGCGTATCTTTTAAACGGCCCGTTGTCATAGGTCAGGTGAGAATAAAGCATTCAAAAATTACGCATCAGATATACGGGTTCAACCGCTCCCCTTTAGAGCGCCGTACCTATTTTTGGAACAAATAGCTTTGATATGTCAGCGCCCTCTAATTCCAGGAGTTTTCTTTTCACCAGAACGCCGGCGGAGAAACCGGTTAGACTGCCATGGGCGCCCACAACCCGATGACAAGGAATGATAATCGAAATAGGATTATGGCCCACCGCTCCGCCTACCGCCTGGCTTGATACGCTTCCTTTTCCCAGCTGTATGGCCATCCTTTTTGCGATTTCACCATAGGTAGTGACCTCGCCGTATGGGATCTCTTGTAGAATACGCCATACTTCCTGACGAAATTCACTGCCGATGGGGGCCAGCGGCAACTCTTTGATAGAGGGCCTGGCACCTACAAAATACCTGTCCAACCATTTTTTGGTAGAGGTAAATACCGGAATATCATTATTTTCTACCATTGCATCGAGTATGGTGCCACCGAAGTATTTTTGACCCTGCATCCATAAACCGACCAGTTTTTCTCCGCAGCAGGCGAGCGTCAAAGGGCCTATGGGAGAGGGATAGGTTGTTGAATCATACATTTGTTTTCCTCTTAATATCGTTTTTTTCAAAAGAACCAGCCAGTGCGGGAAGATATGAAGCAAGTCTTTGCTCCTGGTTGCATCGGTGTATCGTAAATCGCTACAATTCCTGTTGCGCACACACTGCCCGTCCAAACGTAAAGTTTGTTTAAAATTGTAAAACGACCTGGCATCCGTATCTCAGTTAAAAAAGTCGGTATTCCGTGTTGAACTTAATTTTAATATAGCATACCTGCTCCCATAATTCTAGCTTTTTTATATATCAATTGGGTTTCAGATGGGTTGAAACCCAATTGCATGAAGGAAAGAATTCGACCTGGAAACACCTCCATTATGTTTTGGCGGACGGCGGGGCAACGACGGCTATGGTCGCACCCAACAAAAGGCTGAAGGGGGTTAGGTGCAAAAAGCCCCCCTTTGTTTCCATCCGGGTGTTTTTCCCCACGCACTCTTTGGGCTGCTTACGATCTCTTAGCCCTTAAAAGCTGGCTGCCGCAGGCCGCATCCGTACATTTCGCTTGTTGCGCATCGCTGTACCGTCAAAAGCTTTTTCGTAGAAAACCTTCGGCCCTACTTTCTTACGCAGCAAGAGCACACATTTTTTTAACGAACCTAGCTGCCCAGTCCTATATGGACTAGGCCAAAAGATATAGCGTCTTTATGAGATACTGCCATCAAATCACCGCATTCAATTTTTACTTATATTTCTCCTTGCAAGCAGTTGTAGATGTCCACCTTTTACCGAAGCTTTATCAAAAGATAATTTCGTGGGGAAAAATGCTCCTTTACCTGCTGACGAGAGTAGGCGGGGACATTTTTTCGCCAATTGCATAACCCCCTCCGAGCAGAAATCTCTGCTAGAAGGGGGCTGCATTATTTGCGGGGAATCGTGATACCTAGGACTCTGCTATTAATAGATATTGTTGGTACAAGCGTTCATAACGACAAACTTACAAAGCCGTAAAAATAAAGAAATCCGGCAGCAGACAGACGAATATTGCATCGTAAAATATGCTTAATGTATATTTCTTGCTAACACTCTTTCATCTCAGGATTGGCGAAGGAGCCGCCAACTAATAACCAACCATTAGGAGTGCGTTGATATAATTGCCCTAATCCAACAGATATACCTTCACCAAAAGCACGAAAACAGTCTGCGCACATGCAAGCCCATTGACTATGACCTTTTAATTTCCCGTCGATCATATATTTTTCTTTTTCTAAAGAGCATTTACAAATATCACATTCGACAGGTGCATTTGTGTAATAACAGTTTTCTGTTTTCGCGGAATCTATATCGACCAGCTCCTCCAACGGCCTGGAAGAAATGGAGCCATGGCCAAAAAATGCGCCTTGATTTAATGGATGAATTTTTGTGATTATTTGATGTACAAGTTTATCGTTGCTTTCTAAATAATCAGCAAACAAAGTAAATATATCAACTCTTTCACAGCTTCTCCATTTATCATCTTTGAGCCTAAAAAAAACATTTTCACCATCTGCTATATCGCAACGAAATGAGCAATATTGCAGACCTAAGTCCTCAATAACGTCTGTGTCCCGATATTCTTTTCCTCCCCATGTGACAGATAGCAAAAGAGCCATCAAATCCCCTTCATAGTATTTATCTAGTATTTGAGGAAAGGTTAACGCTGTACCGTTCTTTTCGAGCGCACCGTAATACATTCTTTTTTCACTGTCGCTTCTTACAATTATGTAATAAGACGGAAGAAATAGCGCGCCTTCTTCCTTCGTTATAGCATAGTAGATAGTAAATACTCCTGTACTTGGATTATAAATTGATATTTCTATTTCACAATCGGGAAATTCTACTTGAATTTCCTCAATAATTCTTAAAATATGAGATTTCCATACAGGGTTGCCGACCATACAAGACTCAAGCTCATTTTTAAGCTGTCTAACATGAGCGGTATTATTCACATAAACTTTTTTCTTAAATTTTTGTCCAGAAGAACCATCGTTACCGCATAGCTCAGAAATAATAGTTTCATCACTTAGTAAAGTATTTCTCAAAAATGAACCATTTCGAGCAATATCAAGAATTTTACAATTAGGTTCTCTAAGCACTTTTTCAAGTTTCGCTGCATAGCCAATCTCGTAATAGTCACTATATGGGCGAGGCTCCATAGCCTCAACGCTTTCGTGCAAGTAACTTAGGGCTTCATCTTCCTCCATGTCAGAGAGAATTTCTTGAGCTTCTTTGAGCGTTTCATCATTGCTGCTAAGTATTTGCAGGCATCGTTCTTTGGTCATTAGCTGTGTTGCAGAATAAGCAATATACTCATGTACGGGTATTTGAGAAGGCAGTGACACCTCAGATTCATCTACCCCTAACATTTGAGCAATAGACCTGCGCATTGAATTTAATCTATCTTCTGAGCTAGTCTCATTCTTAACATATAATTTGACTATTATATAGTCGTCAATTCCTTTTTCTTGATAAGACTGCTGAATCGAAAGGATTCCACGCTCCAAAGCGTTTTTTGTTTCATACCAGTTCATATTATGCCAAGGTGAAATAAAACGACCTTGCGAAATCGGCAGTAGTTGAACGAGCTCTGCACGGAAGTCGGTACCATTATCACTTAATATTATTCTATATCCTTGCAGAGAAAATGTAGTATCTTCGGCAAAACGTGAAAATGGCACTATTAGTTCGCTCCATTCAGTAGAAGCAATAATTGCAGTAATTTCAGTATCTTTAGCACCAAAGTGTTTTTTTACACCTTCGACGTATTTATTTACTTCGTGTAATGCCTCACGAGCAGCAGCATTACTTCGCTTTATTTCAATCAGCACATGATTTCCAAACCCATCTTTAGCATAAAGGTCAATAAAACCCCTTGTGCCCAACTCATTGGGTATGTATTGCTCTTTTTTAAGAAGTGTCAGATCAGATTTGAGTTTATTAATATTTAACGATATGAGATCACGCAACAGGGATTCATTCATAGTATTTCCTCCTATAAAATGGATCATAGATATTATAGCATTATAGAAGGTGTTTTTCCTATCTTTTTCTAACAAAGATCAAGTGGTTTAGCTATAAAACAAAAACAGGTTGGTATTTTACCAACCTGTTTTTGTCCTTATGACCACTCGAGGGTCATTCGTAGTGGTGCCAGTGGCCGGACTCGAACCGGCACGCCATCGCTGGCGGTGGATTTTGAGTCCCTGTACAGATGAGCGAAACAGGCTGATTTAGGTGTTCCTCATCCGCCCTGGTTGCAGTCACAAACCCAGTATCCATGCGGGTTTACGGCACTTTTATATCTGAAATTCAGTCCCTGCCCCGCTCGGCAAAAGAAAGGCCGAAAATCTCAAATTTCCGTATTTGGAGAGAACTAGGAGAGAACAAAACTTAATTTTGAAACCATACAGCTCCAGCTTGCCGCCAAATGAAATAGATTATTTCACTGGAGCAATTGAAAATGAACAATAAAGAATACTATGAGAACCTGTTCGAGGGCTATCCTGACGTGGTGTCCCTGCCGGAGTTTCGCCGTATGCTCGGCGGGATCTCCGACGCAGCCGCCCGCCGGTTGGTCCGCGAGAAGCGAGTCAAAAGCTACTACGTCAATTACACATACCGCATTCCAAAGTGTTGGGTGATTGAGTATGTGCTGAGCGACGACTACCAAAATTACAAAAAGAAGCTGAAAGCAACTATATGAGCAAGCGGCCGGAGGAAATTTCCTTCGGACGCTGATTTCTTTGGAAGCATTGTGAGCAGTGACCGTCAATGGTATAATTGTTATCAAGATACCCGTTTGATATGAGAGGAGCGATACACAATGGTTCACGCATATGCAGAAATCTACCTGGATGACGCCATGTGCAATCTGGGCGATATGTTTGCATACGCCGTGATTGATTGCGGTCTGGATGCGGATGCGTTCTTCTCTCATTTTATGCTATCCGGCGTGGCCGAAGCATTTGGAAAAGGCAATCCCAAATATATAGCGGGGCTGTCCGGCCCGGAGCTGGCTTCGGAAGTGATCAGGCGGACGACGGGCCAACGGCCGGACATTCCTGTCTCTGAAAACTTTGATAAAAGTGAAGCGTATTGGGCCGGTGGGTATTGGCTTATTATCAGTGGTATTCTGCCTTGCGTTTTTCCTATTTGCAAAATCATGGGCTGACGATGTCCACGATCCTTTCGCTATATCCAACCTTCCATGAAGCGGACATCTCCAAATTTGTTTCCTTTGCTGACGACTGGATTGAAAAGAGCAAAAGCGCCAGTAGTTTGAAGAAGAGAAGAAAGAGGATGGGCTTGACGCAAAAGAGCTTGCTGAAGCCTCTGAAACATCGTTGAGCATGATACAGCGATACGAACAGCGGCGGGATATAAATAAAGCCATGGTACAAACCCTTCTCCAAATCGCAAGAGTCCTAAACAGTGGGGGAGAAGACTTATTGGACTAAATAATAGTTTTGAGTTTGGCGTGCCCTGCTCCGCTATTCGTATATATACAAGGATTTTCGCTTGAGTTGTCGAAGTTTTGTCAATATCCACGAAAGGAAAAGGGCGCCGGGAGATGGTCCCAGCGCCCTTGCCGGCTTCGTTGTTTACTTGTTTTTCGCTTTCCTTCTTCTGGCAGTCAACAGGGTTCCGCCGATGCCGCACAGGGACAATAGCGCCAGCCAGAACGGCCACGCAGAGGAATCGTCGCCGGTGGGCGGACTCGGCTTCAGGTCGCTGGTCTCCGGCTCCTTAGGTTTCTTCGCCACCGTCAGGGTACCGGGCAGGAAGGTGACCGCGTAATTGGGATTCGCAAAGGGCGTATCCTCGGTAATCGGGTGCTTGCCCGCGCCGGTTCCTCCGGCTTTCAGCGAGCCATCCAGTTCGTCGCCGTCGAGGATATTGCCCTCGGTTACCGTCCAGGTGAGTGCGGGGACTTCGCCGCCCTCGGTCATTTCCTTGTCGTCGGCCTTGATGTTGATCGGCCGCGGGGTGATGGTCAGCTCAGCGTTGTTTAAGAGATACGCGTAATTGTCGTCTTCGCCTCCGGCCAGCCGGATGGCGTAGCTCCCCACGCCGGTTTTGCCGTCCGCGTCCGCCGCCAGCACCGGCAGTTCATCCAAATCCGTTTCCTCGTCGCCGTTCACGAAGCCCTCGATACTGTAGGTGAATGCTAGGTTCTCCTCGCCGTAGACGCGGGTCTGCGGGTCGGCTTTAATTATCAATTCCGCCTTTTCCACCGTCAGCGTCACGGCGGCCAGCGCCTCCGAGAAATTGCCGGTTTCAGCGCTGATGGCGGTGATCTGTACCTTGCCCGCGCTGATGATGGTGATCTCGCCGGTGGCCTCGTCTACCGTGGCGACCGTCTCGTCGCCGCTTTGCCAGGTGACCGCCCCGCCCGCGCCGTTCTTGGTCGTTAGGGTGAAGGGCTCGTCGCCGTAGGTTTTCACCGGGTTGCCGCCCTCGATCTGGAAGGTGGACTGGTCGGCCTTGTTGACAATCAGCGTGGCGTTGTTGTATACGAATGTGTAATTCTCGGCCTCTCCGCCCTCGACTTTGATGACGTAGCTGCCCACCGGCAGTTCTTTCGCGGGAAGCTCGGATACCACAGTTACCGCAGGCTGCTTGCTCAGGACCGTTTTATCCTCGCCGCCTACAAACCCGGTAATTTCATAGCTGAGCGCCGGGTTTTCCTCTCCGAAATGCTTCTCCGCGTTTGCCGCTGTCACCGTCAGCGTCGCTTTGTTTACCGTGACGGTCGTGGACGCTTCCGCCTTGACGAAGGCGCCGTCCGCCGCTTTGGTCGCCGTGATGGCGACCGAACCGGATTTATGGATGGTTACTTTGCCTTCATGGTCAACGGACGCAATGGAGCTGTCGCTGCTCGCCCAGGTCACCGCACCGGTTCCGCTGCCGCCGGTGACCGACAGGGTGAACGCGCCGTCGCCATAGGTTTTGCTGATCTGCGCCCCTTGCAGGATAGAGAGCGGCGCCTGCCCGGTTTTGGTCACTGTCAGGGTGCCGGACCTGTACACGAATTCATAATTTTCCGCCTCGCCGCCCGATACCGTGATGGGATGGGTCCCCACCGCCGCGTCGGATCCGGCCTCACAGGCGGCAATCGGCTGCGTTGTCAGGACGGAGGCGTCCTCGCTGTTCACGAACCCGGTGATGTTGTAGGTCAGCTCCGGATTCGGCTGCCCGTATTCCCGGCGCTTGTCATCCGCCGTGACCGTCAGCGTCGCTTTGTTTACCGTGACGGTAATCTCCGCCGAGGAAGGGATGTACCGATCGTCCCCGGCTTTGTCCGCCGTAATCTTGGCTTCGCCCGCCTTATGGATCGTAACCTTTCCGCTGATCTCATCCACCGACGCGACATCCGGGTCGCTGCTCTTCCAGGTAACCGCCCCGGTTCCGCTGCCGCCCGAGGTTTGCAGGGTGAAGTCCTCGTCGCCATAGGTCACGATGCGGTTGCCGCCCACAATGGTCAGGGGGGACTGGGCGTCCTTGGTGACGGTGACCTGCGCCGCGTCGCTCCGGGCGGTTGCCGTTTCGATGCCGACCAGCTCTGTTTTCTCAATGGTGTTGGTTACCATGCAATAGTAGTAAACGCTCTCGGTCCGCGTGGCCGGGACTTCATAGGAAGCGCCCGTCGCGCTGTCGATGGCCGTCCCATCCTTGCCGGGCAGGTCGGCTTTGTACCACTGATAGGACAGCGTCCCGTCGTCGGGGGAGGTTGCCTCTACACGCAAGGTCACCGGCTTGCCCACCACGGTGGAAGTGTCCTGCGGCTGGGTATCGATGACCGGCGGTTTTGCGTTCACCGGCGGGATGACGGTAATTGTGACCGCCGCTTTTACCGCCGGATTGTCTTTCATGGCAGCCGTCACGGTCACGTCCCCGCCAAAATCGACCGGGAAGGTGAGGGCGTAGACGGTGTTGGAGACCGGATTGACGGTCACATCATCCCCGCCGTCGTGGCTCCAGTCAATGGTCAGCGCGCTGACGGCGCCGTCTATCTTAATATCCGCTGTCACGCGTACGGTGCGTTCCTCACCCGTATAAGGAAGCGGATTGTTGTCCGCCGACAGGTTGAGCGATACCGTTGCCTCGTCCCGGATATAACCCTGTAAGTGGAGGGGGAGGCTGCCGTCCTGGCCGCTCATGCCCCGCAGGATGGGCAGGAAGATCGCGTCATTCTGCGGGTCGGTGGGGATTTCCCACACCGTGTTCAAATCGAGGCCTGCCTCGTCGCTCCAGAAGGCGGGCTCCCAGGTGCGTTCTTTCCCAACTACGTCGGTTAAGGAAATGTGCTTGCCGTTGCTTATCCTGATTCCGTCCCATGCGTAACGGCTGCCGCCCTCGGGGTCCGTCCCGTCCGCAATAATCCCAATAAAACTTTGAGAGTAGCCGTCCAGGGCGGCGTTCAGAGCCGCCACGTTTTCAATGGTCAGGCCGGTGCCCTCCGTGGTGCCCACGATTCCGCCGGCCGAGGCGTTGCCGGAAACTGTCCCGATGGCGTAACAGCGGCGGATTGCACCGGCGGTCATGCTTCCGGCAATGCCGCCCGCCTGATTCCCGCCCTGGATGGTGACCCCCACCGTGCCCGTCGTATAGCAGTCGGCGACCGTTCCTCCTTTGAGATTGCCCACGATGCCGCCCGCGGCCGAGTCGGACAGAAAACCGTAAACCGGGCCCAGAGAAGCGCACCGTTCCACAGTGGAGAATTCCTCGGCCTGCCCGGCAATGCCGCCCGCGAACAGCGCCGTCACGCCGCCCGCGCTTTGGCAGAGGGAGACCGAGGCGCCGTCCAGGATTCCCACGACGCCGCCCATGGGCCGCGCCGATGCTGCATAGGCGGAAGCGGCGGACAGGTTCCCCGTATTGACACAGCCGGTGATAGCTCCTCTGACCGCTTTTCCCGCGATCCCGCCGGTGGTGACGCCAATTTGGTAGTACTCCGTCCCCGTTTGAATGCTGGCGCGGTTCGTACAGGCTTTGACCGTGCCGCCGGATACGAGGCCGGCCAGCCCGCCGACGGCGTCCGCCGTCCCGACCGACAGGCTTCCTTCGACGGTGACGTTTTCTAGCATTCCCTGCACGCTGGCCGCTGCCATTCCCACGTTGGCGCTGTAATTGAGCGTTCCCGTCAGGTTGCCCTGAATGGCGAGGTTTTTCACCGTGCCGCCCGATTCGATGGTGCCGAACAGGCCCGCGGCTTTCTGATCCCCGGTCAGCAGCGGCGCGAAGCCGCTGAGGGTGTGCCCGTCTCCGTCGAACGTGCCCGCGAAGGGGCCGATGGGTGTCCAGGCGGCGCGCCCGTCACTCAGCAGGTCGCGCAGGCTGATATCCGCGTCCATGCGGTAGGACGCTTGCTGGAAGACCGCCAGCCCCGTATCCACCAGCTTGCCCATCACCAAAAGGTCGCGGGCGCTGCCGATGAGATAGATGCCGTTCTCCTGACGCAGATGCAGCGAATTTTCCGTAAGGGGCA
Organism: uncultured Eubacteriales bacterium; assembly: GCA_965146675.1. GTDB lineage: Bacteria > Bacillota > Clostridia > Oscillospirales > Oscillospiraceae > Faecousia. The sequence continues at coordinate 68,256 of CBCTHM010000007.1, read as the reverse complement.
GGTAGTTGTTCTGTTCGCCTTTCAGGGCCTTGAGCGTCGGCGTCGCACCGGTGGCCTTATCCCAGGCGTCGTTCCCAAACGCGAGCCACGCAGACGGGCCTGCTGCCAGCTCGTCTGCGGTGTGCAGCGTCACCTTGCCTTTGCCGTCTTCGGCGGGGGTTCCGGTGAGCAGCGTTTCCTCCCAGGCATGAAAACCGTTCCAGTAGTCGACGGCGGGGGTCCAATAATTACCGACGATATGGCCGGCAGTCCCCGGCTTTCCGGCCGCGACCAGATCTCCCAGCGCGTAGGCGCCCGAAATCGTCGTAGCATTTTGGGGGAGGCCGACCACCCCGCCCGCGTTTTCCCCGGCCGCCACGACGCGGCCGGCGGCAAAGGAGTTGTACACCAGCGCTCTGGAGGTAGATTCTGAGGCGAACATCTTGCCGACGATGCCGCCTGCGTTATCACCGGCTTTTCCGGGTTCGCCGCCGTTTTCAGCCCGCACGTTCACCGCGGCGTAGCAGTCCCGGACGGCGGCTTTGCCGCCCCAGAGCTGTCCCACGACGCCGCCCACATTCTGGTGCCCCGTGACCTGCCAGCCGTTGGGCTCGCCGATTTCCGCCTGGGTGCTGCGGGTGACTGCGCAGCTCTGAATCAGGCCCTCGCACTGGCCGGCAATCGTTCCCACATTCACATCCCCCCGGACGGTGCAGTCCACCATGGAGAAGTTTTGCACCCTCCCTGTCGGGCCCACAGTGGAGAACAGGCCGACGTACGATTGGTTCGGGCGGTCGATGGCGAGGTTTTGGATGGCGTGGCCTTCGCCGTCAAACAGGCCGGCGAAGGCTTGAAACGGGGTGAAATCCGTGATTCCCGCCATGTCGATGTCGGCGTTCAAATAGAACCTGTAGTATTGGTTGCCCGCCGGATAGTGTTCCGCCGCATAGCGGAGTTCCTCCGCCGAATGGATGGAGACGCCGATCTGGCTATCCTCCGTGGCGGGGTTGCCGGACAGCAGGAGATGGAGGGGATAATCGCCGTATTGCCTGCCCGGCGCGTATGTCAGAATGGGCAGCTTGCCCGACCCGGTGGTCCAGTACAGATTATTGCTGAACAGTATGCCGAGGGTTACGGAAAGCATGGTGGATGGCAGGGCGTCCCCCTGCGGGGTCAAAACCGCCTGCCCGCCCGCCGCCAGCTCCATGCCGTCCCAGCGGTATCCGCCTTTGACGATGGTATGGACCAGGGCCATGGTGTCCGTGGGAGGCTTGCCGATGAGCGAATTGGTGCCGCCGGCCGCCCCGCCCGTGGCCGATTGCCCCAGCGCCAAGGCGTTCTCCACTTGGAAATAGGTCTGTCGGAAGGCATCTTCGTTTCCAGAGTTGTTATAAAAAGTAAACTTCCCTATTAGGCCGCCCGCGGCTCCGTCTGCCGCATCCGTGGAACGGACGAGGCCGGTGCTGTACACGTTTTGAACATACGCAGTCTTGTCGAACTTTCTTAGGCTGTTGGCATTGAAGTTTATCGTTCCGGCCAGGCCGCCCGCCGTTTGGCCGGAGACATCGCCGGTGTTATAGCCATTGATGACTACCGGCATGCTTTCCATGGTAAACCCCTGGATTTCAAAGTACGCCGCCATCATAACGACTTGTTCACCCGTCAAGCCCCCGGCAACACCGGTGGACGCGAGGACGTTACCGGTGTTGTAGCATTCGTGCAGCTCGCCGGCGGAAACATATCCAGCCAGCCCGCCCGTCGTCTTCGCCTGGACGGTGGTGATGCCGGCGCGGTTGGAGCAGCGCCGCAGAATGGGCATGGCGATGGTGGGGTGACTGTTTTCCTGCCACTTCCCGGTCATGCCATCAACCTCACACTTCACATAACCGATCAGTCCACCCACACAATGGACCGTATACCCGGATACGCCCTCCATGCGGATAGCCCCGTCCACCGCGCAGCCGGTGATAGTCCCGCCCTGGATTTGGCCGCACAGGGAGCCGATCGTCAGGGAGTGATCCATCATTGTGCCACTGGAAGACACGTCGATGTCCACCCTGCTGAGGGTCAGGTTTTCGATGACGGGGTATTTCAGCATTCCAAACAGGCCCAGGTATTCCGACGCGCCCGTGCTGCGGCGGATGGTGAGGCCGGTTATGGTGTGGCCGTTGCCCTTCACCGTCAGGTTCTCGACGGCTTTTTCTATAACAGACACATTGCTGATGGGCGTCCAGCCCGTGCCGGTCTGGTAGTCCGCCAGCGACAGGTCGGCATCGATGGAGAGGGTCTTGCCGTCCAGCGTTTTCTTGGTCCCATTGAGCGCCAGCCAGGCAAGCTCCTCCGGTTTTGTGATGCGATAGGTTTTGCCGTCGCCGTCCAGCGCCGGCTCCTCGTACCACTGTTCATAATTGTCCCGCAGGTAAGGCGGAAAGTAGCCCTCGTCCTGCAGCGCGGACGGGATGTTTTTGAGCACCGGCAGGCCGTTTTCGGTGTAGCGCCACGCGCCGCCCTGGAACGCAGCCCAAGCGTCTTTTGTTCTGAGCTGGTCCGCGCTGTAGCCCTGGCTCTGGGAATCGGCGATGGCGCCGCCGTTGACCGGCATCATGACCCAGCTGCGCGCATTGTAAAAGTCGGGTGACCCCACGGATTTTCCGGCCGTCCGGCCGACGGCGACCGTCCCCGGCGCCGTGATGCTCGCGTTGACGGCCATCAAATCCCGCTGGACGCCTGTGGTGACGCCCACCACGCCGCCCACGCCCGCGTGCATGCCGGGGCGCGGTGCGCCGTCCGCGGCCAGGGTGGCGGTGGAGTAGCAGCGCTCCACCACGGCGTCCGCCGTTTCCACATGGGCGACCACGCCCCCAAGGGAGCTCGCGTGGGTGGCGTGGACCGTACCCGTGGTGTAGCAGTCGGCCACCCGGCCGCCCTCCATGTAGCTTACAATACCCGCCGCGCCCCACAGCGAATTGACGGTCGCGGCCGACATGCAGCCGGTGATGGCGGTATCGAACGCCGCGCCGACGAGGCCTCCGGCGTCCTTGCCCACGGTGGTCACGCTGCCGCCCACGTAGCAGTTTTCGATGACGGCGTTATGCGCCTCGCCCACCAGGGCGCCCGACGTGGCATAGCCCTTCACCTTGCATTCAATTAGGATGACGCCCTGCAGCGTGGCGGGCGCGTCTTTATTGAGGCGCCCGAACAGCCCCACCGCCGATTGTTCAGGGCGGTCGATGGTTAGGCCCGTAAGCCTGTGCTGTTTTCCGTCAAACGTCCCGCCGAAGCCCTCGATGGGCTCCCAGTTGCCCCCGGCGGGCATGGTGATGTCGGCGGTCAGCGCAACCACCTTGCCTTGATAGGAATTGCCCTTCTTCACCGACTCCGCGAACTGGAGAAAATCATCCCAGGAGCCGATGCGGTAGGGGTCTGTCTCCGTACCCCCTCCTGAAAGCCCGCCGATATACACGGGGAGGTCCGCCCCCGTTTCGGCCAGGGACGGAACGCAGCCCTCGGTGTAATGCCAGGGCGCGGCGCGCAGCCCCTGGGGCCAAGCCGCGGCGGCTTTGAGCTGATCCAGCCCTTTGCCGGTTTCATAGACGTCCCCCGTGCCCGCTCCGTCCCAGCTGACGCAGCCGGTCACGGTTCCATCCTTCTCCGGCGTGATTCGTCCGTTCTTTGTGCCGGTCACCGACCGCGCCAGCGCGGCGGAGTCGGCAATGGTTCCCCCGTTGTTCCGCCCGGCGATCCCCCCAGCGGCCTCACCGGAGACGTCGCCCGCCGTCACACAGCGCGTGATCGTCCCTTGATTGCTGCCGGCGACAAGGCCCGCGTTTTCCGTTCCCGTGACCGTGCCGGAGACCGAACAGTCCTCGATTGTCCCCTCGTTGACCCCGGCGACGCCGCCCACAGCCAGCTTGTCTGTCGCATTGGTTTGGGTGCGCTTCACCGTGATGTCTGTGAGCGCCACGCGCTTGACCACGCTGTCCGGGAGTACCACGCCGAACAGGCCCAAAACACCGTACGACTGGCTGGACGTCAAGCCGGAGACGGTGTGGCCTCCGCCGTCGAAGCTGCCTTTAAAGCCGTCGTTCGTTGCGCCGGAGGCGTTCCTTCTCGCGCTGCCGATGGGGTTCCAGCCCTCGCCGCCCGCATAGACGTGCAGGTTGATGTCCGTCGTCAGCCGGACGTACAGGTAGGTGCCCTTGGGGACATCCAGCTTTTCGTAGACGCTGCCGTCGTTTACCATCGACGCGAAATCGTACAGCGCCGCGGCGGTGCCGATTTCCAGCGGGGTTTCCTCGCTGGTTCCCGACCCGCCAAAGCTGCCTTCGGCCACTGCCGTCAGCGGCAGGGCCGTCATGCACAGGCAGACGCATAGCAGCAGGGCGAGCAGTCTCCGGGGCGTTTTAACGGTTTCCTTCATCATTGAACCCTCCGTTTCAAATCCGTAACATTTTCCAGCTTCATTATAAATAAGCGCAAAGGACAAAACAACCTGAATGTAAGAAACGGTAGGATGGATGTCATAATTTGTAAGCTCTTAGCCTCTCTGTCACCTTGAGGAAAACAGTTTAATTTGTTATACTGTATGTATCGATCTTTCGATACAAAAGGAGGGGGATTCGATGCGGTTTGCCCTTTGCGACGACTTGAAGCAGGACCGAGAGCTATTGTGCGCCCATCTGCGCGACGCACTGGCGGAAAGACGGATCGCGGCTGACATCGAGGTTTTCGACAGCGGGGACGCGCTGCTGGAGCATCTTTCCCGGGAGCCGTTCGACGCTTATTTCTTGGATATTTACATGCAGGGCATGACCGGCGTTCAGACCGCCTACCGGCTTCTGGAAAAAGACGCGCGAACGGTCATCGTCTTTATCACCTCCAGCCCCGACCATATGGCGGACGGCTTTCAAATCGGCGCGGTGCATTATTTGGTAAAGCCTGTGACGCCGGAGTCGGTGGGGCAGGCGCTGGAACGGGTGCTGCGACTGCTGGATAATCCGGAAGCCTATATTGCCCTGCAGATCGGCCGGATGGAAAAGCAGGTGCTGCTGGAGGATATCTTTTTTGTGGAATCCCGGGAACGGCAGTGCCTGATTCATACAAAAAAAGAGGTTGTGCCGCCATATATCCGGCTGGATGAGCTGCAGGCCATGCTGGACGACCGGTTTCTCCGCTGTCACCGCAGCTACCTCATCAATATGGATGAGACCGAGGGCCTGTTGTCCGACGGCTTCTTGATGAGTGACGGCGCCGTCATCCCGGTCAAGCGGGATAAACGGCTTGAGATGAAGCAGCGGTTTGAGCAGTATTGCTTCGACAAGCTGAGAAAGGGGATGCGATGATGCTGGAGTTTTTGAGCTATTCGGCCATTGTGTTTTTGGTGAGCGCCCCCCATTATGTGTTGTGCTGCGTACCGTTTTTTTCAGACCTGCGGGTAAAAAAACGCACCGTGATTACGATGATTCTCATGACGTCGATCGTTATGGCGGTCTGCCGATCCGCTCTCGACACGTTCTTGCCTAATCCCAGCCCGTTTGAAACGTTGTTCCTTTTCCTATTCTATATCCTCTATTTTATCCAGTACAAATTTTGCTTTGCCATCTCTACCGCCAAGCTTCTCTATATCTTTTTTGTGGTGCAGGCGTATTCTTCCGTGCTCAACGTTGCCGGCAAGTTCCTCCAGCTGCGGATTCCCGTCGATCCCCATACCTTGGGCGGCGAGTGGCTGTACACCGGCCTCGTGCTTGTATTGATGGCGGCGACCTATCCGTTTTTGTTCCGGTTTTTTAAAAACACCTTCAGCGAGGTGTTCCATCTGTACCCCGACCGCGGCTTTTGGAAGCTCTGCGTCACGCCCTTTCTCTATTTCTTCATCATCATGATTTACACAACGCTCCTGCCGGCGGATTTCCTGTTTTCCGGTTGGCAGATGTTCGTGGTATTCCTCCTCATCGCTTTAACCGGCCTGACCACCTACTATCTCACGCTGCGCACCGGGGTGGATATGGCGGATAAAACCCGCAGGCAGGCGGAGGTAGAAGGCCAACTCGCCCTGCAGGCACAGCGGTTTCAACAGCTGACCGAAACCATCGAGCACGCGCGGGCCGCCCGGCACGATCTGCGGCATCACCTCTCGGTGATTTCCACCTATGTAAACGATGGCAATATCGACGGCCTGCGGGCCTATTTGGACGATTACACCGGCAACCTGCCGGAGGACGCCATCGCCCCGCTGTGCCAGAATTACGCGGTGGACGCGGTGGCCCGCCATTATCTGGACCGCGCCCAGGCCGCCGGCGTAGAGCTGGATATCCAGTTCCAGCTGCCCCAGGAAACGGGGCTTCCCGACAGCGATCTTTGCATTGTGTTCGGTAACATACTGGAAAACGCGGTGGAAAGCTGCCTGCGGCAAAAGGAAGGACGCCGCTTTATAGCCGCGCGCTGTGAAGCCTTAGGCCGGCGAATAGTGCTGACAGTGGATAATTCCGGAAGTGAGACACCGGCGAGGGGAAAACCGGAACGGTACAAGGGGATGGGCGTCGGGCTGCGCTCTGTTGCCGCCGTAGCTGAAAAGCATGACGGCACCCTGGATTTCCGGCAGGAGAACGGCGTTTATAAAACGTCGGTAATCCTCATGACCAATAGGTAAGCAAAGTATCCCGAAGCAACCAGCTTCGGGATACTTTTGGATCAGGCTCAAAAAAAAGAGGGATACCCACCATTGAACCGGATACCGCAGAATAGACAGGAAAAAGGGGACTCTAATGTAGAATAGCTAAGAATTACGCAAGCACCGGGCTGGTTTCAGCAGCGGACAGGGCGTATATGAAGCCCCCGCCCCTCGTCCTCCGCCTGGACTTAGGGCCAACTTGGCCCGATATTACGTATATACACTCGGCAAAAATAGCAAAACGGACGGCAACCGTCAAGGCTGAAATGAACGGGCTTGCGTCCGGCCTTGACCGCCGCCCGTCCCGCTGAATGGGTAGACAAGCCGGACAATCCCATACTGTGCTTGTCCGTTGTCAAGGTTATTTTGGGGCCTATTCGTTCTCTCAAACTTGGAATGGGCGGGAAAGCCACTTTGGGGCTTTCCCGCCTTGATTATCCATCAGCAAAGACAGGCGGGATTATCAACGGCGGCGCTGTAAGCGCCGTTCATCTTGACCGTTGACTGACTCGGCTGGCTTTGCTATTTCCCCAGTTATGCAAGTGCGGCTTATACTTGAAAACCTGATTATGTATCTAGCGTTGGCAGGCTGCCTAAGACCTTATCATAGCCTATAAAAACATACGGCAAGCCGGTTGTTATCCTCTCTTTGTGCCAGTTCAAATACCAAGCCCGCTGATCTGCGAGTTCCACAGGCCAGAAACTCTGTGCAGCCAGATATTCATCGCACATTTGATACTTGATGAATAGGTCGATGTTCCGAATCCAGTATTCGGTCGTCTGGTTCGTTTCCAAATATCCTTTGAGGTAAGAAATCACATACGTTTCGGCAAAATCCGTTCGCTCTTTTTCACTTTTGTGTGTCAGTGGTCCAGCGCCTTTTAGCACCATAAAAAAGATGGCGCTGGCCATGTCTGCGGCATACCAGTTAAACTGACAGGCTTCAAAATCAAAAATTTTGATATGTCCATTATCCACAAAGAAATTGTCCGTGTGAATGTCCCAGTGGATGATGCCGTAGTTGTCTTTACCAATGGGAAGGGTACAAAGTTCATCGTAGTATTTTTTCTGACAGCGCCGGACCTCCTCATCCAAAATGGGATTTTCATAGCGCCAAGCGTTTGGGTAGCTTGTCCATTCAAATGCGGGTTTCCGAATGTTACCCTCATAGCTGGCCGTGAGCCGATGCATATCCCCCATCAGCGCGCCAAGATGGAAAAATAACTCCTTATTAAACTCATTTGGATGATTGGCATCAACAATTTTACCCGGCGCTTTCTCAAGCAAGCAAAGAATATATGCTTTGGAGGCGGTGTTTATCACTTCATAAAGGTTTCCGTACTTGCTTCTTTGCGGCCGGACAATGCCTGCCAAATGACTTGACAAATACTCAACCCATTTCATTTCAAACGCCGTGTGCTCTTTTCGCTCAAGGCTATATTTAGATGCCCGTAATATATAAGCGGTTTGCCCACCTTTTACTTCGAAAATCCGATTACTTGTACTTCCCATTGTTATTTCATGATCAAGTTTAACATTATAGAGTTTTTCCGCTTGTTCCAGTATCAATTCATTATCTTTATTCACTTAATCACGCCCTTCAATTATATGCTTTATTTCACCCAAAGGCGTACTTGTTACTTTCTCTTACCCCTCTGTGGCACGTAGTTTTTCGCCAGTTCGGATTTCTGGACAATCCGGGTCAGCCATTGTTTTTCTTCCTCCGTCAGCCTGTTATAGCGCAGCTTCGTCTGCTTGCAGAATACCAGCAGCAGTTGTTCCGCCCAGCTGCCTTTGAAGATCGCCACTTCCTCCAAATCCCGCTTTAGTTCGTCCACAATGGTATTTTCCGGGGCGCTGTCGCTCCTGCCCCTGTGGGCTTGCTTCCCCGGCTGGTACTTCTCCACGATTTCAGCTCTCGCCACGTCTACCCATGCGTTCAAGTTTTGTATCTGCGTAGCGGCGATACCCTCCACATAAATCTGTATATCAGCCAGTAGCTTTACAAAATCCGGGTGTGCCGCCAGCTCACAAAGCAAGGCGGTGTCACTCCGTCCGCTTTTCAGCAGTTCTATCATCTCGTCACTCCAACGCAGGTCTGCAAGATCGGCGTTTGGGTGATTTTTTGTTTCGGTCAGCCCTAACAGATAATCAGCGGTCACGCCGTAAAACTTCGCCAGCTTGATAAGGGCATAGTGGCTGATGTCCTTGAAGTCGTCCGCTTCATAGCTGCCCAGCGCAGACTTGGAGAGTTGGGTCTGCTCCGCAAGTTGTTCCAGCGTCAGCCCACGCTCCACACGCAGGTCGTTTAGGGGTTCCTGTATTGTCAACGCCAATCTACGCACCCCCTCTTATGCTTACTTCATACTTTCCTGACACTCGCTGCACTCTCTGTCATGGATAAAAATGATACCCCCGCATTTGGGGCAAGTATATTTCCCTTTCTGCTGTTCCATGAACCTTTCCAAACTGTGCTGACGAACAAACTCGCTATTCTCCATAAGGCTCGCCTGATACCTTTTGTTGTAGCTTTTTTCAAGGTTTTTAATCAGCTTGCAGGGATAATCGGGACATTCAAAACAATAGGACAGTCCTTTACCCTTAATACAATCCTTTATCTTGCATTTGCGGCAGTGTTCCGGTTTACCCATATCGCTGTTCAAGCAACCGGCACACGGCTTTTTATGATAACAATGCTTATAACAGACCAGACAGTTCATGCCGCAGGGGGCAAACATAGCCGTATCAATTTTTTCTGCTGGCATTTTCATGGCGCGCCCTCCTTGTCGGCTTACTGTTTTTTTCATTCTACCACAATTCAGAGAGTGTGAAAATAGTGTGTTTTCGGGCGGGATTTCCAACCTTTGGGATATACGGGACGGGCGGTCAAAAAGTGTAGACTTGTGTTAGTTCATCGATGGACAGGCACAAGTGAATGACCGTCCGAAAGAGATACCACCAACTGGGGAAGTACGCAGTGACCCCGCTTCTGGCCACAGTGGCCCGAAGCAGGCCAGCGTGCCAGCGCCGGGACACGCCGCCATTGTCGGGGTCCCCACAAAGTCTTTCGACTTTGTGGGGAGAGGAGGAGCAGCGGAGTGAGTGAGTTTTGCCGCTTGCGGCGAAACGAATGATGCGTAGCTTGCGACGACGAGGGCAGGAACGGCTTCGGGAGAACGGCAAACTATGAAAAAGCGGAGGAAGACATGAGCAAAAAACTACCAGAGATAGAGCGCACGCCTGGCGGCGGCTTGCCACGTATGACCCCGGCGCAGCGCAGACGGGCAAACGCCCTCATTCGCAAAACCTGTTGTAACTACGAAAACGGCAACTGCCTGTTGCTGGACGATGGGGAGGAATACGTCTGCCCCAGACCATCCCATATTCCGTCTGCTGCAAGTGGTTCCGCTTGGCGGTGCTGCCGCAGGACAAGGCGCTGGAAGCGGAGATATTCCGCAGCGCCAGCTTGAAGCGGTGCGTGGAGTGCGGGGCGGCTTTCGTCCCCCGTTCCAACCGGGCGAAATACTGCGAAGTCTGCGCCAAACGGGTACATAGGCGGCAGAAGAACGCCAGCGACCGGAAACGGCGCAGGGAAACGGACAAATAGGGGCGGACAAAAGCCCATAAATCAAGGATTTTCAGGACTGTCCAGGGGTTTGTACGCCCCGCCCCGAAAACCGTCCTCGAACCGTCCGCAGGAGGGAGGATTGATAGATTGCCGCAATACGCAATCCAGCGATTTGCAAAGCACAAGGGCGACCCGGCAAGGCCGCTGGAAGCCCATCATGAACGGCAGAAAAAGAAGTATGCCAGCAACCCCGACATTGACACGGCAATGAGCAAGCACAATATGTTCTCCGGGCTGGTGGAGTGCACCGACTGTGGGGCAAAGCTGTACTACTGCACGACCAACTATTTCGAGGAACGGCAAGACCACTTTGTATGCTCCAACTACAAGAGCAACACGGGGACTTGCTCGGCCCACTTTATCCGGGCCGTGGTGCTGGAAAAGCTGGTGCTGGAACACCAGCAAAAGACCGTCCAGTATGTGCGGGAATACGAAAATGAGTTTGTCCAGTCTATGGGGAAAAGTCTGCGGCAGACCGCCGCAAGGAAATCTCCGCAAAGCGCCGGGGACTGTCGCAGACCCAGCGGCGCATGAAGGAATTGGACAGGCTTTTCCAGCGGCTCTATGAGGACAATGTTTCCGGGAAAATCTTTGACGAACGGTTTACAAAGCTGTCCAGCGGGTATGAAGCCGAACAGAAAGAGTTACAGGAAAAGGTTGCTATCCTGTAAGCGGAACTGACGGGGCAGGAGGAACAGGCCATGATCCTTGACCGCTTCCTCGCCATCGTTAATAAGTACACCGATTCGAGGCGGCCATAACCGTTATATAGTCCATAAAATCCCTCCATAACGGAAAATTTTTGCACAATCCCATTATATACACATATACGAATAAAGCCAATGTAAAGCATAAACCAAAAACCAAAAACCAAAAACAATCCAGACTGAATCGACAGGAATTTCCCTGAAAGGGTACGATTTCGTCGCTCCGCTTCTACTGTAAATAAAACATTCTTTCGATTTCCGCGTACTTCTTCAAGGGTTGGAACGATTGGTACCAATATAGCTGACACGTATATTTTGGTCAATCATTTGGGCGTTCGTGTCCAACTTATAAAGCAAAAAAGTGTCCGTTTTTTTGGAATCAGAGCGCAAATAAAACGTCTAGGGGGACGATTTGAACGGATCACACGATTACAAAATCGTACTCCTCCTTAAGGATCAATATAGATAAAGGAATGCAAATCGGTGGTGGGAGTCTTCAAATCGCGGGAGCCGCGGCGAAAATTGCTGGCCAATGCCCAAGAATCGTTCTGTCGGCGCGCTCGATCCATTTAAAGGATTCTATAAAACATCCTTAGAGGGAACCACCAATCCCCGAGGAACTCGCCTGAAAGCCAGTTTGCGCTCGAACACCCACCGATTGGTATGCCTCCCCACCGAAGAGTTTTGCCTTCTGAAAAGAAGCTTCTACCGCTCACCGAAAAGCAGGCTCCCGCTTTGCCCCGAAAAGAGGAACCCCACCGATTCGCGGGATTACCTTTTCCACCGAATGGATATCATCCCCGCGAAACTTATCCATCGAAACGAATATCCCTCCACCGGCCTGCTGACTGCCGCCGCCCGCTTGCCGCGCTCCCTCTTAAAGGGAATCCGTCAATTATCCATGAAAATCCATTCGGGGAATTCCTTCGATTCGAGGGGTACTCCATTTCCTCAAAAAGAGATTTCCATTCCAGAACAGGCGGCAGCGACCAGCAACCGAATCCGTAGAGACAAACCAGGCGTGGAACATGAGCTACCGCAATGCGGGAGACATTTCTGTCCGTAGAGACCTTCAAAATTTTTATTCTTATATTTTCTTGACTTTACCAATTCACGAGGCCATCATGATTCCCAGAAAGGAGGCGGTCATGATGGATGACAATCAGTATTTACAGGCACAATATTCGGACTATTTCACAGAGTTTCCCGATGTCGTCAACGTAGCGCAAATGTGCCAAATGCTCGGCGGAATCGGTAAGGACACCGGCTACCGGCTGCTGAAGGAAAACAAAATCGAACATTTTAAAATCGGGCGCTGCTATCGAATCGCCAAACGCAGCATATTGAAATATCTGGGGATTTTATAGAAACATATTAAGTTTAGAAAATTAGCATCCAGCTCGGCAAACGAGCTTGTTGCTTCAACAATATAGATACAGTACTAAACCATGCTTCGAGATCACGTAAAAACGATCTCGGAGCATGATTCTTTTTATTTTCTTGATTTCTCCTTTACAGACTGCCACCTTGTATGTGTTTTCATTTTTGGCGGCAAGCAAACTGTATGCTAAGGAGGAATTTCATTTATGGTAGCAGGTCATCTGCAAGAAAAGAAAGGCTATTTTTATATCGTCCTGAGTTACAAAGACGCAGGAGGCAAACGCAAAACCAAATGGATGCAAACCGGATTGCCCGTAAAAGGCAACAAGCGCAAGGCGGAAGCCATGCTTGCGGAGGCCGGAACAGCTTCGAGGAGCCCGTCGCGGTGACGCAGGACGGCATCCTGTTTTCCGATTTCATGCTGAGCTGGCTGGAAATGTGGAAATCCCAGGTGGAGCTCACGACCTTCGCGTCCTATTCCCAGTATGTCAAGAAGCGGATTGCCCTTATTTTAAGAAAAAGGGCATTCTGCTGACCGAGTTGCAGCCCATGGATATTCAGGAGTTTTACCGATTCCAAATGGAGGAAAAGGGTGTGAGCGCCAACACGGCGATTCACTACCACGCCAATATCCGCAAGGCACTGCAATGCGCTGTAAAAGTCGGACTGATTCAGAGCAATCCGGCGGACAGGGTCGACCGGCCCCGGAAAGAAAAATTCGTGGGTGGCTTCTATGACAACAAGGAAATCAACGTCCTGCTGAACGCATGCGCGGGCCAGAAAATCGAACTGGCCGTGATCCTCGGTTCTTACTACGGGCTGCGCAGGAGCGAAATCGTGGGCCTCAAATGGGACGCGATCGACTTCGACCGCAACTCCATCACCATCCGGCACACGGTCATAGAAACGACGCTGGACGGCAAGGTGGTCATGGTAGAGAAGGACAGGACAAAGAATAAGTCCAGCTGTCGCTCCCTGCCCCTGGTACCGGAAATCAAAAGCCTGTTGCAGCGTCTCAAAGCGGAGCAAGAGGAAAACCGGAGGGTATGCGGGAACGCCTATAATCGAGAGTATCTGGGGTATATGTATGTGGACGAGCTGGGCAACCGCATCAAGCCGAACTATATCACCCAGAATTTCGCCCGGCTGCTCCATAACAAGGGGCTGCGCAAAATCCGGTTCCACGATCTGCGGCACTCCTGCGCCAGTCTGATGCTGGCAAACGGCGTACCCATGAAGCAGATTCAGGAATGGCTGGGACACAGCGATTTCGGCACAACGGCAAACACCTACACACATCTGGATTTCAACTCGAAGCTGTCGTCGGCGCAGGCCATGAGCGACACGCTCAGCGGCAGCAACCTCTTCAAAAAAGAGCGGGAACGCCTCGAAAGCGGGAGAGAACTGGCCCAAAACAGGAGAGAACAGCCCGGCGAGGAGCGGGAAACGGACGAGAAAAAGGCAGACGGGTAAAAAAGAAAAAGCCCGAAAAACCTTGCTGTATCTAGGTTTTTCGGACTTCATCGGTGGTGCCGGTGGCCGGACTCGAACCGGCACGGTGTCGCCACCGGTGGATTTTGAGTCCACTACGTCTGCCAATTCCATCACACCGGCACATCTATTGCACTCATTCCGGCCCGCTTCCATTCCCAAAGGTTTGGAGAGAACTGGAGGAGAGAACAAACGAATGTACCAAAGCTATTCAGTTGTAAAAAGCGGCTCTGCCACTGGGTTTGTGCCGGTTCCGGGGCTTACGGGAAAACAAAATCACGGAAGATTTTGAGTCCACTACGTCTACCAATTCCATCACACCGGCGGAAGCTATGCTTATTATACTATATAGAGAAAAAAATAGCAAGACCATTTTTCACTGCCGCTCCCATCGGACGTCCCAGTTGGTGAAGTACAGGCATAATAGGATCATCGGCGGCATAGAATGGTTTTTAGACTGCATTTTTTAAGGAGGGAAAGCGATGGATTCCATTTTTGGGCCGAGGCCGATCCCGGCACCCTGCGAAGATGTGGACGACCTAATTTTCGCAGAGGAGACTTATTCCATCAGCAGGCGCTGATTGCGTGGTCATCTCCAGTTACACAAGGCGTCCCATTAGACTTGAGACCTGAATGCTTCCGGGATTTTGGTCTTTCCATGGCGCTGCGCTGTTCCGGCCAATCTGACCGGCGGGTCCCGATGAACTGCCGGTGCTGGTCGGACCCCCGCGGCTATTATTTACATGGACAAGCCAGGGTTCAGAATGGGTTTCACTGCCTCTTTCCATTTTCCCCCTTTACAGATTGGCTATTCCCGTTTATAATAACATAGAAAATCTAACTTTTTTGATTGTGAGCGAAGTACAATGATTGAATTTGAAGAATACAGACTGAAGCTGCAGGATATGCATCCCCAGTTAGAGAAGCTGAGCGTTTCCTTAAATTTGGAGGGCGCGAAAAACGAGCTGGAGCGGCTCCACGCAATGCAGGAGGCCCATGGCTTCTGGGACGACCCGGAAAGGTCCCAGAAGGTGGTGGTAAAGGCCAAGCTGTTGGAAGCCAAGGTGGAAAGATTTGAAAAAATGTGCCGGGACTGGGAAGACCTCCTGACAATTTGCGAGATGGCACTGGAGGAACAGGACGACTCCCTTTTACCGGAGCTGCGGCAGGGCTATGAGCAGCTCGCCGAGCAAATGGAGGAGGCCAGGCTTGAAACGCTGCTCACCGGGGAATACGATGCGAATAACGCGCTGCTGTCCTTTCACGCAGGAGCCGGCGGGACGGAGGCCCAGGACTGGTGCCAGATGCTCTACCGGATGTATACCAGGTGGGCGGATCGGCACGGCTTTACCTATAAAATCATGGACTATTTGGATGGAGATGAGGCCGGCCTGAAATCGGCGGATATAGTCATCGAGGGACCCAATGCTTACGGCTTTTTAAAAGGGGAGAGTGGCGTTCATCGGTTGGTGCGGGTTTCTCCCTTTGACGCCAATGCCCGGCGGCAAACCTCCTTTGCCGCTGTGGAGGTGATTCCGGAGATTACAGACACGTCTTCCGATGTTGAAATTAAGACGGAGGACATTGAGATGCAGGTCTACCGGTCTTCCGGCGCCGGCGGTCAGCACATCAACAAAACATCCTCTGCGGTCCGCTTGATTCACAAGCCGTCCGGCATTGTAGTCTCCTGCCAGACAGAGCGGTCTCAGTTTCAAAATCGGGAGACCTGCATGCGTATGTTGCGTTCTAAGCTGGTGGAAATAAAAGAGCGGGAACACTTGGATAGAATTTCCGATATCAAGGGCGTCCAACAGAAGATAGAATGGGGCAGTCAGATTCGGAATTATGTATTTATGCCCTATACCTTGGTCAAGGATACCCGGACAGGCTGCGAAACATCCAATGTCAACGGCGTCATGGATGGGGATTTAGACCCGTTTATCAATGCTTATTTGACCTGTGCCGCCACAGGAAACTGGGTGACAAAGTAAGGACTTTGGTATTTTTTGAAAAAATACTTGCCAGAATGCTTTTCCCGTGCTATAATGATCCGGCTATTGAATGCATGTCCTGTGGGATTGGAACTCGGCGTGCCGTCTGCCGGAAACACGGCTGCCGCCAGTAGGCGGATGGAGGTGAACATGAAAGCTCTTGAGATTATCTTTACGGTTCTCCAGGTGATTTCCTGCGTCGCATTGATTTTGATTGTGCTGCTGCAGTCCGGGAAAGAGTCTGGGCTCTCCGGTGCCATCCGCGGCGGCGGAGATACGTATCTTTCAAAATCCAAGCGGGGCAGTAAGGACCGCATGCTGGCTTCTGTGACAAAGTGGATGGGGTTGGCCTTTGCTGTCTTTACCCTGGCGCTGAACCTGATTTGATACTGCCGTTTTAACTGGCTGCCGGATACCCGGCAGCCAGTTTTTTTATGCCGCTGGGCAATGTTCCGTGTAATAACCTGCTGTACCACAGTTTCTTGATTGGATAAAGTCCGGAGGGAATCAGTTGAATCGTTTATTTGCTCAGAGAATAAATTTTGTAGTATGCCCTTTTTTGACGTGAACCCAATCTAGAGAAGAAGACGTCTGCTTTTTGTGGCGGTTATAGTTCCACGCATTATGTCGGGGCGTTCTTCCTTCCCCACCCCTATTTTCGTTAAAACAAAGAGTTTTCCTCTTTCCTCTATTTTTTCCTCCAAACATATAACATTTAACTTGCACTGCTGTTATACAATCACCCTAGCGATTACCTCATCCAAATCTGAACATTCCTCCCCAGACCTGCACCATATGGGCTTACTATCCTCCCATACTATTGCTATTCCTTGTAGTTGCGGCCAGCCGGTCAATGCCCAGGATATCCGTATGTCACCTGGCTTCAACTGTCTTATGAGCCACTAATAGTTGGAATTGTCGCATATGAAAACGAAATAAAATCAAAGAAGCAGGCGGGAGTTCCCGCCTGCTTCTTTCCTTGATGCCCCGGTACCTTTTGCCATTAACATTTTTATCGAGCAGAATGGAGTTCCCGAGCATTTCAAGCTGATTTTTATTCAATCTCCAGTGTGCGGGTCGGGGGCGTAATCTCCGCCCGCTTGGGCAGGGTCAAGGTCAAAACGCCGTTCTGATAGGCGGCTTTCATTTTGCCGGTATCAATATCAGACACGTCAAAGCTGCGGCTGTAACTGCCCCACGTACGTTCTCTGCGGATATAATTGCCCTTTTTGTCCTTTTCGTCGGACTGCTCGCAATGCTCGGCTGAGATGGTCAGGTTGTTGTCGCTAATCTGGATCTTAATGTCTTCCTTGCGGAAGCCGGGCAGCTCCGCTTCCAGGATATAGGAGTTGCCCTCCTCCCGAATATCCGTTTTAAAAGAGTTGAAGGTATCGCCGCCAAAGAATCTGCGTTCCATTTCGTCCATAAAGCGGAAAGGATCATAATAGGAAATGTCGTTGTTCTTCCGATAGGGTGTTAGATTAAACATACTGAAAACCTCCTGTTGTTCTAGGCGCGGGCCTCCGGTTATGCCGGAACCCTGTGTCTTTTTCTTTATCTATATCCTACACCGCTACTATGAACATTTTTATGATAATCTATGAACGGATTGTGAATTTTAGCACTCTTTGGCTGAGAGTGCTAAAATGGACAGTAAAAGGCGGCGCACATCTTTAGGCGCACGCCCACAAGGATGTAAAGTAATATTTGCAGGGCGGCATAGTCGAAAGGCTATGCTGCTCTGCTTTTTCTTTGCCGTTCAATGGTTTGCCTATCGTCGTCCAACTCCCTAATGAACTTCCAAACAATTTGAATTTTCACCTGCGATGTCCACTGGACTTGTCCGGGGCATGAACAATTTCTTTTTCACAAAATCATTGACGATGGTAGGCGCTAGTTCCAAGCAAAATGCTGTACCTGTCAACGAGCATTTTTCTGGAATAGGCGGATAGGTTTATCGTCGGTATCTGCTTCATTTTTTCCTCAATTAAAGCCCATTTTTGAAAGCGGAACTTGCAAATCATTGTACGGGTAACAGGGGGGCCATTCGCATTTCACCTTTCACTACCTAGTAACACCGCGTATGGCGATTTTTCCAAAGTTGCGGGCAGTTTTTTAAAAAGTTTTCTCATTTCTTTATACGGGAGAAATCGAAAAATGCCAAATGAAAAGCAAAAAACGCTGCAATTTTTTGCATATCACAACGCCTTTTAATGCCTATTCAATTGAACGGATACTTCTTGTTATTATTCGCACTTACGTATATAATATAAAGTGTGAAAAGGTGAAAGGACGGTCTGAATATGGAATATATATCTGCTTTGGAAGCCGCAAAAAGGTGGGGCATTTCAGAACGGCGGGTGCAGAAACTTTGCGAGGAAAAACGCATACCGGGTGTCGCAAAATTCAGTTATATGTGGCTGATACCAAAGGACGTAGAAAAGCCCGCTGACGCAAGATTTAAGAATACAAAGAAAACACCAGTACGGGAGAAAACAAACCATGAATGAATATAGAATAATGATCGTTGATGATGAGCCAGATATATTGGAACTCCTTGAAAAATCCCTTGCCATTGAGGGCTTCTATAATATCATAAAAATAGACAACGGGCTTTCTGCGGTAAGCTCGTGCAAGGAATTACAGCCTGATATCATCATCTTGGACGTTATGCTGCCGGGAATTGACGGTTACGAAGTATGCAAACGGATCAGGGAGTATTCTCACTGTCCTATCCTGTTCCTTTCCTCAAAGAATGATGAATTGGATAAAATACTTGGCTTGGCTGTCGGCGGGGACGATTATGTTACAAAGCCTTTCAGCCCGAAAGAGGTAGCTTTTCGGGTGAAAGCGCAGTTGCGTCGGACAGAATATAAACAATTTCCGACAGAAGTACAGCCCCTTAAAGTAGGTGCATTGAGTATTGACCCGGAAGGCTGCCGAGTGACAAAAAAAGGAAGGGAAATTGAACTGACCGCCCGTGAGTTTGAAATCCTGCAATACATGGCGCAGAATATCGGGCGTGTTATCAGCCGGGAACGACTCTATGAAACGGTATGGAGAGAGGATAGCTTTGGCTGCGACAACACAATTATGGTGCATATCCGGCACTTGCGGGAAAAAATTGAAAGTAATCCCACTTCCCCAGAATACCTTATCACAATGAAAGGCTTGGGTTACAAGTTGGTAAATCCCTATGAAAAATAAACAGAAATTCAGGCCTTTTGTGTATAGCACAGCGATATTAGTCGTCCTTTTTGTTATTCTGATTGTCTCCGCAATCGGTATGTTTTACTATGTCTTTGCTATTCCAGAACCGGAGGGATTAAGCCTTGCTTCCTGGCCTGATACTTTTACCGACAATTTCTCCACTTGGATAGAGGAAAAAGACGGTAGTATCGGCGTGAAGCAAATCGGCGTGGAACGCTTGGAAGAATACGGCTTGTGGGTGCAGATTGTTGACGAAACCGGACAGGAAATATACGCACACAACAAGCCCGACCAATACCCGAACAGTTATAGTATGGCAGAGCTTGTCTCTCTTGCAGAAAGTAGATCCGAAAACGGAACTACTATTTTTATCAGCAGCGTTACTGTTTCTGGCAGAACTCTGAATTATGTTGTGGGCTTTCCCTATGCCGTAGGAAAATATATGCTGTATTACAACGGCGAGAATGTGGCGCGGCTGTCGCCGTTTACAAAAAACGTGGTAATCTTTTCCGGTTGCATCGTTGCCCTTTTCGCCTTTGTATATGCGTTTTGGCTTTCCCGGAAGATGGCAACTATGATCGGCGGTATCAGAAACATAGCGGTGGGCAGTTACAAACCGCTAAAAGAAACGGGCGTATTCTGTGAGATTTACGGCTCGCTGAATAGAATGGATATAGGAATCCGACGCGGTGAAAAGATACAGCGGGAAACCGACCGCACCCGTAAGGAATGGATTGCGAATATCACCCATGATTTAAAAACGCCCCTTTCCCCGGTAAAGGGATATGCGGAGCTTCTCGTAGAGGGCAGCGGCCTTAATTTACAGACGGTGCAGGACTACGGAAAAATCATTTTAAAAAATGTAAATCACATGGAAAAACTGATGAATGACTTGAAGCTGACTTATCAGCTTGAAGCGGGTGCAATCCCCTACACTCCGCAGGAAACACGGATAGTACGTTTTTTAAAAGAATTGGTAATTGACATTGCAAACGACCCGGCTTTTTCAACGCGGGCGATAGAGTTTGAAAGCGATATGCCGGAACAGATACTTGCGGTTGACCCCGACTTATTGCGCCGCGCTGTCGGTAATATTGTGATCAATGCCCTTGTGCATAATCCCCTTAATACTAAAGTCAAGGTTACAGTCAACAAAGCCCCTGATAGCAGACTTGCCGTTTCCATTTCTGATAATGGAAACGGCATGACCAAAGCGGAACTATCCGACTTGTGGAGCCGTTATTACAGAGGGACAAACACAAAAGAATGCCCGGAGGGCAGCGGGCTCGGGCTCGCTATTGCAAAGCAGATCATCACACTTCACGACGGCGATATTTCAGTTACAAGCAGCCCCGGTGCAGGAACAGAGTTTTTAATCCTGCTTCCCCTTGGAACAGTCGCAAATTAAGGTTAAATTAAGATGCGCAAAAGCAGCACATAAGGCAGGTAGTCTATACTTTTAAGCATAGGCTGCCTGCCTTTTTGTATGCCTATCATCAAGACAAGGAGGTTTCTATATGGAATTACAATTACAGCTTTTAAGCAAGCACTACGGCACAAAACACGCTGTTAATGATGTTAGCACTACTCTTGCGCCGGGAGTGTATGGGCTGCTTGGTGCAAACGGCGCGGGAAAGACAACTTTAATGCGTATGATTTGCGGTGTGCTTACGCCCACTTCCGGCAAGATTTGTCTGGACGGAAAGAACATTGAAAATTTGGGGGAACATTATTACTCCCACTTGGGCTATATGCCGCAGGACTTCGGCTTTTACCCGGACTTTACCGCCCGTGAATTTATGCGATACATGGCGGCGGTCAAGGGACTCGACAAGAAAGAAGCGAAAAACCGAACAGAGGAATTATTGGAATTGGTTAATCTGCATGAGGTAGCAGACAAGAAAATCAAATCCTTTTCCGGTGGCATGAAACAGCGTTTAGGGATTGCACAGGCAGAACTAAACGCCCCGGACATTCTCATATTAGACGAGCCAACCGCAGGGCTTGACCCGAAAGAGCGTGTACGCTTCCGCAACCTCATATCCGATTTTGCAAAGAAAAAAATCGTCATTCTGTCTACCCATATCGTATCTGATGTTTCCTATATCGCAGATACCATACTGATGATGAAAGACGGGACATTTTTATTGCAGGAACCTATGGCTACCGTCACCGGCTGTATCAATGGAAAGGTGTGGGAGCTTTTGGTGGACGACCGGGAGGCCGCTGAGTACAGCCGCCGATTTTCTGTTGTTAATCTGCACCATGAAAACGGAAAAGTGCGTTTGCGTATGATACATGATACAGCCCCGACGGCTGACGCTATGACCGTCCCGCCGAGCTTGGAGGATTTGTTTTTATACTACTTCGGGGACGAAGCTGGGACAGAAAGGAGCGAATAAGGCAATGCTCATAAAATATGAATTTCTGAAAGTCCTGCGTAAAAAATCGACGCTGATTGTTATGGCGGCAAGTCTGCTTGTGACGGCGTTCCTGTTCGGTCTGCCGATTATGCAGTTTCAGACCTACAATCAAGAGGGCGTAATCAAAGGCTTTGCAGGTATCAAATACGAAAAGGAACAGGCTGAAAAATATTCAGTCCCTTTGACAGACGAGTACATCACAGAAACAATCCGAGCGGTACAGCAGCTTTTTGAAAATCCCGATAATGTGGGATATGACGGTTACGAACAGTTTTTAATTGACAGCGCATATTGGGACGGTATCGCGCCACGAGAAAGTCTACTTAATATGATTGCCAAAAACTATGTGGGTCCCAACGAAAGCGTAGGTTATAATTCGCTGCCGAATTTGGATATTTCAGAGGGTGCGGACTTCTACAGCGCAAGACAGGGAAAAATCGAAAAACTGTTAAATACCGCTTCCCGCGAATTTTCCGAGGAACAAAAAGCCTATTGGCAGAATATGAACAGTAAAGTTAGCGAGCCCTTTCAGTACGGCAATTATGAGGGGTGGGAAATCATCATAAGCAGCTTTGAACTGCTGATGTTCGCACTTTTGGCTGTCTGTATCGTGATTGCCCCTGTTTTTTCCGGCGAGTATCAAGCCGGGACGGACGCGGTAATCCTGTCCGCAAAATACGGAAAAACAAAACTGACAACGGCGAAAATCATAGCTTCCTATCTGTTCACTGTACTTGCCTTTACGCTTCATGTGCTTGTTGCATTTGGTTTACCTCTTGCAGCATTTGGATTTGACGGTTGGGACTTGCCGGTACAAATCGCAAACACCACCATACCGTACCCGTTTACATTCCTGCAAGCTGTCCTTGTCAATTTGGGGGTAGTTTACCTTGTGCTGTTCGCTATGATTGGCTTAACGCTCCTGCTGTCGGCAAAAATGAAAAGCCCGTATCTTGTACTGATCGTGCTTGTGCCCGTTCTTTTCATTCCGCTGTTCCTCTCACCCAACGGAACAACAGGCGCATATAACCTAATTCTGTTCCTGCTTCCGTACCGTTCCACGATACCGGAGATTGGGAAATATCTCTCCTATCAGTTGGGCGGCCTTGTCTTGGACGCATTTACTATGAGGGCTATTCTATATGCGGTGCTTACGGCAGTTATGCTTCCCCTTGCAAGACTTGGTTTCAAGAAACATCAAGCCGCATAAGGAGGCGAACATGAAAAAGAAAAAGCCGGTTATTATCATTGCGGCAATTATTGCAGTTATCATTGTTGCGGTTGCAGTGGTAGCGCAATCGTCGAATTGGTCTAAACTTTCCTATGAAGCTGTTGTGCAGGAAGCGGTAACCATGCCGGACGGGGAAATCCGTCTGATTGTGGAACGCACAACAGAAATTCATGCAAACCCTTTGAACTCCCTGCATATCGGAGAGGAAACAAAGCTGATTGATACGGACGGCAAAACAATATCCGTTGCGGATTTGCGATTGGGGATAAAGGTCAAGGTTACTTTGAAAGACGCGTTTACAGAAGAAACGCCTTTTTACTATCCCACCGTTTATGAAATCAAGGTAATTGAAAATGATTTATAACACCTAAAAGAAGAAATCTGCCGCACAACGGCAGAAGAAAAAGCCGTCGTACAGCAGATGATTTGACACGTCTATTTGAAACGGCGGCTATGAGAAAATCAGAGCCGCCGTTTCGTTGCGCCTAATGCAAACCTATGACCGACTTACCGGGATACGGCGGTATCAAGGCGGTTTCGCCGTGGCTGTTTATATTTGCTTTGCGCCTCTTTACGAGTTATTAAAAAAAGCCGCTTCTGTCTACGGGATGTTCCGGCGGTCAAGGGGCGGACAGTAGTTGTTGACAGCGAAAAAGTTGACACAAGCCTTGTTATGCCTATCGGAACGGCGACGGGAAATTTTCTTTTTGAGGACGAGCAGATTGCGCCGTTATTGGGAATACCGCGCACAACAGTCGACGATCAGAAAAACGCGGCCTTGAAACAGTTGCGGACAGAAATGGAGAAGATGAATGATGAAAATAACAAATACAACCTTGTTCCCTAAGAAGGGAATAAAGAAGCAATTACAGGCGTTATCGCCGCGCTCTTTATGGTACAGGAACGGCAGAAGGCCTATATAGGCAGACTAAGCGGAGGATACGCCGATATGAAAGAGCGATAAAACGCAAAGCGGCTCATGGCTGTTTCCTTCTTTGCTGTTTGGTAGTCAAGAGGGCGCAAACGGATAAACCGCTTGCGCCCTCTCTAAATCATGGGCTTCTTTGTCACGAAATAGAGGTTAAAAAAGCTGTATTCATGCGTCTTCATAAAGGTAAAATGAGGGCAAGTAAGAGGTTTATACACAAACCCCTCAAAATGACGTTCTACCGGCAACAATTTTAGAATGGTAACGCGTTAAAATGGCAGAAAGACGAGCAAAAAGCGTTATGCTTCTTACTCGTCTTTCGCAGCAACCTTGTTTGTCAGCCGTTAAGTTAGTTCGTTCTCATTACTTCATTATCGGCGGTGGCCTTTCGGTGTGCGCCATTCAAACGAGTATCAAGCTGGTTAGCCCAAATTGGTGGGCATTACGCGGATATAGTAAAATGCAAAGCTTTGACCAATTGACTGTTAAAATAAATCTCCAGTTGGTATTCCCCCGGTGCCTGAGGCGTGCGCTCTAGCTGTCCAAGGTATTGATTGTGCGTCCACATGGTGTGCCATTGGGCGGTGCCGAAGTAATAGTCCACGGGAACCCCTGCGGAGTCCCGCACCACCACTGTGGTCGAAATTTCCGCGTCATCCGTCTTGAAGTCCTCGGTTGCTTCCAGAACAAAGGCAATTTTTGAGCTAGGGGTAAACTGCGTGGTCTGGATGTCGGGATCAATGTCCTTGGTCGCCCAATCTGGATCATCCGGCGTTGGGAACGTAGCCATAAAAATGTTGGACGAAGTCACGCCGTAGGCATCAAAAGCTTCGGCCTCCGGCGTGGCGCTCTGAAAGCTGCCTTGAAACACGGTTGCCCCGTTGGAAGCCTGAATCTGGAAGGTGTAGGTGGTGCCTGGTATGGCGGGCTGAAGGGTGGCGGTGGGCTCGGATGTTGGGATGGCCTCCGTGGCCTCTGGCCCTGCACCAAAGGAATAGAGCAGAATCCAGCCGCCCTCCGGAGCATCTCCCGAGAACTCCCAGGAGACGGTGACAGCGCCAGGAGTATCCGCTTGCACCGTGGTGTTTGTAATAGTAATTGGGTTGGCGGTGATGGCAATCCAGCTTTTTTGCGTCATGCCTTCCGCCGTTACGTCAATGGTATAGGCAGAGGTGGGATCAATTCCCTCAAAACTGACGGAGCAAGCCTCCACCTGAAGTGTCTGGTCAAAGCCATCGTTGTTATAGCACCGTACGGACCAGCCGGTCACAGGCGTCTCTGGCTCATCCCAGGAGACCGTGATCGCAGACCCGCCATAGGCGGTTACGGCCAGGTTATTCGCGGTAACCACAGGGCTGACAGTGTATTCCAGGGTGTCGCTGCCGGTTAAATCGATCTCGTCACCGGCATCGAGCTGAAACGTATAGGTTTTTCCCTCTGTCAGGCCCGTCACGGTAACGCTGTGCCCGGAAAAGGAGCGAGTTTGCTCCGCCTCCTCCGGGGCGGTATATCGCAGGGTCCAGGTCGCAGGCTCGGTGCCGTTGACGGTAAAGCTCAGAATCACGGAGCCGTCCTCCGGGCCGACGATTCCAGTAAAGCTCACGATTTCCGTCTGCGCGCCTGTGGTATAAGCGGCGGTGGTCCGTCCGGTGACTCGATGGAAGCCTTCAATTTCTACAGAAATCGTATACTGTGTATTGGGGCTCAGACCAGAGAAGGTCGCCTTCCCATCGATGAGGCCGGAGCGGTAGGCGTTTCCGTAAGTATCCTGGCAGACCAGAGTGAGAAGGTCGGGGTCCCCAGAGGTGGCTAGCTCTACGGTAAGGGTATCTGTGTTTCCGGAGATCACGGAAAGCTGGTCAATATTTACACAATAGTAGTTGGCGTAGTAGTAATACCCTCCCGCGGCCAACGCAGCCAGAAGCAAAGCCACGGCCAATAGAACAATCCAGCCGGTATGCGATTTCTTAGGGCGAAATTCCTGAGGGGAGTCCGCCGCCGGCGCCGGCTCCGCCTGTGCGGCCATAGACAATTCTGGCATCTCGGGTGTAACTTCTTCCTCGGCGGGGGCCGGCTCCGGGGCTTGTAAAGCGGCTTCGGATTCCGCCGGCCCTTGTAGCAAGGCCTCCGCTCGTGCGAGAATTTCCGCCGTTTCAACATCCTGCACGGTGCCGTCCGCATCCGCCTCGCTGGGCAGGGTTTCGTCGTTGTCCGCAGAAGACGCGAGCGGGTCTTCTGCAGACGTGGAATTGGATGAGGTGAGGGGTATTTGGCCGGCTGTGGCCGTTTCGGAGGCCGATTCCGGGCTAGAGGAATCTGGTGCGGCATCCAGACCCGCCGTCTGCGTTTCGGGTTCCTGCACCGGGGCAGCGTGTTCCACCCTGGCCTGAATTTCGGAGCTGGCGGCGTCCAGCAGCGGCTCCGAAAGAATGGGCGGGGCGATAATGGAATCATTTACCTCATTGCGCTGCATGTAAGCGACCAGGGCCTGTCCCATTTCCTCCGGTGAGTGCCAACGGTCCTCCGGGTGAAAGGCGGTGGCCTTCAAAATAATTGCCGCCATCTCATAATCAGCGTAGATGGGAGCGGGGAGCGCCTCTCCGCCGCACCGGCGGACATCTGCGGCTTCCGGGGTACTTTCGTCCACAAAGGGGAGCCTTCCGCCGTTATAGACCTGGTAAAGCACCATACCCAGCGCGTAAATGTCAATGGAGGGATTGAGACCGGCAAAGACGTCAGATAGTTCCGGTGCGGCGTAACAGCTGCGGTACCGATCCGGAAACGTGGCATATGTAAGCTCGTCCAAAGGGAAGAAGCCCAGGTCGCTGATTTGAAACTGCTTCTGGGATGTCATAAAAATATTTTCCGGGCGCAGGTCCTGATAGAGATAGCCGGCCCTCCGGCAGCTGGACAGCGCAGCGCACAAATCAATCCCCAGGTTGACGGCGCTCAGGTGCGTCATGGCATTGCGTTTGGTATACGCTGCCAGGGAGGTTTTGTAGGGGCTCAAAATATAGAGATCAAAGCCTACCTGCCCCTGCTCTTTGGGAACCAATTGTTGGCCGTAGAACGGAGCAAAGCCCCGGGATTTCGACAGGTTTTTTAAGATGGAGATCTCGGCCTGCAGTTCTTCCGCAACACCGCTGTAATAGGCCTGCGCGGCATCCCGGTCCGCACAGGAGCCTGTTAAAAGCAGCGCGTCTACCTGAATTTGCGACGCGGGAATTGAAATCTGTTTTAAAATGAATTTTTCTTTTGTGGCGGTGTGGAGCGCCGGGCGGCAGGTGACGCCGTAATGGCTGCTGAAGGACTGACCCAGGGAAAAATCGTCCAGCAGGGGAGATACCGTCTTGAGTTCCGACAAACTCATCGCCTCCTTTGAATCAGTCGTTACCTTATATGATAAGCGAAAAAACAGAAAAAAGCAACAGGATTGTAGTTGTTTTATCCGTGAGAAAATGGTATGATATTGTCGTAGTTTTATACATGGAAATCCCAAGGTCGAAAGGGAGGGAAACTCTTGCGTCAGATTACTTGCTCCTTCTGCGGCGCGGCGTACGATCCTACCGAGGGTACTTGCCCCGTGTGCGGTACCGCCAACGCGCCTTCCCAACAACTGAGAAAAAAGGAAGGGCCCCCTGAGCGCGTGCCCGCGTCCCAGGGTCCCGACCCCATGGAAGATACAATTTTGGCCTCCGATTTTATGCCCAAAAAGGAAAACTTCCGCGCGCCTGCGCGGCAAGCCGCTGTGCCTGACAGGGGGTCGGCCCGGCCGCGCAAAAGCTCGCCGGAGGAACCGCCTCATTCGACTGCTGCTGGAAGCAGACCACAGGAGCCGGCTCCAAAGGGGAAAAAGCCAAACGGGAGACGGGACAAGATTGTTTGCATCGTCTTGGGCGTGGTTGCGGCGATTCTGGCGCTCTACATCGGCTACCGGTTTTTGCGGCCTGCACTGGCGGATCGCCTGAGCGGCGGCCAAACGCCTCCTTCTACCACAGAGGCCATGGTAACGGAGTCCATACCCTGCCAGAAGCTGACCCTGGACACTGGGGTAATTGTTTTTACCAAGCAAGGCGACGCCAGGCTCCTCAACCTCACCCAGGAACCGAAGGACACCACAGATGCCCTGGCCTATACCGCTGCGAATCCGGCGGTCGCCAAGGTTTCTAACAACGGGCGCGTGGAGGCGGTGGGACAGGGAAAGACCCAGATTACAGTGACCTGCGGAGATGCGCAGGTTGTCTGTGAAATCGTCTGCGATTTTGGAGAGAGCACAGAGCCCTCCACAACAGCGCCAACGGAGTCCACGCCACCCACATCGGAACCTTCCGGAGCGTATACGTTGAGTTCAACGGATTTTACTCTATTTAAAAAGGGAGAAACCGCACGGCTCACCATCAGCGGACTATCCAACGTTCAGGTGAGCTGGACCAGCGACGACCCGGATATCGCCACCGTGGACAATGGAAAGGTGACGGCAGTGGGGCCGGGCACTACCAAGGTCCGAGCGAAGTTTGAGAGCCAGGAGTTGGTGTGTATTGTGCGGTGTAATTTCCCGGGTGAAACGGAAAAACCCGGCGACGAAAACCAGGGCTCTTCTGATTCCTATTCCCTCAGCCATACGGATGTGACCATTGACGTGGGGGAAACCTTCACACTCCGGCTCCGAGACAGCGGCGGAGACAGCGTGTCCGTGACCTGGTCTGTGCAAAACAGTGGGATTTGTTCGGTGGATGGAAGCGGAAAGGTGACAGGCGTGTCCTCCGGCTCCACGGAAGTATCTACCAGCTATCAGGGCGGTACCTACACCTGCATCGTCCGCGTCCGGTAGATCTGCAAAAAAACAGGCGCCGTCCCAACCCAATGGACGACGCCTGTTTTGATTTGTCAATCGGTGATGCTCGCCTGGCTTCTTTTTCGAAACAGCAGGGAGATGCACCAGATGCCGGCCAAACCCACCAGGGTGTAGATGATACGACTGATGATGGCGGTCTGACCGCCGAACAGCCAAGCTACTAGGTCAAACCGGCAGATGCCGACCAGGCCCCAATTGACCGCGCCAATGATGGAGAGAATCAGTGCGATGGTATCCATGTGTGTGCCTCCATTTCTTTCTAGATGGCACTAGTATGAGCGGAAAGACCAGGGATTATTCTCGCTGCGTGTATGCGGATGGCGACAGAGGTTCTATTTTGGTTAACAGAGGGCGTTTTTGCTGGAAAAATGCTTTTCTTTTTGAAAAATTTGTGTATAATGAAACTTGCGGTCGGGCCAGCTGCCCGGCCAGAACAAAAGGAAAGGTTTGAGCGCAATGAACGCATTTTTGCCGGCCGACATTTTGCTTCCTAAAGTAGATTCCATGGAGAAGTGGGCGGTAATCGCCTGCGATCAGTTCACCTCAGACCCTGCATATTGGGAACGGGTGCGGACGTTTGCGGCGGGCGCGCCGTCCACAATTCATTTGATTTTGCCAGAGGCGGAGCTGGGGACGCCACAAGAGGCGGCGCACACCGCGCAGATTAATCAAAATATGGCGTCCTATTTGGAGCGAGGTGTATTCGAGACCTATCCGCATGCCATGGTGTACGTAGAGCGGAGCTTGCAGAACGGCTCTGTGCGCAAGGGCCTGATCGGCATGGTGGACCTGGAGGCCTATGACTATCGCCCGGGTTCCACCTCTCCCATTCGCGCCACGGAAAAGACGGTGACGGAGCGAATCCCGCCTCGCCAGCGGGTGCGCCGGGACGCGCCCGTCGAATTACCCCATATTCTCATGCTCTGTGACGATCATCAGAAGGTCTTGATTGAGCCCATTGCGGCCAAACGGGATAGCCTGCCCAAACTCTATGAGTTCGACCTCATGGAAGACGGCGGACACATCACGGGATGGCTGGTATCCGGGGAGGAAGCAGACGCCTTTTCGGAGCGTTTGCAGGCCTATACCGCCGCCTGCCCGGAAAAGTACCGGGATCTGCCGGGAATGGCCATGGTCTTTGCCGTAGGGGACGGGAATCACTCCCTGGCCACGGCGAAGTCCTGCTACGAGGAATTAAAGGCCCAAAATCCCGGCGTGGACCTGTCCAACCACCCTGCCCGGTTTGCGTTGGTGGAGTTGGAGAATATCCACGACCCGGCGCAAAAATTTGAACCGATTCACCGAATTGTAACCCAAACCGAGCCGGGAAAGCTGCTGGCAGCTCTGGAGCCGTGGTGCGCACCGGACGGATACCCGGTGCAGTGGTTTGTGGGAAATCGATCTGAAACAGTATACCTGGACCGCGGCAAGAGCCAACTGGCGGTAGGCGTGTTGCAGGCTTTTCTGGATGCGTATTTGCAGGAACATCCCGGCCAAATCGACTATATCCATGGGGATGACGATTTGAAGGAGCTGGCCCGTCAGGAAAATGCAGTGGGCTTCCTGCTCCCGGCCATGGAGAAAAGCCAGCTGTTCCGCGGCGTCATCGCCGACGGCGTCCTGCCGCGGAAGACCTTCTCCATGGGTCATGCCAGAGAAAAACGGTATTATCTGGAGGGTAGAAAAATTCGGTGAAACAAACCTTATATGAAGGCGCCTTTGCCAAGGTAAATTTAACCCTAGAGGTGCTGGGAAAACGGAGCGACGGATACCACGATATCCGGTCTGTGATGCAGACCATCTCCATCCGTGACGACGTGGAGGTGGATGTGGGAACAGGCGGGCCGTGGAAGCTGCAATGCAGTGACGAGACCATTCCCCAGGATCAAAATAATCTGGCATGGCAAGCCGCGGCGGTGTTTTGCCGCGGGGCAAGGCGGGACCCTCAAGGGCTGGAAATCCGCATCAACAAGAGAATCCCGGTCCAGGCCGGCCTGGGCGGCGGCAGCGCGGACGCAGGAGCTGTGCTGCGCGCGCTGAACCGGCACTACGGCTATCCGTTTTCGACCTATGCCCTGGCGGAGCTTGGGGCGGAGGTGGGAAGCGACGTACCCTTTTGTACCCTCTGCGGCACAGCCCTGGCGGAGGGCCGGGGAGAAAGGCTGCGCAAGCTGCCGGATCTGCCGGAGGCGTTTTTCGTGGTTTGCAAGCCGGATTTCTCCGTTTCCACGCCGGAGCTTTACCGGCGCCTGGATGAAACCGCCATTGCGCAGCTCCCGGACCACAAGGCGATGGAGGCGGCCATTGTGCAGGGGGAGTTGGGCGCCGTGGCAAGCCAGCTCTGCAACGTTTTCGAGCCGGTGGTCACGGCGGAGCATCTGGAGCTCAACTATATCAAGTCACTGATGAACTCTTACGGTGCTCTGGGCTTTGCCATGACCGGCTCCGGACCAGCTTTGTATGCTGTAGCCGCCACCTTTGAGTACGCTGCAGTCATCTGCTCCATGCTGAAGGAGACCTACCCCCAGGTTTTTATTGCCAAAAACGTATAATTTTCGTGTTCATCGTCCATACTGTGAGAAATTGTGGATGGACGGTGACGTTTATGGCAAGAAAAATCAAAAAGCTTGCGGTTTTGGCCTTACTTGCCGTGGCATTGACCTACAGCGCCGGCCTGCTGCGGGATAGTTCAGTCCTGAAAGAGGGCCTGGTCCGCCTGCACGTGGTAGCGAATTCCGACGACCAGACGGACCAGGACCTAAAGCTGCAGGTGCGGGACGCGGTAATTGGCCGGCTGGGCAGCGTGGTTTCTTCGTTGGGCTCGGCGGAGGAGGCCAAGGCCTACCTGTCGGAGCATTTGGCGGAAATCCAGCAGCTGGCGAACGAAGCCCTGCAGCAGGCGGGCTCCCAACTCAAGGCGACCGTAAGCCTGGCCTTAGAAAAATTTCCGACGCGGGATTATGATACCTTTCAGTTGCCCGCGGGGTTATATGAGGCCCTGCGTATTACCATCGGGCAGGGGGAAGGCCACAATTGGTGGTGCGTCCTGTTTCCCTCTCTGTGTGTGCCCGCTTCCTCTCAGGGATTCACGGAGGAGGCAGAGGCCTCCGGTCTCTCCGATGACTTGGCCAGGACCTTGACCCAGGACGGAGTTGGGTATGAAATCCGGTTCAAGCTATTGGACTGGATTGGAGAACTGAAAAATCTTTTTGCCTGACCGGGATTGGGGAGGCGGTCCCCGGAGCCGGAAGGCGAATCAAAGGAAAGAATCCCCCAGCAGGGCGGCTGATACGTTGCATAACCGTTCTCTAAGCATAGCCAAAGGCTTAAAGAACGGTTATGCATGATCAGCGGACTTATTAAAACGCGGTCTCTCCTTGCCATAGGCAAGGGGACAGGCTGTCGATAAACCCGCAGGCCGAAGGGATTCGGAGGGAAAGAAAGTGTGAAAGGGAACCGTCAGGGTTCCCTTTCGCGTTCAATCAGTGAATTTTTTAAACTTTTAAAAAGTTTGAAAAACTGCCTCAGCCTGTTAAAAAGACTTTTTCAACAGGCTAAGAAGTACTTCTCTCCATGCCAACGAGAAAGGAGCGCAAATATGCTGCAGCTCATTCTAGGAGAAAATTGGACTGCAAATCGGGACGAGACGCTGCGCCTGTTGAATACGGACGTCCTACGCAGACAGGGAAATCGAATTCTCCTGGTGCCGGAGCAGATCTCCCACGATATGGAGCGCAGGCTCTGCGCCCTAGGCGGGGACGAGACGAGCCGCTTTGCAGAGGTCCTCAGCTTCACCCGTCTGGCCACCCGTCTTGCCGCGCAGGCTGGCGGTATTGCCCGGCAGACCTTGGACGCGGGGGGAAGGCTGGTAGCCATGGCGGCGGCGGTAGAACAGCTCCAGCCGCAGCTAAAGGCCTACGCCGCAGCCGGGGGACAGCCGGAATTGCTGCAGGCCCTGGTTCAGGTGGTGGACGAGCTCAAAAGCGGCTGCGTGAACGCCAAAGCGCTGCAGGCGGCTGCAAAGCGAACCCAGGGCGTTTTGGCGCAGAAGCTCCAGGAGCTGGCGCTGCTGCTGGAGTGCTACGATACGGTCTGCGCAGGATTCGGTCAAGACCCCCGGGACCGGATGACCAGGCTGCTGGAGCAGCTGGAGGAAACGGATTTTGCCCGAACGCATTGGTTTTACATAGATGGCTTCTCTGATTTTACCGGTCAGGAAATGGAAATTTTGACGCATTTTATTCAGTACGCGCCAAAGGTTGTCATTAGCTTGACCTGTAGTCGGTCCCACACCCAGGCGGTGGGTATGGAGCTGGCGGGCGATACGGCGCACGCTCTACTGGAACTGGCGCGATGTGCCGGCGTCTGCGCTGAAACCCTGGAGATTCCGGATGGGCGGGGTCCGATGGCGCTGCTTCGGAAGCGCCTGCTGACAGGTCCGGCGGTTGCGCTGCCGGATTTGTACGGCTGCGCGCAGGCTGTCCGTCTGTCCAGCGTGTATGAAGAATGTGTCTACGTTGCTACGGCCTTGCGGACATACAGCGCCGCAGGCTGCCGCTACCGGGATCTAGCCGTTGTGTGCTCGGATCCCAGCCGGTATGGGCCGGTGCTCTCCCGGGTGCTTTGTCAATACCATATTCCAGTCTATTTTGCGGGAACAGAAGGAATCCTGCAAGAGCCGGTGATCGCCATGGCATTGGCCGCGCTAGAGGCGGCGGCGGACGGCCTGGACCGCGATGGCGTGCTGCAATATTTAAAGTCCTCCCTGTCCCCGCTGACCCGGCCGGAATGCGACCAGTTGGAGGACTATGTGATCCGCTGGGGCGTCCGGGGGCAGGCCTGGGGCCGGGACTGGACCTGGCACCCTCAGGGCCTGGGCATGGATTGGACGCAGGCCGATAAGGCCAAGCTGGAGGACTTAAACGCCTGCCGCCGTCGGGCGGTAGAGCCTCTGATGCATTTAAAAAACGGCTTACAGGCCGCTGGGAATACCAAGCAGCAGCTCCAGGCACTGTATAACTTCTTTCAAGCCGTGGACTTGCCCCGCAGTATGGACCAACTGGCCGCCTATTTCGATGAGAACGGGGAGACCCAGCGTGCCCAGGAGCAGGAACAGCTTTGGGAAATTCTGATGCACGCCATGGACCAGCTGGCGGAGCTGCTGGGCGATACGGTCCGGGACGCGGAGTCCTTTCTGCGGCTGTTGCGGCAGCTTTTAAGCCAGTACAGCGTGGGGACCATTCCGCCGGTACTGGACAGCGTATTGGTAGGCGGAATTCCGGCCATGCGCCGGACCCAGGCCAAGCACGTGTTTCTGCTGGGGGCCCAGGAGGGACTGCTACCCCAAATCCGCGGGGGCGGCGGGGTTTTGACCGAGCAGGAGCGGCAGCAGCTCGCCGGATTGGGGCTGCCGCTGCATGCCGACCAGTACCGGCAGCTAGAGCAGGAGATGGCTGGACTTTATGCGGTGATCTCCGGGGCGGAAAAGAGCCTGTGTATAACCTGCGGCGGACAGCAGGCCTTTGTGTTTGAGCGCCTATGCCGCCTGCTGGGGAAGTCGGGGCAGGACAGCGTGGAGCTGAGCCCCATGCAGCGGATGCCGGACGCCTGGCAGACAGGGGCGCTGCTGGCCCGGTTGGGCCGGCGGGATTACGCGGAGGCCTTGGCGCTGCCGGAGGTAGTAAGGTCCTATGAGCAGGTAAGGGAAAGAGCGAGGTATGCCCTGGGCCGGCTGCGGCCGGAAACTGTGCAGGCACTGTATGGAAGTCAGCTTAAGCTCTCAGCCTCGCAGGTTGACCGTCTGGCCACCTGCCGCTTTTCCTACTTCTTGCGCTATGGGCTGCAGGCGAAGGAACGAAAGGAAATCACGGTGGACCCAGCGGAATTCGGGACCTTTGTTCACTTTGTACTGGAGCGAACCGCCCGGGCGGTTTGTGACGCCGGCGGTTTTCAGAAAGTGAGCCTGGAGCGCACCGAAGAGCTGGCCCTGCAGTATGCAAAGGTTTACCAGGATACCTATTTCAGCGCCCTGGGGGAGCGGAGTAGCCGGGAGACCTACCTTTTTCAGAGAAATCTTATGGAGCTTCAGGCAGTGGTCCAGGAGCTCTGGGAGGAACTGTGCCTTTCACAGTTTCAGCCTGCTGGCTTTGAAGTGGAGTTTGGGGAACACGGGCAAATGCCGCCGGTGGAGATACCGGGCGCTGAGGTGCCCGCGCAAATTCGGGGCTTTGTGGACCGGATTGACCTGTATCAAAAGGAAGGCGAGACCTATTTGCGGGTTGTCGATTACAAAACAGGTCGCAAGGAGTTTGATTACTGCGACGTGCTCCATGGCGTGGGTCTGCAAATGCTGATTTACCTGTTTGCCTTGGAGCTGGAAGGAGCGCGGCTCTTGGGCGAGACGCCAAGCCCTGCGGGAATCCTGTATTTCCCAGCCCGGGTCCCCGTACTCCCGGCGGAGGGACGACTGGACCCGGAGGCAGCCAGGCGTTTGCGGCAGAAGGAATTCCGCCGGCAAGGCCTGCTGCTTCAGAATCCAGAGGTTCTGCAGGCAATGGATCCAGGCGGCGAGCCCCGATTTCTTCCCTACAAACAGGGAAAACAGGGAGAGCTCACAGGGGATTTGGCGACTGCGGGACAGCTGCGGACGCTGCAAACCTACGTGTTTGACACCCTGCGGCGTTTGGTGCATGACATTGCAGGGGGGGACGTGACACCAAATCCCTACGTCCGGGGCAATCATGACCCCTGCCGCTACTGCCCATATACCAGCGCGTGTTCTCTGGAGCTATGGGGAGAAAAGCGAATCAGACGTGGGGTAAAGGAAGAAGAGTTCTGGGCGCAGGTGAGCAGGGAGGAGGATTCCCGTGGGAAGTGATCAACTGACGGCGGCCCAGCGGGCTGCGGTGGAAAATCGAGGCGGCGTACTCCTGGTCTCGGCTGCAGCGGGTTCCGGCAAAACAAAGGTGCTGGTGGATCGACTGATGGGTTATTTATGCGACCCGGTGAACCCGGCGGAACTCAATGCGTTTTTAATTATTACTTATACCAAGGCTGCGGCCGCTGAACTGCGGGAAAAAATCGCGTCGAGACTGACGGAGCTTTTGGCGGAGCAGCCGGGCAACCGACACCTGCAGCGGCAGGTGCAGCGGCAATATTTGGCTCAGATTTCTACGGTGCACGCCTTTTGCGCGGACCTGCTGCGGGAAAACGCCTTTTCCCTGGAATTGCCGGGGGATTTCCGGGTGGCTGACGAGACCGAGTGCGCGGAGCTGCGGCAGAGTGCCATGGAGTCGGCGCTGGAGGAGGCCTATGCGGGCATTGGGGAGAATCCAGACCTGCAGGCGTTTGTGGATACTCAGGGGTTTGGGCGGGATGACCGAGCGGTGCCGGAAATTGTGGCCCAGGTCTATGACAGCGCCCGCTGCCACCTGCAGCCAGAGGCCTGGCTGGGCGCCTGCCTGGAGCAGGCGGACGTATCCGCCATAGAGGATGCGGCGCAAACGCCCTGGGGAGCTGATTTGCTGCGGCGGCTTCAGGACTATCTGGATGAGCAAATTCCGGCCATGGAGCGGGCGCTGGAGCAAATAGAACCGGATGAGACTCTGTGTCGCCAATACGGCCCGACTTTTCAGCGCAATTTGGAGCAAATGCGGTCTCTGCGCGGGTGCGGGAGCTGGGATGAAGTTCACAACGGCAGAATTTTGGATTTTGGACGTCTTGCTGCGGTGCGAAAGCCGGAGGACCCAGAGCGTTGCGAGCGCATCAAGACAGTCCGGACCCAGTGCTGGGAGGGGCTGAAGGCACTGCAGGAGCCGTTTTCCGCGCCGTCTAGTCAGGTGCTGGCGGACTTGCAGCAGGCAAATCAGGCGCTCCGGGGTCTGTTAGAGCTGGTCCGGCTGTTTGCGGCGCGGTTCCAACGGGAAAAAACCCGCCGTCATGTCCTGGACTTTGGGGATTTGGAGCATCGGACTCTGGACCTGCTTTTTGGAAAGGGGCGGACGGGCTTGACCAGCGCGGCGCAGGAAATCGGCCGCCGGTTCCGGGAGGTGATGGTGGATGAATATCAGGATACCAATGAAGTGCAGGACCGGATTTTTGGGGCGTTGACCAGCCGGACCAACGGCTGCTTTTTGGTAGGGGATGTGAAGCAGTCTATTTACCGCTTTCGCCTGGCGGACCCCCAAATTTTTCTTCAAAAATATGAAACCTTTGCAGACGCGGATCAGGCGAAGCCCGGGGAGGGCAGGCGGATTTTGCTGTCGGAAAACTTTCGCTCCGGCGGCGGCGTGCTGGAGGCGGCCAACTGTGTTTTCCGCTGTACTATGGGCCGGTCAGTGGGAGGACTGGACTACGGGGATGCGGAGGCGCTGCGGGAGGGCATACCCCACGCGCCGCTGCCGCAGACGGCGGTGGAACTGCACTGCATCCAACTGGAGCAGGAGCAAGCCGGCGAGCTGCAGTCGAAATATGAGGTGGAGGCGGACTTTGTTGCGGCCCGAATCGCCCGGCTTCTGCACGATGGTACGCCCATCCGTGCGAGCGGGGAACTGCGTCCAGTTCGCCCGGGGGATATTGTGATTCTGTTGCGGTCTCCGGGGAGCTGCGCCCAATTTTATATCGATGCGCTGCAGGCTCGGGGAATCGCCGCGGTCTCCGGCGCCGCAGGGAGCATTCTGGAAACCGCGGAAATCCGCACGCTCCGTTGTCTACTTCAGGTGTTGGACAATCCCCTGCAGGATATTCCGTTGGAGGCGGCCCTGGCAAGTCCTATATTCGGCTTTTCCGCCGATCACCTGGGGCAGATTCGCGGCGCCTGTAAGGGCGGGCCGCTGTTTGGCGCGCTGGAGCGGGCGGCGGAGGCCGGGGATCAAGACGCGCGAGCCTTCCTGGAAACGCTCACCCAACTGCGCCGGGCGGCGCAACTGGAGAGTCTGAGCCGGTTTCTGGAGCGGGTCTATGCCCAGACGCATATAGAGGCGATTTTCGCTGCAATGCCCGGCGGGGAGAGCAGACGGCGAAACTTGGCATTTTTCTTTCAGACTGCGGTGGAATTTGAGCAGCGGGGCTGCCGGGACCTGGCGCAGTTCTTGCAGCACTTGGAGCGATTGCAGGAACGGGGCCTTCGTCCTGAGGACGGTCCCGCAGCTCAGGAAGCGGTCCAAATTCTCAGTATTCACAAATCCAAGGGGCTGGAGTTCCCGGTTGTGGTGCTGTCCAATCTCTCCGCAAGCTTTAACCGGGAGGATTTGCGTTCCAACGTGCTGATTGACCCGGAATTGGGCATTGGCTGCAGTGTGCTGGATCGGGAGACCTGGGTCCGCTACCCCACGGTAGCAAAGCGGGCCATCCGGGAAAAGCGGAAGGCGGAGAGCACCTCCGAGGAGCTGCGGGTCTTGTATGTGGCGATGACCCGTGCAAAGGATATGCTCATTATGACCTATGCGTCAAAATACCTGCAGACAGAAGTGCAGCGGATTTCCCGGGAAATGGAGCTGCCGCGAAATCTTTCCCTGTCCCGGCGAGCCAATAGCCTGGGACACTGGATTTTGATGGCCGCAGTGACGCGGGCAGAAGCGCAGGCACTGTTTCTCCTGGGGGGAAAACCGCCTAGGGTACAAAAAAGCCAAACTCCCTGGCTGATTCAGGTCCATAAGAGCGGCTCCTGGGCAGAAAAGCAGGCGCCTCTTACCCAAGAAAAGACGCCAGAGGCGGGTTGGGAGCTGCCGCCTGTAGATGCAGTTCGTGCGATGCTGCAGGTGCAATATGAACACCTTCCAGCGTGCCTGGCTCCCTCTAAGCGCACCGTCACCCAGCTGAAAGGGCGGGCGCTGGATCAGGAGGCGGCGGAGCGAGCTGCGGTGCGGGAACCGCAGCGCAGACGTAGCTGGCGCAAGCCCGCGTTTATTGAGTCGAAGGCGCTGGGGGGACGTGAGGTGGGAATTGCCACGCACCTGGCCATGCAGTTTTTGCG
Organism: uncultured Eubacteriales bacterium; assembly: GCA_965146675.1. Lineage (GTDB taxonomy): Bacteria > Bacillota > Clostridia > Oscillospirales > Oscillospiraceae > Faecousia. The sequence goes on along the minus strand of CBCTHM010000007.1, from coordinate 29,790 downwards.
ATATGAGTGCTGCAAAAGCCTGGATGGGGTACAGGCCGAGCTGGAGCGCCTCCGGGAACAGGGTTTTCTTGAGCCGCGGCAGGCAGAGGCAGTGGATCAAGAGAAAATTGCGGCATTCTTTCAAACGGAGTTGGGCAAGCAGCTGCAAGACCAGAGGCGGGTGCTGCGGGAGTTCAAATTTTCAATTTTAGAGGATGGGAAAATTTGGGATCAGGCTTTGGAAGGGGAGTCTATTTTGCTGCAGGGCGTAGTGGACTGCTGCTTAATGGAAGATGACGGCATGACCATTTTGGACTTCAAGACAGACCACATTCGGCCCGGCGGAGAGCCGCAGGCTGCCGCCCGGTATGCGCCCCAGGTGCAGGCCTATGGTAGAGCCATGCAGCGAATTTTTAAGCTGCCAGTGAAACGGCTGTATTTGTATTTCTTTGCCACTGCGTGCCTGTATGCCGTGCCGTTGCAGACAATATGGAAGCGGGCAGAGTAAAAGACGGCGGAAATACACAGTGTACAAAGAGATTCTCTCCCCCTCAAAGCCATGCGGCTTTGAGGGGGCTTTTTGGCGCACCCGGCATGGGCAATAACCATGTGGTGAAGGCCCCGCCTGCGCGCCCGGTAGCAGGAAGCGCTGGCTGAAGGCAAGGGCGCCGCCGTGAGGCGGAATCCAAAGGACGCAGGATGTCACGTGAAAAAACGTGCAGCTAAACGCCCAATCCGACGAACAGACATCGCGGCCGTGCATGGGCGGATGGTTTGCTTAACAAAACGAAGTCCAATACGACCCGAAACCAGTGCGGCAGATGCGGCGGTTACACGGGAGGAAAGGGATTGCTCGCACCCGGGAAATCTTGCAGGCGGGGAGTAGGGGGGAAAATCCGAAAGCCATAGTAACTGTCGACGCCAGTGATTCGATGCAGAAAAACGCAAGTCAAAAAACACAGGAAAATGGCGAGAAGAAGGAAAATAGGACAGGCATAATTCTGCGCTAAAGCGTCAGCACGGAAAGGGAGCCGGGGTGGAAGGAGCACATTGGATGGAGATTCGGAACGAAAGGCTCCCACGGGCCGGGCGCTTCGATTTCCCGACTCTGTACGAGCCTCTGAGCTACTTCCACCGATACAGTTGAACCGCGGTATACCGTCCGGTACGTACGGTGGTGTGAGAGGGCGGCTGGTCCCCATTTTTTGCGGGGGATGGCCTCCTGCTCAATTACCGCATCGATGGAGGCGGTTTTGGGCCGCCCTGTTTCCGGCAACGCAATATAAATCATTTTTGGTCGAAGTATACAAAAAACAGCGCTTTCATGCTACTTGATTTTTCGAAGAGTTGGATTATAATTGAAGTATCTAATTAACAGATAAAACTGTAAAAATTTAGAAATAAAAGCGAAGAAGGGGGGAGAGCGACAGATCGTTTGGGCTTTCTACAAAAAAATAGTCCCTGCTACGCATTTGGGGTTTTTCGGTGTGGTGAAGGCAATCCAAAAAAGAAGGATTAAATTACGGATGGGCGCGATTGCTGGTTGCGTTGCTTGCCCAAAGAAACGGAGGTTGTTATGAGACGAGTAAAATCAATCGTTATGATGACCCTTGCAGTATGCCTGTTGCTGAGTATGCACGCGTTTGCCCCAGAGAAACGTTGAGCTTACCCAAAAACCAGGTTTGGGTATCCTGCGGCACGGTGAGATCTGGAAATTATTCCCATGTCAGCGCGAGATGCTACGCTGTTTATCCGATCGATGGCGGGTCTGACACCTTTACACGAGTCCAAGCGCAGCTTACCAATTCCGCCGGAACGGTTATTTCTGTAAACTCGGCATATACCCTGTATGAAACAGCCTCCTCCTCAACCAAACTTAGCTTAAAAGAGGGCTACTTAGCGACAAAGAGCATATAGGTTCGATTCAGGGGGAATTCATCGGCTCCAGCATATGCCGACGTTTCTTATTACGGCAATTAGTAATTTAAGAGGGAATGTTGTTTGATTGCCAGGGCATTGCGCGGCAGAAGAAGAAAGGAGGCGCATGGTGTTGCTGTTTCGGTCGGCCTTGGCCCAGACGCGGGGGCTCCTCCGGCGGAAGAGCTTTTTGATTATCTTTTATCTGCTTCTGGGCTTGGTACTGGCGAATTTTATCCGAAATGTTTTGACTTATCGGGGATCTGATGTGGTACAGATGTATCACCCCATGAAGCTGTTGCTGCTGAGTATCGAGAGCGACGTTTTTGGCTTTTATTTTATGCAGCTTTTCCCCATTCTGGTGGTGCTGCCCGGGGGCTTTTCCTTTGTTTGGGACAAAGAGTCCAACGAGGCGGTGTTCCTGTCCACCCGGGTGGGGCGGAAGGCTTACATGGCCGGGAAGCTCCTGGCTGTGTTTAGCACTACCTTTCTGGCCTTTTCCGTGCCGCTGCTGCTGGAGCTGGGCCTGAACTGCCTGGCGTTCCCCCTGGGGGCCACAGGCGACCCCTCCTATCAGCTATACAGTCCGAATTACCAGGAGGCCGTCCGCCATTACCTGGGAACGGAGCTCTACGTGGCCTCTCCTTACGGATATGCCGTCGTGTTTACCCTGCTCTTCGGTGCTGCGGCGGGGGTGCTGAGCGTGTTTGTGGCCGCCGTCTCCACCTTCCCGATTAAGTACAAGGTGCTGCTGTTTCTGCCGGCGTATGTGGTGCTGGACGGTGTCCTGTGGCTGGAGAAAATCCTGCCGGGCGTGCGGGCGTCCGTTTCCACGAGCTATTTCGCCTATTTCCAGCTTTTTGACGGGGCGCCGAAAAGCGGCCTGGGGTACGGCCTGCTGCTGGGGGGGCTGTTTGCGCTCTCGGTCCTGATTTTCCTCTGGAGGGGCCGAAAGGACTGGCTGAGATGAGGCGGTATGGAGCGGGCGCCCTGGCGGCTATGCTGTGCGGGGCTTTTTATTCCCTGTACTTTTTCGGCGTGAGGACGGAGGTTACGGTGTCGGCGCTGGTCCTACATAATAGCTTTTCAAAATCGTATTTCACTGTCACGTATCTCGTCATGATGACCTTTCATATGCTGCCGCTGTTCGTGTTTCAGATTTTATACAGCACGGCAATTTACCGACACTTCTGCACCGCCAGCGTCTACTATTTCGCCCGGCGCACCAACCGAGTCGCCTGGTTCCTCCGGGAGGCCCTGGGCCTGTATCCCGTGGCCGTTGTGTATATGCTGGTGATGATGGCCGCGGGCGCGGGGGTGGCCGCCTGTGCCAATCCGATTGTAGTGGACCCAGCGGGCCTACCCCTGCTGGCATACCAGGTGGCGATTTATGCCCTGTGGCTCTGCGCCGTCACGCTTGCCATGAACCTTTTCGCCATGAAGCTGGGCAGCGCGGCAGGATTTTCCGTGGTCGCGGCGGTGCAGCTTTTCTGTATCGCGCTGCTGAATTTGTGGAACCGGGCGCTGCCTTTGGAGTTTGTGGAGGACGCGGCGCTGCTGCTTCGCAACGGCAGACTGATGCAGCTCAATCCCATCGCGCACCTGGTGCTGAGCTGGCACAGCAGCCGGATTCCCGCCGTAAACGGCGTAATCAACCAATTTGACATTGAATTTGATCTGAACGTGTCGCTCATCGCGTTTGCTGCGCTCAACCTGTTGGTTTTGGCGGTGGGCTGCGCGGTGGTGAAGCGGCACGATCTATTGGTCGCCAACGCCGAAACGGGAGGGAACTAGATGGAGCTAATTGCGAAGAATGTCTCGAAACGCATCCGGCAGAAGCCGATTTTGATCGACATCAACCTGACGCTGCGGCCCGGCCGGGTGTATGGCTTTGCAGGTCGGAACGGCTGCGGAAAGACCATGCTGTTCCGCGCCCTATCCGGCCTGATGGGCATCGACGCGGGGAGATCCGATGGGGCGAAAAGATTTTGCACAAAGACATGTCGGTTCTGCCCAAGCTGGGCATTGTGCTGGAAAACGCGGGCCTGTACCCAGAATTTACGGGGCTCCAGAATTTGGAGATGCTGGCCAGGCTGAACGGGACAATCGGCAGAAAGGAAATTGAGACGGCGATTGGCCGGGTAGGTTTGGACCCGGCGGATAAGCGAACTTTTCGGAAATACTCCCTGGGTATGAAGCAGCGCATTGTAATTGCCCAGGCTATCATGGAGCGTCCTGATATCATCATGCTGGACGAACCCACCAACGGGCTGGACGAGAGCGGCGTGACAGAAATCCGCAAGCTCATTTTGGAAGAGAAGGAGCGCGGGGCGCTGATTCTTCTGGCCAGCCACAACAGGGAGGACATGCGCCTGCTGGCGGATGAAGTCTTCCCTATGGACGCAGGGCGTCTGGTGAGCGAGGAGGTGAGACAGGCATGAAAAGGGCGGTGCTGCCCCTTGCGACGGCGCTTGTATTGGTGGCAGCGGCAATTTTTGCCCTGATGGAGCGGCAAACCTACACCAATCGCACAGCATCCTCCGATTTTATGCAGTCTATTCAGGTGGCGGAGCTACCGGAGCCCTTGGCAAAATCCACGGCGCAGGAGATGCGGGAGGTTCTGCCCCAGTCCCCAATGGTCGTCCGGGTGGAGGCCACCGGCCAGCGGGAATACCTATTTGGAATCAAGCAGCAGCAGGTCCGGGTATTGGAGGTGTTCCAAGGTGAGGACATTCATGCCGGGGAAGCGGTCTGGCTTTACGCCTCTCATTGGGGCAGCCCCGATTTCAACGACAGCACCATGAATATGGGCTTTATCAATGATCTGCAGGCGGGAGAAGAGTATCTGGTGTTTCTCTCAGGAAAAATGGATTTGATGGGAGAGAAGCGCAGCATTTATCAACTGACGGAAGTGGGGCTGGTAGCCCCTGCCTTCCGGTATGGGAATTGCCGGAACACGGTGATCCCCGTGTCAGGGGAGACGACTTATGTGGATTACTGTCTGGTGGCGGAGAACGAATTTTTTGGCTGCACAGAGCAGGCCATCCAAACTTTGCAGGAGTTAAAACAAACGATACTGTCGCTGTATTCAAAATAAGGAAATACAGAAAACCAGGCGGCAACGCGCCGCCTGGTTTTCTGTACATATTTACTTGTTAGCGCTGGTTCTGGTTGTTCTGGTTCTGATTGTTCTGGTTCTGGTTCTGATTGTTCTGGTTGTTCCGGTTCTGGTTGTTCTGGTTCTGGTTCTGATTGTTCTGGTTGTTCCGGTTCTGATTGTTCTGGTTCTGGTTGTTCTGGTTTTGGTTATTGAAATCCATTTCAATTTCCTCCTAGATTCGTTTGCGGTGCTTCCGCAGAGGTAGTTTACCCTGGCATTACAATTTCATTCGAAAATCAGCTTTTATCTTTGGGTTTAAAAATCAATGCAGCCAAAAATGCTGCGACAATTGCTACGGTGATTCCACCGGCCGCCGCCTTTATGCCTCCTGTAAAAATACCCAGGAATCCGTCACTGGCCACAGCCTCCCGCACGCCCTTTGCCAGATTATAGCCGAAGCCTGTCAGGGGCACCGTAGCGCCTGCGCCGCCAAATTTCACAATTGGCTCGTAGATTCCCAGCGCGCCCAGGATCACGCCCGCCACCACGTATAAGACCAAAATACGGGCGGGCGTTAAATTCGTTTTATCAATGAGAATTTGTCCAATGAGGCAGAGAATTCCGCCCACCAGGAAGGCCTGCAAATACTCCATATCCTCACATCCTTTCCGAGGAAATCGACACTGCGTGGCAAACGCCGGGAATGGATTCCCCTTGCTGGCTGGACACGGGAGACAGCAGTGCGCCTGTGCCGCAAAAGAGCAGCCGACGGATTTTTTGCTTTTGCAGCTGGTTTAGAAGGTAGCCGCACAGCACGATGGCACTACAGCCACAGCCGGACCCGCCCGCATGCACATCCTGTTTTTCCGTGTCAAAAACCAAAAGGCCGCAATCGTTGTAACGTTCGCCCAGATGAATGCCGGCGCTGTTGAACTGATCTAGTAAGATTTCTCTTCCGATTTTCCCCAGGTCCCCGGTGACGATCAGATCGTAGTCCTCCGGCGCGGCTCCCAGATCATCCAGATGCGCGCGGATGGTCTCAAAGGCCGCCGGTGCCATGGCAGCGCCCATGTTGTTGGCGTCGGTAATGCCCAGATCGATGATGGTGCCAATGGTGGCCGCCTCAAGAACGGGCCCAGACCCGGTCGAACGCACCAGTGCCGCGCCGCTACCGGTGACGGTCCATTGTGCGGTGGGGGTTCTCTGTCCGCCGTATCCCAAGGGATACCGGTATTGCCGCTCTGACGAGGCGAAGTGCGACGAAGTCATGGCTACGGCGCTGGACACGAAGCCGCCGCCTACCGCCATGGCTGCAAGCAGCAGCGATTCGGCCATCGTGGAACAAGCGCCATATAGCCCCAGGGCCGGCATACCCGTATTGCGGAGGCTGAAGCTGGAGCTGATGCATTGGTTCAGCAGGTCGCCGGAACAAACTAAATTCACATCACTCTTTTTCATGCCAGCCTTTTGAAGCAGTGTATCCATGGCCAGTTCCTGGAGGTGAGCTTCCGCCTTCTCCCAGGTTTTTTGTCCAAAGTAGGTATCTTGATCGGTTTGATCGTAATATGCCTGCAGCGGACCTTCCGACTCTTTTTTTCCGGCGATGCTGGACCAGGCCGTGATAACCGGTGGCGTCTCCAGCTGAAAGCTTTGGCGTCCGCGTTTCCAATTTGCCATTGTCTCACCCTTTCTTCCTTGCGTGCCGAGCAGGGAATGCCAAATTCCGCTTCGGCGTCCTTATTATGCGCAAAAAGGTGAAAAAATTGCAAAGCAATGCAAAAAAGGGCGGCGCTTTTTGAGGCAGTTATCGCATATAAACTGCATATCCCGGCATCGGATGGTAACGATAAAAAAGCGCCGCCAGTTTTAAAACCAGCGGCAAAATTATGAGGTCAACTTGCAAACAAATGCGCATAAAACGCCCCTTCGAGCAGCAATTCATAGGGTTAGGAAAACGCTTTTATTATGTAATTTCTTGCGCGTACGTCGGGTCCTCGTTTTCTCTTTTTTCGGCCTGCGGCTCCAACGCAGCCAAAAGCTGGAGGGCATGCTCCGCCGGAAGGCCTTCTTGCTCCTTGTTGATTTCTAAAAACCGCACCAGCATTTCAAAATACGTCTGGTTTAAAACCAAATTAGTGAGCAAGTCCACCGGGTTTATCTGCAATCGCTCGGCAATGTGCTCCACTGTACCCAGACGTGGGTTTCCACGGGCGGACAACAGGTTTTGCAGGTTGGATTTGGAGATGTAGAGTTCATCAGCAAAGCGTTGAATGGACCAGCTCTTATCCGTCCGAATCTGCTGCAGGGCTTTGCTCAGGTTTTCCTGTAAGACCATGGTTGCAACCTCTCTTTTCCATCTGTCGGTGATACCAGTATACCGGCTTTACGATAATCTGTCAAATCAAATTGATTTGCGTCGATTTGTTTTAAGGGGAGATAGAGGCTGCTACACCTGTCCCGCGGTCCTAATAAATGTAAAACATGGTTTCAATAGAAAAGGACCCTGCCAGACGGCAGGGTCCTTTTCGTTTGCGTAAACAAAATCAGAGAGAGAAAAAGGAAGCACGGGAAGAAAATAAGAGGAGGTGGATGGTAAAGGCTGCGGCTCACGGCTGCCGCATTTCCTTTACGCTTTTATCTTAACGGGCGAATTTGAACGTAATATGAATGAAAAGAAAATAAAACGAAACAGAACTGTGAATAAATTGGGAATGATGGACTCATGTTAAGCATGATCCAGCAGGCGGGCGGACATGGCCAGGACATCCCGAGATTCTAGACTGTTTTGCAGCTCAACCGAGCCGGCCTCGCCCCTACGCAGGAGCCCAGCTGCCTGAAGTCGGCGCAACGTCTCCCGGGCAGTTCCGGGGCCACCATCCAATATCTCCACCTCTGGTCCTATAATTTCCTGAATCACGGGCCGCAGAAATGGATAGTGGGTACAGCCGAGGACGATTGCATCGGGCCTTTTAGAAAGCGCGGGCGCCAGCAGCGCCTCCAGAAGACTGTAAATCTGGGGCGTATGCAAGTGGCCTGCCTCAACCTGCTCCACCAGGCCAGGGCAGGGAAGCGGCGTAATCTGACAGGTTTGAGAAAACCGATTCATGAGGTCACAGAATTTGCGCTCTCGGAGCGTGACGTTGGTGGCCATCACTAAAATTCGTCCCCCGCCATGCCGTTCCGCCGCCAACTTAATGGCGGGCTCCATACCGACGATAATCATTTCTGGGTAAGCGGCTCGCAGCTCCTCGATGGCGGCGGCGGTTGCGGTGTTACAGGCCACCACCACAGCCTTAATGCCCCGTCGCATTAGAGACCCGATGCGCGCCAGAGTCAGCGCGCGTACCTCCTGCGTCGGGCGTGTGCCGTACGGGGCTTTTTGAGAATCCCCGAAATATAAAAACCGTTCTGCGGGCATCCGCTTGACCAGCTCCCGCAAGACGCTGATGCCGCCAATGCCGGAGTCGAACACCAAAATAAAGTCATCTTTTTTGTACATGCGCTCACCTTCTTATCTATTATACCAAATTTAAGTGCCCCATGCAATCCCAATTGACTTTTCCCCAGGGATTTGCTATGGTAAAGAAAAGCAAGCGGCGAGGGAGACAGGAGCGGATTGGCCGCGGCAGAAGGAGACGGAAACATGGAACGCTATTTATTTGTCATTGATTATCAGGTGGATTTTGTAACCGGCGCATTGGGATTTCCTGGCGCGGAGGCGCTGGACGTTGGAATTGCACAGCGGGTCCGGGCGTACGGGCCCGGCAGAGTTTTCTTCACCCGGGACACCCACCTGTCTGATTATTTACAGACCCGGGAGGGAAGACTGCTCCCCGTGACGCACTGCGTCCGCGGAACGCCGGGCTGGCAGCTCTATGGGCAGACGGCGCTGGCCCTGCAGGCCTGCGGGGCCAAGGGCATGGATAAGGTGTCCTTTGGGATTGACTGTACGGACCCGTCGGTACAGGCTGTTTTGCCGGAGAAAGCGGACGAGGTGGAGCTGGTTGGTTTGGTTTCCAACATTTGTGTGCTCAGCAATGCCGTGGTTCTTCAGAGCCGTTATCCAAACGCCCGAATTGTGGTGGACGCCGCTTTAACCGCAGGCGCAGATGCAAGGTTGCATCAGATCGCACTGGACGTGCTGGAGGGGCTCCAAGTGGAAGTGCGGAATCGATGATGAGGCGGCTTTTGTATGTGGACTGCTGCATTCGCGGGCGCGCGTCCAGAACCCGTCAGCTAGGTGAGGCGTTTCTGGCTGCGTTGCCGGCGGATTGGTCCGTTTCGAGGTTGGAGCTCATGCGGGAGGACTTGCGCTGCCTACAGGGGGAGTTTTTCGATGCAAGGCAGTCGCTCTTGCAGCGTGGGATGCGAAATCATCCCCGCTTCCGTTACGCTTGGCAGTTTGCCCAAGCCGACGGTATCGTCGTCGCCGCTCCGTTTTGGGACTTGAGCTTTCCGGCCCTGCTGAAAGTATATGTGGAAAACGTTTCTGTAGAGGGGATCACCTTCGGCTGCGATGCCCAAGGCTGCTATGGCGTCTGCCGCGCGCAGCGTTTGGCATTGCTCACAACCCGGGGTGGCTGCTATGCGGGCTCGCCTTTGGAAATGGGAAGCCGGTATTGGGAAGCTCTGTCCCACTTTTTTGGAATTGGTGGGTATGACTGCGTAGCGGCCGACGGGCTAGACGCCCAGGATGCGGATCCTGCCGCCGTGTTAGCGGAAGCTTGCCGAAGCGCGGCAGAACTGGCACAGACTTTCTAACTGACTTGACAGTAAGGAGGCCCTGGCGCACATCGCGCCAGGGCCTTTGTTCTAATTTTACAGCTCTGCGGGATTATCCCGATCCTTTTGGTTCCAGGGTTCCTCCTGCGGCGTGAGGTCCGCTGGTGGTTGGGGCTGCTCCGGTTGAGGATCCGCCGCCTGCCGTACTTGCCCTGGTCCAGGTTGTGCGGAGTCCTGCCAAGTGCTGTTTTGTTCAGGTTGCTGCGGGGAATTGGACTGCTCCGGCTGCCGGTAGGCGGAGCCGGATTGCCCGCTGGGCGAACAGGGAGGCTGGAACATTCCGCTGGCTGAGGCCTTCCTGGGAGGCATTCCATAATCTTTGTTCCGGCATGCCAGAAGGAAAAACGGCTGCGTCACAGGGAAAATGATAGATAGGACAGTGAAAACCGTGCTGTTGCCAGGATTACAGGATTGAAACAGATTGTACAGGCAAATATATTGAAATACCAATAGCGTAATCGCAATCCCCGTATTGATCAGATATAACAGCCCGCCGCCGGACGCGAAATGATAAAGACCGCCCCTGCCGGTGGACAGGAATCGATACAGGGAGCCAAAATTGAAGGAGAACAGGAATGCCTGAGAGAGAACAAAGGATGCAATGCCGAAGCCCAGCAGAAGCTTCCGGCGGCTCTGCATCCGATGGCGGGTCACATATTGATACTGGTCCGAGATACTTCCCAAAATCCAATAGTTTGCAACGGGAATCCAGGAGAGCCAAGCGTTGCGAATCCCCCGGCGCTTGGCGATGGTGTATAGGCTCAGGGCATGCAGCACATAAGCCGCCACGCTCCAGAGTATGGCAATGACCATGATAATTAGGACAAGGCCCAATGCCGCTGTGGCAAAGGAGTTGGAAAACAAACGCTCCCAATCAAAATGAGAAAAATCATCATACGGATATCCCAATGCAATCATCCTTTCTATCCGAGGCACGTTATCTGTCTAGTTTTTATGTAGTTTTATAGTAACATATTCACAAACAAATAGCAACCGGAAAGCAAAGCCGTTTTTTTCAGAAGGTACGGATCAAGAAGAGAGCCAATAGCAAACAGTCGCCACAGCTTGTCGAGAAAGCCTGCCAGAGTTTGCGCCCGCAGGCGCGAGGTAAGTTTTCCTCCATTCCTATTGCGACCTGTACGCGGCAGGAAATACAAACCAAGCTGTTAGTGTACGCTATGCAGGTAGTTGGCGCACATAGTGTGCGCGCAGCAAAACTGCAGCCTCTTTGTGAACAAACCCTCCCGCCGAAAAATTCGAGGAAAAGAAAGCGGGAAAGAAAACCGTCGAGGTTTTCTTTCCCGTGCATGCAAGCAACTTTTTAAAACTTTTTACGGTGTTTCAAAAAGTCCAGCAGCCTGTCGACAAAGTCCTAAGGGACTTTGTCGACAGGCTGAGGCGGCCGCCCGAACCAGCGGCCGCCTGCTTTCATCAATGCATCAGCTTGCACACCAGGTCCGTGTAGGCCATGGGGTCGTTCAGGGGGAGATCCGCCATCAAAAGCGCTTGCCCATACAAGAGCTGCGCATAGTCCTTGGCCTTCTCCGGGTCGTTTTCCACGGCCTCCTGCATCGCCTGGAATACCGGGTGCTCCGCATTGAGCTCCAGGATTCGCCCTGCGCTGTAGCCGAATTCCGGATTCGCCCGCTTCATATACTTCTCCATTTCGAAGCTCATTCCTGCGTCCGGCGTCAGACATACGGGATGATTACCCAGGTTGGCGGAAAGGCGGACCTCTTTTACCTGGTCGCTTAGGGCATCTTTGACAAAGGACAGCACATCCTTTAATTCCTCTGCCTTTTCCTCGGTTTGCTTCTTCTCCTTTTGGGTTTGTAGGCCGAGGTCATCGGCAGTGATGTTGCAGAAGTCTTTTTCTGCGTACTGGACAAGTGTCTGTGGGATGAACTCGTCCACATCTTCGGTAAAAAGCAGGACGTCGAAGCCCTTGGCCGCCAGCGTTTCAGTCTGCGGTAGCTTCGCCAGCCGGTCCCGGTTCTCGCCGGGGGCAAAATAAATTTTTTTCTGCTCCTCCGGCATGGCGTCTACATATTCCCGCAGGCGGATGAGCTTCTTCTGCTGGTTCGACCAGAACAGCAGAAGGTCTTGGCAGGCCTCCTTGTGCAGGCCATAGTTGCCTACGGTGCCGTATTTCAGCTGACGGCCGAACACGGCGAAGAACTTTTCATACTTTTCCCGGTCCTGCTGCAGCATAGTTTCCAATTCGTTTTTGATTTTTTTCTCCAAATTATTGGCAATTACAGTGAGCTGGCGGGTGTGCTGCAGCATCTCTCGGCTGATGTTCAGGGAGAGGTCCTGAGAGTCCACAATACCCTGAACAAAGCGGAAGTGATCTGGGAGCAGATCCTCGCAGTGATCCATAATCAGTACCCCGGAGGAATACAGCTGAAGTCCCTTTTTATAATCCTTGGAGTAAAAATCATAGGGAGCACGGGCGGGAATATACAACAGCGCCTTATATGTGACGGCCCCCTCTACGCTGATGTGGAGATTGGCCAGGGGCTTCTCATAATCGAAGAACTTTTCCCGGTAAAAGCTGTCGTATTCCTCCTGCGAGACGTCCTTTTTGTTGCGCTGCCACAGGGGAACCATGGAGTTCAGGGTTTCGACCTCTGTGTACTCCTCGTATTCTGGCGCCTTGTCCGGCTGCGCTTCTTCCTCCGCCTGTTCCTTTTTCCGGGATTTGGTAACTTCCATCCGAATGGGGTAGCGAATATAGTCGGAATATTTTTTAATCAAATTTTGGATTTCATATTCCTCCAGGAAGCGGCTATATTTCTCGTCCTCCGTGTCCGGCTTGAGCTTCATGATGACGTCCGTGCCCGGCGCTTCCCGCTGAGCCGGCTCCAGGGTATACCCATCGGCGCCGCTGGACTGCCACATCCAGGCTTCCTCCGCCCCATATTTTTTGGAGATCACCGTCACGGTGTCGGCTGCCATAAACGCGGAGTAAAAGCCCACGCCGAATTGTCCAATGATGTCCACATCCGCCTGCTTGTCCAGCTGTGCCTTAAAGTCCAAAGAGCCTGATTTGCAGATGGTCCCCAGGTTCTGCTCCATCTCCTCCCGGCTCATTCCAATTCCGTTGTCCGAGACGGTTAAAATCCTGTATTTCGGCTCCCGCTTGATTTGAATTTTAAAATCCTCTCGGCTCAGGCCTACGTTTTCGTCGGTCAGCGACAGATAAGCCAGCTTATCAATGGCATCGGAGGCGTTGGAGATGATTTCCCGCAGAAATATCTCCTTATGCGTATAAATGGAATTGATCATCAGATCCAACAGGCGCTGAGATTCCGCCTGAAACTGCCTTTTTTCCATGCCGGTCACGTCCTTGCTCCATAGATTTAGCACTCCTTTTATATGAGTGCTAAATCTATTATAGCCAGCAGAAGAAAAAATGCAAGAGGGTTTGGAAAAATTATTTATTTATTTGTTATTTCGTGTTACACTGTTGCTGCGGCTGTCGTTTGATATTGCCGGGAGGGTTACAGAAGGGGCGGTCCAAGCAATATTCCGACCAGTGTCTCCTGCAGCCGACGGAGCTTGCGGCAAGGAAAGGATTGAAAGATTATGATAACGGTGAATAACCTCAGTATACAGTTCGGGGGTCAGTGGCTGTTTCAGCATGTGGACCTGCAATTTACGGCGGGTAATTGTTATGGCGTCATCGGTGCCAACGGCGCTGGGAAATCCACATTTTTAAAAATTCTCTCCGGTCAGTTGGAATCCACCAGCGGTGCCGTGGTGCTGCAGCCAGGCCTCCGCATGTCCGTGTTAAAACAGGAGCAGTTTCAATATGACGCATATACGGTTCTAGACACCGTCATTATGGGCAATCAGCGACTCTATGAGGTGATGCAGGAAAAGGACGCGCTGTATGAAAAAACCGATTTTTCCGATGAGGACGGGCTACGGGCCTCGGAGCTGGAGACGGAATTTGCGGAGATGAATGGCTGGGAGGCGGAGTCCGACGCCAGCCGGATTTTGCAGGGTCTGGGCGTTCCCACCCAATATCACCAGGATCGTATGGCGGACACGGACCCCCGGCTGAAGGTCAAGGTTCTGCTGGCCCAGGCTCTGTTTGGAAATCCGGATATCGTGATGCTGGACGAGCCCACCAACAACCTGGACATCGAGTCCATCAACTGGCTGGAGGATTTTCTGCTGGACTTCCCCGGCACCGTCATCGCGGTCTCCCATGACCGGCATTTTCTCAACACGGTCTGCACCCACATTGTAGACATCGACTTCGGAAAAATCAGGATGTACGTGGGCAACTATGATTTCTGGTATGAGTCCTCCCAGCTGGTGCAGTCTCTGATGCGTAACAAAAATAAACGGACTCAGGAGAAGATTGAGGAATTGCAGGCCTTTATCGCCCGCTTTTCCGCCAACAAGGCCAAAAGCAAACAGGCGACCTCCCGCCGGAAGCTGCTGGACAAGCTGACCGTGGAGGAGATGCCGGCTTCTTCCCGGCGCTATCCCTTCGTGGGCTTTTCCCCGGAGCGGGAGTTGGGGAAGGACGTGCTCACGGTAAAGGACCTTACGCTGACCGTAGACGGAGCGGCGCTTTTGCTCGACGTGCATTTCACAGTGGGCAGGACTGACAAAATAGCCTTTGTGGGGGAAAATGAGCGGGCCCAGACTGCCCTATTTCAAGTGCTGATGGGGGAGGTAGAGCCGGACGCAGGCAGCTTCAAATGGGGGGTTTCCACTGCGCAGAGCTATTTGCCCAAGGATAACAGTCCCTATTTTGAGGGCTGCGATATGGAGCTGGTGGACTGGATTCGGCAGTACTCCGCGAAGAAGGACGATGTATATCTCCGGGGCTTCCTGGGACGGATGCTGTTTTCCGGGGAGGACGTATTTAAATCGGTCAACGTGCTCTCCGGCGGAGAGCGGGTCCGGTGCATGCTGTCCAAAATGATGCTCTCGGGGGCCAACGTGGTGCTACTGGATCAACCAACCAACCACCTAGATATGGAGTCCATTCAAGCGGTGAACAAGGGCCTAATGGCCTTCCCGGGGGTGGTGCTTCTCGCCAGCCACGACCATGAGATGCTTTCCTCCGTGTGTAACCGGGTGATCGCCTTTCAGCCGGACGGTACTATCGTAGACCGGGTGGGTACCTATGACGAGTATCTGGAGTGGCTGGCACAAGAAAAAAAGGGGGTATAAACCTGTTTTATACCCTTTGATATTTTGCAATTAGTTTGGAGCCCCGCTGGAAATATCCAGCGGGGCGTCTTTTTGCGGAAAGTACGGGGCTTTACCACGCTCATTTTGTCTAGCTCGACAAATTGAAGCCGTTAAAATTTGGATAATTTAACAAACTATACAATGTAGCGTGCGAATACAGTTGAAAACAGAAGGAAGCTGTAGTATTATATCGATAGCTGGTTAAATACAAGAAGGATTGAGGTGAACTTCACACCATTTGCAGCCGGTGATTTGGGCAAAAGAGAGAATAAGAACAGAAAGAGAGGAAAAAGGATGAGTTGTTCTTGGAGATTTCGTCTGATATCCGTTTTGCTGACCCTTGTCTTGCTTTTTGAGCTGCTTCCCGTTGGGACGTTTGCTTCCGACGAAGATTTGGAGGTGCCGGAAATTCCGCCGGCGGCGGTGGATGAAAACGGCTGCCCCATTCCGGCAGACCCGGAGACGCCGGAGCCGGAACCGGTTACGGTTTTGGGCGAAGATCCGTCTCTGCGGACGGAAAACAGCAAGCAGTTTCGTCTGAGTGACGGCAGCTGCATTGCAGCCGCCTATGAAATCCCGGTACACTATCAGGACGCCGATGGCGCCTGGCAGGAAATTGACAACCGTCTGGTCTACCAGACCACGGAGGAGGGGGCGGAGCTGGAGGGCTATGCCACGGCGGACAATCCGATGCAGTGCATCTTCGCTCCCGCGCTGACCGAAGACGAAAATTTGGTACAGATGCGAAGCGGGGAATACGCCATTTCCTTTGGCTATCAGAACGGAGCTGGGGAGGCGGAGCCCGACGCGGGTGCCGCGGGCAATTCTGTGCCGGTCTCCATCCTGCAGGGGGAGGTGCTGTCCGGTCCGCCTGCGGCCCAGTCCACAGGGGACGGAGAGCAAGAAATTCTGGAGTGGCTCCCCCATATTCCGGATTCGCCGGAAATCCCATGGGTGGAGAAGGAGCTGGAACCAACCGAAGATTCCCTGACGGAGCAGCTCCGGGCGCGCAACGCGGTGTCCTCTGTTGGGTACGGAAACGTGCAACCCGGCGTTTCCCTGCAGTACATTGCGTATGGCACGACCGTAAAGGAATACATTCTGCTCGAACAGCAGACGAACAGCTATGAATATCGCTTTTCTGTGGAAATACAGGGGATGTGGCCGGAACCCTTCGACGACGGCCTGCATTTTACGTCCAAGGAGACCGGCGAAACCATTTTTGAAATGCCGGCCCCCTATATGACGGACGCGGCGGGGGCCTATTCGCCAGAGGTGCTTTATGATTTAATACCAATGGGTGACGACCTGTATGAACTGGTGATCATGGCGGACGAAAACTGGATCAATGACCCGGAGCGGGTGCTGCCTATTCAAATCGACCCCACCCTGGTCCGGAGGCTGCCGTCGGCGAACGTCCACACCAGCTATATCTGTGAAAACGACCAGGAAATCCATAGAGAAGGAGATCAGTACCTGGGCTACGATGACGGCAGAAAGGGCCTGTATCGGACCTTCGTCCAATTCCGCGACCTGCCCAGGCTCCCGGCCAACAGTGTGATCTGCGGCGCGTCACTGAGCTACTTCGTGCCGGAAATCAATATGAAAAACCTGCAGGAGTTGTATGTCAATGCATATGAACTACCAGGCGATCTCGATTGGGATCAAGATTTTGACTGGGGCTACAACTATGAGGATTATTGCGTGCCGGCTCTTGATTATGTTAAGTTTACCAAGTCTTCTCTCAATACTTTTGTCACCTGGAATATTACAGAGCTGGTAAAGCTGCATTACGAGGCCGGTAATCAGGGCGTCACCTCTTTTATGCTGGTTTCGGAGGATGAGGGCAGCCTGAACAAGAACAATTATATGGAGGTGACTCTGCGGAATATCCGGGACCGGCCCGTGCTCCAAATTGCGTATCGGGACACCCGGGGGCTGGAGGGATACTATACCTATCAGACCCAGGACATCGGCAGAGCGGGAACGGGCTATGTCGCCGATTACACGGGGCAGCTCACTCTGGCGCGGACGGACCTGAGCTACACCGGAACCGTGATGTCCTTTTCTCTGGCGCACGTGTATAACTCAGCCTTCTGGGACCGGCAGTTCTCCGGCACGGCGGATTTGCACACGAAGACCTTCAACCAGATGAAGACCGGAAACGGTTGGAAGCTTTCCATTCAGGAGACGGTGGTTAGCACCGAGATCGACGGCGCACCCTATCTGATTTACACTGACAGCGACGGGACGGAGCATTACTTTTATAAGAAGGGGAGCGTGTATCAGGATGAGGACGGCCTGGATCTGACCATATCGGTCTCCGGGAATACCCACACCCTGTCCGACGAAAAGGACAACAAAAAAATCTTTGTCAATGGGTTTTTAACCTCCATCTGCGACGCCAATGGGAACAAAATCCATATTCTCTATAACGGCCAGAGCTACAGCGCCGCCGGCTCCGCCTGGAAGCCGGGCAATCAAACCGGAAACCAGGCCACAAGCGTGGTTTTGGTCCCGGCGGGCAGCGCAGAGGCCATCCGGCTGGCCACCCTGGCTTACAACAATGGATTTTTGACTTCCATTACGGATTTTGCCGGTCGCGTGACGAGCTACGAATATGCCCATTACAGTCCTAGCTCGGCCCAGCTGACCAAGGTGACCCGACCGGACGGCACAGTGAGCCGCTACGGCTACTCCGGAGTCCACGGCAGGCTTTTGCACGCCTATGACGGCGAGACGAAAACCGGCATTCAGTATACCTACCGGGCGGCGACCACGGGGTACGTGATCTCCCAGATGGAGGCCTATTACGCCGCGGCGACGTACAACACACCCAGCCAATACATGGGGCGGGTCTCCCGGGACGGCGGTGACGGCAGCCGAACCGTGTATGTGGACGCCGGAGACGACCTGAGCCTGTCCGCGGGTCAGGATAATCTCGTGACCACGCTTTTGTTTGACAGCGCGGGCCGGACCGTCAACGCCTATACGGAGGATAAAGACGGCAAGCTCCTGGGCGTGACCGCCGCGGCTTATTCCCAGCCCTCCGCCGGGGCCACTGCCAACCGCCTGCTGAACTCCATTGCCGGGGGCCAGCAGGGGGTGAGCCTGCTGCGCAACAGCGGCATGGAGTCCGGAGCCAATGGGGCGGACACGGACGCGGGCAATTACGCCAACGATTGGGCCTATCACAACAGCGGCGGCAAGGTGCGGCGCCGCAGCGGCATTGGGCGCACGGGGAACTGGGCTTTGCGGTATTATATTAACGCGGCAGACGCCTCCGGCGGACGGGCGGAGACCCGCCAGAAGGCGACCCTGCAGGCCGGTACGACCTATACCTTCTCCGTCTACGCCAAGACCACGGCCATCTCCAACCGGACGGCGGGCGGCGGCGTCATGGCCCGCCTGCTGGATTCCGCCGGGGCTACCGTGGCCCAGAGCCGCGTCCTGACAGAGGTGACCGCAAGCGGCGTTGGCGGCGGCTGGGAGCGGCTGACCGTTACCTATACCCCTGCCACGACGGGGACGTATTACGCTGCCATGGGCCTGTACAATGTCGCCGGCACGGTGGTGTTTGACGACGCGCAGCTGGAGACGGGCGAAACCGCGTCCTCCTACAATCTGGTGGCGGACGGCAGCTTCGAGCTCAACGACGGGAATTGGGTAATCCGGAGCAACGCCAGACGTACAACGCAGAGCAAGCAGAACGGCGCCACTTCGGTTACCATTCAGGGAGCCAGCGATCAGGAATACGCGGCGGCCCGGCAGACCGTTCCCGTGAACTGCAGCTCCGACGCCACCTTCCTGCTCTCCGGCTGGGCGAGGGCGGACTCCGTTCCCGGCCTTTCCACCGATAAGTTCTGGGGCGACGTGCGGTATTTTGGCCTGGTAGCCACCGTATATTATTCAGACGGTACCCGAGAGGACCACTGCCTGCCGTTCAACGAGTCCATCCGGGACTGGCAGTACGCGTCTATGGCCGTGGTACCCCGGAAATCAGGAAAGACCGTCAGCTCGATTGTAATCTTCTGCTGCTATTACCACGACATGAATCAGGCGTTCTTTGACAGTATCGCCTTGACAAAGGAGCCCGCGCAAACGTATACTTATGACAGCGAGGGCAAGCTGCGGGCGGTGAACCAGACCGATTCCGACGGGGTGTCCTATACCTATGACGGAGCGGACCTGGTCCAATTGGAGTCCGCCGCCGCCGGAACCTATGACATCGCCTATGACGGGGCCCACAACGTCAAGACGGTGAAAAACGACCTGGTGAAGCAGACCATGGACTATACGGCCCAGGGCCAAACCGCTTCTTCCACCCTCACCGCCGCAAACGGCGCGGGACGGAAGCTGCAAACCAGCGCAGGATACAACAGTTCGGGACTGACCAGCCAAGTGACGGACAGCGCAGGGGGCGTGACCCGGTACGGGTATACGGCGACCCGGCAGGCGGACCGGATCACGGATCCTGCCGGGACAATGACCGAGCACCGGTATCAAGAGAACGACCGCATCCGCATGAGCTATCTGTCGGGCGAAGTGTCCCTGGATTACGCCTACGAGAACGGGAACCTGACGGGTCTGACCCGGGGCGGGTACTGGAACGGAACGAAGTACGTCATGGAGTACGGACTAACTTACGACAGCCTGGGACGCAACACGGCGGTGCGGGTTGGGAGCAATACCCTGGCGCAGTACGGGTACGTGGGGTCGACGGGGAAGGTGAAGACCATGACCTACGGGAACCGCGCCAGCGTGGGGTACACCTATGACCTGCTGGACCGGGTGAGGGAGGAGCGGTGGAGCAGCGGGGATACGCTGCGCTACAGCTACGACGGCAGCAGCCAGATGGACCGGGTATTGGCGGAGAAGTACGGGATCGAGACGGACACGCGGTACGAGTACGACGGTCTGGGTCGCCTGATCCGGAGCGCGCAGTACCGGGACGGGAGCCTGGCGTTGCGGACGTTCCAGCAGTACGACGGGAGCAGCCGGCTGACGGGACAGAGCTGGCAGCTGCCGGGAGCGACGTATGTGAGCTCGTACCGCTACGACAAGTACGGGCGTCTGACCGGGCTCAACCCAGGGATCGGACCGGAGTTGAAGTACGGGTACGACAGTCTGAACCGGCTGAAGAGCAAGACGAACGATTATTATGTGCAGAGCTATGAATACCGGAACCTGGGGAGCAACAAGACCACAAGCCAGGTGGAGAAGCTGGAGGTGAAGCAAAACCTGAACGGCAACCCCTTTACCCCGACGTATGAGCTGAACTACACCTACGACGCCTTGGGGAACATCGCGACGGTGCAGGGAAGCGGGGTCATGTCGTGGCAGGGCGCGTCGTACTATTACGACAAGCAGGGGCAGCTGGTGGGAGAGGAGAACACGGCGGGCACGACCCACTACAGCTACGACGGATACGGGAACCTGCGGGAAAAGGTGAGTCAGGGCGGCGGGCTGGAGAAGGAGGTCTATACCCTGCATTATCCCAGCACGGGGTGGCTGGACCGGGTGCAGACGGTGAGCGTGGAGGGATTCGACGGGAGCCGGAGGCAGGGGAGCTTCACCTATGACGGGGCTGGAAACCCCCTGACGTATTACAACGGGACGCAGTGGAGCATGACGTGGGAGAACGGCCGGGAGCTGGCAGAAGCGTCGGGCCCGGAGGCGGAGCTGCGCTTTGCGTATGGAGCCGGCGGGAGCCGGAATCAGAAGATCGTCCGGACGGAAGAGGCTACGCCGGAGCTGCCGGAACCCACGGACCCCACGGAGCCGGTAGAGCCGCCGGAGCCGACGAAGCCGGTAGAACCTACGAAACCGCCGGAGCCGTCCTGGTCGACGTACCCGCCGCCCAGTTGGGTCGACCCGGACAAACCCACGAAACCGGACCCCACCACACCGTCGTATAAGCCGATTGATCCGGGGACCAATACCACGGAGGTAAGCGAAACGCCCCCTCCGATATGGCCGACGGAGCCAGAAATAACCATCACCATGCCGCCGGGGGTAGGCCCGACAGTACCGGAAACAGAGGAGACGGAAACGGACCCATATGACCCGGTACCTGTGCCGACGCTGCCGCCGGTAGTGTCAAAATCGGGACCCAGTACCCGTTCAGCGGTGCAGGGGAGCACAGTGATTCACAATTACACGTACGCCAGCGGGAAGCTGCTGCGGGAGACGGTATCGGTGGGGAGCAGCATGGTGAGCCTGGATTTCAGCTACGATGAAAGCGGGTCTCCGTACCAGCTTGCGTATCGGAGCGACAGTGGGAGTGTTGTGTACTACCAGTACTTGTGCAACCTGCAAGGGGACGTAATCGGGCTGCTGAACAGCATGGGAGATTTGGTGGCGCGGTACGTGTACGACGGGTTTGGGAGGCCCATTTCGATCACGGACGGGAAGGGCCGGGACGTGTCGAAGGACCAGACCCACATCGCCAACTGGAACCCTTTGCGGTACCGGGGGTATTACTACGACCAGGAGACCGGGTTTTACTACCTGCAAAGCCGTTATTACGACCCGGTAAATAAAAGTGATTGTCAAGTAATTAATATGTGGGTTGGCGAATAATCGGTTGATAAATAAGTGATTTATACAGTATCACAATAAAAATATCCGGCCTATACTGACAGTGAGCCATAAAGAAGTAAGACAATCTTATTGACTTAGGCCAAGCGAACGGGAAACAAAAAGCTCTGTGTGATGAAGATTCGTCACATGGGGCTTTTTTGTGCCTGCCCCGTTTCCACCGCCGTATTTTGTAGCGTCAGCAGGACGCGCAGCCGCCCCTCCGGGGTCACCACAAAACATGGTTTTGTGGTGTGGGCCTAGGGGGCGTTTCCGAGGGTTTGGGGGACGCCCACCAACGAGCGGTTCAGCGGGTTTTCCCTGTGGGGAAATCCGCTGAAGCGGCAAGCATGTACATATTTGCATTGTGCGCCAGTCGAGTAAGACCCTGTTTCAGAGCCAGTGATAACACGCGCTTTGGCCCGTAAGTCCGGCCTGTCCCCGTTTGCCGTTATCTGCCCGTATACAGAAGCACCGAAGCGGTGAAGGTGTCCGGAGTATAGGTGAAGTCGGCCATGCCGCCGTACTTCGCAGCCATCGCCCGGACGCTGGCGATGCCCACGCCCTCAGCCCTGTTGCGACCCGGCTTGCCGGACAAAAACCGCTCGCCCTCCTGGTAGACTACTCCGCCGTAGCCGTTCTCCATGCGAATTAAAACTTGTTCCTCCTGGGCCTGTACCCGCAGATGAATAAATCTTCGGCCTTCACCCGCATCCAACGCAGCGGCCACGGCATTCTCCCACAAATTGCCCAAGATCACCGCCAGATCGCTGCCCGCGACGCCCAGCTCCTTAGGCAACGACGCGCTGATGGAAACCTCCACCCCCGCCTGCTTTGCCAGCGCCTCATAGCGGCGGCAGAGGGTGTCGGCCACGAAGTTTTCGCACAGCGGCGGCTGGATGGCCTTTGCCATGCTGCCCTCGTAATCCTCCAGATAGGCCAGGGCTTCCTGCACCTCTCCCTTTTCCAACAAACCCTGCAGCACCTGCACATGCTGCCTGCTGTCGTGGCGGATGCGCTTCATTTCCTCAGCGTGGCTCTCCAAATCCTCCACCCGCGCCCGCTGCAAATCCAGCTGATGAGCGAGTTGGGCGCGGGTTTCCGTTTCCTTCGCCGCTTTTGCGCTGCTGGAAACGGCCCAGGCTGTTTGGGAATAGGTGACAAAGGCGCATACATTCAGAAGTATCTTGAGTCCATAGGCCAGGGAATACCCCTGATCCACAGGGTAAAGGTTGATCTGCGCCAGATAAAGCAGGATGAAGAACAGGGGGATTAGCCACAGCCGTCCGTACTCTTTCCTATTCAACCCCCGCAGCTTGTGGTAGAGCTTGCGGCAGAACACGGCCAGCAGCAGGGTCAGCGCCACCGATGGAACGCCAAAGCCCGCAATATCCGCCCAGCGGAACGCCCCCTCGGTCAGCGCCGGGAAAAACAGGCCGTAAATAAAATAGGTGGTGCTGCGGCACAGATGCAGCGCCTGCACCGAGAGCAACATGGTCAAGAGCAGGCCGCTTGCCGGTTCCCCAGTGGCCCAGCGCAGCAGAAAAAATCCCGCAACCAGCCAGAAGGGTAGCGACAGCATACTGAAATCCATTGAAACGGAAAGCCAGGCATCCAGCCCTGCCGACAATCCCATGCTGATGGCACTTCCCAGCACAGCCAGCGCCACTACCGTGAGCGCCAGAACCGGCAGCCTTTTGCGCAAGCTATCGCGGGTCACAAAGAGGCAAAAGAACATCGTCATAACCGCCTCGATGACACAGGTGATATACTCCGATAAAATGGCTTCCATTCTCACCCCTCCATCCGTTTGAACACATAAGCCATGTACCGGCTTTTTAGGGCGGCGCGGCCATCCCGGGAGAGGGGGATTTCCCGCCCGTTCTTCATCAGAAAGCTGTCCTCGTTCAGCCGCTTCACAAAATCCATGTTGACGATAAAGTAGCGGTAACATCTTAAAAACGGGTCGCCGCCCAGGGCTTCCTCCAGGGCGGTGAGGGATTGGCTCACCACGGCCTCGCCCTTTACGGTGTGCAGCACGGTCTTGTGCCCGTAAACCTCGATATACTCGATGCCGGAAACGTCAATGTCCACGTCATCCCGTCCGGCAGTGACCCGCACCCTTCGCGTGCCGGTGTTTATGCGGTCTTGCACCCGGCGCATGGCCTCGCAGAAGGCATCCCAGCGCACCGGCTTTAAGAGATAATGGGCGGCCTCCACGTCGAAGCCGTCGGCGTAGTGCTCGGCGCTGGTAGTCGTGAACACCAGTGCGCCCCGATAGCCCTTGCCCCGCAGGATGCGCGCCGCGTCCACCCCCAGCGCCCCGTCCATATAAATATCCAGAAACATCACATCGGCGCTTCTGGCCTCCCGGCTATTGAGCAGCGCGCCGGCGTTCTCAAACTCCAACGTGGCAACGGGCAGGCGGTTCTCCTTTGCATACCGGGCGCAGTAATGAAGCAGGATTTCCCGGTGGTTGGCGAGATCGTCGCAGATCACAGCCAGCATATCCATTCCTCCTTCCACAAGGCAAATCACAGAAATTCTATTTTGTCAAGACTATTATACCATGAAAAACCACCGGTTAGCGGCAAAAATTTCCGGCTTAGGTTCTGTGGGAACGGCTTAGGCTTTTTCTATTGAATATAGGGGATGGATTTGCGACAATCAAGGTGGACAAAAGGCCGGGAGCCTGAAACGGCACCGCCCATGAAACTTAAGATCGCACACAAGGGGTATACCCCTTGTCTTGCCTGCTATGCAGGCAAGACGAACAAACCTTTATGACCTCTTGTGAGATTGCCGGGCGGCGGCCAAAATGGTAAAGGAGGAAGAACCATGAGAAAAACAAAACGGCAGCACCGATGGCTGTCCCTGACGCTGTGCCTGTGTCTGCTGGTGAGCGTGTTCCCGCTCACGGGCATGACCTACGCGGCAGAGCAGGGCTGCAACCACCAGCACGACGAGACCTGTGGGTATGTGGAGGCGGTGGAAGGCCAGCCCTGCACCTTCCATCACGAGCACGACGACGCCTGCGGGTACGCGGAGGCACAGGCGGCTTCTCCCTGCATGGTGGAGGCCGAGCACATCCATGATGCTGCCTGCGGCGGCGACCCGGACACCGGGGAAAGCTGCAATTTTAAGCATGAGCACGACGACGCCTGCGGGTACGCCGAAGGGAAGGAAGCCACTCCCTGCTCTGTGGAAGCCGCGCACATCCATGACGAAACCTGCGGCTATGTGGAGGCAGTGGCGGGCGCGCCCTGCACCCACCATGTCCACGACGAGAACTGCGGCGGGCTGACGGCGGCCAGCTTTGGGCTGAGCGGCCTTGGGGACAGCGGCAATCCTGATATTATTGCTTCCGGCAACTGTGGGGGGAATGATAATGAGGACTTTATGCAATGGAAGCTGAATAAGAATGGCGTTCTCACCATTTCCGGCTATGGCGCAATGGGAAACTATTATTATACGGGGGATCATCAACCGCCGTGGAAGGATTACCGCAGCCAAATCACCTCTGTTGTCATTGAGAATAATGTCGCACAAATTGGCATGTACGCATTTGGGGACTGCACCAGATTAAAAAGCGTGACCTTTCCGAATAGCCTGCGAGCGATTTCTAACAATGCATTTTATGAATGCACCAGCCTGGAGACGGTGACTTTCCCATCCGGCCTGGAAACTATTTATGGCGTTGCGTTTTTTAGATGCACCAACCTGAAAACGGTAATCTTTCCGAATAGTCTGAAAAACATTTATGACCGTGCGTTTTCCGGCTGCCGTAACCTGAATGCCGTGACTTTTCTGGGGGGAACGGCGCCGACAATCGACACAAACGTCTTTACTGAAGTTTCTGCTGCCGGCACTATTTATTACTATGCCGGGTCCAACTTCTATACGGATACATGGAAAAATAGCCTGGGGCTTTCCGGCTGGACGCTGGCCGCCGCACCCATTATCTCTGCCCAGCCTGCCGACCAAAAGAAAATAGTAGGCGGGAACGCTCAGTTTTCCGTCACTGCCAAAGGCGCTCCTGCACCGAGCTATCAGTGGCAGGAATCTACTAACGGGGGCGCAAGCTGGGCGGGCGTTACCGACGGGGGCATGTATTTCGGGGCCGCCACCGACACCCTCACCCTTACGGGAGTACAGCTCACCCACAACGGCTATCAATACCGCTGTGTGGTCAGCAACAGTGTACAGACGGCAAAATCGGACGCCGCCACTTTGACGGTGACAGAGACTCCTGTTTTGAATGCTGCACCTGACAACCTTGCCTTTGGTGAGGTGCCGGTGGGCACAACCTCCGCCTCTCAAAGGGTGACCGTGAGCGGCGAGCATTTAAGCGAGACTATTGCCTATATTATTGAAGGCCAAGATCGTGAGGCGTTTCATGTTTCCCAAAGTAACTTGACGGCGGCGGGGGGTACGCTGGACGTGACTTTTACCCCCACGGCGGTTAAGGATTACACAGCCGAGCTGATCGTCTTCGCCATTGGCGATTCCGCTGCGCCTGTGACCGTGCGCCTTACAGGAAAGGGCATTAGTGCATACAACCCGGACGATGTAGCGGCGATAAACGCCATCATCAACAGCAGCAGCTTAGGCAGCCAGGGATGGACAGTGGGCGATCCCGGCAGCTGGAATACGACTGATTTCAGTAAACCCTACCTGAAATGGGATAACAGCACGCAAAAACGGATAACGGAATTGAATATATCCAACTGCAACTTGTCCGGAAGGCTGGACGTATCCCAGCTGACCAGCCTGGAACGCCTAAACTGCGCCGTCAACAAGCTGGATGGGCTGAATCTGACCGGCCTGACCAGCCTGAAATACCTGTCCTGCACCTACAACAACCTGTCCGGGACGCTGGACGCGACCAGCCTGATCAGCCTGCAAGAACTGTACTGCTTCAGAAACACGCTGGATAAGCTGGACGTGACCGGTCTGACCAGCCTGCAATACCTGGACTGCAACAGCAACAAGCTGTCCAGGAAGCTGGATGTGTCCGGTCTGACCAACCTGAAAGCCCTGAACTGCTCCGTCAACAAGCTGGATGAGCTGAATCTGACCGGCCTGAAACGCCTGGAAATCCTGTACTGCTTCAGAAACACGCTGGATAAGCTGGACGTGACCGGTCTGACCAGCCTGCAATACCTGGACTGCAGCAGCAACAACCTGTCCGGGAAGCTGGATGTGACCGGCTTGCGCAACCTGCAAAACCTATACTGCTACAGCAACAACCTGTCCGGGAAGCTGGATGTGGCCGGTCTGACCAGCCTGCAAACCCTGAAGTGCTCCAACAACAAGCTGTCCGGGACGCTGGACGTGACCGGCCTGACCAGCCTGGCAATCCTGGAATGCTTTAACAACAAGCTGTCCGGGACGTTGGACGTGACCGGCTTGCACAACCTGCAATACCTGAACTGCTCCTACAACAACCTGTCCGGGACGCTGGACGTGACCGGCTTGCGCAACCTGCAATACCTGAACTGCTCCAGCAACCTCTTCCGGAGCCTGAAGCTGTCCGGCGGAGACGAATTAACGGTTGATGTTTCTCCGAAAAACAGCGGCAGTGTGATGTTTAGACACAGCGGCAACCTTCTCGAGAACAAAAGTGTCACCTTGACTGCCACGCCGGGATATGGGTATACATTCACCGGCTGGACGGGTGATGCAAGCGGCAGCGACTCTAACCCGTCTCTCACCCTTGAAGGCAATAAGAGCGTCACCGCAACCTTTACCGTAAAACCAAACGCCGATTACGACCCCCGTGACGTGGCGGTGATCAACGGCATCATCGAAAGCAACGGCCTTACATGGACAAAGAACGACCCCGGCAGTTGGAATACAACTGTTGGCAGTGGCCCCTATCTAACATGGAGCGGCAGCACGGAGAAACGGATAACGAGATTGTTTATACCTGACATCGGCTTATCCGGCACACTGGATGTGACCGGCCTGACCAGCCTGCAATACCTGGACTGCTATAGCAACAGCCTGGACGACCTGAACGTGACTGGCCTGACCAGCCTGCAATACCTGCACTGCTCCGGCAGCAGCCTGAACGGCCTGGACGTGACCAGCCTGACCGGTCTGCAAGAACTGTACTGCGTCAACAACAACCTGACCGAGCTGAAGGTGTCGAGCCTTTCCAATCTGCAAACCCTGGACTGCTCCAGCAACGGCCTGAACGGCCTTGACTTGACCGGCCTGGACAGCCTGAAAGCCCTGTACTGCGACAGCAACCCAATCCAGAGTTTAAAGCTGCCCGGTGGGGAGGCATTGACGGTCGCTGTTTCCCCGGCAAACAGCGGTACGGTAATGTTCAGCCACGGCCAAAACCTTCTGACCAACAAAACCGTCACCCTGACCGCCACGGCCAATGCCGGGTACAAATTCAAGGAGTGGACGGGCGGCGCGGGCGGCAGCGACGCTGAAAACCCCCTCACCCTTGACGGCAATAAGAGCGTCACCGCAAACTTTCAGGTTGACCCCGCCGCCACCATCCTTACCGTAAAGTTCAACGACAACGGCAGCGGTGGCAACAGCCTGACCGACAACGAAATGAAAACCGCCGTGGAAGCCGCCCTGGGCGCCTGGGATAAGACGATAATCATCACCATCCGGCTCACCGGCAGCGCCACGGAGATCACCGGCTACAACTGGAAGTATTTGCTGAACCTGTATAAAAGCGGCGGCGATTGGACCGGCCTGACGTCCATGGACCTGTCGGGCATGAGCAATCTTACAAAGGTGGAAAGTGACCGCGGAGGCTATGGCTTGGGTCCCCGGCTTACAACCGTTCATTTCCCGGCCAACCTCACCACCATTGGATCTCACGCCTTTTGCGGCTGCACAGGCCTGACAGGGGTGGACTTGCCTGACAACCTCACCCATATTGGGGAATCTGCGTTTCAGCGCTGCACAGGTCTGACGGGAGAGCAGCTTCTGCCGGATAGCCTAAGAGTCGTTGACGACTATGCGTTTTACAAATGCATGGGTCTTACGGCCTTTTCCGTAACCGAACAAAATCCATACTTATCCAGTCAGGACGGCGTGCTGTATAACAAGAACAAAAGCCAGTTGATCCTTTGTCCGGGCGGGAAAACCGGCGTTCTCACTCTACCGGAGAGCGTAACCGCTATTAGGGATTATGCGGCTTCTGACTGCACGGACCTGACAGGGGTGAATTTCCCAACCGGCCTGCGAGACATTGGAGAATATGCATTTTTCAAATGCACGGGATTGTCTGGGAAACTGGTACTGCCTGCTAACCTGCTGCATATTCAGGACGCTGTATTTTACGGATGCACGAGCCTTACAGGCGTGGATCTTCCAGCAAACCTGCAAACCATTGGAGTGAGTGCGTTTTATGAATGTACGAGCCTTCGAGACGTAAAATTCCCGGCCAGCCTGCAAACCATTAAACAGAATGCGTTTTATGGTTGCAGCGGAGTGAATTACTTGACTTTCCTGGGGAACACTCCGCCCAACATCATAGGATATGCCTTTGTTTCTGTTGCCTCCACCGGCACGATTTTCTATCCGTCCGGTGCAGGAAGCAGCTACACCGAGAGCTGGAAAAACGGCATCACCGGCCTTTCCAACTGGACGCTGACTCCCGGCTACCGGCTGACCGTGAGTGGCGGCAGCGACAAAACGGGCGGCGGCCTTTACACGGAAGGGGCGCAGGTGCAGATCATCGCTGACGTCGCGCCCAGCGGCAAGACCTTTGACAAGTGGACGACCTCAAACGGCGGAAGCTTTGCGGATGCGAATAGCGCCGACACCACCTTCACCATGCCCGCCAATGATGTCACGGTGACGGCGACCTACCACACCCACAAGTACGAGGGCGACTGGCAGCATGACGATACCCACCACTGGCAGCTCTGCTCCTGCGGCGAGGCCGGGCCGAAAGCACCCCACAGCGGCGGCACGGCCAACTGCCACGAAAAGGCGGTTTGCGAGGTTTGTGAAGCGGCCTACGGCAGCCTGAATCCCAACAACCACGACGGCGGCACGGAGCTGAGAAACGCAAAGGACGCCACCGAGGAAGCGGAAGGCTACACCGGCGACACCTACTGCCTGGGCTGCGGCGAAATACTTGTAAAAGGCACGGTCGTTCCCAAGCTGGAACCCGGACACACCCACAAGTACGAGGGCGACTGGCAGCATGACGATACCGACCACTGGCAGCTCTGCTC
>CBCTHM010000006.1:0-114360 GCA_965146675.1 uncultured Eubacteriales bacterium | reverse complement strand
TGACCAGTACGTGAGGGACCTGTACGCGTTGCGGTGCAACGATGGTAAAAGAAATCGAAAGAGCCGGGATCCCCGTGGTGCATATGTGCACCATTACCCCGATTTCGATGACAGTCGGCGCGAATCGGATCGTCCCGACCATTGCAATCCCCCACCCCTTGGGCAACCCCGCTTTGTCTGCGGAAGAAGAATACGCCCTGCGGAAAAAGCTGGTCGCCCGTGCGCTGGAGGCCCTGAGCACGGAAGTAAACGATCAAACCATCTTCGAGGTCTAATTGTGTAAGCGGATGCCCGCACGGCGTGAGCCGTGCGGGACCGCCCTCATTTTAGGAGTGTCAACCAATGAGCAAAATCTATGATGTGATCATCCTGGGCGCGGGTCCCGCCGGGCTGGCGGCAGGCCTGTACGCTGGGCGCAGCCGGCTCTCCACCCTGATATTGGAAAAGGGGCAGGACGGCGGCCAAATCGCCATTACCAACGAAATTGAAAACTACCCTGGCCAGTCCCTAGAGGAGGAGTCCGGCCCCAGCTTGATTGCCCGAATGACCGAGCAGGCCAGGAAATTTGGCGCTGAGCGGGCCAGCGACGTGATTAAAACCGTGGAACTCCAGGGCGATGTGAAAAAGCTTACCGGCAACAAGGGCGAGTATCTGGCTCGGACGGTGATTCTCGCCACCGGCGCCCATCCCCGCCCCATCGGATGCAAAAACGAGGGAAAATACGTAGGCAAGGGTATCTCCTTCTGCGCCACCTGCGACGCCGCTTTTTTCGAGGATTTTGAGGTGTACGTGGTGGGCGGCGGTGACGCAGCCGTGGAAGAGGCCATGTATCTGACCAAATTTGCCCGAAAGGTCACCGTGATTCACCGCCGGAACGAGCTTCGGGCCGCAAAATCCATTCAGGAAAAGGCCTTCCAGAATCCGAAGCTCCATTTCCTGTGGGATACCGTGGTGGACGAGGTGGACGGCGATGAAATCCTCTCCAAAATGATTGTAAAAAACACCAAAACCGGCGCGCTCACCACCATTGAGGCCGATCCGGAGGACGGCATGTTTGGCCTGTTTGGTTTTATCGGCCTGCTGCCCAACACCGGCCTGTTTGAAGGCATGCTGGATATGGAAAACGGTTATATTAAAACCGACGAAGACATGCATACCAATTTGCCCGGCGTTTATGCCGCTGGCGACGCGCGGGTCAAGAGTCTGCGGCAGGTGGTCACCGCCGCCGCGGATGGCGCCATCGCCGCGATGCAGGCGGAAAAATACATAGCAAACCTGAAATAAAGGAGGTTTTTCCTATGGCGATCCTAGAAGTTGACAAAACAACATTTGATGCAGAGGTGCTACAGGCTCCCGGAAAGGTTGTCGTGGATTATTACGGCGACGGTTGCGTTCCCTGCGCCGCTTTGATGCCTCACGTACACGAATTTGCGGAGAAATACGGGCAGAGCCTAAAGTTCTGCGCGCTGAACACCACCAAGGCCCGCCGCCTGGCCATCAGCCAGAAGGTTTTAGGGCTCCCCGTCATCGCGGTCTACGAAAATGGGGCCATGATTGATTCCTGCGTGAAGGATGATGCCACCCCGGAAAACGTGGAAACAATGATTCGGAAGTATATCTAATATACTGCCGCTGGCGGCCTGTTACTGGCGATAGCTGGGCGCACAGGCAGCTTTCTCTGTATTTGAATCGCGCCAAAGCTATGGCGCGGGCAGGAGGTCCCCTCCTCTTGCGAAGTCAGGTAGCAAGCTGAAAAGCTTTCTATAAAATCTCAAGAAAAGGAGGAAGAGACATGGGCATTTTAGCTGGCAAGAAGGTCATCATCATCGGTGACCGCGACGGCATTCCCGGACCGGCCATTGAGGCCTGCGCCAAGAGCGCGGGCGCCGAGGTCGTGTTTTCCTCAACGGAGTGCTTCGTCTGAACGGCCGCTGGTGCAATGGATCTGGAAAATCAGAAGCGGGTCAAGGAATTCGCAGAGCAGTACGGCCCCGAGAACGTTGTGGTTCTGTTGGGCGCCGCTGAGGGCGAAGCCTCCGGCCTGGCCGCTGAGACGGTCACCAATGGTGACCCCACTTACGCAGGTCCATTGACAGGAGTCCAGTTGGGACTCAGGGTTTATCACGTGTGCGAGCCTGAAATCAAGGCAGAGTTCGATCCTTCTGTTTACGAAGAGCAGGTCAGCATCATGGAAATGGTGCTGGACGTTGACGACATCGTAAACGAAATGACCGCCATCCGTCAGCAGTACTGCAAGTATTGAGGCACTCAACACGCAATGGGGCGGCGGCTTATGCCGCCGTCCTTCCGTTTATTGGTCGTATTTCTGTGTCGTCATGGATGACCGCAGATGGCCCACGCCGCGCTCCCGCGGCGATCCATGGCGATGCAGCGCCGCTTGACCCGCCCCGTAAGGCGCTGGACGCGGCCAGAAAATCAAACGTGGCCCGGCCACGAAATTCCATCATGCAGAGAGGACGATTTTCCTATGAAAGCTGTAATCAAAGGCACCGGCTACATACTCATCCACACCCCGGATATGGTACTGCACAACGGCACCACGCAAACCACGGAGCGGATCGTCAACCCGGACAGCGACTATTTAAAGGAACTGCCCAGCCACATCCGCAGCTACGAGCAGGTGCTGTCCTACTACCCCAATCAGGTCTATATCGGCAACGTGACACCTGACGAACTGACGGCGGTTCCCCAGCCCTGGTGCGACAAAACCTGCCCCAAAGAGGACCGGTTCGGCCCCTTCGGCCAGATCATGCCCCAGGAAGAGTTTTTACTGCTTATGCAGGCCTGTGACGTCTTCGACTTGGTGAAGCTGGACCGGGCTTTTGTGGCCCAGCATAAGAACGCCCTGGCCTCCAACCCCGTGATGAACGAAAGCATCCTAGCCCGGGTAAAGGATGGGATCGATGGGGCTGAGATCGCTCGCCTGGTGGCCGAGGAGCACTCCGAGGGCCTGTACCATCACGACGCGCTGGTGGGCTGCGTGATCCGGGCCCACGATATCGACGTCAACCTCTCCGCTCACGTCATGCACGAAAATCTGGTCTCCAAGGCCTCCTCCGTGCTGGCGCTCCTCTCCGCCGTGCAAAACGCTGGCATCGCAAAAGATGAAGTGGAGTATGTCATCGACTGCTCCGAGGAGGCCTGCGGGGATATGAACCAGCGGGGCGGCGGCAACTTTGCCAAAAGCGCCGCGGAAATCGCCGGGCTGTCCTCCGCCACCGGCTCCGACGCCCGGGGCTTCTGCGCCGCCCCCGCCCATGCTATGATCGAGGCGGCCTCCCTGGTTGCCGCCGGCGCTTACAAGACTGTAATAGTCACAGCCGGCGGCTGCACGGCCAAGCTGGGCATGAACGGCAAGGACCACGTGAAAAAGGGTCTGCCCGTCCTAGAGGACATGATCGGCGGCTTTGCCGTGGTCGTCACCCAAGACGACGGCGCCAGCCCTGAAATCAATCTGAATCTTCTGGGCCGCCATACCGTCGGCACCGGTTCCGCACCCCAGGCGGTCATCAGCAGCCTGGTCACCGATCCCCTGGACCGTAACGGTCTGAAGATCACCGATATCGACAAATATGCCCCGGAGCTGCAAAACCCCGACATCACCAAGCCGGCTGGCGCGGGGGACGTGCCGCTGGCTAACTACAAGATGATTGCCGCCCTGGCTGTCAAGCGCGGCGAGGTTGCCCGCAGCGATATGGCCAGCTTCACCACTCAGCACGGCCTCACCGGCTGGGCCCCTACCCAGGGCCACATCCCCTCCGGCGTGCCTGCCATCGGTTTCGCCCGGAACGACATTATGGCAGGCAAGCTGCGGCGCGTGATGATCATCGGCAAGGGCTCTTTGTTCCTGGGCCGCATGACCAACCTGTTCGACGGCGTGTCCTTCGTCATCCAGGCCAATTCCGGCGAGGAGTCCGCCGGCAGCGTCAGCGAAGAGACCGTAAAGAGCATGATCGCCAAGGCTATGAAGGATTTCGCCGCCGCGCTGTTGGCTCAGGCGGAAGAATAAGGCAGGTGGATACCATGCAGAATCTGGAAAAAACAATTGCCAAAACCTTCTTGGAGATGGCAGACGGACTGGAACGCGGTTCCTATGGGGCGCGGCCCAAAATAGCCCTGACCGGCATGGGCAGCGAGCATGGGGAGGAAAACGCCATGGCCGCCGCGCAAATGGCCGCCGCCCGGGGCGTGGATGTATACTACATCGGCACCTTAGAGGCGGAGGGTGTCACCACTATCCACGTCTGCGACGAGGAAGCGGGACATAAAAAGATGGAGGAGCTGGTGGAGCAGGGGCAGGTTGACGGGGCCGTCACCATGCATTTCCCCTTCCCCATCGGCGTGTCCACCGTGGGCCGCGTGGTCACCCCAGCCAGAGGCAGACAAATGTTTGTGGCCAACACCACCGGGACATCCAGCGCCGACCGAATTGAAGGCATGATCAAAAATGCGGTGTACGGCATCATCACCGCCAAGGCTTGCGGCATTACAGAGCCCACAGTTGGCATTCTCAACGTGGACGGCGCTCGCCAGGCGGAAATGGCCCTGAATCAACTGCGGGGGGGTGGTTATGCCTTCCAGTGGGCGTCCTCCGCCCGGGCGGACGGCGGCGCGGTCATGCGGGGCAACGACGTGCTTCAGGGCACGCCGGACGTAATGGTAATGGATTCCCTCACCGGCAACGTCCTGATCAAAATGCTTTCTGCCTTTACCACCGGCGGCAGCTTTGAAGCCACGGGTTACGGCTATGGCCCCGGCATCGGCAAGGATTACGAAAAGTTGATTCTCATCATCTCCCGGGCCTCCGGGGCTCCTCTGATTGCCAACGCCTTGGAGTACGCGGCCCAGTTGGTCCGGGGCAAGGTGTTCCAGGTGGCCAAGCAGGAATTTGCCAAGGCGGAAAAAGCGGGCCTCAGCCGGATTCTGGAAGCCCGCAGAGCCTCCGCCAAGCCCGCCGCCTCGGCGGAAACGGTGCAGGCTCCGCCCGCGGAACCTGTTACCGCCAGCATTCCCGGTATTGAGGTCATGGACCTGGAGGAAGCGGTGCAGGCGCTTTGGAAGGCAGGCATCTACGCTGAATCCGGCATGGGCTGTACAGGCCCGCTGGTCATGATGAGCCAAGCAAATTATTCCAGGGCCCTTGAGATTCTGAAAAAGGCCGGCTACGTGGGATAATCCAGGGCGACATGCAGACTGCCCGCGCATCAGAGCGTGCAGCATAAAACGCCGCGGCAGGATTGCCGGGAAAGGATGGGGCAGAATGAAAGTACATGACATGATCCAAAAATGTGAAAAGGACCTGACCACGGAGGAGCTGATTGACCTGGTGGCCAATCACAACCGCCAGATCGACCTGCTGTTCGCAGAAAAGAAAACCGACGAGGACGGCTACCTGACCTGGGACGCAGAAAACTGGACCTCTGTGGACGGTAAACGCTTTATTTGCAGCTATTCTTTGGCGGGTCGCGTTCTCTCCGATTATAGCGGCTATAACAAATACGACATGAAGGGCTATTTTCAGCCGGAACAGGCCCAGGAGGTCCGACTCAACTAGGCTGCGGGACGGCCTGTTTCTCTCCAATGCCCATGGCTTAACCGCCGTGGGCATTGTTGCCGCAGTTGCTGGAACAAAGAAGCCCTTTACGAATCGCGTTTCAAACGGATATGCTGGCGCAGAGCTTTCCTGTACGACGCTTTGCGTAAAAAGATAGGGGAAAATCCATGATAAATGACCAGCACCTGCAATCGGATATCCAGGCCATTTTGTCCCATCGATACGACAACGGCGCGGACCTCTGGACTACGCCGGACAGGCGTCTGCTGAAGGGGGCCCCGTTTTCCACGGTGGAGTCCGTCCTGCATCTGTCGGAACTGGGGGTGCAGCCCGACGAACCCTTGCTCCAAGCTGCCGCGGCGCTGCTTTGGCAGGCCTGGAAAGATGACGGGCGTTTTCGGGTGTACCCGCAGGGTGGGATTTATCCGTGCCAAACCGCCCATGTGGCAAACGCACTGTGTCATCTAGGTTATGCCGTGGATGCCAGGCTCCAAAAGACGTTTCAGCATTTTCTATCCACCCAGTATTCCGACGGCGGCTGGCGCTGCAATAAGTTCAGCTTTGGTCGGGGACCGGAGACGGAATCTTCCAATCCCTTCCCCACCCTGTTGGCCCTGGACGCCTTCCGATACTCTCCAGATTACCGCAGGGAGCCGGCCCTGGACCGGGCGGTAGAATTCTTACTCCATCACTGGACCATTCGCAGGCCCATCGGACCGTGCCACTATGGAATGGGCACCCTCTTCATGCAGGTGGAGTATCCCTTCCGCAATTACAATCTCTTTTACTATGTCTACGTTCTGTCCTTCTACCCTTATGCCAGGCGGGATTCGCGCTTCCAGGAGGCGTTACAGGCTCTGCAGTCCAAGCTCTTTCATGGCAGCATCGTGGTGGAGCGGGTTGTGCCCAAACTGGTGGGCCTTTTCTTCTGCAAAAAGGGTGCGCCCAGCTCCTTTGCGACCCGGCGCTACCAGGAAATTTTAAATAATTTGAATTCCAGGCCCTCTGACTGGCCCTATGTTCGCTGACAGGCCGGCGGCCACAGCCAGGCCAAGAGTCACGATGGAGCTGGGCACATTGCCCGGCTCCATCGAATCACCTGGCTGCAATTTCCAATCTTATAACAGCTTGAAAAACTGCCGGATAGAACGCAAAGGATAACCCTGACGACCCCCTTTTCTTCGATTCCTTCGAACAAAGACTTTATTGACAAACTGAGGCGCACCCGAAAGGGTGCGCCTCAGTTTGTCAATAAAGTCTCGCAGAGTTGCCGCTCACAGGCGGCGAAAAGATACAGATCATTTTTCACTTTGACATGTGTGTAGCAAAAAATACTGCTCAGGCAGCAAGTGTATGAGTTATGCGCCGCAGGTGCACAACAAGTGCATGTAACAGACTGCAATTTTTTTGTTGAAAAGCCCTAAAGGGGTTTTCAACAGTCTAGGGCGCACCCTTTCGGGTGCGCCCTTTTGATAACTGTGCTTATTGTACTGTAAACCGAACCAAGATGGTCGCAGCTTGTGCGCGGGTGGTATCGCCCTTGGGATCCAGCCGGTTGCCCGGTTTACCAACGAGGAGCCCAGTGCGGATGGTCCAGTCGATGGCCTCCTGGGCCCAGGACGCCACCTGATCGTAGTCGACAAATTTGCCGCTCTGCCCCTGCTCCTCCAGCTCCACGCCCATGATTTTGGCGTAGCGGTACAGCATGGTGGCAACCTCCTGGCGTGTCGCCTTCCGCATGGGGCGGAAGTAGTCGTCGCCGTAGCCCTTGACCACGCCCTTCTCAACGCCCCAGGCCACCGCCTCTGCGTAATAGGCCTTGTCCGGTACATCGGCAAAGCCTGCAGGCTTTGCAGCCTTCTCCTCACCGGACAGGCGCCACAGGACAGTCACGATCATCCCCCGGTTCAAGGCTGCTTCCGGGCTGAAGGTGGTATCGGAGGTACCCACAAAAAGGCCTGCGTCGTAGGCTGCGTAAATTTCGTCGTAGGCCCAGTAGGTCTCGGGCACATCCACAAAGGGACGCTCCGGCACAGGTGGCTCGGAGGGCTTCGGCAGCACAATTTCCGCCTCCACGGCATCCTTGCCGCAGTACAAATCCTTCGCGGAGAGACCCAGGGTTAAATCACCGGGCTCTGTAACTTCCGCCTTCACCTCAAAGGTGAGGGTCAGAAGAGAGCCGGCCTCCTGCAGGGCGTCCCCAGCCCAGGCCAGGGCCACCGTGCCGGGCACGCTGGCGTTGAGATCGGATTCGCTGTTGTCCTTGGTCAGAAGCGCACCAGCCGCGGAAGCGGTCAGGCTCAGCTCCTTGGGGTCATAGGTAAAGACCAATCGCCCATCGGTCAGCTTCGAATCCGCAGGCACTGTAACAGCCGTGGTCATGACGCCGTCCTGGATGGAGCATTCCACCGTCAACGTCAAGCGGTCGGCGGCGGAGGCCGTCACCACGCCTGAAAGCAGAAGCACGCCTGCGAGAAGAAGCGCAAAGAAGCGTCTGCTCATATTTTTCATGTTTTATCCTCCATTAGTCCGCGGTGTCAATCAGATACATACCGGCCAGATCCCACAGATCTCCCGTCTTGCCGACTTCGAAGGTGGCGCCGGTGGCAGGATCGATGGCGTAAAATACCACGCCCGCTCTGCTGACGCCGACGCTGTTGCCTCTTGCAAAGTACAGCATGTCTGTTTCCGGATCATAGCACAAGCTGCGGGCAAGCTGATCGGCACCGCTGGTCATCTGCGTTTGACCCAGTCCGGTCTCCGAAACGAAATCGAAGGCCTGCAGGGAGGTCCCTTGGGCGTTATAGGTGGCCTTGTAAAGGTTGCCAAGGTCGTCTATGCAATACAAGTTTTTGTTGTTGTCAAAGGTAATGCCCACAATGGCGGTGGCGCCGGACTTCATAAACTTCGCCACATCCATGCCCATTGCAGAGCCATAGTCGAAGTTGAGGACAAACAGGCCGGTCCCAATCGCGGCTGTGACCATATTGCCGCCCTTGCTGAGCTCCGGGCTGTAGGCCAGATCCAGAATCTTTTTAGAGGCGGCGCCATAGACGTCCACCGTGCTGGTTGACAGCACCGAATGGTCCTCCAGGCTGTAATAGGTCACGGTAAACTGAGTGGCTCCATTGGCTTCTGTTCCCTCCGGTATGCCGGCCAGCTTGTCACCCATCTTCACAGCAGCCCGCATTAAGCGCGTTTCATCGCCCGCGCCTTTGGGCACAACGAAGTTATCCATGACGCTGTTCTGCCAACCATAGGAGTTATAGCCTCCCATGAGGAGTCCGCCGTCGACCATATACATCCCGTAGCCGCCCACCTGCTTGACCAAATCCTTGACCACAATGGTAACGCTGTCGGTTATGGAGGGCTTGGACAATGCCGATGCGGTGATTTCCGCGGTACCGCCGCCCACCGCCTTCACATGTCCGTTTTCGTCCACGGTGACCACCTCAGAATTGCTACTAGTCCAGCGGAAGTTCCGGTCTGCATTCCAGGGGATTACCTGGATCGTCAAATCTAGTTCCGTACCCAAAATCATGTTTTGGTCGCCTTCATTGATATAGAAGGAAGATAGAGGCGCATTGCCGCCGGAGGAGCTGTTGTCCTCATACGGGATGAACAGCGCCGCGATTTGGGCATTGATTTCACCAGCATCGGTGGCGGCACCGGTCTCCAGGTTTACCGTCATCAGGTTGCTGTGGTAATTCTGCGCGGTGCCGCGGCCGTAGACCCAGTACATGGTATCCGTATTGTGATCATAGGCCATGGACTGCACCATGACGGGGAAGCCGCCAGTGGCACCCACCAGGGTGGCGTGGAATACCTGCCCCATGTTTTCAGCATATGCCGCATAGCTGCCCAGATCGTACAGATTACCGTCCGTGCCGATGCCGTAGAGCTCACCCTCGGTGGTACAGCCCATGGTCAGCAGATAGAGCTTGTCGTCGCCGTAGGAATTAAGCGTACCCTCCGGCATGGCCAGCTTGGCGACCGTCTTATACTCAGCTGCATTGATATCAATGGCCACAATGGTCATATAGCCATCCGTGCCCTCATGGGATTCCGTCAGACCCAGCATCACGTTGGAGGCGTAGTCGTAGGCCATATCGCCGATCTTGAAGCCAAGACGCATGATCGGCAGCCGGTTACCCAGGTCTTTAAAGGGCTGGGCAAACATCTCGCCGTTTTTGTCCACGGTATAGACGATACCGTTTAGGTATTCACCGGAGATATACTCGCTGAACGCCGCGTCGTTGTAGACCACGGTTGGAGTGGTATAATCAGAGCCTTCAAAGGTCACCCACGCGGGCTCGTCCCGGGCGGAGGTCGCCAGGCGGTAACCGAAAGGCTTGCTCATATCGAACTCGCCATCGCCGCCGTCCAGCTTAAAGTCCACCATATAGTGCGTGACGTTTCCACCGTAGTCGCAGATAGCCAACTGGAGCTTGGAATAGCACTCGCTCACATCCAAGGTCAGCTCCGTGGCTACGCCCTTTTCCGTCTGGTTCACGGCGTGACGCTGCAACACCTTGGAGCCGGTGGAGTTCAGGACCAGGACCGCCGCTACATAGTGGTTGTCCTGTACCTTCAGCGTCATGGTCTTGGTGCCGTTTTCGCCCTCTAAAGGCTTGTAGACCAAATCCAGGCTGCCTTCCACCAGTTCCGGCGCCGTTTCATCAATGGTGATGGGAATTTGGATCACATTTTTCCGGTTGTGCTGGTCCTCGTCCTTGCCATAATCCAGCATTCCGGTTATGGTGAGCATCAGCTCATCGCCGTCCTCGGTGTCTTGGCCAATGGTGTTCCAGAAGGGATACCCGCCGGTAGAATTGAGCCAGGACAACGGCATGATCTGACCGTTTTCCGGGACATAGCAACTCTTACGGGCATACTCCAGGTTGATGCCGTAGATTTCCTCGCCGGTCTTGGTGTTGGTCACGACGGAGGTAAAGGATCTGGCTCCCCGCAGAAGGTTGATATACATGTCGTGAATCACCAAATTGCCCTCGGAATCCGGGGACAGCACGTTGGAACGCTCCGCGATGTACGTTTCGTCATCCACATAAAGATTGTATCCCAGAACCGAGCTGGAGCTGGTCCAGATGGTGTTGGGGGTTCCGCTCTCGGTCTGATCCCAGGTGCTGGGGTCGCCCCGGAAGGAGTTGTCGAAAACCGGAGCGGCCGTCCAGTCTCCGTAGAAGGCCAAAAACGGCAGAGACAGGTCGATAACCACTGCGTTCGGATCCTTTTCGGTATCGGCTGCGTCCCGCAGATACACGAAGCCATCCACATAGATCCCGTTTTCAAAGTTCTCGTCCATGTAAGCCCGATCCTGGGCACTCAGCGTAATGGAAACAGAGATGGTCGCGCCGCCGGCGGGCACCAGTACCAAAGTGCCCTCGTTCTCCACAGCGTTAATCTGCTTCAGCAGGGCGTTCACGTCCGCCCGGTCGGTTTTACCGTCCTGATTCAAGTCCGCCGCAGCAAATTTTGCTTCGCCGGTACTGCCGGCCTTGACGGCCTCCCACAGCACCCAGGCGTCGTTGGAATTCACCGCACCGTCGGCATTGAAGTCCAGTCCCAGATTCTCATAGCGGATCGCGGGAGACAGGGCATAGGGGGACTGGCTGATGTACTCCTGCCCGTCCGGACCCGTCTCATGCTCCTCCGTCATAACTACAGTTTGAAGCCGATAGGCCAAAGTCTCATCGCTGAGGTTCTCCACATGGAAGGTAAAGTTGTACACGCCGTCCTTGGCCGGATCGTCACCCAGCTCCACCTTCGGCTTCTCATTGCCGTCCACACTCAGGTATGCCTTGGCGTTGACCGCGTTGAACACATTGGCGAGGCCAGCGCCCTGCTTCCGGGGGGAGGTGGGCAGGCTGTTTTCATCAAAGTGATCATCCAGAACAGGAATCGCGGTGCTCATCAGAAGCGCCTGGGCAATCACCCTGCGGTCCACGGAATCCATCTCCGGGTAGGTCTCCCGCAAATGCTCCAGTACCAGAGCCGCCATACCGGCGACGTGAGGGCTGGCCATGGAGGTGCCGCTGTTGCGGCCATAGGTCCCATTGTTCGTGCAGGAATAAACATTTCCGCCGACGCCGGCGATTTCCGGCTTAATCTTTAAATCGGGCGTGGTGCCCCAAGAAGAAAACTGGCTTGCCTGCCAGGCTGACTCACTGGGGATGTCACCCGCCTCGGCGGAGAAGGAAATGGTCCCCATGAGGACGCCTTTGCCGTTGTCCTGGGCGGCCTCAATGAGCTTGCTTCCCACATAGACGGTGGTGGAGCCGCAGGGCAGCATCCGACCGGGAACCGTGGCGTCCGCCACGTTCATAGAGAACGAACCGCTCTGATTGTTGTACACTATCATGCCGGCAAAGCCAGCGGCCGCAGTATTGACGATCTTTTCCGAGAAGGTCAGGTCGCCGCGGCTGATCACAGCGACGCTGTTGGAGTAATCGCCGCCGGTGGGGAAATCCTCGGGATAGCCGTAGGTGCCCTCCCCGGTTTCCGGGTTGCCGAGCACAACATAACCCATCTCCCCTTTTTCGGCCAGCATGCTCAGGGGATTGCCATAGCCCGGCGCCACATAAGCAAACTTGGCGTCTCCCACAGACATGTATTTGGATTGGACCGACAGATTGTCAACCGACGCCACGGAGAAGGCATTGGTATAGCATCCGGGGGAGCCCACCACGCCGTTGTCCGGGTTGGAGGTCAGGGGCAGGTCGTTGTTGTGGGTATTGGCATACGAAGAGCTGTAGTTGTTACCGCCTGCCATGCTCACCACGATATCTGTATTGGCCACGGTTGCCAGCACCTCGTCAAAGGCGAGACTGTCGCTTGAGAACCCAGCGTCCATGCCCACGCTCAGGTTGATCACGTCGGCATTGAGAATCACAGAATCTTCAATGGCCGCAATCATGTCGTCCATAAATGCGCCGCCGTTCATACCGAAGACCTTCATGACCAGAAGCTGGGCCATGGGAGCCACACCTACCACGGTGGTGGTGTCCAGCTTGTCCGCGGCGGCGATGCCGGCCACATGGGTGCCATGCTCGGACGAGCCGTCCATATCATGGCCCACGTTGGTGGGATTGGCGTCCACGTAGTTGTAAGCGTAGGGGATTTTCGCGCTTCTGTAAAAATCGGAAGTACCCACCGGTCTGGTTTGACCGCCGGTCTGGTTACCCAGTTTCACCGAGTTTAGCTCCAACCGCGCATCAAAAATTTCGTCTTTTGTTAAGTAGTTTTCCACCCCATTCGCCTGGTCCGCGATGGCCTGATCGATAGCGTCGGAGGCGAAGGACGGATGGTCCTCGTCAATGCCGGTATCAACAATGGCGATCCGCATGCCGGTGCCGTCATAGCCGGACTCGTTCCAGGTCTGCTGGGCGCCCACCATCTGGCCTGCCTCCGCTGTCATGGGGTACAGGTCGAATACGGGAGCGACTATGGCGGATTTTACGCCATCCAGCTTCCGGATTTCCTTCAGCTCGCCATAGGTCAGACGCACAGCCAGGCCGTTGGTGGAGTAGGCGTAACGGTATTGTACCTCCAACGTCCGGCCATCCAGCACCGTTTTCTCAATTTGCTGCTGGATCTGTTCCTGCTGCTTGTCAATCCGCGCCTTGGCGGTCTGAGCCACGCTGCTGGTCAGCGCCATTTCACTGCGAGTCTCCGCCTGCAGTACAGGCGCCTCCTCCAGGAAGATAATAGCTCGGACTGTCTCGTCGTCCGTGTAAGGCTCCTCCCCGTAGTCCAGGGCCTCCTGGGTGCCTCCTTCTTTAAAAAGATTGGATGATGCAGAATCGATTTTCTGCACATCCACACTGGTACCGCCACCCGCGTTGCCGGAGCCAGCTGCACCTGCGGCCGGGGCCATACCGATGCATAAGCATAACACCAGTGCCAGTGCTGTGAGTTTCATTCGCATGTTCCCTTGCTTACTCACAATTTTGTCTCTCCTTCCGTGCGTGAATTTTTGTATTTATGTTACGCACTGTATCCAGTATTATAGCACTGCAAAATTCAACAGTCAATTACAGAATAACAAATATTTCCCAATTAATATCACAAAAAAATTGGCCAAAATTTTACAGTTCAGATAATTTTCTACATAATCTTTTGATTTATCACGGGACCTGCTTATCGTTCAAAACCTAAGATGGACATTCCAGTGCTAAATTGTGCACTTGATACACACAGGTTCTTTGTTCGTTGCCAGATGCCTGAATAATTATGCATCCAGGCCAATTGACATTGCATTACTGCATTATTCCTTTACCAATATCCCCCAGCTCCCGCGCCTTCGCTTCAGACCACTTTTCATTTGCGGGCTTGCACACCCGAATTCATAAAACCCCGCGGACTGTTTGAATCGCCCCAGCCAGTGCAGGCAGTACAAAATTTCAGCGGCCCCCGAAGGGGCTTTCACAAGCCGCACCTCGTCAGCCTGACCGGCCTCACCCGCGAGCCGGGGTGCAAGCGACCCTGGCTCTGCCTGAATGCGGTTGATGGCGAACCTCTCAATTTTGCGACTGTAGGGGCGAGCTGCGCACGCCCGCGGAACGACCAAAGGTCGCTTCCCACATTTTTTATTGGAACAACAATCTTTTCCCTCCAAGCCCTTCCGACCAGTGAAATTTCCGCAGTTTTAAGCCCCCGCGGACGCAGTCCGCGGGGGCTTTCTTTATCTATCTTTTTAAAAGGAACCGTTAATAGTTCGCTGCCTTGAGCTGGAAGTAGCTCTGCGGATGGTCGCAGACCGGGCACTTCGCCGGGGCGACTTTCCCCACGTG
This sequence comes from uncultured Eubacteriales bacterium, assembly GCA_965146675.1. GTDB lineage: Bacteria > Bacillota > Clostridia > Oscillospirales > Oscillospiraceae > Faecousia. Next base: position 99,975 of record CBCTHM010000006.1, on the reverse strand, counting down.
GATATGGCCGCAATTGGCACACTGCCAAATCTGATCGCCGTCGCGGGAGAATACCAACCCGCCTTCCACGTTTGCCAGAAGCTTCCGGTAACGCTCCTCGTGCTCCTTCTCGATGGCGCCTACCGCCTCAAACAGATACGCAATTTTGGCAAAGCCTTCTTCTTTGGCCACCTTTGCAAACTCTGCGTACATCTCTGTCCATTCGTAGTTTTCACCGGCGGCCGCGTCCTTCAGATTCTCTGTGGTATCCGGCACCGCACCACCATGGAGCAGCTTGAACCAAATCTTAGCGTGCTCCTTCTCGTTGCCGGCAGTCTCCTCAAAAATCCGGGCGATCTGCTCAAAGCCATCCTTCCGGGCCTTTGAGGCGTAATACGTATATTTGTTTCTTGCCTGTGATTCACCGGCAAACGCGGTCCACAAATTGGCCTCGGTTTTGCTGCCCTTAAATTCCATATAAAAGCTCTCCTTTCAAATTTGGGTTGGTATAAAGATATTTTCTCTTAATTTCCTTCATTTTCCAACCTTTTTCGTTGATATTATAGCATATCTTTTTTCCATTGTCATCCCCTTTTTGCAAAAGATTCCTAAAATTAGAAATTCATAGTAAAATAGTAGGATTTATAATTGACAGGCTTTGCCGCCTGCGTTATGATTAAGATACCAAGAAATACCGCGCCGCGGCGGATCCATTGATTATTTTCCGCATTCGGCAGATACTAGGGTTGACATCGTGCAGGATCCATGGAGGTTTCTATGAAAGTCAAATTTAATGTGACGGGAATGACCTGCGCCGCCTGCGCCGCCCGAGTGGAAAAAGCCGCAAAGGGTATCCCCGGCGTGTCGGGCGCCGAGGTGAATTTGCTGGCCGGGACCATGCGGGCGGAGCTTACCGGCGAGGCAGCCGTTGCTCCGCTCATTTCCGCTGTACAAAAAGCGGGCTATGGGGCCAGTGTCATGGGCGAGAAGCCCGCTCCAGCAGAGCAGGCGACTTCCGGCCAGGAAAAAGCCCTGCGGGAGGTAAAACATCGAATCATTGGCTCCGCTGTTTTTCTCCTTATTTTAATGTACTTCACCATGGGGCATATGGTGGGGCTGCCCCTTCCCCATGTGTTCCACGGAAGGGAAAACGCCTTGGTTTTCGCACTGCTACAGTTTTTTCTCACCCTGCCTGTGGTGTACTGGAATCGAAGCTATTTTTCCCGGGGGCTCCGTGCTCTCTGGCACCGAAGTCCCAATATGGATTCCCTGATTGCCGTCGGCTCCGGGGCCGCCTTGGTCTATGGCGCCGTCGCTCTGTTTCGTATGGCTTGGGCCCTGGGGAACGGGGTCTGGGACCTGGTAGAATACTATCGGGAGAACCTGTACTTTGAATCCGCGGCCATGATCCTCACCCTCATCACGCTGGGAAAATATCTGGAAACCCGCGCCAAGGGCAAAACCAGCGACGCCATTCGGCAGCTCATGGACCTGGCGCCGGAGACCGCGACCATTGTCCGGGACGGCGAAGAGACGGAGATCCCCGCTTCCCAGGTGCAGGTTGGCGACACTGTGGTGGTCAAGGCCGGCGGCCGGATCCCCGTAGACGGGACCGTGCTGGAGGGCCGCGCCTCCGTGGACCAGAGCGCCCTCACCGGCGAAAGCGTCCCGGTGGAAAAGGAGCCTGGCGACACCGTGGCCGCCGCCACAATGAACATGACTGGTTTTATCAAATTTCGCGCCGACAAGGTGGGCGAGGACACCACACTGTCGCAAATTATTCGTCTGGTGGAGGAGGCCGGGGGCTCCAAGGCGCCCATCGCCCGCTTGGCGGACAAAATAGCCGGCGTCTTCGTCCCCATTGTGATGGGCATTGCCCTGATAGCCGCCGTGGTTTGGCTCCTGGCCGGGCAAACCCTGGAATTCGCCCTCATCACAGGCATCTCCGTGCTGGTCATCTCCTGTCCCTGCGCTCTGGGACTTGCCACCCCGGTCGCCATCATGGTGGGTACCGGACAGGGCGCCAGGAACGGCGTCTTATTTAAATCCGCAGAGGCGCTGGAGCACCTAAGCCGGGTGGATACGATTGTTTTGGACAAAACCGGCACCTTAACCCGGGGCAAGCCGGAGGTCACGGACATCCTGCCCGCGCAAGGCTCCCCGGAGGCTTTGCTTCGTCTGGCCGCCGCTCTGGAACAGCAGTCCGAGCATCCCTTTGCCGCCGCAATTTTAGAGCGGGCTAAGGCGGAGGCGGTGGAAATTCCGCCGGTAGAGGCTTTCGAAACCGTTCCGGGCCGGGGCGTCACAGGCCGTGTGGAGGACCGGCTGTGCTTTGCCGGAAACCGCCAAATGATGCAGGAGCGGGGCATTTCCGTCCCAGCTTACGACGCGCTGTCCGCCGAGGGAAAAACCCCTCTGTATTTTGCCACGGAGCAGGAATTCCTGGGTGTCATTGCCGCTGCGGACGTGCTGAAGGAGGACTCCGCCCAGGCCGTCTCCCTGCTGCAAAAGCTGGGCATCACGGTTGTCATGCTCACAGGCGACAACAAAAAAACCGCTAAGGCCATCGCCGCCAAGGCTGGGATACGGCAGGTCATATCCGACGTGCTGCCGGCGGAGAAGGCCGGACGCGTTCGGCAGCTCCAGGAGCAGGGCCACCGGGTCCTTATGGTGGGCGACGGCATCAACGACGCCCCGGCTCTGGTCACTGCCGACGTGGGAATGGCCATCGGCGCGGGTACCGATATCGCGATCGAATCCGCGGACGTGGTGCTGCTCTCCGGCGGTTTGCTGGATGTGGTGACCGCGGAAGCCCTGAGCCGAGCCACTCTGCGGAACATTCGGGAAAACCTATTTTGGGCATTTTTCTATAACGTACTGGGAATTCCCATTGCCGCCGGCGTTCTGTATCCCGCCTTTGGTCTTCAGTTGAGCCCCATGCTGGGCGCGGCGGCTATGAGTCTAAGTTCGGTTTTTGTGGTGTCCAACGCCCTTCGGCTTCGGTTTTTCCGACCGAAGTGGAAAAAAGAGCAGTCCAAGCCAGCGCCCCAGCCCATCGCCGGGCCGCAGGCAAATCAATCCAAACAGGAGGTTCTATCGATGAAAACAGTTATCACCGTTGCGGGCATGATGTGCGGCCACTGCAAGGCCACCGTGGAGAGGGCCTGTCAGGCCGTTCCCGGTGTGGAAGACGCCCAAGTCAGCCTGGAAGACAAAGCCGTCACCGTCACCGGGTCTGCGGACCTCGCCGCGCTTCGCAAGGCGATCACGGACGCGGGGTATACCGTAACAGACTGAGGGGGCGGAAATGCAGGAGTTTTATCTACCCTCCCATGGCCGGGGACGCCTGCACTGCGTGCAGTGGGCGGCCCCGGCGCCGCCCCGGGCCATTGTACAAATCGTGCACGGTATTGCCGAACATGTGTTGCGTTACGACGACTTCGCCCAGTTTTTAAACGAAAAGGGGATCACCGTTGTAGCTGAGGATCACATGGGTCACGGCGGCACCCTGGCCCCCGGAGACCCCAAGGGCTATTTCTACGGCGGATGGCTCTCGGCGGTGGACGATTGCTACAGCCTTCTGACCCATACCAAGGACCAGCTGCCTGAAATACCCTACGTAATTTTAGGGCATTCCATGGGATCTTTTTTGACCCGAACCCTGCTGTATCGGTATCCGGAGAGCGGAATCGCAGCGGCAATCCTCTGCGGCACCGGCTGGCAGCCCGCGCCAATTCTAAAAGCAGGGCTTTCTCTGTGCCGCCGGGCCTGCGCCAAAACCGGGGAGACCCATGTGAGTCCACACCTGCGGAACGTCATCTTCGGCACTTACAACAAAAAGGTCCTCAATCCCAGGACTCCCTTTGACTGGATCTGCGGCGATCCCCAGGTGGTAGACACTTACATGGCCGACTCCCTCTGCGGCTTTGAGGAGACCGCCGGCTTGGACCGAGACATGCTCACCGGCATCCAGATGAATCAAAAAAAGGAGAACTTAGCCCGGATGAAATCAAGCCTGCCGGTCCTGTTCATCGCAGGCGAACAGGACCCTGTGGGGAGCTACGGCGCAGGCGTCCGAAAATCTGCAGCGGCCTTCCGACAGGCTGGCCTTTCGGATGTTACCGTGCTGCTGTACCAGGAGGGAAGGCATGAAATCCTCAATGAGTCGATGAAAGGTGCGGTTTATCAGGATGTTTTCCATTGGATTTCCAGAAAAATTTGGAAATAAACTGGAAATACCGCAGCATGACGTCGCAGATTTTTCACAAAGCATTGACAAAATGATTACATTTTGTTACAATCATGGCGTACGTAACCGAGAGATCTCAAAGGAGAATCGCCATGAAAAGACTGCTAACCGCCTTCCTATTCTGCGCCATGTTCTTATCTTGTCTTGCTCCCGCCGCTTTGGCCGCAGCGGTTTCTGCCGGCCCTGTGGAGTCTGTTGAAGACGCCTCGTCCATCGTTCCGCGGCCTTGGGAGTCGGGCCTCTATCCTACCGACGAAATTTGGTCCGATGGGGCTGCGTCTACATACGCAGTTCTCCCCTTCACTGATGTGTCCAGCTCACACTGGTTCTATAATGAAGTTTGCTTCGTCTATGAAAATGGGCTGATGGAGGGCACCACGAAGACCACCTTCTCCCCTTATCGGACTCTGACCCGCGCCACGGTGGTAACCATTTTGTACCGGGCAGAGGGCGAGCCTGCTGTCAAGGGTTCCTCCGGCTTCGAGGATGTGGGCGAAAACCGGTGGTTTACAGACGCCATTGCCTGGGCGAAAACCACGGGTATCGTCACCGGCACCACCGAGACCAAGTTCAACCCGGACGGTGCCGTCACCCGGGAGCAAATTGCGGCGATCCTGTACCGGTACTGCGGTAGCTATCTGGGCCAGGATGTGTCCGCGTCCGCCAATTTGGAGTCTTACACGGATTTCGCCTCCATCTCCAATTTTGCTCTGGTCCCCCTGTCCTGGGCCGTAGCTACAGACTTGATGAAGGGCGTCACCCAGGACCGGCTTTCCCCCAAGGGCGACGCCAACAGGGCTCAGGTGGCAATCCTCATGACCCGTCTGCTGCAAGAAGAATCCGACTCCCGCTCCAGCAAGCGCCTACTGCAATTTATTAAATCCCGAGAGGGCTTCTCCGCTACGCCGTATTGGGATTATTCCCAATGGACCATTGGCTACGGCACCCGCTGTGGTGTCGACCGGCAGGGCACTGACGTCCCCCCGGCGTACTGGGACGGTATTTCAGAGGAACTGGCGGAAGAGCTGCTGCGTGTGGCCATCCGGGACGATTACGAGCCCTCCGTGGAGCGCTACGAAAGCCGCCATGGAATGAAATTCACGCAAAATCAGTTTGATGCCCTGGTGAGCTTCACCTTTAACTGCGGAGCAGCCTGGACGTCCGGCGGATATAGGCTAACCACTTGGCTGGAAAACCCGGCCTCGGACCTGGAACTGGTCTGGGCCCTGGGCACATGGTGCCGGGCCGGCGGCTCCATTCTGCCGGGGCTTTGCACTCGCCGCATTGCGGAGGCGCGGATGTTCCTGTATGGGGACTATACCGGCGAGAGCTCTCCGGCTTATTGCTATCTGATCTTCAACGGAAACGGTACGCTCCTCACCTCAAGCTATGAAGAGGACATTGGCTATTATGCCAAGGGCGCCGCCTACGGTTCCCTGCCCGTTCCCACCCGAAAGCCGGTTGTCTCTGAGGATGGAACCACCACGACCTATACCTTTGCCGGTTGGTTTACCAAAAGCGGTGAACAGATCACGGAAAAGACCGTGGTCAGCCAAAATCTATCCGTTTACGCCAAATGGAGCCAGACTGTAACGCCCGGCTGATTCCTGAACGACGGACAAGACGCCGCGCTTTCCGCGCGGCGTCTTGTGATTTCGGGGTGGATCGTCCCCTTTTCTGCGGCTTTTTCAATATGGGCCAGAAAAAACAAGGCCAATTAAAAGGTCTAAATTATTGGACTCTTAAGATGGTATTCTAGCATCATCCCAGAGAAAGGATGATGCAAAATGTATGATATTCGGGCCATGTACGGCCATGTACAGGTATATGATCAGAGCGGACGCTTTCTGTTCTCTGCGGATACGGAACGGGAGGCCCGGGAGGAGCTGGAACTGCATGCGGAATTTGAAACTGACCCTTTCCTATGATGGCAGCCGGTATCGGGGCTGGCAGCGCCTGCCCGGCGGAGATAACACCATCCAGGGAAAGCTGGAAGACATCCTGGGACGGATTCTGGAAGAGCCGGTACAGGTCATCGGCAGCGGCCGGACCGACGCTGGTGTTCATGCCATGGGGCAGGTAGCCAATTTTCACTGCCGCTGTCCCATGCCGGGCCCGGAAATTTTGTCCCAGCTTCGGACGCATTTACCAGAGGACATCGGCATATTGTCCTGTGAGGAGGTGGACATCCGGTTCCACGCCCGGCTAAATGCCCAGGCGAAAACTTATGTCTACCGGGTCTGGAACAGCGCCCTGCCCTGCGTGTTCCAGCGAAAGTATGTCTATCCCCTGGCCGAGCCCCTGGACTTGGCGGCCATGGAGCAGGCCGCAGGCGCCTTGACCGGCACCCATGACTTCCGCTCTTTCTGCTCCAACAAGCGCGTTCAGAAATCCACGGTGCGGACCATCTACAGCCTGACCCTGACACGAGAGGAGCCCGAGCTTCTTTTTACAATCCGGGGCGATGGTTTTCTTTACAATATGGTTCGAATTTTGGTGGGGACCCTGCTGGAAGTGGGCACGCATCAGCGACCGTTTGATGCAATGTCCGATTTGATCGCCCTGGGCGACCGCTCCGCGGCTGGTTACACAGTTCCCGCCAAGGGTTTGTGCCTGAGGGAGGTGGAATACCCGTGAACATTCAAATCTTCGGAAAAGGCAAATGCTTTGACACCAAGAAGGCGGAGCGTTATTTCAAGGAACGGGGCATTCGGTTTCAGCGTATCGATCTGCCGCGCTTCGGCATCTCCCGAGGGGAGCTGGAAGCCGTCATCCGCGCCCTGGGCAGCCTGGAGCCTCTACTCCGGCCGGACAGCAAGGATCCGGAGGCAATCCTGCTCCAATATATGGACAATCCCCAGGCCAAAATAGAAAAATTACTGGAAAACCCGGCCCTCATACAAACGCCGGTGGTGCGCAACGGAAAGCAGGCCACGGTGGGATACTGTCCGGAGGTCTGGGCCGCCTGGAAATAAAAATACTTTTACGAAAGACAGCAAGCTGGAAATGTGCGGAATGCGCAAGCCGGCTTGCTTTTCTATGCCCTGCGCGGCTGGGGCAACCGTGTAACCCCCAGCCTGCCGTACCCGGGAGGCGCATCCTCCTCCATGGAAAGGAGACCGAGCATGCAGGAATTTTTCTCAGGCCTGATTCAGACGGTCAACCGTCTGGTCTGGGGCGCCCCCGCCCTGATCTTGATTTTAGGAGTAGGCCTCTATCTCAGCATTCGGACCGGCTTTTTGCAACTGCGAAAGTTGGGCTTTTCCCTACGCACCATTTTCCATAAGCTCCGGCAAAAGCCGGAGGAAGGGGGCGTGTCTCCCTTCCAGGCAGTCTGCACCGCCCTGGCCGCCACCGTAGGCACCGGTAATATTGCCGGCGTGGCCGGCGCCATCGCCATCGGAGGGCCCGGCGCCATCTTCTGGATGTGGGTGTCCGCCCTGCTGGGCATGGCCATTAAATATGCAGAAGTTGTGCTGGCCGTGCGGTATCGGGAGAAAAACGCCAAGGGGGAGTATTTGGGCGGCCCCATGTACTACATCAAAAACGGCCTAGGGCGCAAGTGGGCCTGGCTGGGGAGTCTGTTCTGCGGCTTCGGGGTGGTGGCGGCCTTCGGCGTGGGCAGCACCACGCAGGTCAGCACAGTGGTCACCGGCATTAACGAAGCCCTCACCGCCTTTGGCCTTTCTCCCAGTATCAAGGGAAACCTGGTCATGGGACTGGTTATGGGGCTCATTGTGGCCCTGGTTTTGCTGGGCGGCGCCAAGCGCATTGGCGCTGTAGCCGAGTATCTGGTCCCCGTCATGTCCGTTGGGTATATCCTTCTGAGCCTGGGCGTCATCGCACACAACTATACCGCCGTTCCCCAGGCGATCGCCTCTATTTTTGCCGGCGCCTTCTCTCCCGGCGCCCTCACCGGCGGTGCGGTGGGTTCCTTTTTTACCGCCATGCGCATCGGGGTTTCCCGGGGCGTCTTTACCAATGAGGCAGGCATGGGCACCGCCTCCATCGCCCACGCGGGCGCCAATACCAAGCATCCGGCGGAACAGGGTATGTACGGGATTTTTGAGGTCTTCGCCGATACCATTGTCATCTGTACCATGACCGCCGTGGTCATCCTCTGCAGCGGCGTACCGATCCCCTATGGTATGGATGCCGGCGCAGAACTAACGGTCTCCGCCTTCGTTCAGACCTATGGCGGTTGGGTCACCATTTTCACTGCCCTGGCCATGGCCTGCTTCGCCTTCGCCACCATCCTGGGCTGGGGGCTTTATGGGATTCGCTGCGCCGAGTATCTGTTCGGCGCCGGAGGCTGGAAGCCCTTCGCCTGGTTCCATGCTCTGTCCACCGTACTGGGCGCCGTGGTCGCGCCCGCCCTGATTTGGCAGCTGGCGGAGTCTGTGAACGGGCTTATGGCCATCCCCAATCTGATCGCCGTGCTGATCCTCAGCCCGGAGGTCTTCCGCCTGACCAAGTCCTATTTTCGCGCTCAACCTACGCAGCTACGACCCATACGTCGGGCCGGCAGACGTTCTGCCTGCCCGAAGAATATCAAAACCACAGACTCCGAGGCAAGCGCCTGAGCATAGGTGGACAAAACATTGACTTTCCCGATTTCCATATGGTATAGTGTTTTCATGATTACACCAGGAAGCGAGGAAACGCTATGGATTTTCAGACGCTGGCCCAGCTGCTTTTTCCCCATGTGACACAAACGCCCCAAGACCTGGAGCAGCAGTATCCGTCCCGGCTGCTGCCGGAGGGCGCCGTGGTCACCCGCATGGCGCCCAGCCCCACCGGCTTTGTCCATCTGGGCAATTTGGTGCAGGGCTTGGTGGCGGAACGAATGGCCCATCAGACCGGCGGCGTTTTGTTCCTGCGGGTGGAGGACACCGACGCCAAACGGGAGGTACCCGGCGCCGTGGAGGTGCTCATCGACACCTTAGGGCACTATGGCATCCAATTTGACGAGGGCGCTACCAAGGACGGGGACCAGGGCGCCTATGGGCCCTACCGGCAGCGGCAGCGGGTGGCGCTTTACCATGCTTATGCCAAGGAGCTGGTCCAGAAGGGTCTGGCCTACCCCTGCTTCTGCACGGAGGAGGAGTTGGAGCGGATGCGGCGGCAGCAGGAGGCCGCGCACGCCAATTTCGGCTACTACGGCCCCTGGGCGCTCTGGCGGGATCGGGAGCTTCCCCAGATTCAAGCGGCCCTGGAAGACGGCCGGCCCTGGGTGCTGCGGTTTCGCTCCACCGGTTCCTTGGAACGGAAATTTCAATACCGGGATCTGGTAAAGGGTTCCCTCACCCTTCCGGAAAATGAAATTGACCAAATCCTGCTGAAGTCCGACGGCATTCCCACCTATCACTTTGCCCACGCTGTGGACGACCACCTCATGCGCACCACTCATGTAATCCGCGGAGACGAGTGGCTGCCAAGCCTTCCCTTCCATGTGCAGCTTTTCCAGGCCCTGGATTTCCGCCTGCCCAAATACGTCCACATTGGGCCCCTGATGAAAATGGACGGCGCATCCAAGCGTAAGCTCTCCAAACGGAAGGATCCTGAGCTGGCCCTGACCTATTATAAGGCGGAGGGCTTCCCGGTCCAGGCGGTCTACGAATACGTGATGACCCTGCTAAACTCCAACTACGAGGACTGGCGGCGAGCCAATCCCGCAGCAGATGCCGAGACGTTTCCCTTCTCCTATAAAAAGCTGAACCCCGCTGGTGCCCTGTTCGACTATGCAAAGCTCTGCGACATCTCCAAAAACGTGATCGCAAAAATGAGCGCGCGGCAGGTCTTCGATTTTGCCCTGGCCTATGCCAAGGAATTCGACCCGGTGTTCGCAGAGGTACTGGGGCAAGACCCGGCCTATGCTGTAAAGATTTTCTCCATCGGCCGCGGCGTCAAAAAGCCCCGGAAGGATTTGGCCACCTGGAAAGAGGTCAAGCCCTACATGGGTTTCTTTTACGACCGGCTTTTTGATCCCGCGGAGCCCTTCGCGGATCGGTTCTCTCCAGAGGTAATCCGGTCCTGCCTGGAGGGATTTTTGGATTCCTACAATTCGGCGGATGATGCCACCGTCTGGTTTGAAAAGGTAAAGCAACTGAGTGCATCCAAGGGCTTTGCCACGGATATGAAGGCCTATAAGGCTGAGCCCGCCGCCTGGCCCGGCTCTGTGGCGGATGTGAGTACCTTTCTGCGCATTGCCGTCACGGGAAAGAGCAGTTCTCCGGATCTGCATTCTGTAATGCAGGTTTTGGGACCGGAGCGGACCTCTGCCCGAATCCGGCAGGCCATTGCACGCCTATAGCGGTAACTGTTTTTAGGCCCCGGCGCGGACCATGTGATCCGCGTCGGGGCCGTGTATTCGTATCAATTTTTGCTAAATTGAAAGCTGTAAAACCAGCCTTTTGTCGCCCGCGGGCGAGCACCGCTCGCCCCTACAGAATCTCTATCGATGGTGTGGCTGTAGGGAGCTTGTTGCTGCCGCCGTGCACTGGGCCAGCGCCTGCCGGCATAAATCGGCGCATTGCTGCGCCACGCGGCTGGGATATAGAATTTGCGCCTGGTCTCCGAAGCCAATGACCCAACTTAAAAAAGTCGGTGAGACCGCCACCTCGGCAGTGTAGGTAAAGTGCTCCGAGCCATCCGGGATCAGCATAGCGTCGCCGCCGAACCGGTCGTAAATGACCCCAGCTAGGCGATTGGCAAAACGCATCTTTACCGGGGTCGTCTCTCCGGCAAACATTTGGAACACCTTTTTCCCATAGGCCCCCAATGCCTGTCCCGTGAGCGCCGGGCAGGGGATGCGCGGCTCCTTGGACAGCTCAATCCTCAGCATGCGGTCCACCCGATAATGGGTGACGCCGTGCCGTTGGGTATACGCCAACAAATAGTAATTTTCACTATCCTGACACAGCGCGTAGGGACTGGCCTGATAGGGTCCTGGCCGGAACCGCTGCTGGTGCCCCACGTCCCAGTCAAAATATTGAAACAGAATCTTTCGGTTTTGGGCGATGGCTTCCTGAATGGCATCCAGATTGTAATAAATGCTCTCATTCATGCTTTTAACCCGGCCGGATATCACCACCTGTCGGCGCAAAAGCTGTTCCTCGTATCGATTACACAGATGCAGCAGCTTTTTGATCAAATCATTCGACTTTCGCTGAGTCAGAAACCGGGCAGACCGAACTGTGTCTACCAGGAGCTTCAGCTCTGGGAGCTCAAAGGCCCCGGAGGCGAGATAAAATCCGCCCCCCGGCCCTCGTAGATTTTCAATGTCCAGTCCATATTCCTGCAGCGCCCGAATATCCGCGTAAACGGTCTTTCTGTCGCAGGAAATGCCTTGCTCCTTTAAGTAGCCAGCGAGCCTTTGCGCGGAGACCGGATGGGCCTGGCTGGAATTCCGCTCCAGGTAATCCCGTAAATACAAGAGCTTTAATTTTTGTCCGTCGGATTTTGCCATAAACCTTCGCCTCCTGGGTATACCATATCATGAGAGGCTGAAAAAGAAAACCTTTTGTTGCCATTTCCGCCTAAAAATGATACGATAAACAAAGCAGAAAACCAATTGGAGGAAGCACCATGGCCTATTTGGGATGTCATATGTCCATCGCCGGCGGGTACCAAGCGCTTGTCAAGGAAGCTGCGACCATCGGCTCCGACACTTTTCAGTATTTTACCCGAAATCCCCGGGGCAGCCGGAGCAAGGCGCTGAATTCTGCGGATATTGACGTCGCCGTAGAGTTGATGCGGAGCTTGGGTTTTGGACCAGTGGTGGCCCACGGCTCGTATACTATGAATCTGTGCACCGCCGACGCGGAAAACCGGGCATTTGCGGCGCGGATTCTGCGGGAGGATTTGACCCGGGTGGCGCAGCTTCCCGGCGCGTTTTATAACTTTCATCCGGGTAGCCACGTAGGCCAGGGCGTACAGGCCGGGATTTCCCAAATTGCCGCCGCATTGGAGCAGGCGCTGGCACTGGAGCTGCCCGTGACGGTGCTCCTGGAGACCATGTCTGGCAAGGGCAGCGAGGTCGGCGGGCGGTTCCAGGAGCTGCGGCAAATTTTGGACGCTGTGCCCAATCAGAGCCGTTTGGGCGTCTGCCTGGACACCTGCCATGTCTGGGATGCCGGCTACGATATTGCCGGGAATCTGGACGGCGTTTTGGAAGAGTTTGACCAGGTCGTCGGCTTAGACCGACTCCGGGTTTTGCACATCAACGACTCCCAAAACCCCCTCGGCTCCCGGAAGGACCGGCATGCCTGCCTTGGAATGGGGAAAATCGGTGTAGACGCCCTGGAAAAACTGGTCACGCATCCCGCACTGGGGCGTCTGCCCCAAATTTTAGAAACGCCCAATGACTTAGCCGGACACGCCCGGGAAATCGCCCTACTGCGGCAGTGGCAGAGCGGGGCCCGTGCTGTTTCGGGGATTTAAATATTTCTTAAATTGACAACTGGGCAAAAAAACGGTATGCTTGCTGATAGCATGTGGTGTTATGAACATAATTCTGGAGGAACGGACCGGCTGTGGCACCTTTGCAGTCGGTCTGATATGGGAAAGGCAGGTGACAAGAAACGATGCAGTCATTTTTTGACGCGCTGCAGGTGCTAGGGCAATCTCCTATCGGCGGCCCAGGCAGTATTCTGTTTGCTAACCTATACGGTGCGGTCATCCGGATTTTGCTTCCGATCTTGGCGCTTTTGATCCTGCTGCGGTGTGCCAAATCTCTATTAACCTTCCGAAAAGAGCCGGAAATTTGGGCTTGGCTGAATCTCCCGGATGGCAATCAGCTTCCGATCACCCACTGGGAGAATATCATTGGCCGCAATAAAAGAAGCGATATTATCATCGATTTGCCCACCATCTCCCGGAGCCATGCCGTCCTGACCCGGTACGACGACGGGTCCTGGACCATCAGCGACATCGGCTCCAAGGGCGGAGTCAGCGTCAACGGCGAGCGCGTTGAGCTATACGCCCTGGAGCCAGGCGACGTTATTTCCCTTGGCGGTCTGGAGATGACGCTGGAGCCTATCACGGAAAATCAGGAGGCCTATCAGACCACCCTGCGCACCAAGGCCGGGCATCAGTATCACCCCTGGCTGACTCTGCTTTTGCTGAGCCTGTTTCAGACCCTGATGGCCTTTCAAATGCTCTTTGTCAGCAAGCCTGAGCACCTGTCTCACATTGCGCTGGGCTTCGGAACCATTTTCGCCGTCCAGTGGCTTTTGTTCACCTTTTACCGTATCATTCACCGGCGGGGCTACGAGGTGGAAACCATTGCCTTTTTCCTCTCTACGCTGGGAATGGCGGTCATCGCCACCGTGGCCCCAAACGAGGTGGTTAAGCAGCTCATGGCCATGGCGCTTGGGCTTGTGGCGTTCCTCTTTGTCGGCTGGTCCCTGCGGGACCTGGAACGGGCTAAGAAAATTCGGTATCTGGCTACGGCCTTCGGCTTGGCGCTGTTGGCGGTAAACCTGGTCTTTGGCAAGGAGTATTACGGGGCCAAAAACTGGATCGAGCTGGGTCCGTTTTCCTTCCAGCCCTCGGAAATCGTCAAGATCTGCTTCGTGTTTGCCGGGGCCTCCACTATGGACCGGATTGTGACCAAGCGGAACCTGTTTCTGTTCATTGCCTACTCTGCCATCATCTGCGGGTGTTTGGCGTTAATGAACGACTTTGGTACGGCACTGATCTTTTTCGCCGCCTTTTTGGTCATCGCTTACCTCCGCTCCGGCAACTTCGCCACCATCGCGCTGGCCTGCGCCGCCACCGGCTTCGGCGGCGTTATGGTGCTAAAATTCCGCCCCCACGCTCTGCAGCGGTTCGCATCCTGGCGTCATGTCTGGGAGGTTCCCCTAGCGGGCGGCTACCAGCAGACCCGGGCCATGATGTGCATCGCCTCCGGCGGCCTGTTGGGGCTGGGCGGCGGCAAGGGCTGGCTGAAATATGTCGCGGCTGGCGATACGGACCTGGTCTTCGCCACCGTCTCTGAGGAGTGGGGCCTGCTGATTTCTATCATGATGGTGCTGGCGGTGGTGTGCCTGGGCGCCTTCGTGGTCCGCTCCGCCAGTGTCGGCCGTAGCAGCTTCTATACCATTGGCGCCTGCGCGGCAATCAGTATTCTGATGATACAAACAATACTCAACGTGTTAGGTACGGTGGACCTGCTGCCTCTGACCGGTGTAACGTTTCCCTTTGTCTCCAACGGCGGCTCTAGCATGATCTCCGCCTGGGGCCTTTTGGCCTTTATCAAAGCGGCGGATACCCGGCAAAACGCCAGCTTTGCCATCCGACTACCATCCCGAAGGAGGCGTGAGGATGAATAGAATTGCCGGACGTTCCAAGTTCGCTATGATTTTGGCTGCGGTGTTGATTTTGGGCCTAGTGGTCTTTTTCGCGGAGTACCTGTTTCAAGCCCATAATTGGGTGGTATTTTCTGGCAGCCCGCATGTCTATACGGGTTCCAACCTGGACTGTGGCTTGGTCACGGATCGGAACGGGACCTTGCTCCTGGATGCCACGGACGGACGGACCTACGCTGAGAGTGCCACCCTGCGAAAATCTACTCTACACCTGCTGGGAGATCGGGACGGTTACATCGACGCACCCGCCTTGTCTGAATACAGCAGCCAAATGGTGGGATTCGACCTGCTCAACGGCGTGTATACCACCAACGGCACGGGGGGCCAGGCTACTTTGACCGTCAGCGCGGAGGCGCAGGAGGCAGCCCTGAAGGCTCTGGACGGTCGGAAAGGGACCGTGGGGGTGTACAATTATAAAACCGGGGAAATACTCTGTGCGGTCTCCTCCCCCACCTACGACCCGGACGACGTACCGGATATTGAGGGAGATACCTCCGGCGCCTACGAGGGCGTGTACTTGAACCGCTTTACTCAGGTCACCTATGTGCCGGGCTCCATCTTCAAGCTGGCCACCACCGCAGCAGCATTGGAGGAAATTGACGACATCGAAAGCCAGACCTTCCTGTGCAAGGGCTATTATGAGGTGGGTTCGGAGCAGGTCGTCTGTGACGGCGTTCACGGCGAAGTCAACATCAAGCAGGCCCTGATGCACTCCTGCAACAGCGCCTTCGCCCAAATTGCCCTGGAGCTGGGCGCGGATCAGCTGGACCGGTATATGAAAAAATTTCAGATTACAGAGCCCGTTTCCTTTGACGGCATCACCACCGCAACCGGGCGGTTCGATTTAGAGGGCGCGGCCAAGCTCAACGTCGCCTGGGGCGGCATTGGACAGTATACCGACGCCATCAATCCCTGCCGGTTTATGACCTTCATGGGCCAAATTGCCGGTGGCGGGAAAGCGGCCACCCCTTACCTGGTGCAGAAGATCACCTCCGGCGGTATCAGCAAGTATAAAGCCCGCACCCATGAAACGGAACGGGTGTTCTCCGCCGCTACCGCCGCGACCCTGCAGGAAATGATGCACAACAATGTGGTGAAGGCCTACGGCGAGAGTAACTTTCCGGATGTCTACGTCTGTGCCAAATCCGGGACCGCCGAGGTGGGAGGTGGCAAAGCCCCCAACGCCACCTTTGCCGGATTTGTGGCGGATGATGAATACCCGCTGGCTTTTGTGGTCATAGTGGAAAATGGCGGTTCCGGCAGCAGAATCGGCGTGCCGATCGCCTCGAAGGTCCTGCGGGCCTGTATGGATGCCATGGACCAGGCATAAACCAATTGCTTTTCGGCAGGAATCTGCTATAATAGCCCCAGGAAAGGCTAGAATGGCGGATTCCTGTCGTTTTTCTGTTGCATCGATCAAACTGGGGGAGGCGCTTCGCATGAAAAAACTTTGGACATGGGTCACTGGCCTCATACACAACAGTTCTTTTCTTCGCTTTGCCATAGTAGGTGTGGTCAATACTCTAGTGGGCAGCGGCACCATGTTTCTGCTGTATAACTGCATCCCCTGGAGCACCCCGGCGGACAGTACCCTGCCCTACTGGATCTCCACCGCAGCCAACTATGTGGTGGGCAGCGTGGTAAGTTTCTTCCTAAATAAATATTTCACCTTTCGCAGCCGCAGGTGGTCCTGGAGCCAGGTGTGGAAGTTTGCTCTCAATATCGCCGTTTGCTACGGCGTGGCGTACGGTGTGGCCAAGCCTCTGGTGCGTCTTGCCCTGTCCGACACTGGTAAACAGGCGCAGGAAAACCTGGCCATGCTGGTGGGTATGGTGCTGTTTGTCTGCCTGAACTACTTTGGGCAGCGCTTTTTCGCGTTTCGCAGCAGGGAGATAGACGCTGGACAGTCGGACAGCTCCCCGCGCTGAGCCCCTGCTATGCGCCCAAATCTTTCAAAGAAAAAATGAACACAAAAAGGCCGCCACCTGCATATGGTTACGTAGGGGGCGGTTTTTATGTGGCGACGCAACCAAATTTGTGCCATCGCGCTTTTGGCGTTTGGGCTGGGAATTCTTGTTGGAACGGCCTGTTCCTCCACCGTGCTTACCGTTCTAGTGGGTATCATCTGCCTGTGTCTGGGATGCATGATGCTGAAACGAAAAAAATAACGCATATCCTTGTCCACTTGCGCGTATATACTACCACAACGTGTAAGGAGTGAGCGATATGGAACTGGCCTTTCAAAAAAACGCCGTAGACTATCTCCAAAAGCTGGTCTGCCAGGTTGTGAACCAAGAGGAAACCGCCGAGACCGTGGTACCAGACAGCCTGCCGGACGTGGGCCGGATTGTGGGCTGCTGGGGCATGCCGGTGATTCGCAGCAAGGAATGGCGGCAAAACGGCATGTCGGTCTCCGGCGGCGTCAGCGCATGGGTCCTTTATGTGCCGGAGGACGGCGGCGCGCCCAGAAAAGTAGAAATATATTTGCCTTTTAACATGAAGTGGGAATTCCCCCCCACGGACCAGGAGGGAAGGATTCGGGTTGCCTGCCGCCTGCGCAGCATCGACGCCAGAATGCTGAACTCTCGCAAAATTATGGTTCGGGCCAGTCTGGCGGGCCGGGGTGAGGCCTACATGCCGAGCCAGGCCTGTTTCTACACGCTGGAAGACCCCCCCAAAGATTTGGAGATCCTGCGGCAGCGGTTGCCGCTGCTGCTTCCCGCGGAGCTGACCGAAAAGAGCTTTCTCCTAGACGAGGATTTGGAGCTCGCCGGCGGCGCGCCGGCAGTGTCGGAGGTCGTGTCCTATCAGCTGCAGCCGGATCTCACCGACGCCAAGGTCCTGGGCGGCAAAGCCGTTTTCAAGGGTTCCTGCATCTTACATCTTCTCTATTTGACGCCCGAAGGGCAGCCGGCGGTTTGGGACTTTGATATTCCATTCTCCCAGTACACCGACCTGGAACGGAACTATGACCAGGAGGAGGAGCTGCAGGCGGACATCATCCCCACCGGCATTGAGGTCAGCGCCGAGGAGGATGGGCGTAGGCTTCGCCTCAAGTGCAGCTTGGTAGCTCAGTGTCTGGTTCTAGCCAGGCAGACCGTGGACTTGGTTCAGGATCTGTACAGCCTTCGGCAGACTGTGACCCCCCAGGTGCAGGCTCTTCCCGTACGCAGCCGCCTAGACCGGCAGCTGCTGCGGCAGCAGGTGGAAGGCACATTCCCCATTGGCGGCGGGACCCTGATCGACGGCACCTTGCTGCCGGATTATCCCCGGCAATCCAGAGAAGCAGAGCAGTTGACCCTGGAGCTGCCCTTCTGGTGCAGCATCTTGTACTTTGACGAAGAGGGGGCTCTCCAGGGAAAATCCGCCCACAGCACGGGAACCTGCCAGACCAGCTTAGCCGAGGGCTGCCAATGCGAGGCGGATTTGCAGCCCAACGGTCCGATCCAGTGGTCTATGGGCGGCGGCACTGCCGCAGTCCGGGCCAGCCTGACCCTTGCCGCCGACAGCTTTGCCAGCAGCGAACTGACCATGATCATCGGCGCGGAGCTAGGCGAGCCTGTGAAGCCCGACCCAAATCGTCCCTCGGTCATCATCCGGGCCCCCCGCGGGGATGGAAGCCTGTGGGAAATTGCAAAGGCCTGCGGCTCCACCGTGCCCGCCATTCAGGGAGCCAACCACATAACCCAGGACTATGCCGACCCGGACCAGCTTTTGCTGATTCCCGTCCTGTAGACCACAAACAGGCTCAGCCAACGGGCTGGGCCTGTTTCCTTACGCCCATGGCCCAAAGCCCTTTAGGCGCTTACAAGGCATGGCCGCCCCAGCCCCATTCCGGCGTATCCCCCAGCGGGCGGCCAGAGGCCCCCTACAGCCTTGCCATGGTACCCTCCTGTTGGGGCGAGCCGCGCTCGCCCGCTAAATTCCGCGACAGCATCCGGACCAACCGGCGGGTACCAACGGTCGCCCCTACATTCCCGTTACCGAATTTCCTTGCCCAAACCGAAGTCCATTGTAAGCGGGTTCGGTTTGATGACCAGCGGCAAGGAATCGGTGTCGATGGCAGCCATCTCGCCCGCCGGAGCAGACGCGGACTTTGCTCCGACAAGGCGAGCTGCATTGGCCTGCTGCGGAAATTACACAAAAAGCAAGAGGGAAATTTGTCGGCAATGCCCACCGCGGTCCACGAAAAGTCCTTGCATTTTTCGCGCTTATTTCGTAAAATAGAGAAAAGAATATTAGACTGATAGCTGCAACGAAGTGCTTCGCGCACGGGCTTTCAACTATCACTCGACATCAGTTCGGGTGGAGGTGACCGGCATTGCCGGGTCAGCTCCGCTTTTGTTATTCACCGCAAAGGAGGTTTTCTCATGTACATTTTGGCAAATGGAATGCTGATCACCCGAGACCCTGCGCGTCTCTTCCTTCCGGATGGGGGCGTGGTCATGGACGGACCTGTCATTGTAGAGGTGGGAACAACCGATGACCTGCGGCAGAGGTACCCCAGGGCGGAATTTCTGGACGCCAAAGGGGGCGTGATACTCCCAGGCTTCATCAACGCCCATACCCACATTTACAGCGCGCTGGCCCGGGGCCTCACCATCCGGGGCAACAACCCCAAAAACTTCTATGAAGTACTCAACGGCACCTGGTGGGCCATTGACCGTAACCTGGATTTGGAGGCCACCCGGGCCAGCGCCTACGCTACCTATTTGGATTGCATCAAGCAGGGTGTCACTACCATATTCGACCATCACGCCTCCTACTGCGAGATTCCCGGCTCTCTGTTTGCCATCGCGGAGGTGGCGGAGGAACTGGGTATCCGCTCCTGCCTGTGCTACGAGGTCTCTGACCGCGACGGAGAGGAAAAGTGCCTGCAGGCCATTGCCGAAAATGCGGACTTTATCTCCTACTGCGCAGCCCGGCCCAGCGCCATGCGCAAGGCCCTGTTCGGCGGCCACGCGCTGTTTACCATATCCGACCGCACCTTTGACCGGATGCAGGCTGCCAATGCCGGTCGGGTAGGATATCATATCCACGTATCCGAGGGTATGAACGACGTGTACGATTCTCTGCAGAAGTACGGTCGCCGCCCGGTGCAGCGGCTGCACGACCACGGTATTCTGGGACCGAATACCATTTTGGGGCACTGCATTCATGTAAATCCCATGGAAATGGACCTCATCCGGGAGACCGGGACCTGGGTAGTAAATAACCCGGAGTCCAACATGGGCAACGCCGTAGGCATCTCCCCGGTTCTTGCTATGCATCAAAAGGAAATTTCTCTGGCGTTGGGAACCGACGCCTATACCAACGACATGCTGGAGTCTGTCAAGGTGGCCCTGTGCGCCCAGCGGCACAACGCCTGTCTGCCCAACGTGGGCTGGGGCGAGGTCACGGATATGCTATTCCGGAACAATCCCAAGCTAGCCTCCCATCATTTTGGGGTGGACCTGGGGGTTCTGCGGCCCGGCGCGGCGGCAGATGTCATTGTCATGGACTACAAACCCGATACGCCTTTTTCCGATGCCAATGTAGACGGCCACATGCTCTTTGGCATGACCGGCCGCCAGTGCCAAACCACCATTGTGAACGGACGGGTCCGAATGCTGGACCGGGAGCTGATCGGCGTGGACGAGGCGGCCCTTCATGCCCGGATTTTAGAGAGCGCGAATCGGCTCTGGGACCGCCTGGGCAGCAATCTGCCCCACTGAATACCAAGGAGGGATATATATGTCTGAACAGATGCGTCCTCTTTCTTTCCCCTCGCTGCTGGACTGGGCGCTCACAGAATACGGCCAGTGCGGGGAGATCTTCGGCATCCATCCGCTTTACCGCGCCGATCCGGAAAAAACGCTTCCTATTTTTGGAGAACAAATTGAGACGCCCTTTGGACCCGCCGCCGGCCCCAACACGCAATTGGCCCAGAACCTCATTGCGGCCTATGCGGCGGGTGCTCGGTTTTTTGAGCTAAAAACCGTACAGAAAATGGACGGCGCGGATTTAGCCGCCTGCGTGCCCCGCCCCTGCATCCTGGCCGAAGACGAGGGCTATAACGCAGAATGGTCCACGGAGCTGGAGGTCCCCCAGGCCTTTGCCGAATATGTAAAGGCCTGGTGCGCGCTCAAAATTCTGTCCAAGCACTGCGGCCTGGGCAGTCCGGACGGCTTCGTGTTTAATATGTCCGTGGGCTATGACCTGGCCGGCATTCAAAGCGAAAAGGTGGACGCCTTCATCGAGGGGCTCAAGGACGCCTCCCAAACGCCGGCGTTCCAGGACTGTCTGCAGGTCCTGATGGAACGCTTCCCCACCGAGCGGGACTTTATCGCTTTGATTTCTCCCCAGGTGTGCCGCAGCGTCACCCTGTCCACCCTGCACGGCTGCCCGCCGGCGGAAATTGAGCGGATCGCCACCTACTTACTGAAAGAAAAGCATCTGCACACCTTCGTCAAATGCAATCCCACCATGCTGAGCTATGAAACAGCGCGATCGATTCTGGACGGCCTTGGCTATGACTATGTGTCCTTCGATGAGCACCATTTCAAAGAGGACTTGCAGTACGAGGACGCGGTTCCCATGTTCCGGCGGCTTCAGGCCCTGGCGCAGCGGGAGGGCCTGGAATTTGGTCTAAAGCTGTCCAATACCTTCCCGGTTGAGGTCAAAAATGGTGAATTCCAGGCAGCGGAAATGTATATGTCCGGACGAGCCTTGTTCCCCCTGACCATAGAGATGGCAAACCGGCTTTGCCGGGCGTTTGGGGGGGACCTGCGTATCAGCTACTCCGGCGGCGCGGACTATTTTAATTTGCCCAAGCTCTATGCCGCCGGCATCTGGCCCATTACCATGGCCACAAATCTCCTAAAGCCCGGCGGATACACCCGTATGCTTCCAATTGCGCAGAGCCTGTCTCAGATGGATTATACGCCCTTTACCGGCGTGGATTCTGCGCAAGTTGCCCAACTCAGCCAGGCTTGCCGTGTAAACCCACAGTACCGCAAACCTGCGAAACCTGCCCCACGCCGGAAGCTGCCGGAATCCGTGCCCTGGATGGATTGCTTTACGGCCCCCTGCAGGGGCGGCTGCCCCATTGGTCAGGACATTCCGGAGTATCTGGAGCTTTGCCGGAAGGAGCTGTACGACCAGGCTCTGGTCCTCATCACCCAGCGGAATCCTCTGCCCTTCATCACCGGCACCATCTGTGCCCACCGATGCATGGGCCGGTGCACCCGCAATTTCTACGAGGAGCCGGTGCAAATTCGAGCTGTAAAGCTCCTGGCAGCGGAGCGGGGTTACGGAGCTCTGTTGGCCTCAATCCGAAAGCCCTCCTCCGTTGCCGGTAAACGGGCGGCCATCGTGGGCGGTGGCCCCGCAGGTATGGCGGCGGCCTATTTTCTGGGCCGCGCCGGCGTCGCGTGCACCATATTTGAACGGGAGGCCGCTCTGGGCGGTGTGGTGCGGCATGTCATTCCCAGCTTCCGTATCTCCAACGAGGCCATTGCCAGAGACGCCAAGCTTATCGCCGCCTACGGCGCGGAAATCCGCCTCAACACGCCCGCACCTACCGTTTCGGAGCTGAAAGCCGCGGGCTACACCCACATCCTATTCGCCACAGGCGCTTGGAGGGCTGGGGTCTTGGACATTCCCGGAAGAGTACGGGGCGTAATTCAGTGGATGAAAGAATGCAAAATAACCGGTTCTAGGGTCTCCGGCCACGTGGCGGTAGTTGGCGGCGGCAACACAGCCATGGATGCAGCCCGTCTGGCCATCCGCTCCGGCGCCGACTCTGCTACCCTGGTGTATCGCCGGACCAAACGGTACATGCCGGCAGATCCCCAGGAGTTGGAGCTCGCTCTGAACGATGGTGTGCGGCTTCTGGAGCTGGCCACCCCGGTGCGCCAGTCCTGCGGCGTACTGACCTGCCGGGAGATGGCCCTGGGCGAGCCGGACGCCTCCGGCCGCAGAAAGCCGGTTCCCACTGACCGGGCCCTGGAAATTCCCTGCGATCTGGTGATTTCCGCCGTGGGCGAGCAGGTGGAGGCGGAAGTCTTTCAGGCAAATGGCATTGCGCTCAACGCCAAAGGCAGGCCCGCCTTCCAGACCAATTTGCCCCAGGTGTTCGCCGCTGGAGACGCTGTCCGGGGCCCTGCCACGGTGGTGGAGGCCATTGCGGACGCGGCTCGATTTGCTGAGGCAGTGATTGGCCTCCCTCACACCTATGAAATCCCCGCGGAGGCCCTAGGGGAATATGAAGACGCTGTGGCAAAAAAGGGGGTCCTGTCCCTGCCGGGCAGTCTGGAACAGGAGGGCCGGCGCTGCCTGAACTGTCAAGCGGCATGCCTGAACTGCGCGGATGTGTGCCCCAACCGGGCCAACGTGGTGATCCACCTGCCCGACGGAAGGCCCCAGATCCTGCACCTGGACCGTCTGTGCAACGTGTGCGGCAACTGCGTCGCTTTCTGCCCCTACGACTCCGCGCCCCATCAGGACAAACTGACCCTGTTTCAAACCGCAGCGGATATGGAGGGCTCTTCCAACCGCGGTTTTCTCTTTCTGCCGGATGGCCGTGTTCGGGTGCGCTTGCTGGATACCCGGGACTACGGCCCGGAATCCCTGGGCCAGCTTCCGCCGGATTTCCGGCTGCTCCTCCTCACCGTGCGGGAACGCTATTCCTATCTGTATCGATAAGCAAACGGCATGGACACGCCCTGGACAAACCGTTCAGGGCGTGCGTGCATACATTGTGCTATTTTACAAAAACTACACCATCTATGAATTGCCCCAAATTTGGGATACTGTCCCGAAGCAACTTGTATTTTCAGTTTGCCTATGGTAAAATTGTTTTGAAAATCCCGGTGGAAATCTTTGGCATCCCGGTCCTTTGCTGAACACCGGAGAGGGGGCTGGCTCGGATGAAGCTGTTTCGGGAACTAGTATGGTTGACCCAGTTGGGCCTGTCCATTCTCTCCCCCCTGCTGCTGTGCGTGCTGCTGGCCGTCTGGCTCCGAAACCGGTTTGGCGTCGGGGGCTGGGTCGTTGTGCTGGGAATTGTGCTGGGACTGGGCGGGGCTGTCTCCGCCGGAGCGGCCTTCGCCCGCTCCCTTCGCAATCTGGACGACCCCAAGCACAAGCCGCCGGACTCCTTTAACGACCACGACTGACGCCAATCTGGGAGGCACCGCCATGAAAAACCGCAACCCCGTTTTCCGCGAAACCGCATATATTGCCCTGGGGGAAGCGCTGTGCCTGGCCATCATGCTGGGCCTCTTTGCCCTTGCCAAGGCTTGGAGCCGTGCCGTCGTCTGGGGCGGCGTCCTGGGAACGATACTGGCGGTTGCAAACTTTTTTTTCCTGGCCGTGGGCACCAGCCTGGCGGCGGATCGGGCGGAGAAGCAAGACGTCAAGGGCGGCCAGACCACGGTTCGCCTGTCCTTTCTGCTGCGGTACCTTGTGCTGATTGTCGTCATTTTGATTGCCGCGAAAAGCGGGCTTTTTCATCCTCTGGCCCTGATTCTACCCCTGGCTTTCGTCCGGCCGATCCTGGCTTTGGCTGAATTTTTCCGAAAGGCGAGTGAACGGAACGCATGAATGGTCCTAAAATTTATTTTATCATTCCCATACTGGGCGGCATCCCCATTACGCAGACCACCGTCTCCTCCTTTGCCGTCATGCTCCTTCTTTGCATTACAGGCGTTTGCCTGGGCCGCAAGCTGCGCAGACGCCCCGGCCCCACACAGGTCCTGACGGAAAAAGGCGTCTCCACCCTTTATCATCTGGTGGAAGAAACCATGGGTAAACACAACGCATCCTGGACCCCATACATCGGCGCTCTGTTCCTGTCCTCCCTGGGCGGCTCTCTCATCGGTATGACTGGAGTTTTCCGCTCTGCGACGGCGGACCTGAGCACGACTTTGACCTGGGCCATTATGACCAGCGCTCTCATTTGGTATCACAGCATTAAAAACAACGGCTTTTTGGGCTGGCTCAAAGGGTTCACGGAGCCCATTGTGGTCATGACGCCCATGAATCTCATCTCGGAAATCGCGCAGCCCATCTCTATGGCCTTCCGTCATTTCGGCAACGTGGTGGGCGGTAGCGTTCTCACCAGCCTGATTTACACCGCCTTAGCCACGGCCTCCAGTTTCCTTCTCCGCTTGGTTTCGGCCAGCCCCGTGGCCGTCTGCGCGGTGCTTCTGGCAGGTTCCGTCTTGCTGCTGTTCCGGGGATTCCGGAAAAAGAAGCTGGCCCCCAAGGTGCTGGGCGGCTTCCTGGCTCTGCTTTTCCTGGGAAGCTTGCTGTCCCTTTGGGGCGTTCTGGGCGACGTGCCTATCCTGCAGGTCGGCCTGCCGGCCATCCTCTCTTTGTATTTCGACATTTTTTCCGGCGCAATTCAGGCCTTTGTCTTCTGCCTGCTGACTATGGTCTATATCAGCGCCGCATGCCCCCCCACCGCCGCCACCAGCGAAAATGCGGCCGCTTAATTCGTCCTCACTGCAACTTATATTTTAACATCACATTAGGAGGTACTTGTATTATGGAAGAAGCAATTGTTCGAGCGGCCTGCGCCATTGGCGCCGGACTGTGTATGGGAATTGGGGCCATTGGCCCTGCCCTGGGTGAAGGCAACGCCGTGGGCAAAGCCCTGGAGGGCATGGCCCGCCAGCCGGAATCCGCCAGTTCCCTGCGGACCAACATGATCATTGGCTGCGCCATCACCGAAACCACCGGTATCTACTCCCTGTTAATCGCCATTCTCCTGCTTTTCGTCTTCTAAAATCCCAGGTGCTTTCATTCCAATCGAAAGGAGTGATGCGATTTGGAGGGATTTGAAAGCTTTGTAGGTGTGGATTTCTGGACCGCCCTGTTTACCCTGTGCAACATGCTCATCACCTTTTTGGTCCTGAAAAAATTTCTCTTTAAGCCGGTAAAAAAGATGATTGACGATCGGCAGCAGGAAATCGACGGTCTGTACCAGGACGCCAATCATTCCAAGACGGAGGCCCAGCGTCTGCACACGCAGTATACAGAAAAATTGGAGCAAGCCAACGCTGAGGGAGACCGAATCATTCAAGCAGCCACCCGGCAGGCCCAGGACCGGGAGGACGTGATCCTGCGGGAGGCTCAGGACCGGGCTGCCCAGACTATTCAACGGGCGCAGGACCAAATTGAGCTGGAAAAAAGGCAGGCCAGAAACCAGTTGAAGGACGAGGTGTCCGGCATTGCCTTAGAGATAGCCGCCGCCGTTTTGGAGCGGGATATCGACAAGCGGGAACACAGCAAGCTCATTGATTCTTTTGTGGAAAAGCTGGGGGAAGGCCATGATTGACACACAGGAGTACGGTCGGGCCCTCTTTGAACTGGCGGCGGAGCAGGGCGCGGACGAGGCCATTTTAGAAGAGCTCGCGGCGGTGGAGCGGATTTTGCAGGCGCAGCCGGCGTATGTCCAATTGCTGGATACGCCCGCCCTGCCCAAAAAAACGCGTGCCGCCTTGGGCGCCCAGGCCTTTTCCCACCTGCACCCGATGCATTTGAACTTCATCCAAATTCTATGTGAAAAGCACGCCGTGAGGCATTATGGTGCCTGTGCTAATCAATATCGATCCCTGTTTGACCAGAGTCATGGCATCCTCCGGGCCACCGCCATCACGGCGGTTCCCATATCCAGGTCTCAGCGAAAAGCGCTGACGGCCAGGCTGGAGGGGCTCACCGGCAAAACCGTGGTTGTGACCAATCAGGTGGATCCCCTGGTGCTGGGCGGCGTGCTGCTTCGTCTGGATGGCACGCAGCTAGACGGCAGCCTGCAGGCCCGTCTGGCGGACCTGCGCCGCAGCCTGACCAACGCGATTGTATAAAGTAGGTGAACGCATGAACCTAAAAACTGACGAGATTACCAAAGTCATTAAAGATCAAATCAAACACTATGGCGCGAAGACACAGCAGGATGAAATCGGCTACGTGATCCAGGTGGGCGATGGCATCGCCAAGGTACACGGCCTGGATCAGTGCCGGGCCAACGAGCTGCTGCGGTTTGAAAACGGATCCAGCGGCATGGCCCTGAACCTGGAAGAGGACACCGTCAGCGCGGTGATGCTGGGCTCTGACGTGGGCGTCAACGAGGGGAGCTTGGTGCGCCGCACCGGGCAGGTGCTCTCCGTCCCCGTGGGCGAGGCCCTCATCGGTCGGGTCGTGGACGCGCTGGGCAATCCCATTGACGGACGCGGGCCGATTTCTGCGGCGGAATTTCGTCCCGTGGAGCACAAAGCTCCCGGCATCATCGAGCGGAAATCCGTCTCCGTACCTCTGCAAACCGGCATTAAGGCCATCGACTCCATGATACCCATCGGCCGCGGCCAGCGGGAACTCATCATCGGAGACCGGCAAACCGGAAAAACAACCATTGTGACGGACACCATTCTGAATCAAAAAGGCCAGGGTGTTCTCTGCATCTACGTGGCCATCGGCCAGAAGCGCTCCACGGTGGCCCAGATTGTGGACGGCTTCGTCCGCAGCGGCGCTATGGATTACACCATTGTGGTCTCCGCCACCGCCTCGGAGCAGGCCCCCATGCAGTACATCGCCCCCTATGCCGGCTGTACCATGGGCGAGTATTTCATGGACCAGGGCAAGGACGTTTTAATTATTTACGACGACTTGAGCAAGCACGCCGTGGCATATCGGGCCATCTCCTTGCTGATCCGTCGTCCTCCCGGGCGGGAGGCCTATCCTGGCGACGTCTTTTATCTGCATTCTCGTCTCCTGGAGCGGGCGGCGCGTATGGCGCCGGAATACGGCGGCGGCAGCCTCACCGCACTTCCCATCATTGAGACCCAAGCGGGGGACGTCTCTGCCTATATTCCCACCAACGTGATCTCCATCACGGACGGCCAGATCTTCCTGGAAACCGAGCTGTTCAATGCCGGCGTCATGCCGGCGG
Organism: uncultured Eubacteriales bacterium; assembly: GCA_965146675.1. Taxonomy (GTDB): domain Bacteria; phylum Bacillota; class Clostridia; order Oscillospirales; family Oscillospiraceae; genus Faecousia. The sequence continues at coordinate 72,446 of CBCTHM010000006.1, read as the reverse complement.
TCAATCCTGGAATCTCCGTCTCCCGGGTGGGCGGCGCAGCCCAAATCAAAGCTATGAAAAAAGTGTCTGGTTCATTAAAGCTGCTGTATTCCCAGTACCGGGAGCTGCAGAGCTTTGCTCAGTTCGGCTCTGACCTGGACGCGGATACCAAAGCTCGGCTAGACCAGGGCGCCCGCATTGTAGAGGTCCTGAAGCAGCGCAACAATGCCCCCGTGGAGGTCGCCCATCAGGTCTGCATTCTCTTCGCCGTGGTCCATGGCTTCCTGCAGGAGGTGGAACCTTCAGAGGTGGCCGATTACGAGCAGGCTTTGTATCAGCGCCTGGAAAACCGATTTCCGCAAATCCTGGCATCCATTCGAGAGACAAAGGACCTGACCGCGGACACCGAGGCGGCGCTGCGGCAGTGCCTGACGGAGTTCTCCAGTGAATTCCGAAGCGCCCGCCGGACGGGGGGCTAACCTATGGCCGGGGTTTCTACCAAGGATATTAAGCTGCGTATGCGGAGTATGGAAAGTACTCGGCAGATTACAAAAGCCATGGAAATGGTTGCCTCCTCCAAGCTGCGCCGGGCGCAGGACCGGGTGCGGGACAGCCGGCCGTACTTTGAAATTCTCTATCGCACCATCGCCCACATCGCCTGCACCAGGACGGACTTCACCTCCCCCTATCTGACCCGTCGGGAGCTCCGCAGGACCTGCTGCATCGTCATTGCCGGAGACCGGGGTCTAGCCGGGGGGTATAACAGCAATGTGTTTAAGCTGGTGCAGCAGACTTTGGACGGCCGGGACTTCTGTATTCTTCCCATTGGAAAGCGGGCGGTAGAGTATTGCAGGAGTAAGCAAATTCCTATTTTCTCAGAGTCCTACGGGGAGGCGGCGAATATCTCGGTTAGCGATTGCTTCACTCTCTCCAAAACCCTGGCAAACGCTTACCGACGCGGAGAATTCGATGAAATTTCTCTGGCTTACACCAATTTCGTCTCAGTTCTGTCGCAAACGCCGTCTGTTTTGCCCCTTCTTCCCCTATCGCTGACGGTCACCCAAGATGGGGGCGACGAGCTCTCCTTACTGTACGAGCCGAATCCACAGGCGGTGTTTGACGCCATCATTCCAGAATACCTGGGCGGCGTGGTCTACGGGGCCCTGTGCGAGTCCGTGGCCAGCGAGTTGGCCGCCCGCCGCACTGCCATGGATGCAGCCACCAAAAACGCAGATGACATGATCGAGCATTTAGCGCTTCAGTACAATCGCGCCCGGCAGGGCGCCATCACCCAAGAGATCACCGAAATTGTCGCCGGCGCCGAGGCCTGAGCGATTTCAATACAAGGAGTTGATCCAATGGCCAACCATATTGGCACAGTTACGCAGGTCATTGGCCCCGTCCTGGACATCCGGTTTCCAGAGGGGCACCTGCCGGAGCTGCTGCATGCCATAGAAATTCCCAACGGCGATGCCTGCATCACAGCGGAGGTTGCCCAGCACATGGGCGACAATGTGGTGCGGGCCGTGGCCATGAGCTCCACCGACGGTCTGCAGCGGGGCGCCCCCGCAACGGACACCGGCGCTCCCATCGCTGTCCCTGTGGGCGACGGCTGCCTGGGTCGGATGTTTAACCTGCTGGGGCAACCCATCGACGGGCAGCCAGCGCCCCAGGTCGCCGAGCACTGGCCCATCCACCGTCCCGCTCCCTCCTATGAGGAGCAGGAGAGTACCACGGAGATCCTGGAAACCGGTATTAAGGTGGTGGACCTGATCTGCCCCTATGCCAAAGGCGGTAAAATCGGCCTGTTTGGTGGCGCCGGTGTAGGAAAGACCGTGCTCATTATGGAGCTCATCCACAATGTGGCCAAGGAGCACGGGGGCATCTCCGTCTTTACCGGCGTTGGCGAGCGGACCCGGGAGGGCAACGATCTGTACCATGAGATGAAGCAGTCTGGCGTGCTGGCAAAAACCGCCCTGGTCTATGGTCAGATGAATGAGCCCCCCGGAGCCCGGATGCGGGTGGGGCTTTCCGGTCTCACCATGGCGGAGTACTACCGCGATGTGGAGCACCAAGACGTCCTGCTGTTCATTGATAATATTTTCCGCTTCACCCAGGCCGGTTCCGAGGTATCCGCCCTATTGGGCCGGATGCCCTCCGCTGTGGGCTACCAGCCCACCCTGGCCACGGAGATGGGCGCCCTGCAAGAGCGCATCACCTCCACCAAAAACGGTTCAATCACCTCCGTACAGGCGGTCTACGTCCCGGCAGACGACCTGACCGACCCGGCCCCTGCCACGACCTTCGCTCACCTGGACGCTACCACGGTTTTGGATCGGGGCATCGCCTCTTTAGGCATCTATCCCGCCGTGGACCCGTTGGACTCCACCTCCCGCATTCTTTCCCCGGAGGTGGTGGGACGAGAGCACTATGAAGTGGCCCGGGACGTGCAGCGAACGCTACAGCGGTATAAGGAGCTGCAGGATATCATCGCCATCATGGGCATGGATGAACTCAGCGAGGAGGATAAGCGTACGGTGAGCCGCGCCAGAAAAATTCAGCGTTTCCTCTCCCAGCCCTTCACGGTGGCGGAGGAGTTCACCGGCATGGCGGGCAAATACGTCCCTCTAAAGGAGACCATCCGAGGGTTCCGAGAGATTCTGGAGGGTAAGCACGACACGATTCCTGAGTCCTTCTTCCTGTTCGCTGGCACCATTGACGATGTGGTGGCCAAGGCGGAAAAGGGTGCGTGATCGACATGCGGACCTTTCACCTGAAAATTGTCACGCCGGACGGCCTGTCCTTTGACGGGGAGGCGCAGTCCCTTTCCGTTCGGACGACAGAGGGCGATATCGGCATCCTGGCCGGGCATCTGGATCTGATCACACCCCTGGGCATGGGGCAGGCAACCGTTGTTACACAGGCCGGCACGCGCAGGGCTGCCTGCATCGGCGGAATGCTGTCCGTACAGCGCGGCCTAGCAACCCTGGTCGCCACCACCTTTGAGTGGGCGGAGGATATTGACCCGGACCGGGCCCAATCCTCTTACCAGCGGGCCCAGGCGGTGCTGCACAGCAAAGACGCCAGCCAAGCCGATCTCAAGCTGGCCGAAGCCCGTTTAAAGCGCGCCCTGGTTCGCCAAAGCGTGGCGGCCAGTAAAAAATAAGTATCGCCCGGCACTGCACTTGTGCCGGGCGATGATCTATTTTGATAATTACCAAAAAATACCGGGTTGTAACCAACCGGTTGCCAAAATACCAAGGACACAAGCCGCCAGACTCCCTGCGGCGGCAAAGCCCCAAGGTGGCAGCTGCGTTTTTTCCTCGCTGCCCAACAAAAGCAAGCTTTTTCCGTAAACGGCGCCTTCTGCAAAAAAGACTATGACACCGTAACAGAAATACAGGCCCAGGAAAGCCCAACGTCCTGCCTGCATATAAGCGTAATTCAGGAGAAAATTTTGCACCATGTGCAGCACGAAGCTGGTTCCAAACACCAGGACAAGCTGTTTTTTGGCGCGAAAGCCTACCAGCAGCGCAACCGCAAGGTCTGACGCCTGCATCAGCGTGACCCGGGCAGCAGCGGCCCACCCGTCGCGGTTAACAGGATTACTCCTGCGGACGGTCAGCGGTAATGGCTCTGAACCTGACCCGGAATCGAAATGCGGAGCCTCTACCGTGTATATGCTGTCAAAGGCATAGGAATGATAAACCTCGCTGCAAGCAAATGTTTCATATTCCGGAAAATAAACCAAAATTTTATAGGTAGTCGGCGGGCAGTAGCGCCAAAAAAAGGTCTCCTGTTCCAAGGCCTGGAAGTGAACGGTTACGCTGTTCCTCTCCGGCTGAATCAGCAGCGCAGTGAGAAACATCAGGAGCAGTAATGTAACCAATGTAACAGAGCAATCAGCCGCTTCCGTAAATTATACCAATCTCCCCCTAGCCTGGTCTGCCCGTTATATTTGATTCTCATAGTGAATTTACCTTTCTATTATGCAATGTTATCGTAGCGCTCCGATCTCGACCAGCAGAGCTCCTTTTGCGCTTTCAGCAAAAACTTTACACAATTTATAAATAATAGGGCTCACATTTTGCACCTCGGCAAAAAAAACTGAAAGCCACTTGTAATTTGCCACAATTTAGCGTATACTTTTTTTTATAAGCTGCACAAAGCAAAGGAAAGAGAGGTACGGTACCTATGGAACTGATAAGCGTGCGAGAGCTTTTTCGAAACACAGCCGCCTATGTGGGGAAAACCGTCCGCATCGGGGGGTGGGTCCGCTCCATTCGGGCCAGTAAGGCCTTCGGCTTCATTGTCCTGCACGACGGCACCTACTTCACGCCCCTGCAGGTGGTGTATCACGACAGCCTGGAGAATTTTCAGGAAATTTGCAAGACCAATGTGGGCGCGGCCCTGGTGGTGCAGGGTCTCTTGGTGGAAACTCCAGAGGCCAAGCAGCCGTTTGAAATACAGGCCGACGCCGTCACGGTAGAGGGCCCCTCCGCTCCGGATTATCCGCTGCAAAAAAAGCGCCATACCGTGGAATATCTGCGCACCATGACCCATTTGCGCCCCCGGACCAACCTGTTTCAGGCTGTGTTCCGGGTCCGGAGCCTGGTCGCCTATGCCATCCATCAATTTTTCCAGGAGCGGGATTTCGTGTATGTACACACACCCCTCATCACCGGCTCGGACTGCGAGGGCGCCGGAGAAATGTTCCAGGTGACGACCCTGGATCTGGAGAACCCGCCCCGCACCCAGGACGGGAAGGTGGACTACAGTCAAGACTTCTTTGAAAAGCCCACCAATCTCACCGTCTCCGGCCAACTTAACGGCGAGACCTTCGCCATGGCTTTTAAAAACATCTATACCTTCGGCCCCACCTTCCGGGCGGAGAACTCCAATACCACCCGGCATGCGGCGGAATTCTGGATGATCGAGCCGGAGATTGCCTTTGCCGACCTGACAGATGATATGCGCCTGGCGGAGGATATGCTGAAATTTATTATTGCCTTTATCCTGGAAAAAGCGCCTGCTGAAATGGCCTTTTTTAACCAGTTTGTGGATCGGGACCTGCTGGCGCGGCTGGAGCATGTGCGCAGCTCTGAATTTGCTCACGTGACCTACACGGAAGCCATTGCGATTCTAGAGCAGCACAACGAAGCGTTTGAGTATCCCGTCCACTGGGGCAGCGATTTGCAAACCGAGCATGAACGGTATCTGACCGAGGTGGTGTACCAACGTCCGGTGTTCGTCACGGATTATCCCAAGGAGATCAAGGCCTTCTATATGAAGCTGAATGCGGATGGGAAAACAGTGGCGGCCATGGACTGCCTGGTGCCCGGCATCGGGGAAATTATCGGAGGCAGCCAGCGGGAGGACAGCTATGAAACTCTGCTCTCCCGGATTCACGATTTGGGACTGCGGGAGGAGGATTACCGCTTCTATTTGGATTTGCGGAAATACGGCTCCACGCGACACGCCGGCTTTGGCCTGGGTTTTGAGCGCTGCGTCATGTACTTGACCGGAACTTCTAATATTCGAGACGTGCTTCCCTTCCCCCGTACCGTGGGTAACTGCGAACTATAACAAAACACCGGCTTGCCCAAGGGCAAGCCGGTGTTTTGTTGTTTGTAGGGCCCTATATTTGTGGCAAACAGTTCCCGATCCAGACTTGTCATTTCATGCTCAGCATGGTATAATTAGGTTAAATAGCCAGAATCCTTTTCTGCTTATCTGCATTTTTTGGATATTCTGCCGGATTGCTCAGCAGAAAGGATACGGATTTACAAATCGTGCGTGGGCTAACCAAGCGACGGGATAAATTTTGTCGTTGGAAAAGGGGGAGATTCGCATGGCGACAACGTCAACCGTGATCAGCACGATTCAAGTCATGGCATCCAAAATCCACGAAAATCGGGAATACCTCACGCAGTTAGACGCGGCAATTGGCGATGGGGACCATGGAATGAACCTGGACCTTGGATTTCAGACCGCGGAGCGCCGTCTTATCACCGTGGCAGATCGAGACGTAGGTACTATTTTAAAAACCGTTGGTATGACCTTGCTCTCCGCAACCGGCGGAGCTGGCGGTATATTATATGGAACGGCGTTTTTGCGCGCCGCGGGTACGGTCAGCAACCAAATGAGTCTGACACCCTCCGATTTTTTAACGATGCTCCACGCGGCCATTGAGGGAGTTAAAATGCGCGGGCGCTCCACCTATGGAGATAAAACTATGCTGGACGCGATGATTCCCGCCTATCTTGCCCTGGCAGCCGCAATACATGAGCAGACTGCCTTTCCCTCCGCTCTGGAAGCCGCACTGCGCGCAGCGGAGGCGGGTGCAGAACGCACCAAACGCCTCCCTACGTGCAAAGGCAAGGCCGAAGGCTGGGCAGAGCGCGGCGTCGGCCACGTAGACCCCGGCGCCGCCTCCTTCGCTCTGCTTCTCTCCGCCGTCGTTCAAGTCTGCACACGCGATGCAGTGGCCTTTTGAACGACAAGCCTTATGAATGAAAAACGTACGCTTTTGTGTGGCCCGGCGCTGTCCGGGGCGTTCGTTTTTCTCTTGTGCTTGCTATCATGGCTCTATTATGTCACATCGCTGGGATTGCTCTGTAAAATAGACTCCAAGCCCTTCTCTGGCGGTGCCTCCAGCCTCTTCCAGTCTTGGTCTCCCTCCCGCAAATACTGATCTCCGGCCAAATAATAGTTTTTCGTCTCTCCATTGCTATACTGCAAGCAAATGGTTACGACGGCATCTTGTTCTGTATCCGGCGGGTCGGCGGGGGTTTCTGTTAAGGTCAAAGCCTGAAGATAGTCCAAGACCGCCTTGATCTTTTCCGGTCTGGTGTAGGTTCTGGCACTCTTCTCTTGTTCTGCGGACTCAATGGTGATCTCCGTCACGATTCGAGCGGCCTGCTGTTTTCCCTGCGGGATGGCACGCAGAACTGTACAGCCCTGCAGCAGAATACACGCTGCAAAGCCCAAAGATAGAAAGCAATATCGTTTCCTCATAGACACATTCCCTCTTTCACTGAAACCGAAACCCTTCCGTCAGGAGAATCCGGAGATTGGCCTGCCACTTTTCCGCCGACCCAAAAGGCAACTGCTCAAATCCCGGCACCTCGTGGAAAGAAACGACCTGGTCCCTCCAGTTAATCCAGATAATGTACATATTTTTTTCTTCCGTCAAAGCTGTCGCCTCCTTTTAGCATACCCAAACGACGTAGTTTCTTCCTCTATATTGATATAGACGCAATGGAACGCATTTACGTGGCGGTGGAAAAAAATTTTTATTTGTATTGTGGGACAGTCACATGATATGATGGAAACGATTGGTCTATGAACAAGCTATTTAAATGAATTCAAATTTTTTGACTTATGCGGGGCGGTCCTCATAATAGGTTTTTGATGGTTTGCGAGAGTGCTTCTTTTCCAGTCCATCAAACTGAAAGAGGTATTCAAACTTACAGTCAAACAGCCGAAGCAAAACCTCAATTTGAGGCCGGTTAAACATGCCGGTCCGTTTCTTTTTTTCATAGGTAACGCGGGAAATACCTAGGATTTCCGCCATATCTGCGTTAGTATACCCATAGCGTCTCTGTTCTGCCTCTAGATTATAAAACATCGTTTTCACCCCTTTGTGTTTTCGTTTCGCAACCTTGTAACACTATTATAGTTCCATTATGCAAACTTGTCAATAGAATTTGTCGAAAAAAGTTCGCAAAACGAAAACTTTTTGTTGACATCTGAACCTGCTGGTACTATAATTTTTGGTAGGAAGGAGGGGTTACGTTGACTTTTGGCGAAAGATTGCGAGAAGCGCGGCTTCACAACGGACTGACACAGGAACAGTTGGCACAGCGAATCGGCGTGGCGAAATCCACTCTTACGGGGTACGAAAAAGGAAACCGGGAACCCGATGTGTTTAAAATTAAACGGATTTTGGAGGTGCTGGGTGTAGACTCCGACTATTTACTTGGCGTGACCCGTGCAAAGGACCATGACAAGACTACGGCTGAACTGTTGGCAAAGTACATGCAGCTCAACCCGGAATTTCAAAAAATTATCGAAAATTTAATAGAGCAATTTTTACAAATTCAGAAAGGGGAAAAACAGTAGGACATCTTGTCTTATTGTTTTTTTCAACTCCATAGCGCCCTGACGAAATTGAGCTTTTAAGCCGTCAGGCCGGCTATACTACCCCAAAAAAGAGAACCTGCCAAACTGCAATGGCGTAGATTTTCAAAATTGGGGGGATGTAAACCCAAAGCAGGTGGCGCTGAAAGCCCGGCTGGACCTCCATTTCAGCGGGCTTTCCTGTTTCCCATCGGCGCAGGCATCATTTTTTAAGATTGAGAATCCACCCGTTTTTCTTTTTTCATCGCTACGTCGCTCGAACCTTCAGGTGTCAAAAGAGCAGGCACCGACTTGCCTTGACGAGGCGCGCTTCTCATGCCCGCCAGCTTCAACGAGCTGTCAGAATCTCCAGTCGGGTATGGTTGCCTGCCAAGCTGCACCACCAAAAAAAATGATGGAGGGACGTGCAAAGCACGTCCCTCCCAGACTGCAAACAACCTCTCCCGCCGAAGGATTCGCAGAGAAAGATAGTGTGAAAGAAAACCGTCAGGGTTTTCTTTTGCGTGCAATCTAAAGACTTTTAAAACTTTTTCGGTGTTTCAAAAAGTTTAACAGCCTGTCGACAAAGTCCTAAGAGACTTTGTCGACAGGCTGAAAGCGTCGCTATTGCGGCGCTTTATCCGTTGTATTAGTTAAACTCCTGCAAGACGCCTCAGGATCTCGGCCCGGTCCGTACGCTCCCAGGTGACGCTCGGGTCCACGCCGAAATGCCCCCGGGCTGCCGTCTCGGCAAAGATGGGCCGCCGGAGGTCCAGCGTGCGGATAATCCCGGCCGGCGTCAAATCAAACATCTCTTCCAGCAGGCACGTCAGCCGGTCGTCCCCGATTTTTCCGGTGCCGAAGGTATCCACCAGAACCGAAACTGGCTGCGCTATACCGATGGCATAGGCCAACTCGACCTGCACCTTCTCCGCCAACCCGGCCGCCACCACGTTTTTTGCCATATACCTCGCCATATAGGCTGCACTGCGGTCCACCTTAGTGGGGTCCTTGCCGGAAAAGGCGCCACCACCATGGGAAAAGTAGCCGCCGTAGGTGTCCACAATAATTTTCCTGCCGGTTAAACCAGTGTCGCCTGCTGGTCCGCCCACCACAAATTTGCCGGTTGGATTGATAAAAATCCGCGGGACGTTTTGAATATCAAACCCATATTCCGCCAGCACCGGTCCAATTACATGGGCCCGGACATATTCGCGAAGCGCTCCAACGGAAAGAAGCGGGCTGTGCATTATGGACACTACCACCGCCTCCACCCCCACCGGGGCGCCGTTTTGGTCAAATTCTACCGTGACCTGGGCCTTTCCGTCGGGCCGCAGCAGTTCATTCGTTGTAACCAGGCAAGTCAGGCGGTTGGTCAAGGCCCGGGCCAGAGCGCCGGCCAGAGGCATCCGTTCAGGCGTCTGATTGCATGCACCGCCGAACATCATGCCCTGGTCTCCAGCGCCACCCACCGCATCGTTGGTACCCAGCGCGATATCCGGCGATTGCGTGTGCAGACGACACTGAATCTGCACGGTATCGGCGCTAAAGCCCTCCTCTGGTTTGGTGTAACCGATATCCCGGATGGCCTGCCGAGCCACAGCTTCGTAATCCACCTGGGCCTTTGTGGTAATCTCCCCGGCGATACAGCAGAAATCGGTGGTCACCAGGGTTTCACAAGCCACCCGGGAATGCGGGTCCTGCGCCATACAGGCGTCTAAAATACTGTCGGAGATCCGGTCCGCCACCTTGTCCGGATGCCCGGTTGTCACACATTCCGACGTAAACAGTCGCTTATCCATGATAGAACGTTCCTTTCTTCTGACATAATCCCCTTCAAAAGCATCACCCCGACGCGGAACGCGACACAACTTTGCTTCCATCGGGACGCAAAAAAAACGCTCCGAAGATTCGGAACGCCTCAGCTCGAATCCTCATCTTTCGTCAAACGCCGGATTTGGCACCTTGAAAATCAGGTTGCCGGGCTTCATCGGGCCGTTCCCTCCACCACTCTTGATAAGGCATTATTTAATTTCTTTCCCTATTATACGCATCGAGGAGAAAAAGTCAAGTGGAAACTAAAAAAAATGTCCAAATTCGCCATCAGCAGGCTGATCCGTCTAAAGCAGCCCGGTTTGCGGCAATACTAAATTAGAAAATTCATTGTTTTGTTATGGACTTTTTCCAGCATATGGGCTAAAATAAAAGCCATAAGTCAAAGGAGTGAGGCCTGTTGAAAAATCTCCGCAGAAAATTTGAGCGTTTTTGCTACCGGCATCAAAATAAGGGAATTCCCAATTTGATGCTTCTTTTGATCATCGGGAACGTTCTCGTATATATCGTCAACCTGGTGGACCCCAGCAATGTGCTAGATTCAGTTTTATCTTTTAACCGAAACGCCATTCTCCATGGGCAGATCTGGCGGTTGTTTTCTTATGTCTTGCTGGATATGAGCAGCCGATCCCTTCTTTATGCCATCCTTTTTGTCGTGTTCTATTTTCAGCTGGGACGTGCGCTGGAAAATACATGGGGACGTTTTCGGTTTAATTTGTTCTATCTGTCCGGCACCCTGTTTTTGGACATCGCCGGTTTCCTACTAAACGTGCCCGCCTCCGCCACAACGCTGAACATGAGTCTGTTCCTGGCGTATGCTACGCTATATCCGGAGACCCAGTTCCTGGTGTTCTTCATTATCCCCATTAAGGCGCGCTGGCTCGGCATTATCGATCTGGTTTTATATCTGGTGCAACTGTTGCGTATTCCTCAATTTCCTTACAATCTCTTCCCCCTTTTCGCGTTGGCAAACTATTTCCTGTTCCTGGGAAGGGACTTTGTGAACATCTTCCCCATGTCCTGGCGCGTCAATGCGGGTCGGCTGAAGCCCCGGTCTCACAAAAGGAAGCCACCCAAATCCGTTCCTTTCCCCACCGCCGGCTCCTATACCGCCACAACTGCCCGCCCCGAGGCCCCCTATATGCACAAATGCACGGTCTGCGGGCGGACAGATGTGACAAATCCGGAGTTGGAATTCCGTTATTGCTCCAAATGCAAAGGTTACTACTGCTATTGTATTGATCACATCAATAACCATACTCATATACAATAGGGCAACATTTTTTTAAATGCAGAGACCCGCCGACAGAAGAATTCTGCCGGCGGGTTCTTTCAGTTAATTCAAGTCCTTCTGTCTGCGCAGATTTAAAGTTAGAAGACGGTTGAATGCATACAAACGAGACCCCTGCCGATCGCCTCGCCAACCCCTCTGGACAGCGGGCTTCCCTTCTGGTAGCTGAAGTCAAGCTACCCATTCATATGGTCCTCAGCCAAGCAGGTCCACTGCACGGCGCAAAATGGAATAGTCCGGAACCTGTTGGGGCAACTGCAATTGTACGCGCATTTGAGGCGTCCGGGCCTCAGAAAGCGTCTGCCCTGCCTCATCCCTCATCACAGGCACCCGTAGGGCAAACGGACGTGTATCCGGCCCCACCACCTGAATTTCCTCCCCGACCGCCATTTTATTGCGCAGGCTGACCCAAGCCGTGCCGTTCGCATCGCAGCTTTGCACGATGGCGCACACCTGCCACTGACGAAGGTAGCGGGAACTCTCCACAAATTGTCCCGGCTCTCCATAATAAAAGCCGGTGGAATAAACCCGATGGGAAACCCGCTCCACCTCATCCCGCCAGACCGGATCCAACGGCACCCCCGCCGCCGCCGCGTCCACAGCATGCCGGTAGGCGCCGGTGATGATGGCCGCGTAATAAGCGGACTTGGCCCGACCCTCCAACTTGATGCAATCCACGCCCGCGGCTATCAAATCCGGCAAATGGTCAATCATGCACAGGTCCCGGGAATTGAGAATATAGCTGCCCTTCTCGTCCTCCAGGATCGGGAAATACTCGCCGGGCCGCTTCTCCTCCATTAGGGCGTACTGGTAGCGGCAGGGCTGAGCACAGGCCCCCCGGTTTGCGTCCCGCCCGGTCATATAATTGGAGAGCAGACAGCGGCCAGAGTAGGATACGCACATGGCTCCGTGAGCAAAGGTCTCCAGCTCCAACTTCCTGGGCGTCTCTGACCGAATTCGATGGATTTCCTCCAAACTCAGCTCTCGAGCCAGCACCACCCGGCTGGCGCCCAAATCGAACCAGGCCCGGGCGCAGACGCTGTTCGCCACAGACTGCTGCGTGGATATGTGGCGCTGGCAACGGGGCGCGTATTGCTTTGCCATTTGAAAGACGCCCAGGTCCGCAATAATCAGAGCGTCCACGCCGGCGTCGTCCAACTGCTCCAGGTATGCAGGAAGCCGCGGTATCTCCTCTCCTCTGGGCATGGTGTTCACCGCGGCGTGTACCCGCACACCGTGCTCATGGGCAAACCGCACTGCCTTCGGCAGTTCTTCATCGTTAAAATTGCCTGCAAAAGCGCGCAAACCAAAGCGAGTCCCGGCCAGGTAAACCGCGTCGGCACCGTATCGCACCGCCATAAAAAGCCGCTCCATGTCCCCGGCGGGGGACAGCAGCTCAAGGCTCCTCGGGTTCATCGGTACCGCGGTTCAGGCTGTCCTGAAACGCCAGATGTTCATCATACGTCTCTGAAAAGTGGTGCGTCCGGTCCACATCCAGGGCGTAGAAATAATAATTGGTGTCGCTGGGGTGAAGGGCCGCAGTCAGGCTGTTCAGACCCGGATTGGAGATGGGCCCCACTGGAAGCCCTACGTGGGTGTAGGTGTTATAGGGGCTGTCAATCTGCAAATCCTCATACGTCAGGTTCGCCTTGCGCTCCCCCAGTGCATATTGTATGGTAGCGTCGATGCCCAGATAAAGGTGCTCCGGATTGCACAGACGGTTGTAAATTACAGACGCAATGTTTGCACTTTCGCTGGTGCCCGCGGTCTCCCGCTCGATCATAGAGGCCACGATCACTACATCCCGAACTGTCATCCGTCGGGCGTTTATTTCCTCCTGGGAATACTCATAACCTGCCAGCTTCTCCCCCAGCCATTCGTTGAGCTGCTCGATATCGTCCTGCAGCGTCTCGTCGAACCGGTAGTCAAAGTTCCGCAGCATTTTTTGAATGACCCGTTCCGGATCGTCGTCCGTATAAAATTCGTAGGTGTCCGGGAACAGGAAGCCCTCCAGACAATTGGCAGTTCCCCGCTCCACCTCCTCCAGGAACCAAAATTCCCCTACGTCTCCGCTGGCTGCGGTTTTCTCCAGTTCCTCCACGGTACACACGCCGTTTTTCTCCAGCAGCTCAAAAATCTGTTCACACTCGAAGCCCTCCGGGATCATAACCTTGACCTCCGTCCTGGCGGAGGAGGACCGACCCATGGCGTTCACCATGGCATGATAATCGTAAATACAATTCAAGGTAAAGGTCCCCGCGCTAATTTTATCCCTAGCATTGGTCAGGGAACTGTAGACGTTAAACAGCTTGGGATATCGAATCAGGCCGGCGTCCGACAGCTTTTGCGTAATGTCATGCATAGTGTCGGAATCGGTGATAGTGACGGTTACTTCCCGTTCCTGCTTGGTCAGGGCCAGCACATCGTCGGCCCAAACCCAGACCACCCTTGCCAAGGTGAAACTGACACCCAATACAATTGCCCATAAAATTAGACTGCTAAAGAAATGGGGAAGCCCTAGAAAGCCGCTACCCCGTTTCTTGATGGGCTTTCGCCGGTATTTAGAAGGTGGCGGCGCGCTGCCAAAGTCTTCTTGTTCATCCACCGGCTCCTCGAAAGCCCGCTGAAAATTCTCATCAAATGCATCCCGGTACTCCTGATCCCGAAACTCCTCTCCTGTCTGTTCGAGCGGTTCCTCCGGCGCTTCCAGCGGACCTGAGGCCGCCGGTTCCTCAATCTGTTCCTTCGCCTCCCGGAGAATCCGCTCCAGTTCCTCCTCCGTGGGGTCGGTGAGCCCCAGGGCGTCCATGGCCAATTCGTCTGGGACGATCTCCTCATAGTCCTCCGACAGAATATCCTCCAGTTCCCCACTCCGGGCCGAGAAGTCCTTCAGCTCCGGGAGCTGAAACTGCTCTAAATTCTCTGGATTCTCTTCATTCGGATCAAAACGTTCATCATGCGACATGGTCTACCCTCCTGTTTTCCCCATGGGAGACAGCCGGCGATGCGGCGTATGTCACTGCCGCCCTCATGCGGGACGAATCACCAAATCTGCCGCCGCGGCCTCTGCTGCCTCCGGACCCCGGAGCGCGCTCACCAACTCCAGCGCGAAAGCCACGGCGCAGCCGGCGGAGGTACCAGTAATCACCATACCATCCCGGACCACTGCTGCGTCCGGAACCAACTGCCCCGCCTGCATTTGCGCTTGCAGCGCGGGACTCGGGAAGCAAGTACACCGCCTGCCGTCTGTCAGGTGCAGGTCGGCCAAAACCGTCGGGCCAGCACAGATGGCGGCCACAAATTTCCCGTTCTCGGTGGCGAAGCGGACTGCTTCCAGCGCCTGCGGGCAAGCCCGAATGCTGGAGACGCCCCCCATCCCGCCGGGCAGCACAATCATCTCCAGCTGTGTCAAATCCATTTGACCCACCGTCAGATCCGCCCGCAGGGTGATGCCATGGGCCCCCACAACCTCCAGGCCGCCGATGCCCACATAGGCCGCCGGCACACCTGCCCGACGCAGCACGTCAACCGGCGCTACAGCCTCTATTTCCTCAAACCCAGTCCCTAAAATGACATAAACCACGGCTCAATCCTCCAAACACATCCGTATTTGCCTATATATTTCCTCATGAATTTCCGCCGGCGACCGCATGGCGCCGCCTTTCGCGCAGGAAATCACCTTCCAACCATAAAATGCCGCCGCTTCCATCCCTGTTTGGTGACACTGCTGCAAATAAGCGCCGTCCCGTTCGTGAATATCCGCCCGGGTATGCGTATCTTGCTCCCGCTTGCGCATCATAGCCTCTGTCAGCGCGGTGGGCGCGTCCAAATAGAGTACCAAATCCGGACGGGGAAGACCAAGGCGGCCCAGCTCAAAATCATAGAGCCACTGAAAAAATGCCTGCCGCTCCCGGCCAAGGAGCTTAGCGCCTTGGTGTACAGCGTTGGATGTGGTGTACCGGTCCGACAAAATCAGCCCGCCTCTTTGATAATAGTCTTTCCAAATCTTACAATAGGATGCAAATCGGTCCACCGCGTAAAAGGCGCTTGCGGCATAGGGGTTCACATCCCCAGGGCTCTCCCCAAACTCTCCGTTTAAATACATCCGAATCAGCGCGGAGGAGGGCTCCTCATACTGCGGGAATACCAGCCTCTGAAAATCCACCTGCTCCGCCGCCAAGCGCTCGGTCAGCAACTGAAACTGGGTGGACTTCCCGGACCCGTCGGTTCCCTCAAAAACAACTAGTTTTCCCATGGCCTTAAGCCCCTTCTCGCTCTCGCCTGCGCTGTTTTTTGCAGGCGCGAATAAATTTGGGCAGGCGCATCATCCGGCCCAGCCGCCTGGGCTCCCGGAGCAGCCGGTACAGCCACTCCAGATTGCACCGGATCATCCAGCGGGGAGCCCGCTTCACCGCGCCGGCAAAGCCATCCAGGCTGCCCCCCAGCCCCACCATCAGGCGTACCTGCAGCGACGCCCGATGCTCAAACATGAACCGCTCCTGCTTGGGCGCGCCCAGGCAGACGAACAAGGCGTCGGGAGCGGCTCGATTAATCGCCTCCAATACCGGAGTAACCTCGTGAAAATAGCCATCCCCGGTACCGCAAATCACCAGTCCGGGGTACCGTTCCCGGAGTCGGACGCCGGCTGCCTCCGCAATGCCTGGCCTTCCGCCCAGCAGATAGAGCCTGCCGCCCCGCTCCGACAGAGTTCGGGCCACTTGCTCCCCAAACTCAATCCCCGCCACCTTCTCTTGCAGCGGCCGCTCCAGAATTTTAGCGCCCAGAAGCACGCCGGCGCCATCCGGCAATACCAAATCCGCCTGGTTGAGAATCTCCCGGAACGCTGGGTCACGCATGGCCTCCCAGACGATTTCCGCGTTTGGCGTCACACAATACGCGGCGCGGTCGCCGGAAAGCAGCTGCTCCGCGCGGCTTACTGCCTGCGCCATGGTCACATTGTCAAATGAGACCCCCATGACATCGACCTTCAAAAACGTACACCCGCTCTTTCTTTTGCCGCATTCCGCGGCCATCTTACTACAGAGTACCACATTTTTTCCCATTTGTCCACTGAAAGACGAAGGGATTTCACATCCGTCCGCACAGCCGGAGGCCATCGGCATAAGATGGTTTGAAAGCAATTTATTTGCTTCACCATGAACAGGAGGTATTCGTATGTCCGAACAATTGACCCGCCGGCCGGAAGACCTGCGGGAGGCCGTTTGCATCCATACCCAAAAAGTGACCGACAGCTGTCGCGACAAAGACTGTATTGAGGACCTGCGGGTCTACCTGACCCGGGAATCCCAGTCTCTGCTGGACGCCTGTGCCGGGGCAAAGGCCCGCTGTGCGGAGCTGTTGTACGCTTACATCGACGTGGAGCCTGTGGCTTTTAACCGCAACCACTACTGCATTGACATCACGTTTTATTACCGCATTTTAGCTGACGCCATCATTGGCGGCTCCCGGCCCGCCACGCTTTACGGCCTGGCCGTTTTCTCCAAACGCGCCGTCCTCTGCGGCGAGGACAGCTGCGCTAAAATTTTCACCAGCGATACCGTGCTGGGTGATTTGGATGGGCGTACCACACGTTCGTTCAATCACCCCACCGCCGTGGTCGAGGTGTTGGATCCCATGATCCTCTCCGCTCGGGTGCGGGACGTCTGTGACTGCCCCTGCGGTGAACCCTGCCTGAACCAGCTCCCTGTCGCCATCCGAAACATGTTTGAAGATGAGCTGGTACTCTCGGGTGAATCCCGCCGTCTGTATGTCACCCTGGGCCAATTCTCTATCATTCGTCTGGAGCGGGATGTACAGCTGCTGGTTCCCACCTATGACTACTGCGTCCCCACCAAGGAGTGCTGTGACAGCCCCGGATGCGCCGAGGACCCCTGCGACATGTTCTCCCGCATTTCCTTCCCTGTCAATCAATTCTTCCCCCAGGGTTGTGCCTGCAATCCTGGCCAAGAGCCTGCATGCGAGTGCTCCGGCGGCTGCAGCAGCGGTGGCTGTGGCTATAAGACCTCCGGCGATTGAGCATCCCCAGCGATTCCAGGCAACAAGAGGAAGGGCGGAGTGTTCCGCCCTTCCTTTTAACGTTATAATCCTGTAGGGCGGGCTGTGCCCGTTCGCCGGTGTCAAAAGGCCGCCTCTACCGCCCCATCCGCCACGGGCAGATATCCCTGCTTTGCACGTCCGCGAAACGATCGCAGGTCGTTCCCTACATCCGGAATTAGCAGATTTCAAAGCGGGCGGCCACAGGCATCCTTTACAGGCCTATGAGAAAATCGGAATCACATAACCCTTTGCAACAAGCGCAGCCTACCAGCTCAGATCCCAGCGGGAATGCACATGGGGGTCCGTGGAGTCCCGGATCACCAGGTGTCCGTCCAGGCACACGGTCCTCGGCTCCGCCGCCGGGTCCTGCAGCCGCCGAAGCAGCAAACCCAGCGCTTCCGCTCCCAACTCCTCCTTGGGCGTGTGAAAGGTGGTCAGCGGCGGGGCGATGAGGCTAGCCGGAAAATTGTCGTTGAAGCCGGCCACCGCAAGCTCCTGGGGGATGCGAATCCCCGCGTCCAAAATGGCCCGCACCGCGCCAATGGCCATCTGGTCATTACCCGCCAGGACCGCGTCCGGCGCAGCGCCGCTTTGCAGCAGCTCCCGCATGCAGTGATACCCACTGATGGGGCTGAAGTCCCCCTCTGCTTGCAGCCGAGGATCCGGCGGTTTTCCCGCAAGCTCTAACGCCTGGCGGTAACCCCGCAGCCGATTTCGGGACATGGCATATTGCAGGGGCGCGGCGATATAGCCGATTCGGCTGCACCCCTGGGACAGCAGATGCCGCGTCAGCTCCAGGGTTCCCTGCGTCTCGTTCACCACAACGGCATCCAGGCCGGGGTCAATCTCGGTCTCCAGGCAGACAATCGGCATTGGGACTCCGCCGCGGTCCCAATGCCGCAGCTCCCGCGCCCACTGAATATCCGCTGGATTATCGAGGTCCAGACAGGAAGAAAGCAAGATTCCGTCCACCCACTGCGCCCGCAGCAGCTGCAAGCAGGCTTTTTCTTGCTCGGGGTTCCGCTGCGTGTCAAAAATACTGATGGTATATCCCTCTTCCGCGGCTTCCAGTTGCAGCGTACGCAGCATCGCGGTAAAAAATACGCTGTTGATTTGGGGCACTACCACGGCAATGGTCTGGGTTCTTCCGGTTTTCAGGCCTTTCGCAACCGGACTCGCCTCGTAATGCAGAGTCTGCGCCGCCGCCAGCACCCGCTGTCGCAGGGGCTCGCTGACTTGTTTGGTTCCGTTTAATACATTGGACACCGTGGAGATGGAGACCTCCGCCAGCCTGGCCACCTCCCGGATGCCCACCAGCTTCTCCCGCATCTACCGCAACAACCCCTTTACCGCCTGAATCCAGCCGATTGCCGCCGCCTCCTGAGAGGGTTTCGGCAGACATTCCGCACTGAGGTAGCCCGAATAGCCGCACTGGGTCAGCGTCTGTAAGATCGCGGGAAAATCTACGTGGCCACAGCCAGGGTACAGCCGATTGGAATCAGCCAAATGCACATAGCGGAGTTCCGCCGCGCAGGCCCGCAGAGCGCCGCACAGATCGGCCTCCTCCAAATTCATATGGAAGGTATCCGCCAGTATGCCGGTGTTGCCCAGATGCGTTTCCCGGAGGAAGGCGGCCACCTCCCCTAAGGTACACAAAAAATTGTTTTCATAGCGGTTGATGGGCTCCAGCACAAGGGCCGTGCCCCGCTGCCCAGCATAGGCGTCCAGTCCCACCATGGCTGACTGAAAGCGTTCCAGGACCTGCTCCAAAGTATCTTCAGGGCCTACATTGCCCCGCATGCAGCCGAGGATGACCAGGGCCCCCAGCTCCGCGCCCAAATCTAAAAACGCCTCCAGCCGCTTGACCGCCTTCTGCCTCACCTGCGGTTCTGCGGCTGAGATGGACAGGCCCTCATTTACGTAAGCCCGGCCGGTGCCAATGGCCGATAGCCGCATGTCCTCCCGCTTTAACGCCTGGCGCAGGGCCCGGACATCCACATATGCCGGGTCCGCGGTGTGCAGCTCCACCGCATCGTATCCCAGGGCCTTGGCCCGGGCAATGCCCTGCAAAAAATCCCCTTCATAGACAAAGGGCGCGTTGCCCAGGATATGGTCCACCATGGTCATTGCCGTATAAAACGCCAATTGAATCCGTCCTTTCTAGGCCATCTGATAAATTGTCTTAAAACCCAAACCGGATATGGCAAAAGGCTCCCAACCGGAGCCTTTTTCCGTGCCCTGGTGGAGGGATTCCGCCTCCAGCACGCGCTTAGTCAATGAAAATACCGCGCCTCGGCAGTTCGTGCACGCTCTTCCAGCCTTCGCTGAGCGGTTCCCGTAGGCAGGGCTCGATTTCCTCATAGGGACGCAGAGAGAACTTCCGGGGATCGGGAACCTGGCCCGCCGGATAAGCGGAGAGGATATCCTCCACCATAGCGTTCAGGTACTCGCAAATCGCCGCTATGGCCCGCTTTACCCGCCGAGCATCGCCCCGGGAGGGATAGCCTACCACGCCCTCGGGCGTGCCAAACCGCTCGATCACCCGATGCCCCTCCGCCTCAGACCATTTGTTTGGCCGGTGGAAGGAGTCCACAGAGCCGTCGTAAAAGCCGTCGTCCAGCATGCCGAAGCTCTTGGCCTGGGCGTCCACCACACAGCTCATATCCACCATATCGGGGAACATCAACAGGGCTGCGGAGGTCTCCGCCTCGTCGGCATGTACAAAGGGCGTGCTGACAAAGTCCGGCCGCTCGTCGCCCAGGGGATAGAAAAATTCCCGGATCGCCCGGTGCCACTCCACGACGGTTGCAAAGGCGGGGAGCTGATAGCGCTTGAAGAACTCCTGGATAGCGGATTCCAGCATCCAATCCATGCCGTGGTTATTGACCAGGATAATTTTGCGGAACCCGTCGTCCCAGAGGCCCAGCATTACGTTGATCAAGGTGTCCACAATGGATTTCTCCGAGGTCATAACCGTGCCGGGCATGCCGCAATGATGATAGGGATGTCCGCCGTAATTGATGGGTGGAAAGGCCAACGCCACCTCGTGGCCGGACTTCGCGGTTTTCCGCCGGACTGCCTCGCAGATGGAGGTACACATAAAGGTGTCCAAGCCGGAGTTGTTGTGGATACCATGGTTTTCCGTGCAGCCAATGGGAACCAACACGATATCGTTTTGATGCCGTTTGTCAATGACCATTTTGCGGGGGGAGTTTTGAATGTAGCAGCCGGGCTTACCCAGTTCGCTGTCGCTGGGGATGCCGTAATCATTTAAAATAGACTGAATTTCCGCTTCCGAGGCGTCCCAGAGCCGCTTTTTCAGTTGGCCCACCTTGTTATCCTCAAAAAAGATATTGGGGTAATCTGTGGTCAGGTATTTTTCCCTCATCATATAATCCTCCTGTTTTTTATTTGCTCCTTGGTCCAATGCCCAGCTGGGCGACATGGGCCCCAATATGCCGTACCAGACCGGCCTGGTATTCCTCCCGGTGCCGTTCCAGGGCCCGGTAAATGTCTTGTTTCATCCCAGGCGTATCCAGCAGGAAGCCGTAGGTGATGTGCAACACCTGACGAGCGTCGTCCTCGTCCATGTATCCGGGCAGCGCCTCATCCGGTCTGAGGTCCAAAGACTCGATCCGGGCCGGGTCCGCATGGACCACATAGTAGGCCCGCGCCTGGGTTAGCACCTCCAAAGCCCGCCGGTGCATGCGGCGATACAAAGCCGGCTCCTGTTTGGCAATGACCCGCACCGCCTCCAACCAGCTGGTGCCGGCTGTTTTCAGATGAAACCGGCCGCCGGTGCACCGCCCCACCGCTGGGAAAACGGAAAATTTATCGGAGCCGGAATGCACGCTGATCTTATAGCCGAAGAAATCAGCAATCCGGCAGTGCGCCGCCAGGTCCTGCGCAAACGCCTGGGGGTCACCGATGTAATCCACACCCTTTTGAAACGCCCCCACAAATTTGGGCGCCAGGGAATTTAAGGAAACGCCATACCGCTGCAGCTCGGAAGCCACAAAGAAATGGGCGTCCGGCGCGGTGAGGAACGCTGTCTCATCCAAGGAGAGTTCCAGGTCCACCGCCCTGCCCGCGTTCTGAAGCAGGCGCCAAACCCGGCGGCAAAGTGTAATGGCCTGCCCGTAGCAGATCGCCAGCTCCTCTATACGGTCCTGGGGATAGGAAAAACCCAGTCCCACCGTTCGGCTTCCATATGTACGCTCCAAAACTGCGCGCAATTCCTCCGGCAGCGCAAGATAGGCCTGCCGGCGCTGAGAAGGCGCTTCCGGCACCGGCTGCAGAACCTCCGAGCAGTCCAGGGTAATCATGCTGTATCCGCAAGCCAGGGCACTGGCAATATCCTTCTCATTTTTCAGGTGGTCGCCGTCCGCCCCGAAGCCATATCGCCAGCCGGCGCGAAACACCGCCCAGACTGCCGCGTCCAGGACATCCTCATAGGTCCGATGGGTGAGCTGCAACTCCCGCATGCTCTGCTGGGCTAAAATAGGTAAAACGTTTTTCTCTCGAATACAAAGCAGATGCGCATAATTAGCCAACCCCAACCGGTCTCCCAGCCCCAGGGTGGTCGCGGTCCGGCCCATGGCCCGCGGCGTGGTATAGAAAAAATAACGGTTTAATGCAAGGCGGTTCTCGTGCGTCAGGGGGCAAAGCTTGCCGTATTCTGCGGCTTCGCCCTGAAATTCGCGGAGAACATCAGGATTGCCGGTAAGAATCAGCGCTTCCTGCCCGGCGACGCATGCCATAGTGAATACCGCGCCCTGCGCCGTATCCCCTGCATATGGATAACGGACCACTTCCGGGTGGTTCTGGAGACATGCCGGAAATTCCATTTGCACTCCTCCAAATATTTTAAATTAGTAAAACGTTTTTCTACTTATATTTATATCACTTTATATACAAATTGTCAAGTTCTATTCTATCATTTTCATGGTTTTTCTCCGTTTAC
This sequence comes from uncultured Eubacteriales bacterium, assembly GCA_965146675.1. Classification (GTDB taxonomy): domain Bacteria; phylum Bacillota; class Clostridia; order Oscillospirales; family Oscillospiraceae; genus Faecousia. Next base: position 50,202 of record CBCTHM010000006.1, on the reverse strand, counting down.
CCCGGGGCTTTTCTGCCCTGTGCGGCGAAAAAGCGGATACGGCACCCGGCACGTATCCGCTTTCGCCCCTGAATCAAACGGGGGAGGATGCCCTCCCCCGTCTTGCCTGGGGAATTCAGGTATTCTTATTGATCCTTAAAGGTGTCCACATTCTCCATGGTCACAACCTTGGTCTTAACCTCGTAGAACGCCTGCACCTGCTTGCCCTCCAGAACATCCACAGCGGCCTGCACGGCGGTGTAGCCCTGCATGTAGGGATCGCCGAAGGAGGTGGCGAAAATCTCGCCCTTCTTCAAAGCGGTGACCGCATCGTCATTGGCATCCTGGCCGGAAATCAGGATCTTACCAGTCTTGCCGACTGCATTCACGGCCTCGGCAGAGCCCAGAGCCATCTCGTCGTTGCAGCAGAAGATCGCGGTTACATCGGGGTAGGATTGCAGCAGGTTTTGCACCACGTTCATAGCCTCGGCACGGGAGTAGTTGGCCGACTGCTGGGCCACTACCGTGATTTCCGGATACTCTTCCAGGGCAGCCTGACAGCCCTTGACCCGGTCGATGGAGGTCTGAGCGCCGGTGGAGCCCTCGATGATGAACAAGGTGCCCTTGCCGCCCATGCCTTCAAAGAGCGCCTTGGCGGTGTCGTAGCCCTGGTTAAAGTTCTCCAGGCCCACGAAGGTCTTGTACTGGGTCTCGTCGGAGATCCGGGTATTCAGGTTCACTACGGGGATACCCGCTTCGTTAATCTTCTTGGTGGCGGGGATAATTGCCTCAGAATCCACGGGGCACATGACCACGCAGTTGGCGCCGCTGACGATGGCTTCCTCTGCCAGCTGACTCTGCTGCTCGTTGCCGGAACCCTCGGCGGTGTCCACCGGAGTCTTCACGGTGACATTGTAGCCAAGTTTTTCGCCGGCGGCCTTGGCGCCCTCGGCGACGCTGATAAAGAAGGGGGCGGTGTTGTTCTTTAGAATGACGACAATATTTTTGCCGCCGTCCTTGTTGTCCGTTCCAGTTTGGTTACAGCCGGCGAAACAGGCGGCAACCAGGAGTACTGCCAGGACCATTGCGATGATTTTTTTCATTTTTCCTTCTCCTTTTAAAATATTGTCCAATTTTGTGTATCACACAGCGGAACGCTGTTATGACTGAGCGGCAGCCTTTTTCTTTCCGGCGGCCTTGGCCATGAGCAGGTTCAGACCCCGCTCATAGAAGATTGAGAAGAGAATCACGAAGCCCACCACCGCCTGCTGCCAGTTGGTGGAAACGCCCATGATGTTCATGCCGTTGCGAATGAACATGATGATCAGCGCGCCGATCACGGTGTTCACCACAGAGCCCTTGCCGCCGCCGAAGGCGATGCCGCCGATCAGCGCCGCTGCGATGGAGTCGATGGTCAGCGTTCCCTTGATGCTGGGGTCCGCCGCATTCAGACGGGCCAGGTACAAAATACCGGTGATGGCTGCCAGCAGGCCGTTGATCACATAGATGGAGATGATAATGCCATCGGCGCGCATGCCGGAGAGTTTGGCAGCCTTCCGGTTGTGTCCCAGGGAGTAAAGAGATCTGCCGTAGGTCGTGCACCGCGTCAGGAAGAACAGCAGGGCAAAAATGAACAGCGTGACCAGCGCCACATTGGGAATTCCGGGAATCCAGGCGCCGTTGGTGATACTGCGGAAGCCCTCCGAGAACCCATAGACATACTCGCCGTTGCAGACTACATAGGCCAGGCCCAGGGCTACAAAATCCACGCTGAAGGTGGCGATAAAGGGCTCGATTTTGACCTTGCTGATGAGGATGCCGTTGCACAGACCGAAGCCCGCACCCACACCCAGGGCAATCAGCAGGCCCATTAAATAGTCGCCACGCTGGAAATAGGCGGCGCTGAGATAACTGGACAGGACCATGGTGGAGGCCATGGAGATATCGATACCATTGGAGATAATCGCCAAGCTCATGCCAAAGGCCATGAGGATGGTAAAAGGAGCTTGCTGGAAAATAACCTGTGTGATGTTATTGACCGACAGAAAGGCATCCGTGCGAACGAGGGCCAGAACCAGCACAACCACGGCCAGAATCAGCAGGCGGGAGAGCAGGTCGACACGATTTTGCTTTTTAAGCGACATGTTTGTACACCCTCCTCGTTCCCTTAATGTTTTTCCTCTGTTCCCCCAGCACGTCAATGACGATCAAGGAGACAATCACAAGACCGATCACTGCCTTTTGCCAGGTGGACGGAATCCCCATCAGACTTAGGCCACTGGCCAAAATTCGCAGAAGCAGCGTGCCCAGTACCGTTCCCACAATGCCGCCCTTACCGCCGGAGAAGGAGGTACCGCCAATGACCACCGCCGCCATGGCGTTGAAGGAGTAATCCACACCCACGGTGGGACTGCCGGAATTGGTCATGCAGGCAATGGCCACGCCGGCCAGGCCGGCGAATAGGCCGCTGATGGCGTACACCAGAATACGGGTTTTGGTCACCTTGATTCCGCTGACCGCCGCCACCTGCTCGGAGCCGCCGATGGAGTAAATATCATAGCCGAACTTGGTTTTCTTCTGGACCCAGATCATAAAGCCCACCAAAAGGACCACCAGCCAGATAATGACGTACATGCCACCGATTTTTCCATTGCCGATAAAGTCCAGGACCTGATTCTTCACGGAAATGGTGGCGCCGTTGGCCGCCACTAGGGCCAGCCCAGCAAAGATGCTCATGCTGGAAAAGGAGACAACCCAGAAGTCGAATTTCAACTTTGCCACCAAAAAGCCATTGAACGCGCCGATGGCCGCGCCCATGATCAGCGGCAGCAGGATCACCAGCACAAGCGGAAGGCCCTTGTTATGCAGAAGCGCCACGGAGACCGCGGCCATAGAGACCACAGAGCCCACGGATATGTCGTTCTTCCCCATGAGGATGACCAAGGTCAGACCGGTGGCCGTCAGGAGCAGGGTGCAGCTGTTCCGCAGAATCAGCATCAGATTATAGCTGGACAGGAAATTATCCGTCACCAGGCTGAAAAACAGAAACAGCAGAATGTCGCCAATTAAGATACCGGGAATATTCCACTTTTTCACTCGCTGCAGCAGGGCGAGTGCAGGTTTGCCTTGCGTCTTACCCATTGACTTCACTCTCCTTTCCGCCCACGGCATAGCGCATAATGGCCTCCTGGGTTAGATCCTCCCGGCGCAATTCACCGGTAATTTCGCCGTCCTTCATCACGTAGACCCGGTCAGAAATGCCGATGACCTCGTTGAGCTCCGAGGAAATCATTAAAATCCCATAGCCCTCCTGCACCAGCTTGTCCAGGAGCTTATAGATCTCGCTCTTTGCGCCCACATCGATGCCCCGGGTGGGCTCGTCGATAATCAGGAACTTGCACCCGGTCTCCAGCCACTTGCCGATGACTACCTTTTGCTGGTTGCCACCGGACAGTTCGCCCACCAGTTTTTCCGCGTTGGGGGTGGCAATGCGCAGCTCCTCCACATATTTCTTTCCGATTTGATCCTCGGGCTTGGAGCGGAGGATCCCCCCGTGAAACACTTTGTTCAGGCTGGCTGAAACCAGGTTCTCCTTAATAGGCATTTGTAAAATAAGGCCTTCGGCCTTCCGGTCCTCCGGAAGGAACCCCATGGAATGCTGAATACTCTTTTTGGGATTGGTTCTGGTAAAGGAGGCGCCATAGAGCGTGTAGCTGCCTCCTTCAATGGGCTCGTCCCCGAAGACCGCCTTGGCAATCTCCGTACGGCCAGCTCCGATCAGGCCGGACAGGGAGACGATCTCCCCTTCCCGGACTGAAATGTTTACATTGCGGAACCGGTAGCCGGTCAGGTCCTTGGTCTTAAAGATCACGGGACCGGGCTCCCGGTAATTCCGCTCATACATTTTCTCGATCTTCCGGCCCACCATCATGGAGATCAGCGTATCCAGTTCCACGTCTGCCACGTCCACCGTATCGATGTACTGTCCGTCCCGCATCACGGTGACGCAATCCCCAATTCGCTTGATCTCATCCATCCGGTGGGAGATGTAGATGATGGCGACGCCCTTCTGCTTCAGCTTCTCTACAATCTCGAAGAGCTTTGTAATCTCCCGACTGGTCAGAGAGGAGGTCGGCTCGTCCATGATGACCAGCTTGACTTCCTTCGACAGAGCCTTGACCACCTCCACCATTTGCATCTGGGCGATGCTCAGCTTTTTCACCAGAGTGTTGGGGTTCAGGTCCAAGCCCAGGCTCTCCATTAAAAGCCTGCTGTCCTGCGCCATCCGCTTGTAGTCCACCACGCCCTTAAGGCCTTTGACCATCGGTTCGTGGCCCAGGTAGATGTTCTGGGCAATGGTCCGCTCCGGCAGCAGGTTCAACTCCTGGTGAATCATACTGATGCCGGCGTCCATGGTCTGACGCACATTGGTATAATTCACCTCTTTGCCGTCATACCAAATGGTGCCCTCATCCCGGCTATACACACCGGAGATAATCTTTACCAGAGTGGACTTCCCGGCGCCGTTCTCTCCCAGCAGGATATGGACCTTGCCTTTTTCGCAAGTGAGCTGGACACGGTCCAGGGCCAGCGTACCCGGAAACCGCTTTGTAATTCCCGTCATTTTAAGAATCACTTGATCTTCGTTAAAAACCACTGTTCTGCCTCCTTTGAACTGGTCTCAGCCGGTGTGTGTTTGGGGCTTGTCCCGCCGGGGCCCTGGTGCAGCCAGCCCGTTCATCGCCTCGTTTATAACCACCACGGCGGTGTTATCCCAGCCGCTCAGTCCCATCGCCATCAGGGCGTTGTACATCTGCTGGGTCAGGGCGGTCAGCGGCAGGCTGGCATCCGCCGATTGCGCCAGCTGCGTGGCCAATACCATATCCTTGTGCATGTTATAACCCGTCGAGGTAGGATGAAAGTCCCGGGCCTTCATTGTATCGGATTTGTATTGGATAATGGGGGCTGCGGCGGCGCTGTCCGCAATCAAATCGATCATAGTCTCCCAGGGAAGGCCCAGCTTTTCGCCCAGGGTCAGCGCCTCACCCCAGGCCTGCAGCACGTTGCCCAAGAGCATATTGATAATAATTTTCATGGCGCGGGCTTCCTCGCCCGGGCCCAGGTAGGTCTGCCTGGTCCCTAAGATTTGCAAATAGGGCAGGCAGCGTTCAAACGCAGCCCGAGGGCCTGAGACCATAATACCCAGGGTCCCTTCCGCTGCAAAGTGCGTACTGCCCGTCACCGGCGCCCGCAGAAATTGGCCACCCGCCTGCTCTACCCGTTTTGCGGCCTCCTGGGAAGACGCTGCGTCAACCGTACTCATATCCACCCAGATCTTCCCACTCAAATCCTGAGCTTCCAACTTTTTTGCCAGCTCTGTCAAAATGGAGCCATTGGGTATCGTTGAGAAAAACACCTGTGAATTACCCGCAACCTCCTGCGGCCCCGCCGCCAGAGTGGCTCCTGTTTGCTGCACCCAGCCGGTCAAATCCCGCCGGCCGGAGCCGCAGACTGCCAGGGAGTACCCGGCCTGCAGCAAGCGCGCAGCCATCCGGCTTCCCATATTTCCCACGCCAATCCAGCCCAGCTCCTGTGTGGCCTTCACACTCACAGAGTCAGCACCACCTTCATTGTTCCCTCTGGATTTCGGGCTACGGCAAACGCCCGGTCCGCCTCCTCCATGGGGATAAAGTGGCTGATGAGCTTGGAGGCAATTTGAGGATGCTGCGCGGTAAATTCCATCGCACGAGGGAAATCTCCGGTCCCGCCGATGGAGCCTACAATGGTGAGGGATTTGGTGACAATGAGCTTCTGCGGAATCTCCACCTTAGCGATCATCCCCACACAGCCCAGCACGCCGCCAGGCTTTACCAAATTCAACGCGTTGGAAAAAACCGCTCCTACGCCCGTGGTCTCCAGCACAATGTCGTATTTGGCCGCCGCGTATAGGGAGGCGTAGTTCCCGGACTCGCTGCCCGCCTCCAGCTCCGCCGGCGCGGGTACGCGGGCGCCCACAGACCGGGCCAGCTCCTTCCGGGATTGTGCCAAATCATACAGCTCCGCCTGTTTACAGCCCTCCATGGTCCGCAGCAGCATCAACGCGCTCATACCAATCACACCGCCGCCCAGCACCAGCACCCGCTTATCCTGGAAATCGCCGTCCGTCATCCTGCGGATTTTCTCCAGCAGATGCGCTGCCACGGCCACCGGCTCCGACAGGCAGAGAAGTTTTTCCTCCACCCCCTGGGGCGCTCGATACAAATAGGTCTCCGCCCGGACGATTTCCTCCGCAGAGGCGCCATCGATGGTGATACCGAATTTTTCAATATGCCGGCAGAGATTCCGGTCCGTCTGGCAGCCTTCGCACATTCCACAGTACCGAGAGCAATCCCCTGTGACCAGATCGCCGGGCGCCACCCGGGTCACCTGCGCGCCGACCTCCTGCACCACCCCGGCCCATTCATGGCCGAACAGCATGGGATAGGTATGGGGCCCGTTATATGTACCGGCGTATAGGTGCAAATCCGAGCCGCAGAGCCCAACATACTTGACACGAATCCGCGCCTCATGGTCCCCAAGTGGCCGCCGCGGCGTTTCCTGGCTCACGATCCGACCAGGCGCCTGCAAAACATACTCTTTCATCGCGTTCCCTCCCCTTCGCTTCCATTGGGATGGAGGACTACCTTCACCGCGCCGTCTTTGTGGTGAATAAAGGTATCAAAGGCCTCCGCGGTATGGTCCAAGTCAAAAGCGTGGGTAATCAGGCTCTTCGCATCCACGGCTCCCTGAGAGATTAAATCCAGCAGCGGCTTGGAGCAGTTAGGATTCGCCCGAACCCCCTGGACCGTAATCTGATTTTTTACCATAAAATACAGGGCTTCCTGGGTCGTGGGCTCCTTTGGATAGGCCACCACGCCCACCTTTCCCGCCCGGCGAGTCATGAGAATGGCCTCGCCCAGGGTGTCCCCGGCGCCCGCGCAGTCAAAGACACGTTCCGCTCCCATGCCGCCGGTGAGGGCCCGGACCTGCGCCACCACATCGGCACATTCCGTAGTTTCAATCACGTGCTCGGCGCCTACCTTTTCGGCAACTGCCAACCGCTCCTGGTCCTTGTAGCCAACCACGATCACCTTGGATCCCATGGCCCGGACCATCTGCAAAAGGAGAATTCCCATAGGGCCGGGACCAATCACTACGGTCCAGCCCCCCGGGACAATCCCCAGCAGGCGGATGGCATTGTACCCAACGCCGCCGGTATCCACCATGGCTCCTTCGTCATAGCTCACGTTTTCCGGAAGCTTGGTCAGGGCTTTGACATCGTACTTCTGATATTGGGCGTAGCAGCCCGGCGTGGCGTGTCCATAGTGGTGATGGCCTGCCGTACCGTAATTTAGGCACAGATTGTACAAGCCCTGCTTGCACATTTCGCAGGTGCCGCAGCCGCAATGCGCCTCCCCGGCCACCCGGTCCCCCACCTGAAATTTTGTCACGCCCGGTCCCAGCTTTGCCACCCGGCCGGCAAACTCATGCCCGGCAATAAAGGGGTAGTGCGGCGGCCAGCCATCCTTCCGGACCCGGCCGGCAAAAATGCCGGGATCAGAGCCGCAAATGGCAATGGAGCGAATCTCCACCAGGACCTCGTTGTAGTCCGGTTCCGGAATCTCGACCTTTTCTATTGCATAATTATCCGGTCCGTGGAGCACCACGGCTTTCATTTTCTGTTCCATCTTTTCGCCTCGCCTCAACAATCGCCGTTGGGATGAACCAGTACCTTTACGGCGCCGTCCTTCCGCTGGATAAAAGTCTCAAATGCCTCGTGAATCCGCTCCATGGGGAAGACGTGGGTGATCAGGCCCTTAGCGTTCAAGGAACCCTGGGCCATCAGGTCCAGCACAGGTTTGGAACAGTTGGGATTGGCCCGAACCCCATGCAGAGTAATTTGGTTCATAATCAGGGACTTCAGAGCCGCCTGCTGGCCGTCCTGTCCAGGGATGCTAATCAGCGCCACATGGCCTCCCTTCCGCGCCATTTGCACAGACTCAAAATAAGCAGTTGCATTTCCCGCACTCTCAATCACCTGATGCGCGCCCAATCCATCGGAAAGCCGGCGGACCTCCGCCACCGGGTCCTCCGTCTGCTCATAGTCCACAATAAAGTCGGCGCCCAGCCGCTTGGCCACCTGCAGCCGGCCACGGCGGCCCACCACAATGGTCTTGGACCCCATGGCTTTCGCCAGCTCCATGGCCAAAATCCCCATCGGCCCGGGCCCAATAATCGCCGTATAGCCCCCCGGCTCCACACCAGTTAAACGCAGGGCATTGAAAGCGGTGCCGGCGGTATCCACCAGCGTCCCCTCGTCATAGGATACGGAATCCGGAAGAAGGGTCAGCGCTTTCTGGTCATAGACCTGATACTGCGCGTAGCAGCCCGGCGTATTATGTCCATAATGATGATGTCCTGCGTCCTGCTTGCCATAGTTGAGGCAGAGATTATAGCGTCCCTGCATGCACATCTCACAGGTGCCGCAGCCGCAGTGGGCCTCCCCGGCCACCCGGTCCCCGACCTGCAGCCCGTCGACATTTTCTCCCAGCTCCACCACCTGACCGGCAAACTCATGCCCGGCCACAAAGGGGAAATAGGGAGGCCAGCCGTTTTGCAGGACCTTTCCCCCGAAAATTCCCGGATCTGAGCCGCAAATGGCCACTGATTTAATTTTCAATAGAACCTCTCCCCGTCGAGGTCTTGGAATATCCACCCAATCCACAGAAAATTGGCTAGGGCTGTGAATTTGAACGGCCTGCATCTTTCCCTGCATTACTCTTCACACCTTTCGGAAGCATCTTAATTACAAATTCCATCCATAGGAATTGCCTCAAAACCTGCCGTTTCAATTGGCAGTCACACAGGAGGGAGGACACCTGTGCGCATAATTTATCATTTGGCGTTTTACTGGCATGCCACCTGAATTGTAATTTATGAACTGGTAATTTGCTGTAAAATAATTATGAATCATATTTAGACAAAAATCAAGCATAAATTCCCCGTTTTGTACTGGACAATACCGCAAAAATTTCAGGTCTTCTTTTGTTGAAAATTACAGAAAAGCATTTTTTCCATAAAATCCTCTTGCAAAATGATTTTGCCATTTCTATAATGGGGTTTAGGTGGCATGCCACGTCAATGCCATCAGGTTATTCCGTTCTGTCTTATGCGCCTGCTTATCTTTATCTTTGAGACGACCAGCAGCCGCACCAACATAGAATACTAGAACTGAAGAAAGGATGTTTTGATTTATGAGCAAATGGCAGATCCCCGCTACCGGCGGCAACATGGAAGCACCCAATGGCATCTACTATCAGAATATGACCAATATGGAAGTCGCGGAGCGGCTGAAAAAAAACGATGTCATCCTGATTCCCGTGGGTTCCACAGAAAACCACGGTCCCAGCGCGCCCTATGGTGAGGATACTTATTTGGATACCCGCCTGTGTGAGCAGGTGGCCAAGGCCACCGGCTGCACAGTGGCCCAGCCTATTTGGTATGGCTCCCACCCCTATCACCACCTAGGGCAAAAGGGGACTATCATGATCCCGGAGGAAATTTTGGCAGATTATCTGGTCTATGTCTTCGCCGGGTTCTGGAACACCGGTTTTCGGAAAATCATCGTGGTCAACGGGCACGGGCAGGATTACGTCATCCCATTGGCTATTCATAAATTTGGCAAGAAATTTCAGGTTCCTGCCATTATCCTATACACCCATTTCTGGAACTGCTGCAAGCATGAGCTGGACACCAAGGAGTACGGCGGCCCCTACGACACCCCCTTCGTCCACGCCGACGAGGTGGAGCAGTCCTGGTCTCTGGCTCTATTCCCAGAGCTTTGCAAGCAGGAGTATGCAGTAAAGACCTCTTCTGCTCCCCTGATCCCTGCAGGTCATATCAACAACTCCGCAGAGACCGGAGCCGGTCCCATTAAATGGTTTAATGCTTTGGGCTCCTGCGGTATGGAGTGCATCTGCCAGCCGGAAGGCGTTATCGGTGACGCCTCCAAAGCGGATCCGGAAAAGGCGCGCAAGGGCGTGGAGATGACTCTGGACTACCTGGAGAAGCTGGTCAACGATATCCTCGCTGCTTACCCAGCTGGGAAGCTGCCTCCCATTGAAAAAATGACACAGCGCAACCGAGAAGACATCGAAGCGGTTATCAAGGGACCCAACGAGCCCGGCGGCCGCCACATTTATACGCTGACCTACTGATGCAGGAAGGAGAAGGTGTCATGCCCAATCCCTTGGCGATTACGGCCATTGCTAATGCCGGTCCCACCGCGCCGCTGCTTCTGCGGGGCGATCTGGTCCAGGCTGTCAGCGAGGCGGCGGCGCTTGGCTATGATGCACTGGAAATTCACATCATCGACGCGGACGACTTCCCGCTGGATCTGCTGAAAGAGGCCTGCGCAGAATACGGTGTCCGCATCTCTGCAGTGGTAACAGGCCAGATTTTTACCCGTAGGCACCGGTGTATCACATCTCCGGATGTGCAAAACCGGGATGCTGCTATCACTGAGCTTCGAAAATACATTGAAATAGCCGCCGCGTTGCAAGCTACGGATGGGATAGTAATCGGTTGGGTCAAAGGGAACCGACCGGATAATCGAGAGCAGGCCTTTGACGATCTGCTGGCCTCTCAGATCCGCATTCTTGCACAATATGCCGCGCAGCAGGGACAGCGGATTCTGGTGGAGGTCATTAACCGGTATGAAACCAATGTCTTTAACACGGCGAAAGAGCTTACTGATTTTCTGGACCGTTACGAGCTGTCCAACGTATACCTCCACCTGGATACCTTCCATATGAACATCGAGGAGGCCGATCTGGCTCAGGCCATCCTCACCGCAGGCAAGCGGCTGGGGTATTTTCATGTGGCGGACTCCAATCGCCGTTATCCAGGCAGTGGGCATCTGGACTTTGGTATTATCTTCCAGGCGCTTCAAGCAGTGGGCTACACCGGCACCATTTCCGTGGAATGCCTGCCGCTGCCGGACAGCATCACCGCCGGCGCCAAAAGCAAGGCTTTTTTAGACCGTTTCTTCCCAGGAAAGAATTGACACAGCGACAACTTCCGTTTACAATAGGGTTTGCCGGGAGGTGAGGGCGCAATGAATGTAGAAAAGGGGCACAGCATGGGGTATTTTGACGAGGCTCCCCTCGGAGCAGTCAGCAAGGCTGAGTTCGCCTATCGGACGCTGCGGGATAATATTTTGAACAATACATACCCGCCTGGGACTGTGCTTTACATCCGGGAGCTCAGCACACAGTTGGACGTCAGCCGCACTCCGGTTAAGGAGGCCATCAACCGGCTGGCCTACGAGGGGTATGTGGACCTGTTTCCGGAACGGTATGCCGTGGTTTCCCGCATCAGCTACGCTGATGTGGTAGAGCTCTTGGAGCTGCGGGAATGTCTGGAGAGCGCGGCCTCTTATTATGCCGCTTTGCGCCGGACCGACGAGGACATCATGCAGATGCAGCGAATCAGCACGGAACACCGTCAGGTGCCCTTTGAGCAGACCGCCCAGCTGACCGGTCTGGACAAGGAGTTTCACATGGCCATAGCCCGGGCGTCCTACAACCGGCAGATCATTCAAACCCTGCAAAACGTATTTGTCAAGCTGGCCCGGGTGACGCTGCCTATCTCCAAGCAGCCAAATCGCTTTCAGGATTCCTTGGTCCAGCATGACTCTGTCCTCGCCGCCATCGTAGACGGCAACGCCGATGCCGCAAAACGGCAGATGTCCATCCACGTACGGGACATCCTCACCTCAGTGAAGGTCTATCAATACCAGAACATCCACCTGTTTAAATAAGGAAGGGGCTGAGAAGCGTCCCCTTTCCTCTTTCATAAGCCCGCTTCCACAGGCTTCGTTTCAAGCAATTAAAATTATAAACATTTACGGATGGAACGCGAAAGGGAACCCTGCCGGTTCCCTTTCGCGCTTTTCTTTCCCTGGTTCCTTCGGTCAAATGGCCTTATGATAGGAAAACCCTGTAGCACGCCCGCGGGCGGCCTCAGGCTGCCCATACGCCCCCGGCCGGACTTTTTGCCGTGCTCGCCCGCCGTCACACGTCCTGGGGGTCCCGCAGTCTCAGCCCTGCCTATCTCTCCCCCGCGAGCAACCATAGGTCGCCCCTACAGCGCGCAATTAATACACATCCCTTGGGGCAAGCTTTGCTAGCCTGGCTGTTGAACCGCTCCGCGCTATTGCACCATCGAATCATAATATTTTGAAAAATGTCACAAACTCCAAACAACCGCGATGGACCGGGACGCACAGGTAGGTTTTCCTGCTTCTGAAAGAAACTCTCGGTTGCATCGCGCTGGTTCTGCATGCAGAGGAACCTCTTTTATGAAGTATCCAGTCATCTCTTTGGGGAATAAGCTAAAATATCCAGGCGTGTAAACGCACGCCTGGATATTTTAAACATAATTGAAATTAAAACAGCCAAGGCACTAACGGTCCTTTTGACTCTTGCGCGCAGCCTACACAAAGTAAAACAAAACAGAGCAATCCTCCATAGCCTTTCAGTGTGCCGAATTGAAGATATTCATATTGTTCATATAATATTTCCCCAATTTTAAATCCAGCAATATTGATACTTCAACGATGCCATTATACCATAACATTTGGAAACAATTTTACTATTTATGCTGTTCAAAAACAATAATGGAACTGACTTTAACGATGAGCGTGTGCCGCATTACGTTTAACCCCAAAAAGGTACCCTGAAAAGTGTGCCAAAACACTGTTTTGATAGAAATGGTCGCCTTTCTTAAATGGCACACATAAACCCACTAATGGCACAAAAAAGATGTGCCATGCACTCCGTCACCGGAATGCTGGCACACCTTATATGCGTGATAGTTGACACTTATTAAGTCTGCAAACCCACATGGTGACTGGGTTTTTCGCTTAAACTTGTGTCGTTTATTTACGATGGCGAGTGACTTATCTAGGATTTTTAATTGACGCCTGCGCGGCTGCCAGCCGGGCGATGGGCACCCGGAAGGGAGAGCAGGACACATAATTCAGCCCCGTGTTGTGGCAGAACTCCACGGAAGCCGGGTCGCCGCCGTGTTCGCCGCAGATGCCCAACTTGATGTCTGGCCGGGTCTGCCGCCCCAGGTCCACGGCCATCTTCACCAGCCGGCCCACGCCGGTTTGGTCCAAATGCGCAAAGGGGTCAAACTCATAGATTTTCTTGTCATAGTAGGACTCCAAGAACTTGCCGGCATCGTCCCGGCTGAAGCCGAAGGTCATCTGGGTCAAGTCGTTGGTGCCGAAGGAGAAGAACTCCGCCTCCCGAGCAATTTCATCGGCGGTAAGCGCCGCTCTGGGAATCTCAATCATGGTTCCCACCTGATACCGCATGGAAATGCCGGCATCAGCAATAAGCTTGTCTGCGGTTTTTACGACCACATCCTTCACAACCTTCAATTCCCGGGCCTCCCCCACCAGAGGAATCATGATTTCCGGCTCAATGTGATACTCTGGATGCTCCTTCATCACGTTGATAGCCGCATTGATGACCGCTGTGGTCTGCATGGCGGCGATCTCCGGATAGGTCACTGCAAGCCGGCAGCCCCGGTGGCCCATCATGGGATTGAACTCATGCAGGGAGGCGATGATATCCTTCAACTCCTCCACGGACAGGTGGAGCTCCCCGGCGATCTCCGCAATGTCCTCCTCCTTGGTGGGCAGGAATTCGTGCAGCGGAGGATCCAGGAACCGGATGGTCATGGGCCTACCCTGAAGCTCCTTGTACATGGCTTCAAAATCGCTCTGCTGATAGGGCAGGATTTTGGCCAAAGCGGCCTCCCGGGCCTGCGTGGTCTTGGCTACGATCATTTCCCGCATGGCCTTGATCCGGCTGGCCTCGAAGAACATATGCTCCGTCCGGCACAGGCCGATGCCCTCCGCGCCGAATCGCACCGCCTGGGCGGTATCCTTGGGCGTGTCTGCGTTGGTCCGAACCTTCAGTGTCCGGACATCGTCCGCCCACTTCATAAACCGCTCAAAATTGCCGGAGATGGTGGCTTCCACCGTGGGGAGCGCTTCCCCATAAATATAACCAGTGGAGCCGTCAATGGAAATCCAGTCCCCTTCATGGAAGGTGCGGCCGGACAGGGTAAATAGCTTGTCCTCCTCCCGGACGGTGATCTCGCCGCAGCCGGAGACGCAACAGGTTCCCATGCCCCGGGCTACCACCGCCGCGTGTGAGGTCATGCCGCCCCGCACCGTCAGGATGCCCTGGGCTGCGGCCATGCCCTCAATATCCTCCGGGCTGGTCTCCAGCCGGACCAAAATAATCTTCTCTCCCCGATCCGCCCAGGACTTGGCATCGTCGGCGGTGAAAACCACCCGACCGCAAGCAGCGCCGGGAGAGGCCGCCAGGCCCTTACCGATGGCTTCCGCCGCTTTCAGGGCCGCCGGGTCAAACTGGGGATGCAGCAGCGCGTCCAGTTGCTTAGGCTCCACCCGCATCACGGCTTCCTGCCGGGTGATCATGCCCTCGTCCACTAGGTCCACCGCGACCTTCAGGGCAGCGGCGGCGGTGCGCTTACCATTGCGCGTCTGGAGCATATAGAGTTTCCCGTTCTCAATGGTAAACTCCATGTCCTGCATATCCCGGTAATGATTCTCTAGCTTCTGGGCAATAGCCACAAACTGCTGGTAGACCTCCGGCATATCCTCCTGGAGTTTCTCAATCTTGCTGGGCGTCCGGATGCCGGCCACCACGTCCTCGCCCTGGGCATTGATGAGGTACTCACCAAAGAGCACCCTTTCACCCGTAGCCGGGTCCCGGGTGAAGGCCACGCCGGTGCCGGAGTTTTCGTTCAAGTTGCCGAAAACCATGGGCTGTACGTTGACGGCGGTGCCCCAGGAATAGGGAATGTCGTTCATTCGACGGTACACGTTGGCCCGGGGGTTGTCCCAGGAGCGGAACACCGCCTTGATGGCCTCCAGCAGCTGAACCCTGGGGTCGGAGGGGAACTCCTCCCCCTTTTCCTGGCGGTAGAAGTCCTTAAACAGCGTCACCAGACGCTTCATGTCTTCCTTGTCCAGGTCGATGTCGTCCCGGATGCCCTTCTCAGATTTTACCTCGTCGATGATGACCTCGAACCGCTTCTTGCTCAGCTCCATGACCACATCGGAGAACATCTGGATGAAACGCCGGTAGGAGTCATAGACAAACCGGGCGAAGCTTTCCGTGGGATTCCCGGCGATCAGGCCCGCGGCCACCTCGTCGTTCATGCCCAGGTTCAAAATCGTGTCCATCATGCCAGGCATGGAGGCCCGGGCGCCGGAGCGCACAGAGACCAACAGGGGCTTGCTGGGATCGCCAAACTTCTTGCCATTTATTTCTTCCACTTTAGCCAAGGCACCATACACCTGGGCCATAATCTCATCATTGATGGTTCGGCCGTCCTCATAATATTGGGTGCAGGCTTCCGTCGAGATCGTAAAGCCCTGTGGCACCGGCATTCCCAGATTGGTCATTTCCGCCAGGTTCGCACCCTTTCCGCCGAGAAGCTCCCGCATGCTGCCGTTGCCTTCGGTGAACAGGTAGACATACTTATGAGACATAAATTTACCCCTTTCGTTTTTTTGAGCGGCTGCCGTCCGCTCAATCTTCTTTTTTATACCTCAAGTGACAATTAAGTATATCATGATAACCTGGGAAATGCAACGGATTTTATGGAAAAAATCCGCTTTTTGTACGGTTCCCGGGGGATTGTCCGGAGTTGCTCCTCATTTCAGGCCAATTTCCCCGCTTTTGTCTTCCAGCGCTCCCAGCCCTTGCCGCTGCGGCAGTTCCCGGTCTTCTCCCCCTTTGTGCAACATGCTGTAAAATTGTTCAGCACGCGCGCTTCGGGATGGTGATGGTGAGCACAATCTCCCGCTCCGTCTCCTGCTGCTGGCTCACAGCGGCTATCCCGGCACTTTGAATCATGGCCAGGCTTTGGTTCAAGTGGTTGAGAAACCCCCGCACGTCCGGCGCCTTTTGCTCCCGCCGCGCAGGCTGGCTCTCTGCGGTCAGCTGCTCCAGATACGCCTCGGTCTTCGCCACGGTCAGCTCTCGCTCCACAATCACCTGAATGGCCGCTAGCTTGTCCTCCTCCCGCGTCAGCTTCAATAGGGCCCGGGCATGCCGCTCGGACAGCCCGGCCTGTCGAATGGCGTCTAATACCGCCGTACTGTGCCGCAGCAGACGCAGCTTATTGGCCACGGCGGACTGGCTCTTTCCCACGCGTAGCGCGGCCTGCTCCTGGGACAGGCCGTACAACTGCATGAGCCGGGACAGGCCCTGCGCCTCCTCAATGAAATCCAAATCCCGGCGCTGGAGATTTTCAACCAGGGCCGCCATTCCTGATTGGCTCTCATCCATGGCCATGAGCAGGCAGGGCACCTCCTCCAGGCCTGCAATCTTCGCCGCCCGAAGCCGGCGCTCCCCCGCAATGAGCTCGTAGGCCGTCCCCACGCGCCGCACCGACAGGGGCTGTAAAATTCCATGCTGCAGGATGCTGGATGCCAGCTCCTGCAGTCCAGTTTGGTCAAATACCCGCCGGGGCTGGCCCGGATTCGGGCGAATTGAACGGACGGGCAGAAATACCACCCGGCCGGTTTCCATATAGGTCTTCAACTTCCCACACTGCAATGATCTTGCGCCTCCCTTACCGTAGTCTTCACCTCTAATTGTACCGCCGGGGTACGCAAAATCCCGCGAAAGCCAGGCCCCTTTCCCGGGAAATAGGGCGACGGGTTTCGCCAGGTCCCACCGTCAAACCGTAAAACGTCCCTCTACCGTGCAAAGAAGCCGGCCCTTCTCGCATTCCGTCTGACTTTCGACCAATATCTACAACGCGCTGCCGGGATAGGCGGCTCGGAAGTGCGTTTCACCCCATCCCCATCGGCTCTGCAACGCGCAAATTCTTTTTTTCATTTGGTCCCTCGCCGCGCTGTACAGACGTCAAAGCAGGACTGGCCGCCCACGGGCTCCGTGGGCGGCCAGTCCGCCTGTCGGCAGAGTTCCAAAGGACTTTGCCGACAAAGCTGCTGGACTTTTTGAAACCTTTCAAAAAGTCGTTTAATTGCACGCGCAAGAAAACCGCAAGGGTTTTCTTGCGCGTTATCTTTCCCTCCTAAACCTTCGGTGGGTTTTTCGACAGTTTATGGCCAGCGTATCTTTTATTGCGGGACTATAGCCTCAAGCAGCTCCGCCACACGGTCCAGCCGTCCTGGCACAAAGGGACTCTCCAGTCCACTGTCCTCCAGGAACGTCAAAAACGGTACGTCTTCGTCCGTCTGTACCAGTTCCTCATAGCGGGCCAGGCCGGCTCCCGCCTCTTCCTGCTCCAGCTGATACAACTGAAACGCCGCATCGTTGGAGACCACATAGCTGATGATATAAAATGGGCTGGTGTAGAAATGGGTAATACTCACCCACTCCATGGTGTCCCAGCCGGGAATATCAAATCCGTAGCGGCGGCCCGTGGTCTCGTAAAGCGCGCGCAACGACTCCACGCTGAGCTCCTCGTCGGGTAGCGCGTAGGCCTGCCGCTCAAAGCTATAATACGCTGCTTGCTCCACATAAACGCTGAGGCTGTCCGCCATTTTCAGCCGGGTGACCAGCTCCACATCCTGAGCGGTCGGCTCCTGGGCATAGCATAGCGAAAGGTACTCCATCCCCTGGGAGAAAAACTCAGCCACATCCGTGGACGCATAGCTGCCCCCGCAGGCGTAATCGTTGACAAAGTGCCCGAACTCATGGGCAAAGCTCAAAAGGTCGGTCACGTCTCCATATGGATTTACAAAAACGAAGGGCGCCTGAAAATCCGTCAAGTAAATCTCGAAGGAGCCCTCGTACTTATGCAGACCCGGCGCTATGTCATAGAGCTGCCGCTGGCGCATCTCGTCCCAGGCCATCTGGGCCAGCCCGCCCATTTGCTCCGCCGCGGAGGAGAGATACGCTTCGCATTGCGCTTGACCGTAGGTGCCGTTGTAGGCCGTCAGCCAAAATCTGGACTGGCTCATACTGCGATACATGGGAGCCAGCTTCTCGGCAATCTCCGCGACATAGGCCTCTGCTTGAGCGGGCGTAAAATCCCGGCTGTAATACCAGTCCCAAGCGAAGTCCTCATAGCTGTCATAGCCCGCCGCCGCCGCAATTTGCCGGCGGGTCCGGATGAGGTCGACAAACAGTTCCCCCAACTGCTCTGCCTCCGCGGCGCTAAGGGACTGACCTGATGCGCTTTCCCCCAGCTCCTGCATTTGGGTATAAAACGCGGAGATATCCTCACTCTCCGCTTCCAGACTCTTTGAGAAGGCCTCATTCCAAACGGTAGGCGTATCCGCGCCATAGCCGTCAAAGAAACCTGCTTCAAAATATGCGTCCTCCAACTCCTTTACAATGGGGGACTGCGCCAGCGCCCGGTAATATGTATCCAGGCCCTCGTCAACCACTGCGCTTTGGGCAGTGCAGTAGTTGAATTCCTCCTGATAAAAGGGGTCAGACAAATCCAAGCTGTACCGGATGTCCGCCAAATTCTTCATGGTGTAAAAGGTATCATAGGCGGTATAGATTTCCCAGGTTTGATCCAGCATCTGGTCCGCGCTCTGGCTGGCGGCCGCCAGCTGGCAGCTCTCATCCACCAGCCGTTGGTAGGCGTCCAAATCCGGCCGGGTGTACTCCAGCTCAGAGAAGGCGTCCTTGGGCGCCGCGCGCTCCAGTCCCTTGCGCAGAATCGTCATCAGGTTATACTCCGCGAAAGACTCGCAGCCGGGCAGCAGCAGCGCAGCCGCCAAAAGCAGCGCGATAACACTCCAATACCATCGTTTTTTCATTTTAGCGCTCCCTTTCATTCTCGTTGGCGCGATGCGCATCGCCCTGCCCGACTCCCACGCCCTCAGCGGTAGACCACTTCCATTCCCTTCAAATCCAGCGGATTGATCTGCAAAATCACCGGGTCTCCCAACTGGCAGGATACGGCGCTCACGTCCACCGCCAGGTTTACCATCCCCACGTGCCCCAGGACTCGGCAGGGCCTTCCTCCAACTTGGACCCACAGGGCTTTCCGTCGAAGCAGGTACTTGACGTATCGCCCCATCCCCCGCAGGCAATCCTGGAACCGGAAGACGTCATAGCCGCGCTCTACAGAAAATCCATGAAAATAACCCACTCCCACAATGGCGACCTTGGTCTCCCGCTTGAGCCTGCAGTCTCCCCCATAGCCCACATTATGGCCCTTGGGCAGCGTTCGCAGCTCCTCAACCGTGGCCTCCGCCCAGCCGATGCGGTGCAGGCCCGCCCTGCCTCCTGTGTGCACCCGGCCCAGCAAGGTAGAGCCGAGACGCACCGCGTCGCAGTGCATTTCCGGGTACTTCCAGAACGCAATGGAATTGCAACAATGCACCATGCCGGTCTCATACCCCGCGGCTCGAATGCGCTCGACAGCCTGCAAAAACAGGCTGAACTGGGCCGTCGTCCGTTTCTGGTTGCCCGCCGTGTGAAAATGGGTAAAAACCCCGGAAATGGCCACATGGGACAACCTTTCATAAAGAGAAATCGCTTGCTCCATTTCCTCCGGCAGAAAGCCGTAGCGCCCCATGCCGGTATCGATTTTTAAATGGGCTTCCGCCACCGTAGCGCGCCGCTCCGCCGCCGCTTCCAACGCCATGGCGTCCGCCCAGGAGCCGATGGTGAGAATGACGTTGAGGTCCAGCAGCGCGTCCAGCTCCTCCATCTCGTTGACCCCGCGGAGCATCAAAATGGGATTCTCGGAAAATCCGGCTTCCCGCAGTCCCCGGGCCTCTTGCAGCTCCGTCACAGCGAAGTGGTCGATCCCGTGGGCCGCCAGCAGCCGCGCCAGAGGGACGGTCCCCAGGCCGTAGCCGTTTCCTTTGAGCACGCCCCAAATCAGGGCTTTGCCGGCCTTTCGCTTCAGAATCTGTAAGTTCTGCTCCAAACTTGCTTTTTCTACTATATATGCCTTCATTTTCAGCCTCCAGCCCTCAGTCCGCCGGCTGCTCCCGGGGCGCGTGATCCCGGTTTTCCCGTCTATATTTTAAAACATTTTGGTGCTGATAAAGTTGGGTCGCCTTGTTAAGGAGCTGATAAAAGAACGGGCTGAGCACCAGGTCCATCTCCCCAATAAATTCTGTGAAGTCCCCGTTGAATCCCTTTTTAAACTTGTATAGCCCATACAGCGGATTGTCCTCGGACAGGTCCCCGGACACGCCCCGAAAATCGTAGATTCGGCAATGCTTTTCCACAGCCCACTGTATCATATTCCATTGCAACAAATAGTTGGGCATCAGGTTTCGATGTTCGTTGGAGCTGGCGCCGTACAGGTACCACACCTTATCGCCGAACCAAATGGCCAGGGTTCCCGCTATGGGCTGCCCTTCATAAAAAGCCATATACAGCCTAGCGTGCTCCCCCAGATTTTGCAGTAAGCT
Source organism: uncultured Eubacteriales bacterium (assembly GCA_965146675.1). GTDB lineage: Bacteria > Bacillota > Clostridia > Oscillospirales > Oscillospiraceae > Faecousia. The sequence continues at coordinate 29,711 of CBCTHM010000006.1, read as the reverse complement.
GGAAAAATAGGCCTCGTTTCTCGTTACAAAATTGTCTCGCATGCCAGTTTCTATCATGATGCGGGTAAAATCCGGCACCATTTCCTGACCGCAGATCCGGACCTCCACGCCCTTCCGCCCGGCCAAACGAATGTTATAACGGGTTTTCTGGGAGAAGGAGGCCAGCATTTCCTCCTGCGTCCTGCCGGCGAGCCGCAGGCGGAATACAAATCTGGGCTGGATTCCCTCGAAATTCTTGCCCTCCTGCATGCAACGGAATCCAAAGGACTCCAGCATGGCCTGAAATGTCTGATTCTCGCTGGGAACATCCGGGTCTATCTTGATCACATAGCCGTGATACGTCTTGGCCAGCGCTCTGGCCCCTTCCATGAGCTGGGCAAAGGTCTCCCGGTCATCCAGGTCACACACCGGCCCCCGGCAGGCATAGAGCATGGATACCCCAAAAATCGGCGCCTTCCGGATTAAAAAAGCAAGGGAGCCCCGGATTCTCCCGTCCTCCCCCCGAACCGCCACCGCCTGCCAGAGCCAGGCGGACTTTTGCTTGCCCCATAGACTGGACTGGGCGAAGTGGCCCTTGGGATGAGAGGAAATGAACGCCTCGTACTCTTCCAATGTTTCATTTGTAATCAGCTCGTACATCACAATGCTCCGCTTTCCTATAAAGTCATAGTCAAACCGCAGTCAAAAAATGCTTAGAATTATATTACCATATGGTTTTTTCTTATGCAACCGTTTTTGTCGTTCCGGGGAGTTTGTCCATAGCATGCGCCGGATTTTGTCTTCCCATCCCACCGTGAGGAGCGGACGGAGCAGGCAAAAAAGTGGGCTTGCTGCGAAGCCCTCGCCTTCGCAGCAAGCCTGACCCGATGGATTTTTTAAGCTTTTCTTTTAACTGAGAAGGCGCACCCCCCCGAATCGGTCCCCACGAAGCCGGCGGGCTTCGTGGGGACTGGGCGTCCTGTAAAATGGAAATTACAGGTTCTCGTCCTTCATGGCATCAATGGGGTTCTCTCGCTTGATCCTTCTCATCGCATAGAGCATTGTGGCAAACACCACGGCAAACACGCTGCACACTGCAATGATGACCGCATTCCACGGAATTTGCAGAGTCTCTGTGACCGACTGACCCACAACACGATAGATATACAGGGTCATCAGGAAGGACAAAGGCATGCCGAACAGCAACGCGCGGACGCCGTAGAGCAGGCATTCATAATTCATCATCCGATTTAGGCCCCGCCGGGTCATGCCCACGGAGCGCAGCATGGCGAATTCCCGCCGACGCAGGGCAATGTTGGTGGAAATGGTATTAAACACATTGGCTGCGGAAATCAGGGAAATCAGAACAATGAAGCCATAAGAAAAGACGTTGACAATGGTGACGATATTCCGGTTTGACTCCTCAGCTTCTCGTACATCAACCACCTGTCTCTGCCCCTCGTAGCTTCCCTGGTCCATCAAAATGGTTTTTAGGCTCTCTGCGGTGGCGGCGTGGTCACTGGAGCGGAAGCAAACCATGCCGCTGCGCTGCTCCATCTCTCCCCAGGGCACCTGTGCCCCGATGGGATACAGTAGGGCCAGGCCGCTCTGCAAATCCGCCACGCCAATGGGCGCCTCATTGACCACCGGTCCCAGCTCCAGTTCCATCGTCTTGGGTGTAACGGCCAGGCTCTCCTCCTCCCCGGAATCCGTGCCGTCGAGCGGCAAGAAGAAGTCCTGGGGCGGGCCGAAACTCTCCTGCCCGGTGCCGTCGTCCCGGAGGCGCTGGTCCGTTACCGAATACCGATAGCCCTCCATGGTCTGCGGCACCCGCAGGGTCAGGGTATGAGTCCCCTTCTTCAAATACTGAAACCGCACAACGTTCCTCTCATATTCGCCGGACTCTGTCTGGGTATAGATCGTTTCTTGGTCCTGCTGGTACACCACCGGTACCGGATTTGACCGATCCAGATACTGATCGGGGTCCAACCCTTGCTTTGTCAGAAAAGCCCGGTAGGCCACCTCGTCCAGGAAGAAAATGTTGACCGGGACCACCTGGGTCCGCAGCGTCTGGCTGCCTTCCTGCTGCAGCTGCAGGTATTTCAAATAGCTGGCATCTAAGTCGGCCTCCGTGGTGAGCGCCACGCTGCCTTCCAAGATCATTCCGATTCCCTCTGTGATGCCCTCAGCTTCCCGCATCGCCGGGTACAGACGCTCCAGGGTCTCCGGGGCCAGCGTACACGCCACGTCATAATCCGCAACGGACAGGGACGTGTCCACAGAGCTGGTCAAATACTGACAGAACGAACTGGCCGAAATAAACAGAACCAGGCTCAGCACCAGGGAAATCACCGTAGCCCGGTACCGCTTTCGGTTCCGGCGGAAATACTTCTTTGCCAGCAGGCCCTCCAGGCCAAAGAGCTTCCTCGTGAGCCGGGAAACCCGCACGTCCTTTCCCCGGGACCGAATATCCTGGTTCTGCCGGATGGCCTCCAGGGCGCTTACCCGGGTGGCCCGGGTAGCGGGAATCCAGGCGGAGATCAGCACCGTCACCAGAGCGATGGCCGCTGCGGCCAAAACTGAGGCCCAGGAGACCTGAACCGTCATAGGCAGTGGGGACACATACAGGCTTTTAAACTTATCCCCCAGAAAATACAATGTCACAGCCATGCCGCCAATACCGGAGAGAATTCCCAGGGGGATCCCGATGGCGGAAACCACCCCGGCCTCAAAAAATACGGACCGCCGCAGCTGCTTCCGGGTGGCGCCCACGGAGGACAAGAGGCCAAACTGTCTGGTACGCTGGGAGACGGAAATGGAGAAGGCACTGTAAATCAGCGAAATGGAGCCCAGGACGATGAGGAAAATGAGCACGCCGGCAAAGCCGACAAATGTCTGGCTCACGTTGGCGTATTGAAACTCCCCAGAATAAGCCAACAGGTTCCAGTTGATCCGGGTCTCAAGCCCGTAATCCAGGCTGACTGCCTCTGCCTGGCCAGCCTGGGCCGTCTTGTAATACAGGTCATAACTCTGCGGGCCTTGCGGCAAGGGAAGCGTCAGCGCCGTGTAGCCCGCCGCGGAATAGTCTTCAAAATCCGGCCGTTCGTACAGCCCAACCACTGTATAAATCCGGCTTTCCCTGGGCAGAAAGACCTCGCTCTGGTCATAGGGGTTGCTCTGGCCCAGAGTCTCTCCTCCGGCCAGCCGGTCCCCCAGGCTCAAGGGCAGGGTATCTCCGAGCCGGATTGTCGCACCGCCGTTAAACAGCAGATGCTCCGGCAGAAGAAGTTCATTGTCCGACTGGGGCAGACGGCCCTGGGTAACGTGGACCGGCATGGTTTCAAAAAAAGTCTGATCCGCCCCCAGGACGTACAGATAGGGCTTATCGTCGTTTTCGCTGTCCACAGCCGCATAGCCCAGACGCTGGGCCTTAGCGACATGGGTCACGCGGCTGTCCGTTTGCAGCTTTTGCGCCACCCCGGAATCCGCTCCGAGGATGTTACCGTACCAGTCCCCGGATTCGTAGACAGACGCGTTCAGCAGGTAACCCCGCAGGCTCACCAAAGAGGTGGTGACCGCGCAGACCATGGCGGCGGACAGAATCACGCCCACAATGGTGACGATGGTCCGCAGCCGGTTCTGCTTCATGGTCTGCAATGTAACTTTATGAAACACGCTCATGCCCGAATCACCTCGTCCCGGGTGATTTTGCCGTCCTCCAGCGCCAGAATCCGGTCTGCCTGCAGGGCGATGGACTCGTCGTGGGTGATGACGATGAGGGTTTGGTCAAACCGGCGGTTGGAGTATTTCAGCAGCTCCACGATGTCCTGGCTGTTCTTGGAGTCCAGGTTCCCCGTGGGCTCATCGGCTAGCACCACCGCCGGCGCATTGATGAGCGCCCGACCAATGGACACCCGCTGCTGTTGACCTCCGGAGAGCTGATTGGGCAGATGCTTTTCTCGTCCCTCCAGGCCCAGGGTGTGCAGCAGCTCCTGCAGTCTGTCCTGGTTCACCGGACGCCCATCCATCAGCACCGGCAATGTAATGTTTTCCCGTACATTCAAAACAGGAATCAGGTTATAGAATTGGTAAATGAGCCCCACTTCCCGCCGGCGGAAGATAGCCAGTTGATCCTCGTTTCTGGCAAATACATTTTGGTTGTTCATGTTCACCGTGCCGCTGCTGGGCCGGTCTACGCCCCCCAAAATGTGCAGCAGTGTGCTCTTTCCAGACCCGGAGGGACCGATAATCGCCAAAAACTGGCCCTTTTCCACGGAAAAGGACACCCCGTCTAGGGCCCGAACCTGGTTTTCACCGGTCCCATAGACCTTTGTCAGGTTTTCCACCCGTAAAATTTCCATATCGCATTGCTCCTTTTTTTGAATGCCATTAGTATACTACCCCCAGGTGACGCGAGCATGACTTTTTCGTGACAGTTTCGTCACATTGCAAAATTATTGCATGTGCGCTTCCTCTACTCCAAACACAAGCCGGAAGTTGGGAAGAGCTGCTGATGTTTTTTTTAAATAAAACTGGGCGTCCAAACTTGGACGCCCAACTTTTTGAATCGCGTTCCCATTCCGCCGTCATGGCGCGGGATCTTCCTTTTTAGCTGAACATTTACAGGCAATTACATAGTTCTTCAGAATTTCTTCCAGGCACTTCAACTGAATCTCATTGAGCGGCTCCATCAAATCCATTAAATGCCCCCGATCAATCGCGGAGCTTTTCCCCATAAGCAGATAATCTGCGCTGACATCCATGGCCTGGGATATTTTAATCACGCTTTCCGCGCGAATGTTTTTAATGCCCCGCTCCACACAGGCGAAGAACTGGTGGGACAAGCCGGACCTTTCCGCTGCTTGCTCCTGGGTCCAGCCCAGCTGTTTTCGCCGCGCGGCGATCCTCTGTCCAATTTCCGCCGGTATGCAACTCTTGTTTTCAGCCATGCTATCACCTCGAGGTTTGCCTTTGGTGATATTTTAGCCGCAATTGGTTGAAATAAGTATTGCCAATAATATAATAACATGCTATTATAGATATAATTTCTGTGGTCTGCTTTCCGGGCAACGTGGGGAAAAACAATACAAAACGGGACGCATACGAATACAACGTACAGAAGGGAGCAAATACGGCATAGAATTCTAACTTTTTTAGGAAGGGATAAAAAATGGAAAAAAGCGCGCACCTATTATATCGGACTATCCTAGTTCTCCTGGTCATTTCAGCTGCACTGCTGGGAAATTCCTGTGCGCAAAGCGATCAGTCCGCACGGGAAGCAAGCAGTTTTGCAACCGACCTGCCAGGTCGAGATGGCTTTGCCGGTCTGGTTGCAAACGGTGATTACAATGCCGCAATTGGGTATTATTATGACTATATCTATGGTAACAGCATGCTGGAACTGGAGGCAGAGGAATGCCTTTTGGAGTACTTCCCGCAGGTTATAAACAAGGTTTTTTCAGGAGAATGTCAGGAAAAAGAAGCGCAGGCCGCTTTTCAAACCGTCGACCGAATTTCCGCGGAGACAGGCGCGGCTCTCTCGCACATACAAGAATTCCAGGATGACTTGGAGGCGGCGCTTGCATCGAAGACCGCATTTGCATCGGGAACGCAATTGCAGGACGCGGAAAACTATCTGGCAGCTTTTGCAGAATATCAAAAGGTTTTGGAACCGGATATAAACTATCCCCAGGCCAAGTCCGCGGCGGAGAATTGTCTCTCCCTGGCGAAAGCTGCTGCATTGGAAGAAGCCAAAGAGAAAGCCGACGGCAACCAGTACGCTGAGGCAATTTCAATACTAAACCTGCTTTCCGACAATATGCTCACACCAGACAACCAGGTCAGCAGTCAAATTGCCGTCTATGAACAAATGTTAGTCAAAACAGCTCTGGAAGAAGCGGAAGCGGTCTTCTCGACCCCTGCGTCCGACTACCGAGACGCGTTGAACATTATCTATTCGGCATTGCAACAGCTTCCGGAAAGCGAGGAACTAAATGCAAAAAAGGATTACTACACTGCTTTTGAGCCTGTGAATCTTTATACGCTTTCACCCTACAAGGGGGCTTTGGAGACCAGGGATACGGACACCGATATCCTCGGCAACACATATCAGAACTGCTTTGGCTACCAACCCGGATGGTATGCAAGCGCAGACTCCGCTACCTATGATATCGCAACACGCTTCAATACCCTTACGGCGAAACTATACGGCATGGACGATATCGATAGAACGTGCTACTACACCCTCTTAATCTATGGAGATGAGATGCTCGTTTATGAAAACAGGGAGATTCCTGGAAACGGAAAGCCATTTGAAATTACGGTGGATATCACGGGGATCACAGACCTGCGCATTGAAATGTGTTGCAGCAGCCAAGACAACCGGTATCTCGGTTTCGGCATGACCGACGTTCTTTTGCAAAGAACTGTTAAATGACACGCTTTTTTACAGATAGATGACGGCGGACTATGAAATATCAGGCAGGAGGTTTAAATGGGAACTCTTTATTCTGATAATTTTCAAAAAACGGCATTCGCGACTTATGATGATGGAGTTGTTTATGAGGGGGGCAGTACGCATAACAGAATCCTGGGAACCTATCGGGATGGATATATTTATAACGCGCATCGAGAGGCAATTGCTAAATTTAAAAATAATTCCGCATATGAGCTCAGTGCCCTTTTTGACGTAGGAAATGCACTTTGTGTTAGTTCCGGCAATACAATCTACAAAGGTAGCAGTACGTGGAACCCATGGATCGCTGTTTTTGAAGGCGATTCATTTGGCGCTTGCGCCGCTGCAGTTTTATCCTTTGACCTGCATCATAAAAAAGAACCCGTTTCAACCGAGTCAAATTCCCATACTCCGGCGGAAAACGGATCTGTTGATTTCGGCTCATTTGTTGGAATTCTCATCGCTGCCGTAATTGCCGTTGCCGCAACCTATCTGTTTTATTTCACACCCAACGGCAACGCTTTATTGTTTCATGATTCTATGGGGATTTTCAACTTTGTTGTCTGCATCATGACGGGAATAATTGGAAGCTGTGTTATATACAAAAAGAAAAGCATAAAAAAGCTCGGGACAATTGCTGCCGCGGCAAGTTTATCCTATAGCGTAGCAAGCCTTATCATTTTCATTTACGGACTAGTTGAGGCGATTCTATCGAAGACGTTGAATTTCGGTAATTTTTTTATGTTATTTTTTGGTGCGTTGATTGCAGTCGTAGGTATTTCAATTCCCATTTGTGCAATTCAAATTATCATATTGTATGTATTGAAAAAACTTTTTTGTAAGAATTAAAATCAAGATACAGATACAGAAATTGGGGAGGTATTCTTATGGAAACCGGTTCTGCTTCATCTCAATTTGGGATAATGCCGATTATAGGAATTCTAATTCTTGGGTAATCATAGGAGGTTCCGTTTACGCCGCGCAAAAAAAGCCTGCAACCGATATAGTACAAAAGCCCAAAAGAAGAATCTGGCTGCTTTTTGAAATGCTGTGTTTTGCATGTTCTTTAATCGCTGCGTTCGCGCTTCGCTGGATGCGTCTGAGCAGCGGATCAACGTTTCTAAACTCTCTGACTGCTTATTCTGGAAAGCAGTACATATTCTTGTTCGGGCTCCCGGATTTCTGCGATGCATTGGGTTTTCCGATCGCCGTACCTGTAATTACGATTATTTTAATAAGCTTTTCACTCTATTTCTTTCTCGGTCATATCATTCTGTGCTTTGCAAAACGGGAAGAAAAACAACCCAAGGGGATCCTGTTGTCTACCTCGCTTGCCGTTTCAGCCTTACTGGGTGAGGGATATAGAATGTATCTCAATACCAGAATAGCGCAAGATGCCTTGAGCGGGGTTTATCAGGTGACTACCACAGGCACATTTTTATTGGTGCTACTTTTTGCAATTGCCGCAGGAGTTTTCGGATATCAAAATAAGAAATGGCTTGCGAAATAAAAGAATTCCAAAAAAGAGTAATGGAAGTAAATTGAGCTAAGTCGGCATCTGAATCCCTTCGGCTTACGGGTTTATCAAAAGCCTGAAGCGCCGCCCCTGGTCTCAGGGGCGGCGCTTCAACCGCATTTTGTTATTTTATCGATAAACAAGTAAGCCGCGCGGAACATCATATTCCGGCAAGCGCTTACCGATCCCGTACCCGCCTGCTTTGGCACGCGGCGCAGCCCCGGCACCCGGAGCAGGACCCGCAGCAGGGCTTTCCCCGCCGCCGCAGGCAGGACCGGATTGCAAAAAACAGGCCCAGGCCCACGAGAGTCAGCACGCCATAATCCAAAACACTCATAGCAAACACCCCAGTTGATACCAAATTCCCGCAGCCAGCCAGGCTACCACGCATTGCATGATCACAACGCCAACGGTCTGCAGCGTCGACCCCAGCTCCCGGCGGATGGTGGCCACCGCCGCCACGCAGGGCGTGTAGAGCAGGGTGAAAATCAAGAAGCTTCCGGCGGATAGCGGGGAAAACAGTCCGTGCAGGGCGGAGCCCAAAGCGTCCGTACCCACGCCCAGCAGCACACCCAGGGTGCTGATCACCGCCTCCTTCGCCGTAAAGCCGGAGATCAGCGCCGTAACCATGCGCCAGTCCCCGAAGCCCAGTGGCCGGAATACCGGCGCGATCCACTGCCCCACCAGGGCCAGCAGGCTCTGCGCGCTGTCTGAAACCACATTGAGCCGAAGATCAAAGCTCTGCAAAAACCAGATCACAATGGTGGCTGTGAAAATGACTGTAAACGCGCGTTGCAGAAAATCCCGGGCCTTCTCCCACAGCAGCAGGCATACGCTCTTGGCCGAGGGGAGCCGGTAGTTGGGCAGTTCCATGACAAAGGGCACCGGCTTTCCCTGAAACACCGTCCCTTTCAGCAGCAACGCCATGAGGATTCCCAGCAGAATTCCCAGCAAGTACAATCCAATCATCACCAAAGCAGCTTGCTTTGGGAAAAAGGCTGCGCTGAACACAGCGTAAATTGGAATCTTTGCCGAACAGCTCATGAAAGGCGTCAGCAAAATGGTCATCTTTCGATCCCGGTCCGAGGACAGGGTCCGGGTCGCCATAATTGCCGGCACAGAACAACCGAAGCCAATGAGCATGGGCACAAAGGATCGGCCGGACAGGCCGATCTTCCTTAACAGCTTATCCATGACAAAGGCAACCCGGGCCATATATCCCGTGTCCTCCAGAACCGACAGGAAGAAAAACAGTACCACAATAATGGGCAGAAAGCTGAGTACGCTGCCCACGCCGGCGAAGATGCCGTCGATGACCAGGCTGTGCACCACGGGATTGATGCCATAAGCCGTGAGGCTCCGGTCTACCAGGTGGGTCAAGGCGTCAATGCCCAGGCTCAGGCCGTCGGACAGCCAGGCGCCCAAAACATGAAAGGTCAGGAAAAAGATCAAAAACATGATACAGAAAAACAGGGGAAGCGCCGCATATCGGTTGGTAAGGACCGCGTCGATGCGCATGCTCCTGCGATGCTCCTTGCTCTCCTGGGCTTTCCTCACCGCCGCCGCGCAAACGGTTTCAATAAAATTGTAGCGCATATCCGCCAGGGCCGCGTTCCGGTCCAGCCCCGTGTCGTGCTCCATCTCTATAATACTGTGCTCCAGCAATTCCCGCTCATTTTGGCTCAGCTCGAGGCGCTCCAAGAAGCTCTCATCGCCCTCAATGAGTTTGGTGGCGCAGAAGCGGGGAGATATGCCGATGCGCTGGGCATGGTCCTCTATGAGATGCGATACCGCGTGAATACAGCGATGCACCGGCCCTACGGGGCAGAAGTCCAGTACCCCGGGACGGATTTTATTTTTCGCCACCTGCACGAACTGCCGGGTGAGCTCGGAAATCCCCTCGTTTTTCACTGCGCTGATGGGTACCACCGGTACGCCCAGGGTCCGGGACATACGCTGCACGTCAACGGAGCCGCCGTTGCCCGTGACCTCGTCCATCATATTCAGCGCAATCACCACAGGAAGGCGCAGCTCTAGCAGCTGCAACGTTAAGTACAAATTCCGTTCAATATTCGTAGCATCTACAATGTTGATAATGCCGTCCGGCCTTTCGTTCAGGACAAAATCCCTGGTCACAATCTCCTCCTGGCTGAATGGACGGATGGAATAAATCCCAGGCAGGTCCACCACAGAGCACCCGGGAGCGCCCTTGATCTGGCCCATTTTTTGATCTACCGTAACGCCGGGGAAATTACCCACATGCTGGTTCGAGCCGGTGAGAGCGTTGAAAAGGGTGGTTTTGCCGCAGTTTTGGTTTCCAACCAGCGCAAAGATCATAGGGCGTCCCCCTTCCGTATCTCAATGCGTTGCGCATCCTCCCGCCGGAGCGTCAGCTCGTACCCCCGGATTCGGATTTGAATCGGATCGCCCATGGGCGCTACCTTCTGCACTCGCACCAAGGTCTTCGGGATCAGACCCATATCCAGCAAGCGGAGCCGCAGCGCTCCCTCGCCTCCCACCGCCGTGATTACGCCGCTCTCTCCTATTTTCAAATCGTTCAATGTCATAGTATGACCCCCAAATCTACCGCATTTTCTGTGGGCAATCATTAGCCTATTCTAACTTCGTTCCCATGCTACCATTCTGCATACAATTTGTCAACCGCCTGAGAAAAAATAAATATCACTGTCTCTTATGCAAAAAAATCTCCCCGTATTCTTGCAATCCCAGGACAGCCCGCCTATAATAGGCATACCAAAGGGGCTGGAACGCCGGCCCGTCCGCCTGTTTCATCCACCGCCTCAGAAAGGAGTGCAAGTATGGACTTTTTGGAAATCGCAAAAACCCGGCAGAGCTGCCGCGCCTACGACAGCACCCGACCCGTGGAGCCGGAAAAGCTCAACGCCTGCCTGGAGGCCGCCAGACTGGCGCCCTCCGCCTGCAATGCGCAGCCGTATCACATCACCGTAGCTGTGGGTGAGCTGGGACTGCAGGTCGCCGCCGCAACCCGCGGCATGGGCATGAATAAATTTACGGCTCAGGCGCCCGTGCTGTTGGTGATCAGCGAAGCGCCCTACAGCGCCACCGCCAGCGCCGGCGCCCGACTCAAGGGGCAGGACTACCGCTCCGTGGACATCGGCATTGCAGCCGCCTATCTCACTGCGGAGGCGCAAGCCCAGGGCTTGGCTTCCTGCATTCTGGGCTGGTTTGACAATAAAAAGCTTCAGGCCTTGCTTAACCTGGCACAGCCGGTACGTCTAGTTATCTGCCTGGGCTATGCCAAGCCCGGCGATCCTCTCCGCCAAAAAAAGAGGAAAAGCCTCGACGAATTGGTCACCGGCGTCCCCTCCGAACAAAAATAGCGGGCAGGGGCCAGCGGTTTAGGAAGGAGGCTGCGGATGCGCATTGCCGTTATCGGTCATAGCGGAGCCGGAAAGTCCACCTTGGCCAAGGCTCTGGCGGAGGCGTACCATTGCCCTGTTTTGCATTTGGATTCCATCCATTTTTTAGAAAATTGGCAGGAACGAGAACAGGAAGAAGCGGAGGCGCTTGTCCGGGCCTTTCTGCAACAGCCAGACTGGGTAATTGACGGGAACTATAAAAACCTGGTGTATTGGGAGCGTATGAAAGCCGCGGACTGTATTGTCTTCCTGCACCTTTCCCGCTTTCGCTGTTTGCTGCAGGCGTACCGCCGGTATCTTTCGTGCCGGGGCAGCGTTCGAGACAGTATGGCACCAGGCTGCGTGGAAAAGTTTGACTGGGAGTTCTGCCGCTGGATTCTCTGGGCAGGTCGCGGAAGGAACACCCGCCGCCACAATCGGCAGGTCCGGCAGCGCTATCCAGATAAATTTTACACTTGCCGCACCCCTCGGGAGACGGCGGCATTGCTACAGCGCATGGCGGAGGGCACGGTGTGAGAAGGGGCGTGTTTTTTCAAGTCTACGACCTGGTGCGGCAAATCCCGCTGGGGCAGGTAAGTACCTATGGCCAACTGGCCCGGATGCTGGGAAATCCCCGGCTGGCCCGGGCGGTGGGGTACGCTCTGAACGGTTGCCAGCTGCCCGACGTACCCTGCCATCGGGTTGTAAATCGTTTTGGCGGCCTCTCCGACGCCTTTACACCCCTGGGCCGGGACTCCCACCGGCTTTTATTGGAAATGGAGGGTGTGCCCTTCACCAAAGCAGGCCTGGTGGACCTGTCCCAGTGCCAGTGGAACGGCCCCGCGCCCTCCGCTCTGGAGATCAACGAAGCAAATATTTCGTCACCTTGAACCTGCGCAGCAAGGAAGGCCGTCGCAATTTAAGCGACGGCCTTCCTATTATGCTGGGGCAAGGCTATGGCTGCGCGGAGCTTTACGCGGAGTAGCGGTCCATTCAGCGTCCTTGGGCGGCAGCCGGGCGGCCATATCCCTGTACGGAGCGGTCTTTGGCCGCCTGCAACCTCCTGTAGGGAACGATCTGCGGTCGTTCCGTGGGCGTGCAAAGAACGCCCCTACGGGATCCCTTTCGACGATGCGCCGGTTGGGGCGACCTGAGGCTGCCCGCCGCATGGCGCATCAACCCAAACCGCCCCGACATAACTGGCTATGTTTGTTTTTTTTAATCAGCTTCATCCGGGCAAATTCCTCCCGTTCCTTTTCCTCCAATACCGCGGTGATTTCCTGAACCGTCGCTTCACTGCCGGGAATAATGATGTTCTGCAGGGCTCTGGCCCGTTTTTGCGTTTTTTTAATGGCATCAGCCAGCCGGTAGACGCTGTTCTCCACCTCCGCGATGAGTGCGGAAAGATGCTTGGCCTCCACAAAACGAAGATACGCCTCGTCCAAGGCGGAGCTGGACATAGACAGTGCGTACGGCACCTGAGCGGGCATGCTTTTATCCAGCTCCACAATGGGGATCTCCACGCCCATGACGCTGCGGTAGCGAATCTCAAGGGAGGCGTCAATGGGCACATCCTCCGCTAGGTCCGGACGAATACCGCCGGTGACGTTGGCCCGCTGCAAGGCGGCATAGGCCGCGCCAAAGGTACTGACGATCCGGTCATGGAGCGTGCTGGCCGTATCAATGAGCTGCATCATTTCCCGAATAAGGATATTGCGTTTTTTATCCAGCAGCTCATAGCCGGTTCTGGCTAGGGCCAGCTTCTTTTTTTCCGCCAGGAGGTTCCCCTTGGTGGGTGCGACCTTCGTACTCATGTCTGCGCCTCATCGGCCGGCACTGCCGTCTCCTGCCCATAATGCGCATCCAGAATACCGCTTTCAATGCGGGAAAGCTCAGACCGGGGCAGAGTGGACAGTACCCTCCAGCACAGGTCCAGGCTCTCCTCCATGGAGCGGTTCTCGTGGTGGCCCTGGGTCAGGACCTTTTCCTCAAAGAGCTTGCCAAACTTCAAATATTTTTGGTCCAGCTCCGAGAGCTCCTCCTCCCCAATGACTGAGGCCAGGGAGCGGGCATCCATAACCTTGGCATAGGCGGCAAACAGCTGACCAGACAGGGCCACGTGGTCACCGCGGGTATACCCTTCTCCGATGCCGTCCTTCATCAGCCGGGACAAAGAAGGCAGCACGGCCACCGGTGGATAGACCCCAGCCATACTCAACGCCCGGTCCAGAACGATCTGCCCCTCCGTAATATAGCCGGTTAGGTCCGGGATGGGGTGGGTGATGTCGTCGTTGGGCATGGTCAGAATGGGGATTTGCGTCACAGACCCGATCCGGCCCTGCACAATGCCGGCGCGCTCGTACAGGGAGGCGAAATCGGAATATAGATACCCAGGATAGCCCTTTCTACCTGGAATTTCCCCCTTGGAGGAGGAAAACTCTCGCAGCGCCTCCGCATAGGCGGTCATATCCGTGAGAATCACCAGAACGTGCATATCCTGCTCATAGGCCAGATATTCCGCAGCGGTCAGGGCGCAACGGGGCGTGAGAATCCGCTCTACAATGGGGTCGTTGGATAGGTTTTGGAACATGACCACCCGCTGCAGGACGCTGGCTTCCTCAAAGCTCCGTTTAAAATAATCCGCTACATCATTTTTGATTCCCATGGCGGCAAAGACGATGCAAAATCGCTCGTCCTCATCCCCAGCCAGACGAGCCTGCCGGGCAATCTGCACTGCCAGCTCGTTGTGACTCATGCCGGACCCGGAAAAAATGGGAAGCTTCTGTCCCCGAATCAGGGTAATAAGCACGTCAATGGAGGATATGCCGGTGCAAATATAGTTCTGCGGGTAGGTGCGGGACACCGGGTTGATGGGAAGGCCGTTGATGTTGCGGTGTAAGTTCGAATAAACGGGCCCATACCCGTCGATGGGGCGGCCCGCGCCGTCAAAGACCCGGCCTAAAATCTCCCGAGACAGAGGCAGCTCCACGGGGTGCCCCAAAAAACGGGTCCGCGCGCCGCGCAGCGCGATCCCCGCCGTGCCTTGAAACAGCTGGATCACCACCCGCTCATCGTCCAGCTCCACCACACGGCCCTGCCGGACCTGGCCGTTTTCCAGCCGGAGCTCCACCATCTCCTCATTGGAGACGCCGGGAATCCTGCGCAGTACCACCAGCGGACCGGATATTTCCCTTGCGCCGATATAATCAATGATCACTGCCGGGTCCTCCTTACCGCACCGTGGCCAGCGCCGCGTCAATTTCCTGCACATATTGATCGAACAGCTCCAGATGGTCATTGGGTATCTCATATCGCATCCGGGCCAATTTTTCAAACAGGCCCAACTTTCGAATCTGGGAGATGGGCACCGCCGTGGACACCAACCGGGACGCGCCGTCATAGAGGTGCAAAATCACCTTCATCATCCTATGCTGCTTTTCCAAGGGCACATAGGTGTCCTGCTTGTGAAACGCGTCCTGCTGCAAAAAGCCCCTGCGGATTACCTCCGCCGCCTCTAAAATCAGCTTTTGGTCATCCGGCAGCACGTCGGAGCCAATGAGCTTCACAATTTCCAGGAGCTTATCCTCCTCCATGAGAATGCCGCTGATTCGGCGGCGGCACTGGACAAAGTCCTCCCCCGCGTGCTTCTCATACCAATCGGATAAATCCGATTGATATTCACTGTAACTGGTGACCCAGTTGATGGCGGGGTAATGCCGGGCATAGGCCAGGGCTTTATCCAAGGCCCAGAAGCAGCGGACATACCGCTTGGTGTTCTGGGTCACGGGCTCGGAAAAATCGGAGCCCTGGGGCGATACGGCGCCGATGATGGTTACAGAGCCAGCCTCGCCGCACAGGGCCCTCACCTTCCCGGCCCGCTCATAGAATTCTGATAGACGGCTGGGCAGGTAGGCCGGGAACCCCTCCTCCGCCGGCATTTCCTCCAGGCGGCCGGAAATCTCCCGGAGGGCCTCCGCCCAACGGGAGGTAGAGTCCGCCATAATGGCCACATGATAGCCCATATCCCGGTAGTATTCCGCCAGCGTGATTCCCGTGTAAATGGACGCCTCCCGGGCGGCAACCGGCATATTGGAGGTATTGGCGATGAGGCAGGTCCGCTCCATCAGCGCCCGCCCGGTCCGAGGATCCACCAGGTCTGAAAACTCCTGCAGCACCTGGGACATCTCGTTGCCCCGCTCGCCGCAGCCCACATACACAATGAGGTCCGCGTCGCACCACTTGGCCAGCTGATGCTGGGTCATGGTCTTGCCGGTTCCAAAGCCTCCGGGGATAGCCGCCGTCCCGCCCTTGGCGATGGGAAACAGGGTGTCGATGATCCGCTGCCCGGTCAGCAGGGGCTCATCCATGGCCAGCCGTACCTTGGCCGGCCGGGGCGTGCGGATGGGCCAGCGCTGGGCCAGGTACAAAGTGTGCTCCTGGCCCACCGCATCCAGGAGCTTGACAATGGGCTCCACGATGGTATAGGCTCCGTCTTCTGCCGCCCAAGTCACGGTGCCGGAGAGCGCGGGCGGCACCATGGACCGATGGGTGATGACGCTGGTCTCCTGGCACTGGGCGAAGACGGCCCCGCCAGCGAGCTTCTGCCCCGGCTGCACCAGCACCTGAACCTGCCAGGTCTTGGTTTCCGAGAGCAGGGGCACTTTTGCGCCCCGCTGGATAAACGGACCGTCCGCCGCCTCCAGCTCCTGTAGGGGGCGCTCGATGCCGTCAAAAATGTTATGCAAAATGCCGGGCCCCAGAACAATGCTCATGGCGGAACCGGTCCCCTCAACCGGCTCGCCCAAGCGCAGTCCAGTGGTCTCCTCATACACCTGAATGGTGGTCCGGTTTTCCGACAGACCGATGACCTCTCCCGACAGCCGGAGATCGCCCACAAACACCATTTCCTTCATAAAAAAGCCGCAAGCGGCTGTGGTGACCACAGGGCCGTTGATGCCTAAGATTTCTCCGTGTGCCATGCTCACACCACCTTTAATCCGGATTCCCGGGTAAACCGGTCCCGGGCTTCCGCCAGCCTGGCGTCGAGTGTATAGTCCAGTTCCACATATTCCGTCCGTACGCGAAAGCCACCCAGCTGGATTGTCTCGTCGTACAGGACCTGGCAGGGACCCAGCGTCTTCTGAAGCACGGACGCCAGCTCCTTGTCCTTGGACCGAAGGAAAAGCTCCCGCTTCTCCTCCTTTAAATGCGGGGCTGCTGTCGCCGCGTCCCGCCGCAACAGGAGCTCGTATTCATTGGTCTGCGTGTATTTTTCCAGTTCCCGACGGACCTGCTGAAATACCTGGTTTGTAATTTGCTCCCGATGCTGGTACAAAGCTGTGGTCATGGCGCTGTTTTCCTGATTGAGCTCAGCAGAAACGGCCGCGTCAGCCTGGGCAGCGGCCCGGCGGCAGCGGTATTCCGTCTCCTTTTCCAGGTTTACCCGGTAGGTCTCCAGGGCATTGGCCACCGCTTCGTCCACCTGGCGTATCATCGTCTGGGCCTCCGCCTCTGCATCGCGGTATACAGTATCCAGGAAGGCCTGGATTTTATTTTCCATTGCCATATCCATTTCCTTTCCAAAGACCGGTTTCCGGCTCAGAAGCGGACCCCAATGGCCTCCTGCACATAACCCAGCAGGGCGCCGCTCACCGCCTCCCCGCCGTGCCGATCTGGAATCTCCACGATCAGGGGAAAGGGCCTGGTGAGCTTTATCTGGTCCAGTTCCTCGTGCATCAAATCCCGGAGCTTCTGTGTAATAAGCACCACGCCCACTTTGGGATTGTCCATGGCCTTTTGCAGGGCAAGGCGGACCTCCTCCGTCTCGTGGACCACCTCCCCGGGAATTCCGGCCAGGCGCATACCAACCTGGGTATCCACATTGTCGCTGATGAGATAAAACTGCATGTTCCGTCAGACCTTATTGAGGATCAAAATGGAAACCAGTAGGCCGTACAGGGCGATGCCCTCGCCCAGGGCTACAAAGATCAGGGCCTTGCCAAAGGTCTTGGGGTCCTCCGAGGTAGCGCCGATAGCAGCCGGGGCTGCCGCGGCCACGGCGATGCCGCCGCCAATGCCGGACAGGCCCGTCACCACGGCCGCAGCCAAATAGCCCATACCGGCTGCGGACCCTGTTTCAGCCACAGCCGCGGTGTCCCCAGCGGGAGCTGCATTCAATTCCGAGGCGGAAGCCGTAGTCGCCGCCACCAGACAGCAGACAGCACCCAACGCCAGGAACATGCACAGCTGCCGGCAGACCGCCGACTTCGCGGCGGCGCCCCGGCGGACCAGCCGGACACAATAGGCCACGGTACCAACCAGGGCTACAATAGGAACCAGAAACAGCAAAACGGTTTTCCAATCAAACATGTCTATTTCCTCCGATCATGATTCATAGTGTGCTGGTTCACGACGATGGGGTCAAAGGGCCGGCCGCTGCCATCGAAAAACCGACTGAACATCTCGTAATACTCCAGCCGCAGGACCTGAATGCTCACCAGCAGGGCCTCCAGAACGGAAATCAAAAGGTTGCCGATGACCACAATCAACCAATAACCGATGCCCGCCGTCATTTCCGCCAAGGTGAACACCACCAGCATCATACCGGCGTGTACCAGCACAAACGCGCCTACCCGCAAAAAGGACATGGTGTTGGTCACGTAGGATAAAAGGGACTCGAAGAGCTCAAAGAAGCTCTGCGCCAGGTAATCACCCCAGTGAATTTTTTCCTTTTTCCCCATCACCAGGTTTCCCAGGGGCTCCTGAAGGAACATGCACAGAAGCGGCAGTACAATCAAAAGCAGAATATACGGCAGCGTCATGAGTTTTACTCTCAGAAGCATCTGTGCCACAAGGCCGCCCACCAACCCGACGTAAAACAAAAGGCCAGCCAAACCGCTGGGACTGAACAGGAGCGTGCCGTACGCCTTCTGCTTCCAGCAGGAGCGGACATTGAGCAGCATGGCACAGACGGTCAGCAGGCCGCCGATGCCGATGGTCAGGTAAATAATCAGGTTGGCTGTGGCAGGCTCCATCACCTGCACTGGTTTTCCTTCAAAGCCGAACAGGGCCCCGTACAGGGGGTTGAGGGCATTTTCAAAACCGAACACAGAGCCGTAGACAAACCCAAACAGGCTCCCGCAGATGCCGCAGGGAATTAAAATGCGCCCAACACCCATATGTTTCCATTTCCACAGGATCAGCCCCGCCAGCGCCACCAAGAGCCCCTGGCCCACGTCTCCGAACATGATGCCGAATAAGATGGAGTAGGTCACCGCCACAAACGATGTGGGGTCCGGTTCTCCATAGGTAGGCAGACCGTACATACTGACGTACATCTCAAACGGACGGGCAAGGCCCCAGTTTTTCAGTTTGACCGGAGGATTGTGCACCTTCTCCGCGTCGGCGTCGTCAATGATGCACGACAGGTTCTCCAGCCCCTGCAGCCGCTCCAGCAAAGGTCGCCCCTGCTGTTCCGGGACCCAGCCCACCAGCAAAAACTGACTGCCGTAAACAGCTGCGTATTTCCTTAGCTGCAGGTACCCGGCCTTTTGTTCCGCCGCGCGGTACAGGGCGGAAATCTCCGGTTCCTCCGTCTTCCAGCGCTGCTCCGCAGCCTGCCGGTCCTGCCGATCCTCCAACTCCAGTTCCGCTATCTCCTGCAGCAGTTGCTGATGGCGGCCCTCCACCGTGTCATCGTGCTCCGGAACGAAAATCCGCTCAAAATAAAGGCTGGACAGAATCCGGTCCATTTCAGCCGCGTATTCATGAGGCGAGAATACGATGCAATAGGTGTACGCGCCGTCGTCCGTACAGGAGAAGGCGAAAAGTTTCTCCTTGGTGTCGCGCTGATGCAACTTGTCAAAGTTCTCCGTGGGCATTCGGCCGAACCGGACGGAAGTAAACCGCAAAGCGCTGATTTGCGCCATGTCCAACTCCAGGCCCACAAAATGGGATAGCTGCCCCGCCAGTTCCCGGTCAGATGCCAGCCTTCTGCTGCGTTCCTCCCGCTCCCGGTTCAAGCGCTCCGCGCGCTGCGTATACGCCTCGGCTTTGCTTTTCAGCTCCTCCAGACTTAAACCCTCCAGCGGCGCCGCGTTCTGACGCAGATGGCAGTCAGTGGGTACGGCGGCTTGCAGCTGCTCCAGAATCGGGCCGTAAGGGTCCTCCTGGCTCATAGCGGTCAGCTTTTTGTTGTTCCGATAAAAAGAAACCGCCTCTTCCGGTTGAAAAACTCCCGAATCACAGATCAGCTCGCTTACCTGCTCATACAGAGCCAGCGGTCCTGAGAGGTTCACAATTTTCATGGATACTACAGCCATTGTTCTACTCCCTTGTCTCGGTAATCAGCAGCCTGCGGATCCGTTCTGCCGGCATACCATAGCGTATCCCCTCGATGATTTTGATGAGATTGGAACTCTCCGTGGTCTGCATGTTCAGGTAGGACAGCATCACCACGGCAGGGTGGGGCGAAAACCGGATATTGTGCAGGCTCTGTTGATACAGATACCACTCCGGCAGATCATCCACGTGGCGACATTGGGCCAGAACCTGAAGCTGTTTGCGCAGATGCCGGTCCTGCCCTGCCCGCTCCAGCACGGCCTCCGCCGTCGGACATCGCAGCAGCGCGTCCAGGGTTTTTTCGGAAATGCTCCCCTTGGGCAGCAAAGCGGCACGCACATACGCTGGGTCCCCGCCGTAAAACTTTTTCAGCCGATAAATGCGGATGAGATTCCTCAGGTCGATCTGGCTGACGAAAAATTCCCGCACCTGACTTTGGGCAGTGCCGGAGAGCTTCTGGTCTACAATCTGGAACAATTGCGCATAGAACTCTGCGTACAGTGCGCTCTCGAACCTGGGGACGTTCAGGTCCGCCTCCGCCTCCGGCGCCAAGCGGCGCAGCACAGGCGCAAACGCGGAATCCCGAACCCCTTCCAGAACATCCTCATAGGTCAAAACCGTTTCCAAGCGGTCGGCATCTACCCGGAGGTGCCGCTTTAAATACGGCTCTTCCAGCAATTCCGTCCGGCCCGTGGCCCCGGCCCGGAGCCTGGTGAGGGCGCCTAATATCAACTCGATTTCGCTGGTCAGGAGCATATACTCCACAAACCGGTCCCCTACCGAAAGCTCATACCGGCCCAGCGCCGAAAAGGCGTCAAAGTGCTTCTGCCGAATGCACCACTCCAATTCCCGCCGGTGCACCTGACCCTCGTTTACCCCGGTCAACGCGTTCCGGTAACCTGGATGGGCCTTTAAATAGGCGGCGACCTGACCCACGCTGGTTTTGGACAGCAGGATGTTGTAATCCGCACCGGTCAGCCGCTTTCCGAACATAGCCCGGGTCTTGGTCAAGGTGGCGTTGGAGGAAAATTGACTCAGCATGGCGCCGCCTCAGCCGCTGACAACCTGGCGGAAAATCTCCTGTACCCAGGCGTCCTTTTGATGTTCATACAGCCGATCCATCTCCGCTGCGGTCTCCGCCACTGCCTTGCGCCTACGGCGCAGAGACTGCTTCATCTTCCGGCGCTGCTCCGCACTCGCCTCCGCCGTACGGCGCGCAACTTCCAGCTCCATTTGCTTTTTCATGGCCTCCTGCCGGCGCTTGAGCTCCAGTTCGGATTTGCGGCGGTACTCCGTCACCTGCTCCACCATCTGCCTGGCCTTTTCATCGTTTGAAATAATTTGATCAATGGAAAACCGCAATGCGCTTCCTCCTAACCCGTCCGAATCGCGTCTTCACAGGGACACGGGGCGTTCTGCGGCCGCTGGACGGCCTCGCGGGACACAGAACTATATTTTTATGAAACAGCCGTATTCTACACGTGTATTTTCCAAAAGTCAAGGCACCTTTTGTGAAAAATTCCAATTTCTAGATTTAAAAATACACAAATATTTTAACCTATTTTTACGGTTGTTCGGTGCGAAGCCCCCCGGTTCTATTTTTGCATCATTCCATGCAGGATAGTCCAAAAAATGATGGCAAATCTCTGCCAATGGTGGTGTAATTTTTATTATCGCGGAACATGCCAGCGAAGCATTGCACAAAGGCCCCTTCCGTCCTGCAAAATAAGGCTTATAAAAAATGACGGACCCAGGTAGGTTGAGAGGCCACGCTTACAAAACAGGCGGCGGCAGCCGAAGCGGTTATACCCGAACGGTCCCGCCAATGGAAAATTTTTCGCTTCCCTCGGATGCTTCCGACAATTGTCATTGCAATATAGCGGTTTTCGGGGTATAATAGGACAAACTGATTTAGAAAGGAAAGGATGAAACGTATGGCTGTTTTAACCATTACAAAAGAAAACTTTGACCAGGAAGTCAGCGCCTCTCCAGTTCCCGTCTTGCTGGATTTTTGGGCTGGCTGGTGCGGCCCGTGTAGGATGATGGCCCCTGTAATTGATGAAATCGCCGCCGAGCATCCCGAATACCGGGTGGGCAAGGTGGACGTGGATGCCCAGAGCGATCTGGCTTCTCAGTTCAGCGTCATGAGCATTCCCACGCTGGCCGTACTCAAGGGCGGTCAGGTGACCGGCACCCTGGTGGGCGTACAGCCCAAGCAGGCTGTGCTGGACCTTCTGGCACGTTAAATAACCCTCAGGCAGAAAGGCCGCCGCCAATTGACCGCGGCTTTTCTTCCGTTTTTTGTATGGAACTCCGGTCCCAAGGGGTCGGAACCGGAACCGTTGGAATGTATAAACTGCGCTCGGCCCCGCCTATAGGCCGGGGCTTCCGCTGACGGAAAGGAACCATGCCTATGCCCAAAACACTTCGCTTTCAAAAATTTTCTGCGCAAACACTGCCGCTGCTACTTGCGGCTTACGTAGTGCTGCAGCCCTTTCTGGACGTTCTGACCTCCATCGCCGTCAACGCTGAGATTTCCATTACCGCCGGAACGGTAGTGCGGACGCTTTTCATGGCGGCGGCCTTTTTGTACATCCTGCTATGCGGCCCATTTCCGGGCAAAAGGCCGATTTTGATTTATCTAGGCGTTCTCACAGGTTACCTGGCGCTCTTTTTTTGCTACAGCTTGGCAAAAGGCGGATTTTCCGCATGCCTAACCAATGTGGGGGAATCCCTGAAGGTCTTTTACTTTCCTTATACGGCGGCTTTTCTTTACGCTTTGTACCGGCAGCAGCGGTTTATCGTCTCCCGTAAAACGGTGGCCACCGCCGCAGCATGCTACTGCTTGATCATTTTGCTCGCCTACCTCACCGGCACCAGCTTCATCACCTACAATTCCGGCTACGGTTACAGCGGCTGGTTTTTTGCCGCCAACGATGTGAGCACCATTGTCATGCTCAGCGCGCCGGTGATCGTGTGCTTTTGCCTGGAGAAACTGTCAGGTAGGGTGAACTGGCCCGTTGGGCTGGGCATTGCACTGGTCCTGTTCAGCCTGATTTTCAGCGCCAATTTCATCGGAACAAAGGTGGTCTTTGCCGGCGTACTTTTGTATCTAATTCTAGCTGTTGTCTGGCTGGCGGTCCATTTTTGCAAGACCCGTCGCCGGAGCGTCCTGCGCTGCTGCCTTTTGTGTCTTCTCTTGGGCGTCCTGCTCTGCGGCATGTATCCTTTTTCTCCCCTGAATCAATATGTGAACGATATTTACGTTCCTATGTCCGACAAGGAATCCTCGGCTTACCAGGAGAGCATGGCAATCCCCGGCGTTGTGGAAAAGGATCGGGCCAAGTACAATGCAAAGTTGGAGGAGGCTGCGGAGGGGACCTGGCTGGGTGAATTAATTCACCAAAACCCCTTGGTGGACAAGCTCAATTGGATCTTAAGCAAGCGGCTTTTAATTGCGGCGCCGGTTGCGCAGGAATTTACGGAAGGCGGTCCGGGTGTGAAGCTCCTAGGCCTGGGGTACGCACCGATGCCGGGCTATACCCGAGATATTTCCCACCTCGTCGAAATGGAGGGAATCAGTCTGCTGCTGCGGCATGGAATTGCTGGCTTCTTGGTCTATTATGTCCCCTTTTTGGGACTCATCGCCTATGCCGTCGTGCAATTCTTCCGTCGCCTGAAGACCCGCATGGGCGACTTTTTGTATTGCTCCTGCTTTTACAGCGCGCTCATGGCCTTTGCCGCCTCCCTAATCGCCGGGCACGTCCTAGTGTCTCCGGCAGTAAGCCTGTTTGTGGCTATTTTGTATCTGCACCTCACGGACATCACTTGGCGACAGAATCGCGCATTGGCGGAGGGCCTGCCCTTGCCGGCGGAATCCCAGCCTTTTTGATAGGTCTGCTCGTCCGCTTGTGATTTCCGGGAAAGGAACCAATTTATGAAAAAAAGCTCCTGGCTCTGTACCCATGCGCCACAACTGGTGGTCGCTTTGTTTGTCATTCAGCCCTTGATGGATACTCTGTCCTACTGGACTCAGGAATGGGGCGTTTCCAGTCTATTTACCCTGGGCATCCGTTTTGGCGTGCTGTTTCTCACGGTCTTGTTTGGTTTTCTTCTGTCGGACAGGAAATGGATTTACTATACCGCCGCCGGTGTTTTTCTTTTCTTGGGTGTCGGACATGTGTTTGCCTGTCTCCAGGTGGGCTATCAAGCGCCCTTCGCTGACCTGGCAAATTATATCCGTGTGATTCAAATGCCCCTGACCGTCATTTGTCTGATTACATTTCTGCGAAGGAACGAAATGAGCTTTGACGCCATGCAGCTCGGTTTAACCTTGGCGCTGCTGCTGACCTTGGCGGTGGAGATCATCAGCGTCATAACCGGCACGGATCCCAGCACCTATTCCGACGGCACTGGCATCCTGGGCTGGTTTGGAAATACCAACTCCCAAAGCTCCAACCTCTGCGTATTAGTCCCCATTGCTCTGGCTTGGCTGCTCACCCGAAAAAAGTGGAATCCTTGGCTATTCTGGCTGACGGCGATTGTCGGCTTTACCGCTCTGTACTATTTTGCCACCCGCTCCGCTTATTTGGGGATCTTCGCCATCGGTTTGGGGTTGAGCGTTTCTATTCTTCTGGTCCGCCGAAAGGACTGGAAAGTCGCTGTGGGGCTGCTGGCTCTGGTGGCCGTGTTTACAGGGCTGCTGCCCACCTCTCCTATGATGACACATTTAAAAGTAAACAACGGCGTCCAGGCGGAGCGCCAGGGCAATATCAACCAACAGATTGGCGAAAACCTGGATAAGGTCTCGACGATCATCCACAAAGGGCCTGGAAAGACCCATCAAAACAGCACAGAAGAACCGGACGAAAAGCAGGGCATGACGGAGGAGGAACGAAAATTCCTCATCCAGGAGCTAACGCCAATCTATGAATTCTATGTCAAGGACTTCGTGCAAATCTTTGGTGCAGAGAAAACCATGGAAATTTTTCATTACACCATTGACATCCATGATTTTTCCTCTGTCCGGGAAAAAAAGCTCCTTTTCGCGCAGCTTTTAATGAATGATTCTCCCTTGAGCGCCAAATTTTTTGGCCTAAATCTGGCCCGTTTTACAGTTAATGACAACATTTATGACGTGGAAAACGACTTTCACGGAATTTATTACCTTTACGGTGCCGTGGGATTGGGCGCTCTGTTGCTGTTTCTCTTGTATTTCCTTTATTTAATCGTTTGGGCGCTTATCAAGAATTTTAAGCGCTACTATACCCTGGAGGCCGCCTCCTACGGCATCGCTTTGCTGCTGTGTCTATTCCATGCCTACTTCACAGCCGGGGTTTTACGTCGGCCCAACGCCTCTATTTTCTTATCCGCCATACTGGCTGGCATTTATTATCTGGTTCGACTTCGGCAGTATCCGGATGCCGCGTTGTCCACAAAGACCGGCGATTTAGAAAAGCCGGCAGACCCCTGAGGTAGCCTCATGTGGTTGAGCGTTATCATCCCGGTTTACAACACCCAGGCATATCTGGAGCAATGCGTAAATTCTATCCTGGCGAACGACTGTGCGGATATCGAAATTATATTGGTGGACGACGGCTCCACGGACGGGGTTTGCCCTGCCCTTTGTGATCGTCTGGCTGGGGAACACCCGGCCCTCATTCGGGTCATACACCAGGAGAATCGAGGGCTGGGCGGCGCCCGGAACACCGGTCTGGAAGCGGCGCAGGGAGACTATCTGCTCTTCCCTGACAGTGACGATACCATCACGCCGGACGCTCTGACCAAATTGCGGGTGACCATAGAGAAGACGCAGGCAGACGTCATAGCCTTTAACTTCTTCTCGGAGGACGGATCGGGCCGCTTGACGCCCGGCTCTGCCAACTACCTGCAGGCGGACACCGCTTTTCCCGCCGGGGCCAGACCAGAGTTTCTTCTCTCTCTGCCCAGCGCCACCTGCCGCGCCTGGAAGAGGTCTCTTTTTCTCGCATCCGGCATCCGTTATCCGGAACGAGTATGGTATGAAGACCTGCGTACCTCCGTGAAGCTTTTTGTCTTGGCTTCCTCAATTGTCACACTGCCTGACTGCCTGTATCGCTACCTGCAACGTCCGGGCTCCATTATGCGGTCCAGTCAGGTCCAGAGGAACCGGGAAATTATGGATGCCTTTGATGATGTCTTAGCCTGGTTCCGGGAACGCGGGCTGTTTCAGCAGTACCAGGACGTACTCTGCCGGCTCTGCATCGACCATCTGTATCTGGCCGCCTCTGTCCGCATCCTGCAAGCGAACCCCAAGCACCCCCTTTTGCAGGACCTGGCGGAATACCTGGAAATGCAGTTTCCTGATTACCGGAATAATTCCTATCTGGACCAAATGTCCCGGGCCAAAAAACTGGTATTTTGGTTGTTAGAGCGGCGGCGGTATCGAATGCTTCGGCTCTTGTTCCGATTAAAAAACCATCCGGAGCGTCTTTCTTCGTGAGCGAAAGTGCCCGCACTTTCCCGCCGCCGCTTTGCCGTCCCGCACCAGCAGTTTTGGACGACCCGGCTCT
This sequence comes from uncultured Eubacteriales bacterium, assembly GCA_965146675.1. Taxonomy (GTDB): domain Bacteria; phylum Bacillota; class Clostridia; order Oscillospirales; family Oscillospiraceae; genus Faecousia. Next base: position 3,491 of record CBCTHM010000006.1, on the reverse strand, counting down.
TCTGTCAAGGTGCAAGGCCATGCGCGGGGACGGCCTGAAAGCTGGTCGTGCCGGCAAACTGCCGAATCCTGCCGGTGCGCCCGGGCACGGCGTATCCGTTGTCGACGAAGTGGTAAACTGCGGGGACAACCAAGGAAATGAGGCGTTGTCTTGAAACTACATCGACCATCCCTGAGCAACCGTCACGGGACGCTGCTGAAAAACACCGTGATGCTGTATTTGCTTCAGTTCTCCAATTACATTCTCGCTCTGGCGGCCGTCCCCTATGAGACCCGGGTTTTGGGAACCACGGTTTACGGAAATTTGGGGACTGCAATGGCTGTCATGGTATATTTCCAGCTGGTCATTGACTTCGGGTTTCTGCTGTCCGCTACGGAAGAGGTCTCCCGTTCCCGGGCAGACCCCCGGGCCCTGCGGGGAATTTTTACCTCCGTTACCCTGTGCAAGCTGGCCCTGGCAGTGGTCTCTGCGGCTTTTCTGCTGATACTCTGTCAGGTCATTCCTGCCTGGCAGCAAAAGCAGGATTTACTGTTGCTGTCGTTCGTCTCAACGGTTTTTGCCTCCCTCATGCCGGACTATCTCTACCGGGGTCTGGAACGAATGACCGCCATTACAGTGCGAACCGTGTTGATTCGTACCTTCTTTACCATATCCATCTTTTTCTTTCTGAAGCGGCCGGAGGACGTCTGTGTCGTGCCGATCCTCAACATCATTGGCAACGGCTGTGCGCTGGCCGGCGCGTTTCTCCATATCCACCGGCAGATGCATTTGTCCTTTTGCCGTGTGTCGTGGCGCGAGGTCTGGAGCGCCTTCCGGCGCTCTTCTACCTTTTTCTATTCCCGAATCGCCACCACGGCGTACACCGCAATGAACACGGTCATCCTGGACATTGTCTCTGCCGGCGGCGCGGTTACCGGCTACTATACTTCCGCAGATAAACTGATCACCACGGGCAAGAATGCGCTTACCCCCATTTCCGATAGTCTCTATCCCTATATGGTCCGGAATCGAGACTTCAAGCTGATCAAAAAGGTGCTGCTGATTACAGAACCGGTGATCGTGGTCCTCTGCCTGTGTGTGTTCATCTGGGCGGAACCCCTGTGCGCTCTGATTTTCGGCGTGGACTTCGCACCCGCGGGTGCCGTTCTGCGTGCCATGCTTCCTGTTGGGGTCATCATTTTGCCCAGTTATCTGCTGGGATTTCCCACGCTCACCGCTATGGGCCTTTCCAAGCATGCCAATTACTCCGTGATTCTGGGCTCCGTTGTTCATGTCTGTAACCTATTGATTTTATTTGGCACCGGTCATTTGAACATGGTCACCCTAGGCTGCGCCGTCTCTCTGTCCGAAGCAGCAATTCTCCTGTACCGCGCTCTCATCATTTTCAAGCACCGGAATTTGCTCCGGGTCACCGCCGTAGATTCCGAGAAGGATGTGACATCATGAGCCTTGCCAAACGGTTCCTCCGGGTAGCCGCCTGGTATGCGGGACGACCACTGCCCATCAATCCCAAAAAGGTTGTCTTTTGCAGCTATTACGGCAGAGGTTATTCCGACAATTCCAAAGCCATAGCACAGGAACTGCTGCGAAGGTCCGCGGATGCCCAGCTAGTCTGGCTGGTACGGGATCAAAAAGAGGCGGCTACCCTGCCTGCTGGCGTTCGTCCCTGCCCCTACGACTCCCTTCAGCGGGTCTGGGAGCTCTCAACCGCCAAGGTTTGGGTGGACAATTGCCGGAAATTTGACCGGTTTAAGAAAAAAGGACAATTTTATTTGCAAACCTGGCACGGCTTCGCGCTCAAACGTATTGAGCAGGACGCGCAGGCCGTATTAGAGGAACCCTATATCAAAGGCGCCCGGCATGATTCTGCGCTCACGGACCTCATGGTATCTAACAGCCGGCATATGACACGGCTGTTTCAGAACAGCTTCTGGTATACTGGGAAGGTCGCCGAATTCGGGACTCCGCGAAACGACATTTTTTGCGCCCCCCAGCCGGAGCTCCGCAGTCGGGTCTTGGCGCAATGGGGTTTGCCGGAGAACCGCAGGCTCCTGTTGTACGCTCCAACCTTTCGGGCGGACCACGGGCTTGCAGCCTATCAAATCGATCTTCCTCGGGCGCTGGAGGCCTGCGAACGCAGGTTCGGCGGTTCCTGGTCGGCCCTGATTCGGCTTCATCCCAATGTGGCGGCACAATCGACCGGTTTATTCCCCTACGATGGTCGACGGATTGTCGACGCCACGGCATACCCGGATATGCAGGAGCTTCTGTGCGCAGCTGATCTCTTGATAACGGACTATTCTTCTTCCATGTTTGACTACGCCCTGCGCCGCAGACCCTGCCTGCAATTCGCTCTGGATATTGACGCTTACAGACAGGACAGAAATTTTTACTTCCCCGTTGACCAGCTTCCCTTCCCCTTGGCAGCCTCTAATGACGCCCTGGTTAAGCAAATTCTATCCTTCGATGAGGCGGCCTACTTGAAAAATTGGGACCAATTCTATCAAGAGCAGGGCTTCTGTGAGGACGGCCATGCGGCGGCGCGCTGCGCCGACTGGATTGCCTCCCGCCTGATCGGAAAGGACGGTTCTCTATGAAACGCGTGATTACGTATGGAACTTTTGATTTGTTGCATTATGGCCATATTAATCTTCTGAGACGAGCAAAAGCCCTGGGGGAGTATCTGATTGTGGCCCTCTCCACGGATGAGTTTAATTGGATGCAGAAAAAAAAGAAAAGCTACTTTTCCTATGCCGAGCGCAAGGCCATGCTCGAGGCCATCCGTTACGTGGATTTGGTGGTCCCGGAGGAGAGTTGGGAACAGAAAAAGTCAGACATCGCCAAGTATGGGGTGGACATCTTTGTCATGGGCGACGACTGGCGGGGTCAATTCGATTTCTTACAGGAGCAATGTGAGGTGGTGTACCTGACGAGGACCCCAGAGATCTCCACGACAAAAATAAAATCGGAACTGCGGGATTAAACAAGGCCAGCGCCTGAAAAATTCAGGCGCTGGCCTTAAATATGGCAATCTTATCATAAAGCATTTTTCTGGAATTGACATATTGCCCCAAACCGCGCTGATCAGAATCATCGACATTTTTGCCTAAATTCCTATAGGGGCGAGCTGCGCTCGCCCGCAAATCCCGCGAAACGAATGCGCCCGCCCCGGGCGTGCAAAGCCGCCTCAATGGGAAATCTATCGACGATGCGCCGTAGGGAACGACCTGCGGTCGTTCCCCGGGCGAGCACAGCTCGCCCCTACGGGATGTCTCTTGACGATGCGCTGTAATGAGCCAAAGCCATAATCGGCATGTAAAAAACAAAGGGCAGGTCAAAATTGACCTACCCTTTGTGGCTCCCCCTGTTGGGCTCGAACCAACGACCCCATGATTAACAGTCATGTGCTCTACCGACTGAGCTAAGGAGGAATATCTGTGTTGGCATTACCTATTTTCCCGTGCAGTCGCCCGCAAAGTATCGTCGGCGCA
>CBCTHM010000005.1:0-144662 GCA_965146675.1 uncultured Eubacteriales bacterium | reverse complement strand
GAGTGACTGACTACGAATCAGTAGGTCGGGGGTTCGAGTCCCTTCTGGCGTACCAAGAAAAGGCAGGCCACCAAACAGGTGGTCTGCCTTCTTTGTTTCAAAAAAAAGACAAAGCAAGTAGCTTCAAAAGGAGGCGTATCATATCAAAATAAAAATTTTGTATGCAACATCCGAGGAGAAACTAGAAAAGCTGGTAAACAACTTTATTGCGAAACCGGAAATAAACGTTACAGCGTTACAATTTCAAGCCACAACTTTCTTTTTTTCCGTTATGGTTCAATATGAAGAAGCATAAGAAAACACAGCAAGCTGGTGTTGTATCAGGTGGAGCTGCCGTATCGGTAGGCTTGCCGGTCATTTTCTGATTTGTCCTGTGTTGACGCAAAATCAGGAACCAAATGGGGATGTTACATACATGAAAAGAGAATTGGGCATCGCAAGATGCGGCCTGGCCTGCTGCCTGTGCGCGGAAAACGATCGCTGTCATGGCTGCGAATCCGGATCGTGTCCAGGAGCCAGCGACTGTGAAAACAGAACGTGCTCCACACAAAAGGAATTGCGCTCGTGCTATCTTTGCAAGGAAGACTGTCATAAAGGCATTCTGGCCAAGATAAAACCCTATGGCTTCAACCTGTTTATCAAACGGTACGGGCTGGAGTCTCTGCTGGCATGCCTTGAAAAGAATGAACAAAGGGGCGTCGTTTATCATCGGGACGGCATACATGGCGATTATGATGATTTTGACGACGTTGAGAAATTAATCCAGTTCATTCAGACAGGAACACGTTGAGTACCTCCCGCTTCTCATATATCCCGCAGGTCTATGCCCTATCCTGCCCTACATAATAGTTTGCAGGTCTTTCGCGTCATAAAAGGGTAGGAGAAAGAATCTTGCCGATTTTGAAGTGACTAAAGTCTAAACCGCCCCGGTGCAAGGAGGCGGCCCGTTAAACGGATCGCTTCAGCCTGTCGAAAAGACTTTTCGACAGGCTGAAGCAGTTTTTCAAACTCCTTAAAAGTTTAAAAAACTTACTTCTGGAACGCAAACGGGAACCGTGACGGTTTCCGTTTCCTCTTTTCCTCCCTCCGAACCCTTTGGTCTGTAACAATCCTTGTAGGGGCGTGCTTGCACGCCCGCGGAACGACCGCAGGTCGTTCCCTACATCTGATGATATTAAAATTGTTTCAGGCGGGCGGCCAAAGGCCGCCCCTACTGCGTCCCGGGGATTGAACGCGCCGCCACAAAACGCACAAGCAAAAACCCAATTGCTTTGCAGGAAAACATGTGCTATGATTAGCGTTCGAAGGGAGACTTAAGCCTTGAAAAAAATGGAAACCGTTTTGACCAGAATCAAGGACCGAATAAAAAGTAAATTTCGATACGCCACCTTAAATTTCATTTTTATTATTGTTTATGTCCATGCTTTTCAGCGGGCTTTTGGCGCGGAGAACTCCATTGTGGGTGTAATTTTCACCATTATGATGTCCGCTTCCATGGCCAGGGATTTAACCGCTAGGCCGGTTAAGCACCTGCTGATCCAAGCGTTGGTGCTCGTCTTGATGGCTGCATCCGCCTGCTTTGTATCCTACGTACATCCTTTGCTCGCTCTGCCGGTGAATCTGCTGATGATCTTCATCATTCTGTATGCCTACACCTACGAGTATGTCAGCCATCTTTATTTCCCTTATCTTTTATCCTATCTTTTTCTTGTTTTTATTTCGCCGGTGTCGCCGGCCCAGCTTCCCAAGCGTCTGCTTGGTATGTGCGTGGGGGCGATTTCCATCATCCTTTATCAGCTCTTCATGGGGCGAAAGCGGGTGGTGGAAACGGCGCGTGATGTATTGAGCTCCATGATAGACGCAGCCGACACGTGCATTACATGTCTGCTGACTGGGAAAGGGGTCCCCCAGGAGCCGGGCGCGCTGCGGGCAAATCTATGTAAGCTCAGCCGTATGGTGTATGAACGTCGTAAAAAGGTTCTATGCATCTCGGATGCCAGCTTTGCCATGATTGACGCTGGACGCGGACTGGAAAATCTTGTTTTACTGCTATACGAGATGGAGGGACCAGTTACGCCGGCCCGGACCGAACTGCTTCAGCGGATATCGGCTCAATTGGCTCTGTACCGGGCGTTCGTCCAGCGTGAGACCGATCACGTTGCACTGCCGGATTGGGCTGCGCCCGGCTTGGCCAGCCAGGAAGATGCCCGCTTTCACCAGTGCCTGCTTTATATCGGGTCGCACTTACAGCAGATGGCGCTCCCGCAAAAACGGGGACGCTATCGGAAAACGGCTCTGTCCCTGTCGGTACGTCTCAAAGCAATCCTGGATATCAGTCCGGTCCGGGTTGTGTATGCCTTGCGGGTCTCTATTCTGCTTGCACTTTGCACGTTCATGGTGCAGCTGCTCCATCTGCCCCACGGGAAATGGCTGCTGTTTACCGTAGCCTCGGTCTCCTTGCCCTATGCGGATGACATCGGTGCAAAGGCCAGGAAGCGACTCGTCGCCACGCTGACCGGCGGCCTGGCCGGCATGGTCCTTTACGCACTGATTCCATCAGCAACTGGCCGCACCGCGGTCATGATGCTCTCCGGATACCTCTCCTTTTATTTTGCCGACTATTCAGCCACCTTTGCCTGTTCTACCGTAGGGGCCCTGGGCGGCGCCGTTTTTGCAGGCGCGTTTGGCTGGGAAGATGTGGGCGGCATGCTGGGGGTTCGTTTGGGCTATATCTGTATTGGAATTGTGCTTGCCCTGCTTGCTAACTGCCTGATTCTGCCCTTCAGACGCAGAAAGGCGACCCGGCAGCTTTGGGAGAAATACGCCTCCACCACTGCCCTACTGACTCGAATCTGTCAGGATGAGCAGGCCGATCCCCAGCTGTACTACAGCTTAATCGTCCAATCCCATTTGCAAGAGGAAAAGCTTCATCAAAACGCTTTGGACGGAAACTGGGACGGCATGGAAGACCTGCTGGAGCGTTGCCGGCAGGCAGTCCGCTCCGCCCACAGAAAGCAGGCCGTCAGCGGCCGGCCTATTTTACGCGCGGCCCCGGAATCCTCCGGCGCTTGACTCCAATTGGGGTGCAAAATAGGTCGATGCTTTTTGTCTGGTGGACGTGCCGTTGGGTAGCCGCATAAGGCAAAAACCGTGGGAGTATAGGTTTATTTACTCCCACGGTTTTTTTGAATTACTGCGATATTTGTCCGAAACCCGCCGCTCACTCGGGTCAGTCAGCTTCCCATGGACAGGCAGGACGGCCGAGGTAGGTTGCGCGCCCTACCACTTTAGGTACGTAAAAATCGTTCCTCAACCGCAACGAAGCGCTTATGGGACATCCTCTGCTGGATTCACCGTTCCGGGCTCCCTCCTCCGCCCCCTTCCCCGGCCTCCCACTGCGCCAGCAGCGATTTGTACTCGGCATACCGGTATGGCCGGATGGGCCGAACCGGCGGGTTCGTGGAAAAGTACAGGACCAGCGCCTCTCCCATGCGGGGATAGTCTTCCACATATTCATATCCGACCAGCTCCCCGGCTCGGATGCGCTGTTTAATTCTATTGTGGTATGGATACATACGTCCCCCAGCCCCCGTCTTCCTTTGTTTGGTTTCATGGTACGGACCCCCGGCCTTTCGGTGCAGGAAGGGCCTCTCGCTTCGCCGTCTTCGATTTTTCTATGAAGGCGGTAAATACCGGGAATCCGTCAAAAGCATTGACAATTGTAGAAAACAGCACTAAAATGTCGGTAGAATTGATTGCGGCTTTCAGGTTGATGGCCGCTGGAAGATCGGACGGAGCTGGCTGGAGCCCCGCCCTTTTTCTTATGCAGCCCGCCCCCGCGTATACGCGCTCCACACTGGGGCGGCTAACATGGAATTTACTGCCAGGACGAAAAATACGGAAAATGAAAAATCTTTGTCACAATCCTTCCCTGACGCTATCTAATTTAATAGGAGGTGTTAAATTGAAACCATGTGAAGACGAGAAGCAAGTTTTGGAGGAAGCTATCTCCGGCAATCAGGCGGCGCTGGAGACGCTTTTGAGCAGCATGCAGGATATGATTTTCAATCTGGCTTTGCGCATGCTGGGAACCGTTCCGGACGCGGAGGATGCGACCCAAGAAATTTTAATTAAGGTCATGACGCACCTGTCCTCCTTCCGGCAGGACAGCAGCCTGCGGACCTGGGTCTTCCGCATCGCGGTCAATCATTTGCGGCAGTTCCAAAAGGGCATGTTTTCTCAGGCCCACCTGAGCTTTGAAGCCTATGGCGCGGACATCGCTTCCGGGCGGGAACTGGATATCCCGGACCTGAGCGGCGGTGTGGACCAGGCGCTCCTGGAGCGGGAGCTGAAGCTCTCCTGCAGCAATGTCATGCTCCAGTGTCTGGAATCGGAAAGCCGCTGCATATTCATTCTCGGAACCATGTTCCGTCTAAACAGCCGCATCGCCGCAGACGTTCTGGAGATGACGCAGGAGGCGTATCGCCAAAAGCTTTCCCGCGCCCGCAAGAAAATGGCTGCGTTTCTGGCGGAATACTGCGGACTCAGTGGAACGGGGCGCTGCGCTTGCAAAAAAAGAATCCATTACGCCATTGCCAGCCACCGCATTGACCCAACCAACCTTTGCTTTCAGGCCATGGAGCCCTGCTCTTATGAGGCCCTGACCCGCTGTACCGACGCTATGGAACAGCTGGACCAGCTCTCGCAAATTTTTGCAGATTTGCCAGCATACCGCTCTCCCAAGCAGCTCACCGCATGGGTGCGGGATCTGATGAAGTCTCAGCACTTTACGACCGTTTTAAACAGTCAGGAGGCGTACATTGAAGCTTGATGTTATCTTAACCTATTTAACCGCCCTGGAGCAAAATAACAACCGGGATTGGTTTCACGCACATAAATCGGAGTACCAGGAGGCATGTGGAGCATTCGAGGAGCTTGTGGGAAGCCTCATGATGGAGCTGCACACCCGGGACACCGCCATTCCCCTGCTGGACCCAAGGTCTCTGACCTTCAAGCTGAACCGGGACACCCGCTTCAGCCACGACAAATCCCCTTACAACCCGGCCTTCCGGGCCCACATTGCGCCCCAGGGAAAACTGCCGATTCCCGTAGGCTATTACATCCTGGTAAAGCCGGGAGACCGCTCCTTCCTGGGCGGCGGCATGTTCGCCGACATGTTCCAGAGTGCCACAACCATGGTGCGGGATCAAATTGCGGCCCGCGGCGCGCAATGGCAGGAAATCATCACAGACCCCTCGTTCTCCGAATTCTTCCGCGTGGGCGGCACTGCGCTAAAACGCGTGCCCCGTGGCTATGATTCGGCGCATCCCCAGGCCGAATTCCTGAAATACAAAAGCTGGTACTTGGAGTATCCCCTTGCGGACCAAAAGCTGCTGGCGCTGGACTTTGTTCCCACTGCCGTAGAGATTTTCTCCAAAATGCAGCCGTTTAACGCATTTTTGAATGAGGCCCTGGCCGGATTTCAGATGCCCACTCGGTAAAGGTCGGGCTGCGTCCTGCGCCATCTTATATTTTTCTTATCGCCTTTTATGGCCGCTATCATTGATTATTAGGAGCCGAGCTATGCAGATTCTTGAAGTAACGGATAACAAAAAACAGTATCTGGATCTCCTGCTTCTGGCGGACGAGCAGGAGAGTCAAATCGACCGGTACCTGGAGCGGGGGAGCATGTTCGTACTCCTGGACAGCGGGGTAAAAGCGGAGTGCGTCGTCACCCGGGAGGGCGCCGGCGTATGCGAGATTAAAAACATCGCCACGGAGCCGGCGTTCCAGAAAATGGGCTATGGCAAAAAACTGATCTCGTTCCTATTTTCCCACTACCCGGACTGCGACACATTTTTTGTGGGTACCGGCGAAAGTCCCTTGACCATCCCCTTCTATGAGCGCTGCGGCTTTCGCCGCTCTCACCGGGTGAAGAACTTCTTTCTCGACCATTACGATCACCCCATTTTCGAGCAGGGGGTCCGGCTCGTCGATATGATTTATCTCCGTTGGGACCGGCCGAAAAGGGAATGAAAGACAGAAAAAACGGCCTCACCGCCCTGATTCGGCGGTGAGGCCGTTTTCACTTCCCTGGGTACCCATCTCTTCGCGCAGGCGCCATCTGTCAGCTTCCCTTGGTCTTTCTGCGCCGAAATCGGCAGACTCCCAGCGCCAATAGGATCATCAGGATAAATCCCGCGCTCATGTACCGTAACGTCCGCTCCATTTCAATTTTTCCCTGAGAGGAGGCCACCTCTTCTGTGGGCCCTGTGCTGGAGGGCAACTTGTGGTCCGTGGAAGGAGATACAGACGCAGACGTCGGCGCGGAAGTCAAATTCTCTTGGGCGTCCAACTCGTCGCGTTGGCAATAGACCACATACCGGTGGGAGGAAACCTGATAAGGATGACAGGTGACCAGGGTCACCAGATCCTGCCCCTCCTGAATCAGCACCTGGCCCACCTCGTTGGGTAGGATTACCACGATTTCCTTTACGGTGTAGCGCAGGGTCTGCCAGAAATTGGTGAGATAAACCTCGTCGCCTACCTGCAGCTTCTCAATCTCCAAAAAATACGGTGCCCCGCGGTATCCCCGGTGACCGGCAATGACGCAATTCGTATCCCTTCCGCCGATGGGCAGACTGGTCTGCCCCAGCACCGCCGCCCCCTCCGCCATGTGCCCCCGGGAGGCGCCCAGGTAAAGCGGCATCTCCAAATCCATTGCGGGAATGGTAATGTATCCAACCGCGCTGTCCTCCAGCCCCCATTGTGTCAGGTCCAAGGCGGCCTGCTCATAGCTCCAGGCGTCCTGCAGGCCGACCTGCCCCGTCAGATAGAGCGTACGGTTATACCGCTCCATCTCAGCCAGAAGGCCGGGATAGTCCGGTGTCTGAGGCTGGACGGCAGGTGCCTTTGTGGGCCCGGGCTCCTGTTGCGTCTGTTCCGGCTCGGTTGTCTCCACCGGTATTGTTACGGGATCGCCCCGTTTCTGCTCTTGCGCATCCTCCGCCCGGTAGCGGAAATCTGCAATCACCCGCGCGCTCTGCCGCTGAAACAGCAGGGTCTGGGCGGTTGGCCATAGGAAAATACCCAAACCGGTCAAAAATAAGAGGATACAAAGAAATAACAGGAGCTTTCGTCTCATGCGCGGCCCTCCTTGCGCCGCACACGGCGCCGGATGGCGATGAAGATCAGCCACAGCGCAAGCACTGCTGACAACCCAGCCAGACCTACCAGCAGGGATTGCTTATACTGCCGCATCCACTGGCTGGTACCGGACTGGTTCTGATCCGCTTCCTGCGCCTGCTCCGCCGCCTCATATGCGATTCGCGTCCCTCGTACCAAGAGGCGGTGCGTATTTACGCCGTAAGGCGTACAGGTTACCAGGGTTACATAGTCGTGCTGTGCATCCAAAAGCAGGTCTGAGGTGTCACTGGGTTCCACCACCCTAATTTGGTCCACCTGATAGGCAAGGACATTGTCCAATACATGCAGATAAAACACATCGCCCGTCTCTAGCTCCGTCAAATCCGTGAACAGCTTCTTATCGGATAAACCCGTATGCCCGGATACCACCACGTGACTCCCTTGCCCGCCCACAGGCAGGGAAGTGTTCTCCAGATGTCCAATTCCTTTTTGCAGCACCGCCTCGGTTGTTCCGTGGTATACCGCAAGATACACCTGAATTTTGGGAATCTCCAGGTATCCCATAACACCGTTTCCGTTAACGTTCAAAAGGCCCGCGTAGGGCTCCGCGGTCGGATCCATCAGCGCGTCCGGGGCAAACGGGTCTGTTAGGGCCACACCGCCTTGTAACAAACTCTTATTATAATCCCAGGCCTCCTGCCAAAATTTTTCCAGAGACGTTTGATTCGACTGGGACACCACCTGTTCATAGGATTGGATCACGCCGTCCTGCCGATTCTCGTACAAATAATTACTAAGGAATGGATATACCGTTACCAGAAGGCCTATGACAAACAGCAGACACACCCCGATGACTAACAGCTTGCGTCTCATACCTTACCCCAACTGCCGCAGAAGGACGCGCCGGAACGCGTCCTTCTGCAGATTGCATGAATCCTTTACACAGTTTTTCTCTTTCCTGCCTTCGTCAGCAGAACCACGGCCGCCGCCATGAGGAACAGGCCGCCGATGGTGAAGATCCAGGTGCCCATGCCGCCGGTGTGGGGCAGATCGAAGCCTTTGGTGTTCATGACGTTGAATGCGAATCTGCCGGTATCGGAGGCGCCGGCGTCCTCATCCGCTGTGTGAGCGACAGTACCCACCATGGCATAGCCCACATCCAATTTCGTCAGGTCCTGCTTCACCATTTTGCCATCCACCAGCTTAAAGTAGTCTTTGTCCAGACGGTAAATCGGATCCGCGCCCTCTTTGGTATAGGTCTCGTAAATAGAAATTGTGATGGGCTTAGGCAGCAGACTAAATCCCTTGGTGGTCGTCAGCTCGGTGAGGGTGTATACGCCGCTCTCCAGGCCCTTAATGGCCAGGCGGCCATCGGCATCCAAATCCAAGCCGGTGGAAGAAATCGCCTTCGGCGCTTCTTTTTCACTTGCACAGATGGTAAAGCTTCCGGAGCCGTTTTTGATGCACTTCATGACGCCATTTGCATCCCCGAGTTCAAAAGTCACGTCTGCAAAATTACCGCCATTGGCAGAGAATTGCTTTGTCAAGGTAAAGGCGTAGGTATAGACTTTAACGACCCGCTCATCTGTTTCACTATATTGCGGCACCTCGCTGTTCTGCTGCGGGCTGCTGGTGAATAGTACCTTTACTGTATTGGTATCCCCGCCGGTCAGTGCGGCATCCGCATTGAGAGCGCTTTCATAGGTCACGGTGATCTCCTGACCTGCGTATGCGGCGATGGCGGCAGGCAGCAATTGGACCTTTAATGTACGCCCCGCACACAAATCCTCGCTCCAGGTCGCCTCCGGCGCCCAATCGCCGTCTCTATCCAGGATGAAAAGCTTGTAATCCTGGTCTCTTACCAGTGTCTGATCCCCCACCATCACCAAAACGCTATTCTTCACATAGGTCAGGCCATCGGACATCGTGTCCCTGAAATAATAATCCGCCGTGTAGCCATTCTTAAATACCCGTACATCGTCCAAATAATCATAGACCGCCTCAGCGTATTGGGGAATGTCGGAACTCAACCGGAAGGTAACCGTATCACCAATGCTGTAGGAATCGGCCTTGGTATCCTGGTCATGGGCGCCGCCGCCCACAATCAGTTTATCCACCTCAATGACATCGTTTTTGGGATATGCCACAACATCATATTCCCAGTAGCTGTCTCCCGTTGCATCCTTTTCCGTGGTGGGAACACTCACCAGGAAAGCGCCGGTCGTGGCGTAGTAATTGCCAGGCGCGCCGGTCTCCACCACCAGATACACGCCCAGATCCATAGTGCCAAACGCGGCTTTGCCCATGACATCCGTGACGGCCTCGTAGGTAGCGCTCCCAGCGGCTCCGGTCAGGTCATCGAGCCAATCCTCCAAATTGTTGGTGACTTCACCCGCCTGATTCGTATAGGTAAACTTGCCATTATCGTATGTTACATTGGTAATTACACCTGTAAAAGCATTGTTCACCGCAACAGTTACATCGCCTTGCGTTGCCGTAAGGTCGATCACGCGATAGGCGCTGAACGTGGCGTCTGCCACCGGCACTTTGTCCTCTCTGTCCACCACAGACTCGGCGCCGGCGGCGTTTTGATACTTGTACAGCGTCAAGGTTCCTGATTCTCCGGTGATGCCGTCATTGTCCGCCGCTAGGGCGGGCAGGCCACACAGAGAAAGTGCCAATATAAAGCACAAAACCAGTGCAGCTGTTCGTGTCCATTTCTTCACTGTTTTAACCCCCTAAATTTTATATGCGAATGGTTTGACTGGGAGCGGGTCCTCTCCGCAGCCGCGCCATCACACTCGATGCGTCCGGTCAATCCCACCGGAACAAAACCTCCCCGCCAGCCTCAAGCACGCTGCCGTTGTCTTCTCTTCTCCATTAGAAGCCGCCATACCACTGCCCCAGCGGGGACGACCTCTGCGCTCATAGGCCTGCAAAAAAGCCGTCACTATCTGTCACAGGCATCAGCAGGACCTGATTATTTGTCGCTGTAAAGGTAATAGGATACCAATATGAAAAGCCGTTCTCTAAGACCCTGTTATGCTCCGGTTGCCGGTTTCTTCCACCAGGCTGTGAACTGTCAACCAGGCGCCCCAGGTCTATCTCGGCCCACATAGGTACTCTCATAGAAGCCATTGAGCCCAATCACACAGTTTTGAAGGACAAAGCTCGTCTTCCATTATCCAAATTCAATTTTTTCCTCGCCTTGATAACCGCGGTGGTACAATTGCAGGGTAGTTCGTCCTTCAGATTTTCATGACATTAAAACATGACAAATACTGGGAAAAACTGTCAAACGATACAAATTTTGTTTTGTTTATTATTATACACCACTGATGCGTTGCCTGTCCATTGTAAATTCATCCCATTTTTTAGAAAATGTTTATACAAATTTACTATACAAAAATCGCATGTGTCAAAAATAATTGGATAAAATTGTATAATCTGTCACATTATACCGTCCAGTTCTGCAATGATATCCAGACACATCTCCCACTTCTGAGGGCAAATTCACCAAAACTAAAAATAGCCGCCGGGATAACCCGGCGGCTCAGACTGTTTTCTCATATTAACAGCAGGAGCGTCCCCGCCACAATCATAATAAGTCCCACCGCCGCTTTGCGGGTCAGCCTTTCCCGAAAAACAAAATAGGAAAACGCGATGGTAACTACAATGCTGAGTTTGTCGATGGGTACCACCACACTGGCGGGCCCTGTCTGCAAGGCCCGGTAATAACACAGCCAGGACCCGCCGGTAGCCAGGCCGGATAGGGTTAAAAACAGCCAGCTTCTTCCGTCAATCTGCCTGACTGCCTTTTGTTTTCCAGTCACAAATACCACGATCCAGGCCATGACCAGCACCACTGCCGTTCGGATGGCGGTGCCCAAATTGGATTCAACTCCCTCAATGCCTACCTTGCCCAAAATGGAGGTCAAGCTGGCGAACACCGCGGCGCCTGCGGCATACAGCAGCCACAGGTACCCTTTGGACCCATGGGATTCCACCGCATCCGGGGACCGTTTTTTCTGAATCATCAAATAGGTTCCGGCCCCGATGAGCACCATGCACAAACCCTTGAGTACCGTCAGCTCCTCACGCAGGAACAGCACCGCCAAAAGCATGGTCAGTATGGTGCTGGACTTGTCCACCGGCGTCACCTTGTTGATATCTCCCAGTTGCAGCGCCCGGAAATAGCACAGCCAGGACCCGCCGGTGGCCAGACCGGAGAGCACCAGGAACAGCCAGGTTTTCGGCGTGATGGCGCCAATGGTATTCTGGCTCCCCACCAAAAACACCAAAAGCCAGGAGAACAGCAAGACCACTGCCGTCCGCAAGGCCGTAGCCACGTTGGAGTCCGTATCTCGAATTCCGCACTTGGCCAGGATAGCGGTCAAACCCGCAAATAATGCGGAGCCAAACGCAAGCACAATCCACATGCAAATCTCTCCCTCTCCGACGTCAGACAACCGACGGCCTTTTCACAGCCGAGCCCGGCAGGGCCCGCTATCAGCCGCCTTCCTCTCCAGTTTACCCTATTCGGCGATACATATCAAATTCAAAAAGAAAAATATATTGCTGCGTTTTTTGTCGAGAACTCCGAAAGGGGTTAACAGTCTCACCGGCGGGGCCAGGGCAAAGCCCGGTCCCGCCGGTTGCAGACTCTATTCTCCTATGCCGTCGGTCTTATACACGAAGCGCACCGTACCGTCCATCCCCTCCGCCAAACCGGCAAACGTCTGGTAGGCCTGAGCGGCCTCCACCGCAGCCTGAAGGCGCAGAACAAGCTGTTTCAAATCCCCCTCCACAGCATCCACTAACTTTTGAATACCCTTTTCGTCAAACTCCTGTAAGCCCTCAGAGAGCTGCATGGCCCCATCGCGCAGCTGCTGCACGCCGGAGGTCAGCGCACCGCCGCCGCTACGTAGATTGCCTAAGCCGCGGGAAAGGCTTTTGGCCCCGGACTTTAGTTCCGCTGCGCCGTCAGCCAGGTCCTTGCCACCCGCCGCCAGGGCATCAACCCCGGAGGCGGCCTGGTCCACGCCAGCGGTATAGGAACAAAGCCCCTGATAGAATTCGCTGTAGCTATCCAGCTGGGCGCGTAGGGCTGCTATACTGCCGGCCCCGTTTTTTGCGCTCTCCACCGCCGCATTGATTTGCGATTGAATTTCAGGGCCTTGCATGGTTTGGTCGATGAGTGCCTGGATCTGCGCCTGCGTATTGTGTTCAATTTGGGCCTGAATCTCCGTCGACTGCATCTGCGCCTCCACGGCCGCACTGATTTGTGCCTGGGTCTCCGGGTCGATGGCGCCTTCTGCTACGGCGGCGGCGTACTCCTCCGCCGTCATGTCCAGGCCCGCGGCTGCCAGAACGCCCTCCAAAACCTGTACCCGCGCCGCTGCCTCCACTTGCGCCCGAATTGTCGGCGTCTGGGCCCGCACCGAGCCGGTCACCTGTTCCAGCGCCGTATTGTACGCCATCTGATACACCGCCGCAGGGTCCAAAGACCCGGCGATCCCGTCCAATACCTTGGCATAATTGTCCCGGGTCAGCTTTTCCGCCGAGAGGCCCGCTGCCTTCAGCTGGGCGTCCGCTGTGGCCAGCAGCGCGTCAAAAACCTGCTGTGCGCCGGCATTCAAGCCGGCGCTATGGGAGCGGAGCTTTCCCAGTCCCGCCTGGGCCTGGGAGAGCCCCTGCTGCATCTGTGCAGCGCCGTCCGACAGGCCTCCGGCGCCCGAGGCCAAACGATCTGCGCCGGAGGCTAGCTGGTCCACGCCCTGAATCAACAGCTCGGACCGGTCCAGCAGCTCCGTCAGACCGTTATACAGCGCAGACGAGCCGTCCAGCAGCTGGGCCATGGCGTCCGTCAGGTCCTGTATGGAATCTTCCAGCTCCCCCAGGCTCTCCACGCCATTCAAATCCACGCCCTGGAACATCTCCGCCGTTGCCAGGGTCATGGTGGCGTCCAGCGCAAAGTCCGTCACATCCGCCTGGATCTCCACGTAATCGGGGAGCTCCAACTTCTCCGGGTCCAGCCCCAGGGTCTCCTGCAGCCCCGGCAGAGCAAACCCAGCCACCAGCAGCTTTTCCCCGTCGTTGATGCACTTTCCATTGGTTGCGGTGACGTGGGAAAACCGGTTGCTGTCCAAAACCAATCCGGTCAGCATCACAAAGGGAACATAGACCGTTTCCTCCTGCTCCTGGATCTGGACCTTGCTGCTCTGCAGATTTTCATAGTCAAATCGAATGGTCACGTGGCCGCTTTTGCCCGCCAAATCCTGGACTCCGATGGTCTTTCCATCCAGCATGTACCGGACCGACACGGAAACGGGTAGGTCCTGATCCGCGGTTCCCTGATAGTAGACGTCCTCCCCCTTGGTGTCCCAAACCTTTAGGTTGTCTCCGTTGAGCGTATAGGAGCTCTCCCCCTTGACCACCTGGATGTCCTCCAGCCCGCTCCGGTCCTCCAAAGTCTCCAAGTGCTGCGGATTTTGAATCCAATCGCTGACAATCACCTTTTCGGGCGCGCCTTCTGCATCTGCAATCACATACACGGTTTCATCCTTTTTTGCGGCATTCCCAGCCTCCGCGCTATTCTCACGCGTTCGCTGGCTCCCTCGCTCCGCGCCTGCGGCATAGGCCAACAGGCCGGTCCCCGTGCACAGCAGGGCGGCGGCTAGGGCGCCGGCCAACAATCGAATCCCTTTTTTCTGACGAAATTTCATAGCGTTCCCTCCGTAATTTGAATCTTCTTGGACCGGAAGCCCAAGCTAGTGGCGCAAATGACCGGGTCCAGCAGCATAAACAGGGCCGG
Organism: uncultured Eubacteriales bacterium; assembly: GCA_965146675.1. Taxonomy (GTDB): domain Bacteria; phylum Bacillota; class Clostridia; order Oscillospirales; family Oscillospiraceae; genus Faecousia. The sequence continues at coordinate 130,702 of CBCTHM010000005.1, read as the reverse complement.
CAGGACAAATATGACGCACAGCATACTCACCGCGGCGCCCCGAGCCATCAGATCGCACATGGAGCTGATGATGTCGATGTCGGAGTACAGCCCCACGCCGAAGGTGGCGGCAAAAAAGCCAAATGCGCTGACCAGCACCGAGGACATGGAGGCGGCCAGGGCCTTGGTCACAGCCGGTCGTTTTGCCAGGCCGGAGGCCCGCTCCCGCCGGTACCGTGTGGTCATGAGAATGGCATAGTCCACGGTGGAGCCCAGTTGAATGGTGCTGATGCAGATGGGCGCCACAAAGGGCAGGGACGTATCCAGGTAATGGGGCAGACCCAAGTTGATGAAAATGGCGAACTCAATGACCGCCACCAGGATCACCGGCAACGTCAAACTCTTAAGCACCAGGGCGATAAGGATGAATACGGCGGCGATGGAAATCCAGGTCACCACCTGGAAGTCCCGATCCGTGACCTCAATCATATCCTTGGTGCAGGGAGCCTCTCCAATCAGCATGCCGCCTTGGTCATAGGACTTGATTATCCCATTGAGCTGGTCAATCTGTTCGTTGACCTGGTCGCTAGCTACGTCATACTGGGAATTTATCAGCAGCAGCTCCCACCGCTGACTTTTGAGTAGACCGGTGACGGAAGCGGGAAGCGCCTCCTCCGGAACCAGAGAGCCGACGACGGACTCCAGGCCCAAAACGTACTGTACGCCGGGTACCTGCTCCATCTCATCCATCATAGAACGGACCTGCTTGGCGGGCATTGACGCGTCCACCAGCACCATATGCGTGGTGCTCACTCCAAACTTTTCCTTGAGCTCCGAATTGGCAATCACATAGTCCATATCCCGAGGCAGGGCCTCTCCCAAATCATAGTAGACCTCTTCATTGGTCTTCGCGTAGCCCAGCCATGCTGGGGCCACCAGCAGGGCAAAGATCACCAGAAACACCCAGGCGTGCTTTGTGACAAAAGAGGCCAAGCGGTCTGCCCTTGGCAACAGGGGCCGGTGCTGGGTTTTGGAGAGCAGCGGGTCCAGGGCCAGCAGCAGCGCCGGCAGGGTGGTCACACAGCCCAGCACACCCAAAATCACGCCCTTTGCCATCACTAGTCCCAGATCCTTGCCCAGAGTAAAGCTCATAAAGCAAAGGGCTAGGAAGCCCGCCACCGTGGTGATGGAGCTGCCCACCACGGAGGTGATGGTATCCGCCACCGCCCGGGCCATGGCCCGCTTTGGCTCTCCGCAGGCGGCCCGCTGCTCGGTGTAGCTGTGCCACAGGAAAATGGAGTAGTCCATGGTGACAGCCAGCTGCAGCACCGCCGACAGTGCCTTAGTCAGATAGGAGATTTCGCCCAGAAAATAATTGCTGCCCATGTTCAGCAGAATCGCCATGCCGATGCTCACGAGGAAAACCAGGGGAACCAGCCAGTTGTCCAGCAGCAGCATCATGGCCACGCAGGACAGCAGCACGGCCAATCCCACATAGATGGGCTCCTCCCGTTCGCACAGGTCTTTTAAATCTGTCACCATGGCGGACATGCCGGAGACGAAGCACTGCTTTCCCGCAAGGGAGCGAATGGTCTGCACCGCCTCCATGGTTGCGTCGGCGGAGGTGGAGGTGTCGAAAAACACCGCCAGCATGGTGGCGTCTTCCGCGTTAAACGCGTCATACAGCCTCTGCGGCAGCAGCTCCTTGGGCACGGATGGGTCCAGGATGCTGTCATACCAGAGCACGGTGTCCACATGCTCCACCTGTTCCAGCTTTGCCCGAAGCTCGGATACCTGCCGGTCCTCCATTCCCTCTACCACGATAAAGGAGAACGCGCCCTTGCCAAACTCCTCCATCAGCAGGTTCTGTCCCGTGACCGTATCCATGTCCTCGGGCAGATACGTGAGCATGTCATAGTTGATGCGGGTGGCGCACAGACCCAGGATGGATGGAACCATCAGGACCACCGCCACGACGAGAATCCATTTGCGGAGCCGAACCACCGCATTTCCAAACTTTTGCATCGTATGCCTCCTAAAACCGTTTCCTCCTGCATTTTACGGCGCAGGCCCCTCTTCGAAAAGGGGCAAAAAATGGCCTGCGCCCAAAATTGGGGCATTGAAGCTCCAGTGTATGAATTTGGGACACTGCCAGCAAATTGTCCAAAGCATCCAAAATGGGAACGCCCGGAGCGGTCTCCGGCCCTCCTGGCGCCGGATAAGGGGTATATTTTGAAACAGGAATTCCCATAATACCACCAGGAAGGCGCCGGTTGGACAGCCGCCGCCTAGTTTGGGAGGTGCCAAGAGCATGAAAGTAAAAGAGGTTATGACCCCGCGGGTGATTCGGGTGGGTCCGGAGGAACCCGCCGCTGTAGCAGCCCGGATGCTGTCCCGTTATAATGTAGGCGCGCTGCCGGTCTGCGGCGAGGACGGGAAAATCTGCGGTATGGTGACTGATCGGGATATCGTTCTGCGCTGCGTGGCGGCGGACCGGGACCCGGAGAAAACGCCGGTCCGGCACATCATGACCGGCCGCGTGGTAACAGTCGGCGCCGATATGAATCTCAGCGCAGCCGCGGAGAAAATGGCTCGGGAGCAGGTCCGCAGACTCCCGGTGGAGGAGAACGGACGCCTGTGCGGCATGGTAACCCTGGGGGATTTGGTCAACGCACCGGAGTACGCCATGGAGGCAGCTGAAGTATTTTGCGAAATTTGTTCCGGTGTGAGCAGCCGGTAAAAACCTTATTGTCTGGAATAGATGAAGCCCGGACGCCCGCAGCTTTGGCGTCCGGGCTTCATTTATTTGGATAAGCCCGGCCTCGCTTTATCAATAGGACGCGATCCGCGTGTGCAGTACCGCCAATCCTTCTATCCCCTGAGTCCGAGCCAATCATATTTAAAAAAAGGATTTGACAAGCTTAATTGTATATGTTATAATTACAATATATCTGTAACAATTTTAGTTACAAAAAGCACCTCTAGAATCATTTGCTGTCGTAACGCTTCATCCCGTCCCCCATCGGCATTCGGTTATTCTCCCGTGATGTACACAACCTAAGTGAAGAAAGGAAGGTTGCCTTGTGAACTTTACCGTTGAAACCAGCGTCTCCGCCCTGACCGTTTTTCTGCAGGGCCTATTGAGCTTTTTCTCCCCCTGCGTGCTTCCGCTTATCCCGCTGTATGTAAGCTACCTAGCTGGCGGATTCCGTACCGTGGACCCCGACGGTGCCATTCGCTACCCCAGAAAAAAGATTTTGCTTAATACTCTGTTTTTCGCCTTGGGCATCAGCGTCACCTTTTTTATCCTAGGGCTCGGCTTTACCGCTCTGGGCCAGTTTTTCAGCAGCGGCCGTGTCTGGTTCGCCCGGGTCAGCGGAATCCTCATGATCCTGCTGGGCATCTACCAATTCGGCGTTTTCGGCAAACCCGGCTTTTTGGAGCGGGAGCACCGGCTTCCCTTCCAGTTGGACCGCTGGGTTATGGGCCCTCTGCCGGCCTTTCTCCTGGGCTTTACCTTCAGCTTTGCCTGGACGCCCTGTGTGGGACCGACTCTTGGCAGCGTCCTGCTCATGGCGGGGAGCTCCAATACCGCGGGGACCGGCTTTGCCTTGATCGGCGTATATACCCTGGGCTTTATTCTGCCATTTTTGGCCGTGGGCCTATTTACTGGAGCAGTGCTCAGCTTCTTCAAGCAGCATCAGGGCATCGTACGTTACACGGTAAAAATCGGCGCGGCCCTGCTGATCCTCATGGGAATTCTGACTCTGTTCGGCGTTTTAAACGGCGGGGCCAGCTCTCCCTCCGGCAGCCCGGACGCGGGGACCCAACCGTCCACCCTGACGGAAGGCAGCACGCCCTCCAGCACGGCGCCGGAAGCTGAGACGAATCCGTCAACCGCAGGTACACCGGAAACTACCGAACCGCCGGAGCCCGTGCCAGCGCCGGACTTTACGCTGGTGGATCAAAACGGGGAAACGCACACCCTATCGGATTATCAGGGAAAGACCGTATTTCTCAACTTTTGGGCCACCTGGTGCTCTCCCTGCCGGGGGGAAATGCCGGAGATTCAGGCCCTGTATGAAAAGTATGGAGGTAACCAGGAGGACCTGATCGTCCTCGGCGTGGCCGGCCCCAACATCGGCCGGGAGGGCAGCACCGAGGACATTGCCGCATTCCTCTCTGATAACGGCTATTCCTTCCCCGTGGTCATGGATGAAGACGGCGGCGTCTTCTCCCAATACGGAATCCGCGCCTTTCCCACCACTTTCCTTATTGATGAAAATGGCAATCTATTTGGCTTTGTGGAAAGCGCCCTCACTGGGGAAGTCATGGAGCAAATCGTGCAGCAGACCATGGAAAGCGTTTCCTAACTGCCTAAATTGCCCGGCATACCGCCCGCCGGAAATCCGCACAGCCTCCCGGCTGATTCCGGCGGGCATCCGTTTCACATGATTTGTAAGACTGGCCCAATATTTGGAATTTAGGGGTTGCATCCCATGTAGCAATCGAGTATACTAAGTTCCGCAACACACATCGGGAGGCGAGTTAATTGGTTTTTGAACTGATCCGGGACTTGCTGGCGGATTCGCTGGTCTGCGACGCTGAGCAAATCACCATGCAGTCTGATCTGCAGGTGGATCTGGAACTCACCGGTTCCGACTTAGCCGAGGTCGTAGAGACCCTGGCTGCGGAGCTTTCCTTCTCCTGGCGCCGTCAGGATTTAGAGGATGTCACCACCGTGGCCGAGCTGGTCCGCTACATTGAGCGCCGGGTCTAATTTTGCGGGAGCAGGCGCACGGGTACAGACGCCGGACCGCGAAAAGCCCGAAAATTCGGGGTTGACAAACGGTCCGGCACCCTTTATAATGAGTCATGCTTTTGGACGATTAGCTCAGCTGGTAGAGCATGCGCTTGACGTGCGCAGGGTCAGCGGTTCGAGTCCGTTATCGTCCACCATCATGAAAACGGCAAGTCTTCCCAGATGGGAAGACTTGCCGTTTTCTATATTAATATAGATGTGCAGCTTATAAACGTACATCGTGCCTTTTACTAAACATCACATTTAAACAGGAATCTTTCGCTTTGAATATCAGCAGCAATTTTTTCTGTAAGGATGCGTAAGCTGTAACTCTTTATCTTTTTAAATACTGTTCCATTTCTTCAAGTCTATAAAGAAGTGTTTAAAAATCCATAGGCTCACTTTGCAATAACCCGTTGCTATGATAGCGCTTATAAATACCCGGTGAGAATTGTGTTTTGCTTGTTTTTCCGCTAATATGAAACTCCCTCTCCATAAATGGAACAAGGAGACGCCCGCTACCACACAATGGCTCAAAATTCTCCTTTTCTTGTTTTGCTTTTATCAGTAAACACCGATTTCCCATTGGACGTCCTATTCAGGCAAGGATGAACAAAATTAACCTGCTTTCTTTCCATATTAATATCTACACGCAGCAATGTCCATTGACCCATTTCATGTTATATACTTTTCCTTCTATGCGCAAAGCGTATTTTGCTAAATCCTTTAGAATATTCGACAGCCCTATACCCAAACCTGGGCATACTACACGCAGGACCTGCGGAATGATTCGATTTGGGAGGCGCAAAAAAACATGGATTATGATGTCATTGTGATAGGCGGGGGGCCTGGCGGTTATGCTGCCGCACTATACTGTGTCCGGGACGGACTGCGAACCCTAGTGTTGGAAAAAACCATACCCGGCGGGCAAATGGCCACCACGCCTCTCATTGAGAACTACCCCGGGATTCAGGAAATTGACGGCGTCACCCTGGCGCAGAACATGCGGCAGGGTGCAGAGCGGTTTGGCGCAGCCACGATATTTTCCCAGGTAACCGCTCTGGACCTTCAGTCAGACCCCAAAGTCGTGACCACCGACAGCGGCTCTTTTACAGGCGGCACCATTCTTCTAGCCATGGGCGCCCAACCCCGTTCCCTGGATTTGCCCGGCGCAAAAGAGCTCCAGGGCCGGGGAATCTCCTACTGCGCCGCCTGCGACGGGATGTTCTTTCGGGGCAAGACCGTGGCCGTATTCGGGGGCGGAAATTCCGCGGTCAGCGGCGCGCTCACCCTCTCCCGCCTGTGCAAGCAGGTGCATCTGATCTACCGTCGAGACGTGCTCCGGGCGGAACACAGCTACCAACAGGCCCTAAAGCAGGCTGACAACGTAATCTTCCATCCGCAAACCCTGATTCAGGCGCTGCACGGAACCGACCATCTCACCGGCCTTACTCTGTTGGACCGGGCTGACGGCCAAACCCGCGACCTGGATTGCGCGGGCCTGTTCGTGGCCATTGGCCGGGTTCCGGAGACCGGGCTGGTGGCTGGCCAGTTGGAGCTGGATGACCAGGGTTATGTGGTTGCCGACGAAACCACCCGCACCAATGTGCCGGGCGTATTCGCAGTGGGCGACCTGCGTGCAAAGCCCGTGCGACAAATTGTCACCGCCGCCGCGGACGGCGCCACCGCCTCTCACTTTGCCGCTGCGTACCTGGCCCAGCGGAAAACCGCCACAGGAGACGCCGCTTCCAAAGCGTGATACCAAGCTAAAATTCCTGCCGCGCCAATGGCGCGGCAGGAATTTTAGCTTGGTAAAGAGATACTGAGGCGGTAACGTTCCGCATCGGCGGCATTTTCACCTCGGAACAATGCCCGGAGGGTTCTATAGCCGCGCAGGGGATTCCTTACGGTTCGCCGCCCGGCTCTCTTCCAGAAACCGCGGCAGGCCGCCGCCGGACATTGGCGCGCTCCCGCTGCCCCCGGGGAGATCGCGGCAACTTGCCCCGCAGGATCGCCGTAACCTCCCGCAGCAAGGGATACCAGGCCCCAGCCCGGTTCCCCTGGGGGAAATCCGTCACCAGCCATGGGCAGGCTGGAAGGCGGATGGTTTCAAACCGGCTGGCAAATCGCCGGTCCACCCCCAATGCCAGGGCGTAAGGCGCCATATCATAGTAATAGCCGGGATTTCGGGACAGGATACGCCGAAGCTGCTTGCGGTCCACTGTTTTCAGGTACCGCCGCAATCCCAGGATTGACTGCACCGTTTGACGCCCCGCATCACTGCGCTGGCCCCCGAACACGACAAGCCCGCCAACGGCGAATTGCAGCAGACAGCACACAAACACCATGCCGCCGCATCCGGCCAGGAGCCCCAGCAGCAGATATCCGGCTGCAACGCCGCCGGAAACGAGACAGGGCCGACGGTTCCAGCTCAAAAGCCCCCGGGTGCCGCCCTGGATCAACCACGCCCCCACCGCACCGGCGACCGCAAACAGAGCCAACGGCAAAACACGCGCCGACATCACTGGTAGCAGCAGGTCCCCAACGCCGATGCCGACAAACAGACCGGCGGCGGACCCCAAAAGCCGCAGCCAAAACGGATTGCCGCTGCGGCGCGTGAACTGCCCCCGAACCCGGGGGCGGGAGGCATCCACCTGCACCCGTAGGCGCTGAAACCGCAGACCTCCCGCGTCCACCAGCTGGCCCCGGCCAAATACCGCCTGAAACACCTTGTTCTCATAACCGCTGCGCTCGTTTCCCATGTCCATGCGCTTATGTAGGGTTACATCCCGCTCCTGGCTTACATGAATGGTGATATACCCCATTTGCGCCCATGCGATCGCCATCAAAGCTAAATCGGGACTCTGCGCATTCAGCCGGCTCCCAACCTCTCCGGCCCCCACGCCTACGGGGACCTGGGTCTGAGGCACAACGCGTACCGGCCTCCAGCGTAATCGAAGGACCCAGTACAGCAGCGCTGCCAAGGCGCAAAGAGCCATGGCAAGCCGATCGAACCGCAGAGTCGCGCCGGTCTCTCCTCGCCGCGGGAACAACGCTGGGTCCGTGTCCATGGTCAGCGTCAGGGTTTCCCGGTCCCGAAGGGCCACGTCCACGGAGCCGGATATCACGTTGTCCTGTATGGATATTGTCATATAATTGTCAATATCCTCTCCATAATAGCCGCTGGAGAAAACGGGTGTTTGAGAAAAAGCGCCGGGCAGAGTCACCTGAAAAGTGAGCTTCTCAATGGGATAGTCCAGTCCCTTAGGCAAAATGGGAAGCCGCAGCTTCCACTCAGTCCGGGGACCAACACAGTCCTGAAGCGTATAGCGCACTGTCAGAGACTGCGCGCCCGTATAACTGCCCTCCTGCTCCAGCACCACAGAGGGCGTTCCGTCGACCTTTTGGATTTTCACCGGGCTCCCATTGACCGACGCATTCGCCGCCCCAGCACCCAGGGGAATAACCAGCTTTTGAACAGGCTCGTCCAAAGTAAGATCCAACTGCACCGTCATCTGACAGGAGCCGTCGGCTGCAACCTCCGCCGAGCTGGACAGCGAATTCGCCGCCAAGACCCCAGGCCCTGCCAGCGCCAGCACAACGCAGCACAACAGTAACAGCAACACCCGCCGCACCTGAAGCCCCCCTTTATAATCAGTTGGCCACGCATTCGCCCAGTCCCGGCATTCCGCCGGCCACCTTCCATGGTAAAATGCATATGGTTTCGGGTTCATTGTACCATGGAGGCGTCGAAATTGCAACGATTTTGCAACCCCCGTCCTTTCGCTCCAAACCTTGCCGCCCTGGCCCGTTTCCCGCAACCGGGGGCCAGTATGCAGGCACATTGGTTCATATTTATTGAATCATAGAAATTAATTATTGACTTTCGATAAAAAATTTTGTATACTCCCCATAATAGGAGGTGGCTACAATGCCAAAGTATGCAAGATCCGTCACGATTTCCCTCTGGGCGGACCGAATCATCCTGGGTCTTTTGGTAGTTCTGGCGATTTTTATGCCAAAAGCCGTCGGGTGGTATGGGGGGCTGCGGCTTCTTCCGCAGCAGAGCGAAACCTGGATCCTGGTGGCTTTTTATCTCTGCTTTCTTCCCACGGCTTATGCGTTGCTCAGTTTAGACCGACTTTTGCTGCGCATCCGCATAGGTCAAGTATTCCTGCAGACCAACGTGCAGCTGATCCGGCGCTTGATCTGGTGCTGCGCTGCGGTCAGTCTCATTACGCTCCTTGCCGGGACGCAGTATCCCCCTCTGCTATTCATTACCGTCATCATGGCCTTCCTCTGCTTGATTGTTTCTGTCGTCGCCAACGTAATGGAGGCTGCTACAATCCTGCGGGAGGAGCATGACCTGACGATTTAGGAGGGACATCGCCTTGGCTATCCTTGTCAATCTCAACGTCATCCTGGCCAAACGACGCATGTCCTCCCAGGAGCTGGCGGAACGCATCGGCATTACCCAGGCAAACCTTTCCATTCTCAAAACAGGCAAAGCCAAAGCGGTGCGCTTCAGCACCCTGGAGGCCATTTGCCGCGTCCTGGACTGCCAGCCGGGTGACCTGCTGGAATACAAGAAGGAGGAAGAGCAATGAGCCGCAGTCCTTATGAAAACAGTATTTTTGAAACCGTCGGAACGGGGGAGCCTGGAGAGCCGCTGCCGGAGCACTGGGCCGACCCACCGGCTATTCGCCGCAAAATCATACCCGCCGGGCACCGGGAATTGGGGTTTGCCCTGGTTATGATTATCCTCTCCTGCATGGCTGTGAATTTTACGGTCTATGGCGGCTTCCGGTTGGGGTATGCCATTGGCGCTCTCTGCATCATGCTTGCAACCTTTTTTTATCTTTTGAGTGCCGGCGTACACTGGAATGCCTATGGCTTAATCTGCCTGGTGGGCGCGATGGTACTTTCCGCCGCTTTCGCCCGTATGGATGACCAAATCGTCAAATTTTTCCTGCTCCCATGGACACTTTTGGTCTATTTCCTGGGACTGAGCCGGCTTGCCGGCGTAGGCCGCCGGAAAGATAGCAGTTTTGCCTCCCTGTTGGACGCGGGGCGATCGGGCTTTTCCCTTCCTTACCCTGAGATATCCGCCTGCCTGCGCGGCCTGTTTTCCCAGCAGACCGAGCATGGGACACGCAAGCGGAAATGGGGCGGCGTTTTGCTGGGCCTGCTGCTGGCTGTTCCCGCGCTGGCAGTTCTCCTGCCTCTGCTGATGCAATCGGACGCCGCTTTTGAGGGATTGATCCGGCGCACCTTTCTTGCCGACGCGTCGGAGTTCTTGGTCACGCTACTCTTCGGCGCACTGCTTTTTTTACCCCTCTACGCCCGGGGCGTGGTACTGGGCCGCGCCCATACGGAGGAGCCGGAGACGCGGGGCCGCCGCGGCGGCTTCTCACCCGTCACCCTCCATGCCTTTCTCGCCGCTATCTCCTTCTTCTATCTTCTCTATCTGCTCTCTCAATTGGCCTACTTCTTCAGCGCGTTTCAGGGAATTTTACCTTCTGGCTATACTATGGCAGAATACGCGCGGCGAGGCTTTTTTGAAATGAGCATGGTCTGCGCCATCAACCTGGCTCTCGTCGCCCTGTCCATCGGCTACGTGAAACGAGACCCCGGCATACCTAAGCTCACCAAGGGGCTGTGCCTGTTTATCTGCCTGTTCTCTTTGATCCTGGTCGCCTGCTCCGTCTCCAAAATGTCGCTGTATATCGGGGCTTACGGCTTAACCAGGCTTCGGTTTCTCACTTCCCTGTTTATGGCCTGCGTGGCCGTGGCCCTGGTGGCAGCTACCGTACAGCTGTTTGCGCCCCGCTTTCCCGCCGGTAAGCTGCTGGTCTGTGCCGTCCTGGTCGTCGGCTGTGTTGCGGGCTGGATGGATGTGGATACCCAGGTAGCGCGGTATAATGTCAACGCCTACCTCACAGGGCAGCTGGACACGGTGGATATCCAACATCTGAGCCAGCTTTCCGACGGCGCCACCATATATCTGGCGCGCCTAATGGACAGCTCGGACGAGGAGGTCCGCACCTCTGCGCGCGCTGCGATGGCCATGAAAATCGTAGAAATCTATCACGTAACCATCCGCGGCACAGAGAACGAATCCACCGTACTCCTTACGCCGCGCCAGGCTTCGGATTGGCGGAGCTGGACCTTTACAGCCTCCCAGGCAGACCAGGTCCTAACGGCAGAAGCGTCAAATTTGATACCGGAGCTGCGGGCTTATGCAGCAGGCGGTGACCGTTAAACCCTTTCCTCCGCGCAAATCTTAAATCACCTCGCATTTCAGTTTGTCCGCTCCAGGCCCTGAAGCCCGTATACAACATAAAAGGCGTCGAAAGCTGACACACAGTGCGGAAGCATGGATGAGCATTTAAATTGGGCAGTTTGCAAATGAAATGTGACAACAAAAGACGGGCTAACAGCGATAGGCTGATAGCCCGCCTTTGGCGCTGTGAAGGTCAGAGCGAAAACCGGACTCTGTCCGTGGCGTTTCCTAGAGGCGCTGGCGAGCAACCAACCCTCCGGAGGCAACTTTTACCTGTCCTGTTAAAACACATAGCCTTTTGACAGCAGAATTTTGGGGCAGTTCGGGTCAGACATTCTTTGCTTTTTCTGTTAGTTGTTACCGCGCAGCTTGGTCTGCTGGCAGAGCGCCAGCAACGGTTGTTCCGCCCGGTTGCTCGTAAGGTTTCTCCGTTCCTTTAAACCCCACTTGCCATACATCCGCTCTGGCAACTTCGGAGTGCTGTCGCCCCGGCATTTTGGACTTCCCGCATGTCCAGTGCCGTGTGATTGAATGGCCAGACACCAAAGAAATGAACAGCAAAGCGGCATAGTTAAAATAAACTATGCCGCTTGCTGTGACAATCTTCTTAATTCGGAGCCGCCAAACGGCACCTTCCCTTATTTTATCGGAACCAAACCTTTGTACAGAACAGGATGAACAACAGAAAGCCCACTACGAAAATCAGGAGCACCAGCAAGCTTGCCTTTAAAACACCCCCGAGCAGGGCGCGGCCCTCCTTTTTGGACAACCGAATCGGTTCCTGCTCCTGCCTGTCAGAACCGGCTTCTTTCTCCGGCTGGGGCTGCACGGCAGCAGGCGGGGTATACCAGGGCATCCCCTCCACATTCATATTGGCAAACACACGGCCGTCGTCGTCATCGTAAACTTTCTTTTTTTTCATCGAAATTCTCCATGCATCTATGAGATTTTACTTCTTGTCATCCTCTGCCGCATGCTTTTTCTCGGAAGCCGCTATATTTTCTTTGATTTCCTTCAGCTCCTGCTGGAGTTCCGCATTTCTCTCCGGAGAGTTATGCAGATGGCAGGCGCAGAAGTGATCCGGCTCCACCTCAATAAAGTCTGGCTGGATGTACTTACAAATCTCCATGCAATGCTCACAGCGGGTGTGGAACTTACAACCCGCCGGCGGGTTGGCCGGAGAGGGGATGCTGCCCTCCAAAATAACCCGATTCATCTTGTAATCAGGGTCCGGCACCGGGATTGCGGAGAACAGGGCCTCCGTATAAGGGTGCAGCGGATTTTTAAATACCCGCTCCGTGGAGGAGAACTCCACCAGGCTGCCCAAATACATGACGCCTACGGTATCCGAAATATGTTCCACCACAGACAGGTCGTGAGAGATAAACAGATAGGTCAGACCAAACTGCTTCTGCAAGTCCCGCAGCAGGTTGATGATCTGGGCCTGAATGGAGACGTCCAGCGCGGAAACCGGTTCATCACAGAGAATAAAGTCGGGGTTCAACGCCAGGGCCCGAGCAATGCAAATTCTCTGCCGCTGCCCGCCGGAAAACTCATGGGGATAGCGGTCCTTGTGATACTCTGCAAGACCGCAGGCCTTCATGACACGGGTGACATAATCCTCCACTTCGTCGTCAGGCACAATCCCATGCTCCCGCACAGCCTCGCCAATGATGGCGCCCACCGGAAGACGGGGGGCCAAGCTGGAATAGGGATCCTGGAAAATAATTTGAATGGCGGGCCGCTCATGGCGAAGCTCTTTTTTGCTTAGGCTGAAAATCTCTTTTCCGTTAAAATAGACCTCGCCGTCGGTTTTTTCCTGGAGGCGCAGAATTGTTCTGCCAACCGTGGACTTTCCGCAGCCGGATTCGCCCACCAGGCCCATTGTTGTGCCACGCTTAATTTTAAAGGACACGCCGTCCACGGCCTTGACGTTCCCCACGGTCATCCGGAAAAAGCTGGACTTAATCGGGAAGTATTTCTTCAGATTTTTGACCACCAGCAGGTAATCGCTATCATGTTCCACATTCTCAAAGCCCTTGGTGGAGTAGTCGTCATGCACTAAATTTTTCTCTTCAGTCATCTTACAATTCCTCCACATTCACAGGCTTTGGATAACCCAGAATCTCGCCGGTGTCGAAGAAACGGTAGCAGGACACCACATGGGTATCACTGATCTTGATTTCCGGCGGATACTTGCCAGAGCAACGATCGCACTGCATTTCACACCGGTCCCGGAAATAGCAGTAGTTGGGCATATTAACAGGGTTCGGCACGCTGCCGGGAATGTTATACAGCTCATCCACCTTTCGTCCAACCACAGGCTTGGAACGCATAAGTCCGACGGTATAAGGATGCGCGGGATGATGGAAAATATCCTCCGCAGTCCCTTTCTCCACCACGCGGCCAGCGTACATAACCACTACATAATCCGCCATGCCGGCCACAACGCCAAGGTCATGGGTAATCAGCATAATGGAGCTGTTGATTTTATCCTTCAAATTTTGGAGCAAATCCAAAATCTGAGCCTGAATGGTAACGTCCAGTGCGGTGGTGGGCTCGTCTGCAATAATGAGGCCGGGATTACAGGCCAGAGCGATGGCGATCATAACACGCTGGCGCATGCCGCCGGACAACTCATGCGGGTACATCCGGTAAACGCCTTCCTTATTGGCAATGCCCACCAACTCCAACATCTCCAGGGTCCGGTTTTTCACTTCTTCCTTGGACATGTGGGGGTTGTGCAATGCAGTGACCTCGTCCACCTGCTTTCCGATTCGGAACACGGGATTAAGGCTGGTCATTGGCTCCTGAAAAATCATGGAAATCGCGTTTCCCCGAAGCTCCTGCATCTTGGAAGTCGGCGTATTGACAATGTTGTACGCGGTTCCATCGCCCAAATTCAAACGAATTTCTCCGCCCACCGTCTGACCGGTGGGGCGCTGCAGCAATTGCATAAGCGAAAGCGACGTAACGCTCTTGCCGCAGCCGGATTCTCCTACAATACCCACTGTGGAGCACTTCGGCACATCAAAGCTGATACCATCCACCGCCTTCACAGTTCCAATGTCTGTGAAGAAATAGGTACACATGTTGTCGAACTCCACCACATTTTTGGGGTCCCGCATTTTCGTGGTGTACAAATTAGGGTCTTTATTGGCGTTGGCGCGCTCCTTCTCCAGTTTCTTCGTCAGCTTGCGGTTAAACCGAGAGATGGCGCGAGAATCCTTACCGGAGATATAGGATGTTTCTTTATTACTACGTTTCGACATGGAAACAGCCTCCTTATCTCTTCATCTTGGGGTCAAATGCGTCCCGGAGACCGTCACCCACAAAGTTGAAGGCAACCACGGTCAAACAGATCAGCAGACCCACAGGGATCCAAATATAGGTATATTTGAGCATGCTTTCATTGGAGGACGTAACCATGTTAATGATATTGCCCCAAGTAGCCAGGGGGAATTTAACACCCAAGCCCAGGAAAGACAGCGCGGACTCGGTCAAAATCACAGAGCCCAAAGAGCCTGTGGCGCTGACAATCAACTGCGGCATGACATTGGGGACCAGATGGCGGAAAATCCGCTTCCGGACCCGTACACCAGTGGCCTCGGTGGCGATCATGAACTCCTGCTCCCGCAAGGACAAGATCTGACCACGGACCAGACGGGCCACGCCCGCCCAACTCAAGAAGCCCAGAACGGCCATCATGTACATCAACCGGACATAGGAGTTCATCTGCTGCGCATCCATCATGGCACCCAGGATAATCAAGATGGGCCAAGAGGGAATGCAGTAGAAAATATCCACCATTCTCATGATCAGGGTATCCACCCAGCCGCCGAAGTAGCCAGAGATACCGCCCATGATAATGCCTAGAATCATGGAGATGAACACAACCACGAAGCCAACCATTAGGGAGATCCGGCCGCCAAACATCATGCGGGCCAAGTTGTCCATGCCGTTGACGTCGGTACCCAACACATGCTCGGAGTCGGGCGCCCGGTTGGTGTCAATCAGGAAGCGAAGCACCGGGCAACTGACCTGATACTCTTGGTCCAGCCGGTTCACAGTCAGCGTGGCTTCCTCCAGCACCTGATTGCCGTTCTCATCCGTTACGTAAACCGTGAGCTCCGTACCGGTTTCCTCATTAAGCTGAAGCTCCTGCTTGGGAATCGGGAAGGTAAATTTACTCCGGGTCTGCTGCGCATCCTGCATCTCATGGATGACTTCCGCCATCTTCCGTTTGAAGTCTAAGCTCAGATTGTCGTTGCCCCGGGTATCCCGAATGACCAGGTTGGTCATGTAGGCCACCGCTTCACCATCCGATGTCTGCAAAATCAGCTCTTGGGTTTCCGCATTATAGGTGACTGCGTAGCGGACGCCCTCTACCTCAAACGTCTCACCGTTGTAGGCATTGAGCAGAGCCGCGTTGCGCAACTCATCGGCGATCTCCTGTCCTGCAACAGGCGTATCAAAGACCAGAACAGATAGCACCTGCACAGGCGCCGTATCTCCCTTGACCTGAACCGTGTAGCCACCCTCCGCCTCATTCAGCAGATAAGTCTGCGTCCCCACGGTAAACTCCGCCTTTTGGTCCGCAATTGCCTGCGCAACGGCAGCTTCAAAATCCGCACCAAGCGGCGTGCCCTGGTAAGTGATGCTCTGGGTGACGGAGAAAACGTCGTAGGCAACCTTGCTGGAAGCAGTCAGCTCGTAATCGTTTCCGCCATAGGAAAATTCCGTCTGATTGTCTTGCAGCGCTGCGACAGCCGCAGCAACAAAGTTCTCATCCAACGGGGTAACGCCGTCGTCAAATACCATTTTGCCGGTGATCCGGTCCAGCTTGCCCAGCATCTGCTTGCCGCTCACGTCAGCAACCATAGCGCCGGTATTCTGGCTCAGGGTAAAAATATTGTCACCGACCTTCACCATAGCAAAGCTGCTTTCGGGGATCGAGAGATAATCCAGGTCATCCTTCAACATTGAGCTAATATAGGTATTGGCTCTTCTGCTCACGTCAGCGGGGATTTCCACGGATTCATCCAGCGTATAGGCCTGATAATCAGTCCGGACCTTGGCGCTGGCATAGCTGGAATTCATGTAGTCGTTCTTCGTGAACACCTCTGTCTGCCCATAGGAATAGAACAGCGGGCCGGCAAAGGAGAACAGGAACATTAAAATCAGAACGAACAGGCCAAACAGTGCCAGCTTGTTCCGGCTGAACCGCTTCAGGACCATCCGGTTCGGGCTAAGCACCTTGACCCGCTGGCTGTCGTCCAGCTTCATTGGTTCATTGCTTTTTTGTCTTTTTTCGAGGGCCTCCTGCGCTTCTTTTGCTTTCAGGGCCTCGTTCAATGTATTTCTTTCCATGGCCGTACCTCCTCAGTTGACTCTGACCCGCGGATCCGCCACAGCGTAGAGGATATCCGCAAGCAGGTTGCCGGCCAGAGTCAGAATCGCCGAGAATGCCAGATAGAACATGGCGAAGGGGATATCACCCTGGACCATGGAGTTGTAGCCCGCGTAACCGATGCCGCGAATGGCGAAGAGCTGCTCAGTAATCATGGCGCCGGAGAACAGCGCGGGAAGAGAGTTGCCCAAAATGGTGATAATGGGAATCAATGTATTGCGGAAAGCATGGTACCCAATCACCCGCTTTTCCGACAGGCCCTTGGCTCGCGCAGTGCGGATATAGTCGGCGTTAAGAACCTCCAGGGTGTTGGTGCGGGTATAACGCATCAGGTCGCCGATGCCAAGAACGGTCAAGGTAACGGCGGGCAGAATTAAGTGCTTACACAAATCGAAGAACTGCCCGGTTGGCGACATCATAATGTAATCCCGGCTCTGCATGCCGGAAATGGGAAGTACCCCTAAGTAGAAACCGAAAACCAGCTTCAAAATTGTCGCCAGGAAGAAGGAGGGCATGGAAATACCGACCAGCGCAATGACTGTAACCGTATAGTCGGTCAGGCTGTACTGCTTCTTAGCCGCCAGCACGCCCAAGGGTATCGCGATAATCACTTGGAAGAAGAGGACAACTACATTTAGGCTAAAGCTAACCCAAATTCGTTCGGAAAAGACCTGTGTGACGGGAACCGTCCAGAGCCAGCTGTCGCCGAAATCACCTTTGATCGCAGTCGACAGCCATGTAAAGTAACCTTTGAATACGCCCTGATCCATGCCGTATTTTTTATTTAATTCGGCCAGCCATTGTTCGGCACTCTTGGTGGCGCCGGGCTTTTGAGCCATCTCCCGCGCAGTCTTCTCCATATAGCTGGTTGGCAGGGAATACATCAAGGCATAGACGATCAGGGTGACAAAAAAGAGGATTAAGACGCTCAGTAGGAGTCTCTTTACGATGAATTTTATCATATCTTATCTCTCCAACCTTCAGAATAATGGAGACCCTATGTGCCCACAGGCCTAGCGGGGGCCTGTGGGCACAGTGAGAAATGCGAAAACTAGGGATTAGTCGGGTCCGTGGGAGATTATCTCATCTCCAGGGTCTCGATCTCGGCCAGCCAACGCCAGTACGGCGTGATATCCGGCGTCACGGTGTCAGTGTTCACACGCTCGGTGGAGAAGATAATGGCATTCTGTCTCTGATACATGGGGACTTCCACAGCCCAGTCCAGGATGATCTCCATGGCGTCCTTGTACACAGCCTTCCGGAAGTTCTGGTCGGTGTTGGAGCGGCCTTCGTCGATCAGCTTATCCAGCTCTTCGTCCTGAATGTGGTAGTTGTTGGAGCCGGTAGCGCCGGGCAGGCCGGGAACGTTGGTGGAGTGATACAGCTGGCGCATGTCAGGATCCGGCGTAGCGCCCCAAGCAGCAGTCCACATCTCTTCCGTGCCGGCGTTCAGCGCGTTCCAAAGAACGTTGGAGTCGGCAGGGTCATTGATGTTCAGGGTGATGCCAATGGTCGCCAGTACGTTGGCCACGTTGGTGATCACGCCGAAAGCGGGATGGTCGCCCTTGCCGTTGGCGGGGATAATAACCTCGTAGTTCAGCTTGGCGCCATCGGGAGCGGCGGTGAATTTGCCAGAGGCCTCGTCAAACGTATAGCCGGCGGCAATGAAGTAATTCTTCGCGGCTGCCAGAGCAGCGTCATACTTCTCCTGCTCGGACATGGTGTCGGTGTAGATGGGGTTGCCGTCCAAATCGGTGGAGTAGGCAATCTTGTAGCCCTCGTCGGACGGTCTGGGGGCAGCCCAAGAGGTGTTGGAAATAGGATAGTTGATAATGGTGGCGAATTCGCCGTAGTAGGAGCCGATGACGGAGTCACGGTACACGGCAAACAGGGTGGCGAAAGCCTTCCGCAGATTCTTGGAAGCGTCGGAAGCGGGATCGTCGCCAACCTTCATGGTAGCAGCGTTCAGGCCCAGATAACCATAACCCAAGTTGTCAACCAGGGAGGTGGTGATGGTGGCGCCGTTGATGTCGTTGCTGTCGGTGTTGTAGCCCGCGATATCGCCGGCAAGCTCCATGGAGAAGGAGGGATCGGTGATGTCGAAGGTGCCGGTGGCAACGCCGGTCAGCTTATCGGAGGAACTGGTCTCCTGGAACAAAACGTACTTGATCTTGGGCACGCCCTTCCAGTAGTTCTCGTTGGCCTCGAAGGTGACAACGCCGTTCTCATAGGAGACGAACTTGTACGGGCCGGCGCCGGCGGGCTTCGTGGTGACAGCGCGGACGCTGCTCAGGTCGCCCTTGGGGAAGCCAAAGGAGTTGTTGTCATAGTCGTACAGGTCGGGGTTGCCGTAGTAGTTCATGGGAGCGATGGTCACGCCCAGGTTGTAAACGGCAGTGGCGTCCACCTTGGTCATATGGACCCGCAGGGTGTTGTCGCCGGTCTTCTGGATGCCCTTGATGTTGGGCACAGAGTCGCCGGTGGAAACGCCAGTGGCGTAGGTGTCGGAAGCGTCGCCCAGCTCAGCCGTAATCAGAGCAGCCAGGCTGTCGGTGGCCTTCTCAGACTCACCCATCTCAATGAGAGAGGTGTACTTCTCGCCGTCCACAGCAGCCTGCAGGCAGTTCCAGTAATCCTCCATCGTGGGAACCTTCTCGGTCATGTCGTATGCGGTGCCCATGGAGTCGGTGAAGGTGCCGTCGTCGTTGATGGTGCCGTAGCCCCACATGGCCATGCCCAGGGCCACCTTTTGGCCGTCGTTCATGGCGTCGGCTTCCACACCCAGCATCTCGGGCGCGTAGTCGGCAGCATACTGAGCATTGACGGAGTCAACGATACTCTGCGCCAGGGCCAGGCCGGCCTTGTCGACAGCTTCCCAGTAAGCCTTGGCTTCTTCTTCTGTGAAGTTCGTAAAGTCGGTGTTGTCCCGGCCGGCTTCCAGAATCAGGTCGCCCTTGGTGCTCATGCCAGCGCGGTACTCTTCCATACCCTCGATGGGCAGCGCATAGAAAGAGCTGGCTCCGTCGTAAGTAGGATCGGAGAAGACATACATGTTGAAAATGACGTCGTCGATGGTCACAGGCGTGCCGTCGGCGAACTTGATGTCGTCCCGCATGGTGAAATCGTAGTCCACGGTGCCGTCGGCGTTCTCGGTCACGACCAAATTGGCGATGCCGTAGTAAGTGTAATCCGTGCCATTGTAGGAACGAGTCTCACCATCGATGCCGTTGTAGATGATATTGCCTTCACGGTCGATGTCCAACAGAGCAACGGAAGTCAGCAGCCACACATCCTGGTCGTATGCAGACTCGGAGAAGAAGGGGCTGAACTTCTGAGAGAAGTAATCGTAGCCCACCACCAGCGTATCGGAGCCAGTGTTCTGGCTGGGCTGGGTCGTGTCAGGCGGCGTCGTAGACTCTCCAGTGGGAGGAGTGGTGCTCGGCGTGGTCTCGCCTGGGGTCTTAGGCTTGCATCCTGCGAACAGCGCGGAAACGAGACATAGCGCCAGCAGCAATGCAAGAATTCGGGTGGAATTCTTTTTCATTGTTTTACCTCCTAGAAAATTTTATATTTTATCGTGTTGCCACGATAAAAATCAGAGCAAACTATCCTCAAGCCGCCGGTCGGCGGGCGGATCTACCTCCCGCATGACAACGCCGCCCCGCAGGGCGAACATCCATACGGAGAGTGCGGCCCGGAGCAGACTAAGGCCTGCCCAGAGGAAGCTGGTGCGGGGGAATCCGCTCAAACACAGGTACACAACCGTACCCACCAAACCGGCCAGGCCCAAAATCAAAAGAAACAGGGAGGCGGAGGGAATCCGGTTGGCAATCTTATCCCGGTGCTCTCGGATGAAAGGGCCCTTGGCCGTCCACAGGCGGTACATACTGGCCCACATCTGATAGATCGGGATGAAAAGCAGAACCAGAGGCAGAAGCAGATACATCTGCCGGGTAAAGTCGTTGTTGAAAAACAAAGGAACCGCCGCCGCTACAGTAAGTACAGCGCACAGGACCGTATAGCGGACCCGGAGGGCGTCCATAAATTTTCGGTCCTTTTGAAAATCAAAGTATTTACCGCAATAAACTGTCACCGTCTCGGGCCGGCCTTTTTGACCGATTACGCTTTCTACGCGATAGTCGCTGGTGTACTTTCTTGATACCACATACTCACCACCGATTGCAGCCTACGGCCGCGAATCTCTCAAACATTTTAGCCTACTATATCATACTTCCGTCATATAATCAACTAACAACTCTTATTTTTTCTGTTTTTACAAAATAGTCGTGCAAACTACAGCATTTCCTTGTGAATACCCGTGTTATCTTTATTCATCATCAACAAAATTGTAGCGCATCTTCATTAAATCGACAAACTATTTTTTCCTCGATTCTCCAAAAAACGCCACAAAGTCATTGAATATCTATATAATACACAATTTCTTATCATTTTGCAAGGAAAATTTAAGAGGGAATATTTTCACTGATTTCCGTATATGCATTTTGCCGATACCAGGCCCGTTCAACATGTGTTTCGCCGGTGGACAGCTGCAGAAAATTCGCACTTTCCGCAGTTTTTTTCCTGCAGGATATGCAGTCCCGCGCTGCATTTTTTCTGGCATGAATCGTTTTTTTCAAACTGGACTTGGCAATCGGCAAAAGAATTTGTTATACTCCAAACTAGCTGAATCGACTGGAGGATTATACCATGAAGCGAATCGTAACTTTGCAGGATATCTCCTGCGTGGGCCGGTGTTCCCTGACGGTGGCGCTGCCGGTCATCTCTGCCATGGGCGTAGAATGCGGTATCTTGCCCACCGCCGTACTGTCCACGCATACCATGTTTGCCGGCTTTACGTGCCGGGACTTATCGGACCAGATTGCACCCATAAGCCGCCATTGGACCGAGCAGGGCATTTCCTTTGACGCTGTCTACACAGGCTATCTGGCTACGGAAGCCCAGTGCGGCCAGGTGCGCCAGTTTTTCCGCCGTTTCCGCACCGCTTCCAACCTGATTTTTGTGGATCCCGCTATGGCGGACAACGGGAAGCTCTATCCCGCCTTTGGCCCCGATTTTCCCGCGGCCATGGCCGGAGTCTGCCAGGACGCGGATATCATCGTACCCAACGTCACGGAGGCCTGCCTGCTCACCGGAACGGCGTACCAGGCGGAGCCCTCCCTACAGTATATTACGGATTTGCTAAAAAAACTTCTTTCCTTGGGCTGTGGCCAGGCGCTTTTGACAGGCGTGAGCCCGGCTCCCGGGAAACTGGGCGTCATGGGCATGAACCAATCGGGTGAGACCTTCTCCTATTACACCCAGTGGCTCCCCCAATCCTATCACGGCACCGGAGACTTGTTCGCCTCCGTCTGCGTAGGCGGCCTGATGAACGGGTTGTCTTTGGCCGAGGCCGCCCGCATCGCCGCAGACTTCGTAGTCGTATGTATCGCAGCCACGGCGGCCAATCCCAAAGCGCCCTGGTACGGGGTGGAATTTGAGGGACAAATTCCAAAGCTCCTATCCCTGTTGGAGCAGGCCCGCTAAGCGGCAAATTTAGGATAAGACATCTGCGCCTGCCACAACCATGTGTGGCGGGCGCTCCGTTTTCTGAGCGGATGCGCCCAACGTCCGGGCTCGTGCCCCGGCATGCTGCCACTATGGCCGCCGCAGCGGTTTGCCATTCAGAGCCGCGTAACACAGGCGGTCTGCCTCATAAGACAGCTTCAGGGAAAAAAACGGAGCCCTGCGCCACATCAGGCTCAGGAAAATCCGATCCCCTTCCCATTTGGGAAGGCGTTCCAGAAAGTCCCGGCTCACCCACGCCAGGTCTCCCTCCGGGCATTCGCACAGCTGCCCGGTGAAGCCGTCCGCCTGAAACAGATGCATATACTCCCCTTCCCAGCGATCCGAGACGAAGGTCACCAGACCGCAGTACCTCCATTGGGTCAGGGTCAGGCCTGTCTCCTCCCGAACCTCCCGCAGCAGGCACTCCTCCGGGCTCTCCCCCTCCTCGCACTTGCCTCCCACGCCAATCCACTTGTCGTGATTCAGGTCGTTTTCTTTTTTGACCCGGTGGAGCATCAGGACCTGATCGCCCTGGGTGATATAGCAAAGCGTGGTATTCTTCATTCTATTTCCTCTCCTGGCACAAAAATGACTTCATCTTAGCCCGTCTTTGGGTCCTACTCCAACATCAAAGCGCCAGCCGTCTCCAGTAGTACCAGTTTACAGGTGGTGTTCACCAGACAGCCTGGCATGAAATGGCCCCAATGGCGCTAAAATTCTCTTTGGCAGGCCCAGATGCACATGGACACGGGTCGCGCTGACGGCACCGGCCAGACTTACGATTTCACAGGGCTCCTCCAACTAGCGTACGCAGGCTGGAGGCATCTCGCAGGCAGGCGCGGCTCAGGTCGTCCACCGCCGAGGCGATCCCCGCCCCTGTTTTGCGGCAATGGCCCAATCTCCCTCAACAGGTCCCGCCGGAGGAGACGGCCGATCACTTTCTGCATTGCAGCAGATCGATGGCGTGGTGCAAGTTCTCCGCATCCACAACGTGGTGGCCCTCCTCCTTCTCCCCGTCCAGGGTCCAAGGCATGGAGGGGCTGGCCGTGATATGGATGCGGCTGGCGGAGCAGAAGGTGAGCATGGGACTGTCATACCGCTGGGTGGTTAGGGCCTGGATGCAGCCCATGAGCTCTCCGGCGTCCCGGGGGGCCCGGATCAAAAGCAGCTCAAACTTTCCGTCTCCCATGTCCACCACACTGGGGTCCAGAGTCAGGATTCCGCCCACGGAAGTGGAGTTGCTAATGGCCCCAAAGATATAATCCCCCTCCAAAATGCCGTCGTCAATTTCAAAGCGCACATGCTCATTGGGAATTTGGAACAGCTCCTTGGCCCCTTCCAACAGGTACGCCAGGTGGCCCAGGGCATTTTTTACATTCTGCGGGGTGGAATAGGATGCCTTGGTAAAGGCGCCGAAGGAGGCCACATAGGAGAAATACCGGTCCCCAAACCGCCCAATGTCATAGGGGATGGGCTCTCCGTTTACAATGGCCTCCGCCGCCCGCAGTGGGGCGGTGGGCAGCTTCAGGGAATTGGCAAAATCATTGGTGCTGCCGCAGGGGATATATCCCACCGGCCGCTTGGCTCCGCCGCTCAGCAGGCCGGTCACCGTCTCATTAAAGGTGCCGTCGCCTCCGGCGCACACCACCAGGTCCGCCTGGGCTGCCCGTTCCTTCACTACCCGGGCCGCGTCTCCCCGGCCGGCGGTCATATGAATGGAGACCTCGAATCCCCTGCTGTTGAACAGGGCCACAATATCGGCTAGGAGCCGGTTGGCCCGGCGCATCCCAGCGTAAGGGTTCATTACAAGCAAAAGTTTTTTCATGTGGTACATCTCTCCTTGCAAAGGACTCAAAACAAAGTGAATAGCCACCATACTGCCGGCGCCAGCAGAATCGCAGGCAGGTAATTGGCCACCTTAATTTTCGCAATCCCCAAAAGGTTCAGCCCCAGGCCAATGAGCAAAAGGGAGCCCGCGGCGGACATGGCGGTAATCGCCCCCTGGGGAAGCAAAGGCTGCAGCGCCCCAGCCAGCAAAACCAAAGTGCCCTGCCCCACCAGGACTACGACCCCGGCGCACAGGACGCCAGGTCCCAGACTAGCCGCCAGCATCAGAGAGGAAATCAGGTCCAGCAGGGACTTGGTATATAGTGTCGTGTTGTCTCCCCGGAGACCGGCTTCCAGGGAGCCCACCACGGTCATGGCGCCTACGCAAAACAAGAGGCTTGCAGAGACGAATCCCTCCGCCACGGAGGTCTTCGCCCCGGCTCTCTCTGCAAACTTGGATTCCACCCACCGGCCCAGCCGGTTGATCCCCCGGTCCAGGTCCAGAGCAAAGCCAAGCACAGCACCCAGCGCCACTGCCACAATCATCAGCAAGGGATTTTCGCAGGCCAAAGAACCGGAAATTCCGAGATACAGGGTACATAGGCCAATGCCAACCATCACTCCATGGGTGACCCTTTCCGGCAGACCCCGTCGGCAGAAAAGCCCCAGGCTTCCCCCAAGCAAAACGGTGAGCGTATTGGCTAAGACCCCAAGCAGGCTCATAACAATTTGCCCCCATGTCATAGTTTGAGCCGGAGCGCGCCCTGGTTCTAGGGCGGGCAGGCAGATACTTCAAATCACTCAAGCTTTAGAATTGTACCACATAAGGGGATACCTTTCAATTGAAAACCGGATTTTTTTGAAAATTCAGGGTGATTTTACCGGTATTCCGCCCTGCCGAACCTTTTGAAGGCCTCCAGAATTGGAGATGTAGGGGCGGCCTGCCGTCGTTTGCATAAAAATTTCACCGGTTCAGGCGCAGGGAACGACTTGCGGGCGTTCCGCGGGCGAGCGCAGCTCGCCCCTACGGGATGAGAATCGACGGTTCGGTGTCGGGACGACCTCCGGTCCCCCGCGGCGAGGTCCATCCATCGCGGGATGTAGGGAACGATCTGCGGGCGTTCCGCGGGCGAGCGCAGCTCGCCCCTACGGGATCAAAATCGACGGTGCAGTGTTAGGACGACCCCCGGTCGCCCCTACATTCCCGTAACGGAAGACTTCCTAGATGGGCGGCCAGGGACCGCCCGTCAATTTCTCCATTAAAAATTGTGGGGCTGCCGCGCCCAGCGGCAGCCCCACAGAACAGGAAGGATTGGGAAAATATAGCTTATTAGTACATACCACCCTGAGCAGCGGCGGCGGCGTTAGCCGCGGCGTCGGCAGCAGGATCGGGCTTGTCGACCACCAGGGATTCGGTGGTCAGCACGCAGGCGCCGATGGAGGCGGCGTTTTCCAAAGCGCTTCTGGTCACCTTGGTGGGGTCCACAATACCGGTGGGAATCATATCGCAGTAGGTCTCGGTGTAGGCGTTAAAGCCGTAGCCCATCTTCCGGGAGTTCTTGATCTTCTCATACACCACGGAGCCGTCCACGCCGGCGTTCTCCGCGATCTGGCGGACCGGGGACTGCAGCACCTTGGCAATGATTTGCGCGCCGGTCTTCTCGTCGCCAGAGAGCTTCGCGACCAGCTTCTCCACCGCGGGAATGGCGTTGACATAGGCAGCGCCGCCGCCGGCCACAATACCCTCTTCCACTGCGGCCCGGGTAGCGTTCAGCGCGTCCTCCACCCGAAGCTTCAGCTCCTTCATGGCTACCTCCGTCTGGGCGCCCACGTGGATGACCGCCACGCCGCCGGACAGCTTCGCCAGCCGCTCCTGAAGCTTCTCCCGGTCATAGTCGGAAGTAGTCACGGAGATGGCGGCCCGGATCTCATTGGTCCGGTTCTTAATCGCCTGGGCATCGCCGCTCCCGTTTACAATGGTGGTGGTGTCCTTGGTCACCTTCACCTGACGGGCGGTGCCCAGATCGGAGACATCGGCTTCCGTCAAGTCCATATTCAGCTCACTGGAGATCACCGTGCCGCCGGTGAGAATGGCGATATCCTGGAGCATTTCCTTTCTACGGTCGCCAAAGCCGGGGGCCTTGACGCAGACGCAGTTGAAGCTGCCGCGGAGCCGGTTCACCAGCAGGGTGGCCAGGGCGTCGCCCTCTACATCCTCAGCAATGATGATCATCTTCCGACCAGTCTTGACCACTTTCTCCAGCACCGGGAGGATTTCCTGGATGGAAGAGATCTTCTTATCGGTGATCAGGATATAGGGATCATCCAGCACCGCTTCCATCTTGTCGGTATCCGTGACCATATACGGGGAGATGTAGCCCCGGTCGAACTGCATGCCCTCCACGACCTCCAAACCGGTCTCTGCGGTCTTGGACTCCTCAATTGTGATGACGCCGTCGGTGCCCACCTTCTCCATGGCCTCGGCAATCAGTTTGCCCACGGACTCGTCGCCGGAGGAGACGGTGCCGACCCGGGCGATGTCCTCGCTGCCGTTGACCGCCACGGAGTTGGCCTTGATGGCCTCCACCGCAGCCTCCACGGCCTTCTCAATGCCCTTGCGCATCACCATGGGATTCGCGCCGGCGGTCACGTTCTTCAGGCCCTCCTGGACGATGGATTGCGCCAGCAGCGTAGCGGTTGTGGTGCCGTCGCCGGCCACGTCGTTGGTCTTGGTGGCCACTTCCCGCACCAGTTGAGCGCCCATGTTTTCAAAGGCGTCCTCCAACTCCACGTCCTTGGCGATGGTCACGCCGTCGTTGGTAATCAAAGGCGCGCCGTACTTCTTGCCCAGAACCACGTTTCGTCCCTTGGGGCCCAAGGTCACTTTTACGGTATCGGCCAGCTGGTCAATCCCGGAGAGCAGCTTTTTGCGGGCGTCTTCGCCGTAAACAATCATTTTAGCCATCGTTCTCAACCTCCAAATTTATTCCACAATCGCCAGGATGTCGGACTGCTTGACAATGGTGTAATCCTGGCCGTCCAGTTTGATCTCTGTGCCGGTATACTTGCCCACCACGACCTTGTCTCCGGGCTTCACAGTCATGACGACTTCATTTCCATCCACCATGCCGCCGGGCCCAACGGCCACGACCTCGCTTACCACGGGCTTTTCCTTGTTGGCAGTGGAGAGAATAATACCGGATTTGGTGGTCTCTTCCGTCTCAGTGGGTTTCAGCAGAACGCGGTCTGCCATGGGAGTTAGTTTCATCATTGATTACCTCCAAGCAGTATTTAGAATTGCGGCGATCCAGAGGAAAAGCCGCAGTGATCTACAGATTTTGCCCTTTTTAGCACTCATTACCATTGAGTGCTAACGGTTATATAATAGTGCATGGCACCTGAAATTGCAAGGGGAATAATTCCGTGTTTTTCCATCATTATCCCCGGTGAGCAAGTGTTTAATCCATATGAGCGCATACTTTCTCTCGTTCTCTCCCGATTCCTTCTTTTTGCTCAAATTTTCTTGGTATCGGCGCCCAAGAGAGTGTCCGTGGGTAGAAGAATCTTAGTTTTTCCGGCGCCAGGTCAATTCTCACAATTTGGGCCCGGCGCAGCTCTCCATCCAAATTAATGGCGTTCTCCCGCCCGCAGCGGATGGTGAGACTGCGGGTGCGAAAATGCCGAATAATTTGAGGGAAGTCGTGGTAGCCTCCATTTTTATAGGAGCCTATGACTCGCAGCACTGTCAGCCGGCTGACCCCACGGACCAAGAGCACATCGAACAGGCCGTCAGCAGGGTCCGCCTCCGGCACCGGCTGGAACCCGCCGCCGTACCAGCGGCCGTTTCCCACAAAAATCATGGTCTGCTCCCCCGCGATGGTCTGGCCGTTGAGCTCCACGGTGTAGGGCTCATGCACCCCCTTGACGGTATTGACCAACGCGGACAGGACGTAGGCGCCAGGCCCCGAAACCAAGGGCAGCCGCTTATAGGCGGCCATCTCGGTGCCAATGCGGGCATCAAATCCCAAAGAGCATACGTTCAGCGCGTAATCGCCGTTGCAGGAGATCAGGTCGAATTCCGCCTCCGCCGGGTCCAGGAGCTGCTCCAGGTCCGCAAACGGCGCCGAATCGTGAAACACCTTGATAAAATCGTTGCCCGAGCCGCCGGGATAGTGGGTCACCGCCACATTGGGGAAGCCCACGGCCCCATTGACCACCTCATTGAGCGTCCCGTCTCCCCCGCAAGCGTACAGGCGCAGGGGGGATCCCGCCGCCGCCCAACGCCTGGCCAGATCCCGGCAGTCCCCCGGCGCTCGAGAGACCGCGATTTCATAGTCCAGGGCCCGGGCCTGGGCAAAGGCCGTGAATCGCTCGTAAAATTCCCGGCTCCGATCCCGTTTTCCCGCCGCCGGATTAATGAGAAAAACATGTTTCATTTCCGGCGGCCTCCCAGATACATATAGTAGTTACACTGGATCATACCATTGTATAGCTTCCGTTTCTTGTCCGCCCGCCGGCCAAAATACCGCTCGAATTCCGGCTCGGAGGAGATCACGCACTGCCGCCAGCCCGCTGCGCCCTGCAGGTGCCGCCCCAGGGCGCGGTACAGGTCCTGCGCCTGCCGCTGCTCCAGCATCCGCTGACCATAGGGCGGGTTGCAGACCAGGATTCCCTCCTGCGCCGGCGGAGCCATTTTCGTGGCGTCCCCATCCTGGAACATAACCTGCCGGGCCACCCCGGCCTTCCGGGCGTTGGCGACGGCCAGGCTGACGCTCTTGGGGTCGTTGTCTGAGCCCAGGATGCGGTAGTCCCCATGAAACTCCCGGTCCGGCGCCTCCAACCTGGCCTGGGCAAACAAGGTCTGATCCAACCAGGCGAATTGCTCCGCGGCAAAGGAGCGCTGCAGCCCTGGCGCCCGGTTCCGAGCAATGAGTGCTGCCTCAATGGGGATGGTGCCGGAACCGCAGAAGGGGTCCCAGAAGTAATCCTTTCCCCGATAGCGGGTCAGGAGCACCATGCCCGCGGCCAGGGTCTCCCGCAGGGGCGCGTCGTTGCCCCTGGCCCGGTAGCCCCGCTTGTGGAGGCCAGGGCCCGTGGTATCCAGATAGAGCTCCGCCCGGTCCTGCTGGATGGAAAACTGAAGCTGGTACAGCCCCCCGGTCTCCGGCAGCCAGGTCAGGCCATACCGCTCCCCTAGCCGTTTCGCCGCCGCCCGTTTGATGATGGCCTGGCAATCCGGCACGCTGTGCAGCTTGCTGTTCAGGCAATGCCCTTTCACAGGGAACTGGCCGTCCCGAGGGATGAACGCCTCCAGGGGCGCCGTGGCCACCCCCTGAAACAGGTCTTCGAAGCTCTCGGCCGGAAAGGACGCCAGCCGCAGCAGCACCCGTTCCCCGGTCCGCAGCCACAAATTGGCCTGTACCAAGGACTCGGAACCGCCGGAAAACAAAACCCTTCCATTTTCCACCTGCACCTGCTCCATCCCAAGACGCCGCAGCTCATCGCCGGCCAAACCCTCCAGCCCAAATAAACAGGGCACCACAAAAGTCAGTTTCTCCATCGTTCCTTTTTGGACCTCCAAATTCAATCGCTCCCGCGTTGCGACCGCAGGGCATTTCGTGAGACAGTATTCTCTATTGTACTGTAAAGCCCGAGAAAGCGCAACGTTTTTCCCGAAAAAATTACAGCAGGCCGCCTGGGACCGTCAGATAACGGCCTAACGCCGGCGGGCGCGACCTCAACTGGTTACGGTTTCCCGATCATCCGTCTAAAAATCCGCATAATATGAAAATTTATAAATATTTTCTAAAAAATACCGGAAAAAACCCGAGAAAAATGCAAAAAAATTTACGCGCAGGTCCTACCCCCTGTTGACCTTTTTATGAAAATCTGTTATGCTAATAACATTAAAATGAAGAAAGGTGATGGAGACAGATGGAGATAGTCGTGGCGATTTGGTTCGCGGCTTTGGTCTTGTTTGGGATCGCGGAAGCTGTAACCGTTTCACTTGTTTCAGTCTGGTTCTTAGCCGGCGCTTTGGTGGCCCTGATCGCGGCCCTGTGCGGCGCCCCGATCTGGCTGCAGGTCCTGCTGTTTCTGTGCGTGTCCGTGGCTCTGCTGGCCAGCCTGCGGCCATTGGTCCGAAAATTTATCACACCGAAGCTGACTCGCACCAATGTGGAGAGCCTCATCGGCAAGGCCGCCGTAGTCACGGAGAATATTGACAACATCAGCGCCCAGGGTTCAGCAAAGGTAGGCGGCGTGGTGTGGACCGCCCGGAGCACCGACGGTAGCCCCATTCCCGCTGGAGCCAGGGTGGTTGTGGACCGGATCGAAGGCGTCAAGGTTTTTGTCTCCCCGGCGGAGGTTCCCGCCAAATAACAAAATAGCGTAAAATTGAAAAAAATGGAGGTAAACAGTATGGAATGGATTTGGATTGCGGCAATTATCGTGGTCGTGCTCCTCATTCTGATCCGGAACATCCGGGTCGTGCAGCAGTCCCAGGCCTATGTCATCGAGCGCCTGGGCGCCTTCTCCGCCGTCTGGGGGGTGGGCATTCACTTCAAGATCCCCTTTTTGGAGAAGGTAGCCAAACGGGTCAGCCTGAAGGAGCAAGTCCTGGACTATCCCCCCCAGCCCGTCATTACCAAGGACAACGTGACCATGCAGATCGACACCGTGGTCTATTTCCAGATCACGGACCCTAAGCTCTACGCCTACGGAGTGGAGCAGCCCATGATGGCCATGGAAACCCTCACGGCCACTACCCTGCGGAACATCATCGGCGACCTGGAGCTAGATCAGACCCTCACCAGCCGGGACGTGATCAACACGAAAATGCGGGCCATTTTGGATGAGGCCACGGACCCCTGGGGCATCAAGGTCAACCGGGTGGAGCTGAAGAACATCCTGCCTCCCGCGGACATCCAGAGCTCTATGGAGAAGCAGATGAAGGCTGAGCGGGACCGCCGGCAGGCCATTTTGGTGGCTGAGGGTTCCAAGCGCTCCTCGATCCTGGTAGCTGAGGGCGAAAAGGAGTCCGCCATTCTCCGGGCCGACGCGGCCAAGCAGGCGGCAATCCTCAAGGCGGAGGCGGAAAAGCAATCCTCCATACTCCGGGCGGACGGCGAGGCCAAAGCCATCATCGCCGTGCAGACCGCCATGGCCGAGTCTCTGCGGATGCTGAACCAAGCCTGCCCCAATGATCAGGTTATTAAACTCAAAGCACTGGAGGCCATGCAAAAGGTGGCCGACGGCAAGGCGACTAAGATCATCATCCCCTCGGAGATTCAGGGCCTGGCCGGCCTGGCCCAGGGCATCGTGGAGAGTGTCAAAGACGTAAAGGAAGACTAATTTATACACAACCGCGCGTCCACAACTCAATAGCCTTAGCTAAAACAGGAGGGAACGATCTAAATCGTTCCCTCCTCAGTTTGTCTAAAAAGCCAACGGCGTAGGCTGACAAGATATGGAGCCGTAACCTAGCCATATAGGGGCGACCTGCGCTCGCCCCCGCCTTTTGCAGGGACCGGACAAAAGGCTATCCCTGCGATAGTTAGGAACAAAGCGGGCCGGCTTCCGCGGAAGCCGGCCCGTGCTGCTCTATAACTGGGAAGCGAAAGAACTCGAACTCACTTTAACTGCGCGGCGACCTCCGCGGCGAAGTCCTCTTGCTTTTTCTCGATGCCCTCGCCCTTTTCGAAACGGATAAAAGACTTCACGGCAATTTTGCCGCCCAGCTCCTTGGCCACTGCCGCCACATGCTGCTCCACGGAAACGCCCTTCTCCTTGACGAACTCCATCTGCATCAGGCAGTTTTCCTCGTAGTACTTGCCGATACGGCCCATGACCATCTTCTCAATGATATTCTGGGGCTTCGGTTTGGCGGCCTTCTCATTCTCATTCATGGCCAGGGCCATCTGGATTTCCTTTTCCTTGTCCAGAGTCGACTGGTCCACGTCGGATTTGTCGCAGAACGCCGGATTCATGGCGGCCGCCTGCATACACAGATCCTTGCCCAGCTCGGTGACGGCGGCGGGCTCTATTCCCTCCACCTCCAAATTCACCAATACGCCAATGCGGCCTCCCATGTGCACATAGGGCACGGTGACGCCGGTATCGTACCGGGCGAAGCGGCGGATCTTCAGGTTTTCCCCAATCACCAGGACCTTTTCCGGAATCATCTCGCTCACGGTCTTGTCCGTTCCCGGGTACTTGGCGGCCAAAAGCGCGTCCATGTCGGCGGGGTTCTCATGCAAAACCACCTGGGTCACATCCTGCACAAAGCCCGTGAACTTGTCGGATTGCGCGGCAAAATCGGTCTCGCAGTTGATTTCCACAATTGCGCCTACGCCGTTTTCCACCATGGCGCACACCGCGCCCTCGGCGGCGATGCGGCCAGATTTCTTCGCCGCGGCTGCCAGGCCCTTTTCCCGGAGCCACTCCACGGCCTTATCCATATCACCGTCGGAGGCAGTCAGGGCCTTCTTACAGTCCATCATGCCCACATTGGTCATCTCACGCAGTTTCTTCACATCAGCGGCAGTAAATGCCATACTTTTCATCCTCCTGTACAAATCGGTCTTTTGGGGAAAAGTGCCCACCGAAGTGGGCACCGTATCGACTCAGTCGGCCTGCGCAACAGGCGCGGCGGCGGGGGCAGGGGTGGAAGGCTCCGCAGCAATGGGAGCGGGAGCGGCTTCCTGATAGCTCTCGCCCTGACGGCCCTCCAGCACGGCGTTTGCCATCGTGCCGGCAATCAGGCGAATGGCCCGAATGGCGTCGTCGTTGCCCGGAATGACATAGTCAATCTCATCCGGGTCGCAGTTGGTATCCACAATGGCTACGATGGGAATGTTCAGCTTCCGGGCTTCTGCGATGGCGTTGCGCTCCTTGCGGGGATCCACAATGAACAGCGCGCCGGGGAGCTTTTTCATTTCCTTCACGCCGCCCAGGTATTTTTCCAGCTTGGCGATCTCGCCCTGGTGCTTGATGACTTCCTTTTTGGGCAGCATGGCAAAGGTCCCGTCCTCTTCCATTTTGCGCAGCTGGGCCAGCCGGTCAATCCGGGTGCGCATGGTACGGAAGTTGGTCAGCATGCCGCCCAGCCAACGAGCGTTCACGAAGAACTGGCCCGCTCGCTCAGACTCCTCCTTGATCGCGTCCTGGGCCTGCTTCTTGGTCCCGACAAACAGGACGCTCTCGCCGTTGGCGGCCAGTTCCCGGACAAAAGAATAGGCCTCCTCCAGCTTTTTCACGGTCTTCTGCAGATCAATGATATAAATACCATTCCGCTCCGTATAGATATAGGGGGCCATTTTGGGGTTCCACCGGCGGGTCTGGTGACCGAAATGCACGCCGGCTTCCAGCAGTTGTTTCATAGATACGACAGCCATGAGTTCACTTCTCCTTTTGTTGTTCCTCCACCCCGATCATCCCGCAGCAGCACCTGCTCGCAGGCACCTGCCGCTGCGATCCCCGGGTGTGTGGTTTTGCATTTTGGCATTTTTGGCCATGCTGATACATTGTAACAGAGGTTTTTTGATTTTTCAAGTTCTTTTTTGAAATAAATCCCTAATTTTTATCCATACGCCGGCACAGCTTCAAAAATTTGTCGCAAAGTGCCCGTTGGGGCCACGAGGGTCCGTGTCCAGTCGCCTGTGCACGAGATGCGCAGAAGGCGGCGCATATCATAGAAAACCCGCACTGGCTCCCGGCTTCCCGCCGCGGAGCCCTGTGCGGGCCTTCTTTCAAAACCACCCCGGCTTTGGCCGGGGCACCCGGCACTTGTCGGGCTCCAGCTCTACTAGGACGATGTCCGAACCCATCCGGCGGATGCAGTCCCATGGTATGACATAGTCGTCCTTACGGCCAAATAACCCAAAAAATCGGCAGGGTCCCGGCACCACCAGGGCTAAAACCTTACCCTCCGGCAGTTCAATTTCGGCATCGCTGATATAGCCCAATCGGTGGCCGTCGCAGATGTTGATTACCTCTTTGCACCGCAGCTCCGTCACTCTGGTTCCCATGACGCCACGCCCCTTTCATCTGGTAGAGGATATGCACCAGCCCGTCCCGGTATGCCTGCGGCGGCGGACGATCAGGAGCCCAACACATTTTTGCGGATCGTCCCAATGGCGCTCTTCTCCAGCCGGGATACCTGGGCCTGTGAGATGCCGACTTCCCCAGCCACTTCCATCTGTGTTTTCCCGTCATAGAACCGGAGAATTAAAATCTGCTTTTCCCGGTCGCTGAGGGTCTGAAACGCCTCCCGCAGCGCGATGCGCTCAATCCACCGCTCGTCCGTGTTCTTGGTGTCCCGGACCTGGTCCATGACTGTCAGAGGATCGCCGCCGTCGGAATACACCGGGTCATACAGGGAGACCGGGGCGGCAATTGCGTCCATGGCGCCGGACACCTCCTCCAGGGGCAGGTGCAAACGCTGGGCGATTTCCTCCAACGTGGGCTCCCGGCCGTTCTCGGCCACCATGGCCTCCTTGCATTGCAGCACCCGATAGGCCGTATCCCGGACGGACCGGCTGACCCGGATGGCGCTGTTGTCCCGCAGATAACGCCGGACCTCCCCGGCGATCATGGGCACACCGTAGGTGGAAAACCGCACCTCCTTGGTGGCGTCAAAATTGGCAATGGCCTTTAAAAGCCCGATGCACCCCACCTGAAATAAATCGTCGGGGTTTTCTCCCCGGCCTCCAAACTTTTGAATCACCGACAGCACCAGCCTGAGGTTTCCCTCAATGAGCTGCTGCCGGGCCTGTTCGTCTCCCTCCTTGGCCAGCTTTAGCAGCCGAACCATTTCGTCGTTTTTTAAGGTCTTTAGCTTCGACGTATTGACCCCGCAGATTTCTACCTTGCCTTGCATCGCGTACCTCCGGAAAAATTCCAGTATGGTGTAAGTATTTCCCAAGGTTCTATTTTGATACACAGACCCGGCCGGCTTCCGTTCGCGCGGCCCGCGACAGAGCGGAAAAAGGGGACCCCGGTCCCCTTTTCTCAGCATTTTATACTCCAACGCTCTGGCACGGAGAATTGTATGGCGGCCTACTGACCACATCGCCAAGGACTCGCGCTGCTTCCCGATTTTTCGTTGGATTTCACAAAGATTTCTCGATTCGTCTCGTGCGCATCCCCAATATCCAGCCTGGATTTTAGGAAAATCGGAGAATTTCCAATCATTTCTCCCTGATTTTTAAATAAACTGTCAGGAGCAACGTAGACGTAATTCCCCCGCGCACTGCAAAACCCGCCGGATATGCAGATTCTTATCCAATTCATTTTCCGCCAAAAAATGATTTCTTTGCGGCTTGGGTGTGGATAAACTAAAGTTTTGCACAGTATGCACAGGTTTATCCACAGCTATGTGCGGCTGTGAACATCCTCTGAACATACAAAATTGATTGACATAACTGCGTGTTCCCTTATTCGACAAATTGTGCAATTTCCTCATGCGTCCATCCGGGAAACAGGGCTGCGTTGATGGCGGCGGAAATTAGGCTTGACAAACGCCGGACCCGCGCATCAATGTCCCTGGGCGTGATGACCATGGGCGCTTCTTGGTTCCCACCGAACAGCGTGGAGTCCATGACGGTTGGAGCGCCCACCGCCACCACCGGCACCCCCAAGGATTTTTTTGAGAACGCCGCCCGGCTGTTGCCCACGCCGGAGCCCGGCACAATACCGGCATCCGTAACCTGGATGGTCCGGCACAGTCGGTCCGGCCCGCCTGCGGCCAGGGCGTCCACCACCAGCACCCGGTCCGGTTTCGTCCGGCCCACCACGCTGGCCACAATTTCCGCACTCTCGACGCCTGTGGTACCCAGAACGCCTGGCGCCAACGCGCTGACGGAGCGCATGGCGGAGAAGATCTTTGGCAAATGCTGCCGCAAATGCCGGGTTACCAACAGCCCTTCCATCGATAATGGCCCTACGGCGTCCGGCGTCATGCTTCGGTTCCCCAGGCCTACCACCAAAACGCTTTCCTCTCCCCGCAGGTCCAGTCTGTCTCCCAGAGACTCGGCCAGGGACTCCACCAGCTCCGGCGTCGGCCGACCCTCGCCCGGAAGGTACATCGTCTCATAAACTCCGCAGGGCTTGCCCAACGCCTTTTCGCCCCGCTGGTCCAGAATCTCCACCCGGTAAAAACGGACGCCGTTTTTCTGCAGCTCCCGCGCTTTCACGCCAGGCAGCTCTGTGTTCTCTCCCGCCGATTTTCGCCATAGTTCCTCAGCCTCGTCGGCCAGGTCCGTCCGAATGCCCATTTTTTGCGCCCCCTTGGCAAAATTTCTCGCCCCTAGTATCCGCTGAACCTAGGTCTCATATCCAAAAAAAGCAAAAAACTAAAAAAATCCTATTGATTTTCCTCTGTGGACAGGTTATAATGTATTTCTGCATGAGACTGGCCGGCCTGCAGGCCAGCCTGAACCAAACGCGATTGGAGGAGGTGGAACCCGTGCCCAATATTAAATCTGCCAAAAAGCGTGTTTTGTTGTCCAAAGCCGCTTATGAGAAGAACAAGGCTGATAAGTCTGAAATGAGGACTGCTGTCAAAAAATTTGAAGCCGCTGTGTCCGGCGGTGACCGCGCCCAGGCAAACCTGGCGTATAAGATTGCGGTCAAGACTGTGGATCAGGGTGTGAAGAAGGGCATCCTTCATAAGAACACCGCTGCCCGTAAAAAGAGCAGCATGACCCTGAAGCTCAACCAGCTGGCTTAACTGCTCTGAAACCATCTCTCAGCCTGCCGAAATTTTTTTGGCAGGCTGCCGCATTTTTATGGCAGCTCCAACCTGTTTAATCTAAAAAGTGCAACCAGCAGGGCTGCTAAGGGTGCCCGGATATGCGAAATTCGCAAATCCGGGCGCCCTTTTTTCACGAATGCAACCAGTGCGAAATTGT
Source organism: uncultured Eubacteriales bacterium (assembly GCA_965146675.1). GTDB lineage: Bacteria > Bacillota > Clostridia > Oscillospirales > Oscillospiraceae > Faecousia. Next base: position 93,926 of record CBCTHM010000005.1, on the reverse strand, counting down.
GGGGGCGTCCTTTGGGCCGCCTCCATCTGCCAAAAAGGCGGCGCTCCGGACAGTCCCGGCCTTGACAGGCCTGGACCAGCATGGTACGATAGTTAAAATTTTTGAACTATCTGAGGATGGGGCAAGCCATGCTGTACCGCAAAATTCTGTCCTGTTGTCATCGGCTGCGGCTGCTGCAGTACCGCAGCCTGTTCACCCGTATCCGGGATAAATCCTGGAAGCTGAGCCCCGCGGAGGTCTGTGCCGCCGATGTGGTCTACGTCCTGGGCCGTCCCACTGTCAAGCAGTTTTCCGAGTTTTTAGGGATTTCCCTGCCAGACGCCAGCTACCGGGTGCGCAATCTGATCGCCAAGGGTCTGGTTGACAAAATCCCGTCTAAAGAGGACCGGCGGGCCTATTACCTGCAGGCCACGGACAAACTCCACCGGCACTTCCACAGCAGCCAAAACCCCGTGCTGGCCGCAATAAACCGACTGGAGCAAAAATACGCGCCGGAACAGCTTCAGCTGTTCTGCGAGATACTAGAGGATTTAACAAACGAAGAAAAGGGAGTGGATCATGGACATTTTTGATAAGTGCAGCCGTTACACCCAAGCCAAGGAAATTCGCCGTCTGGGCATCTACCCGTATTTTCACGCCTTGCAGTCCCGCCAGGATGTGGAGGTGATGATGGAGGGGCAGCGGCGCATCATGCTGGGATCCAACAACTATCTGGGGCTAACCACACACCCGGAGGTGGTGGAGGCAGGAATCCACGCCTACGAAGCCTATGGCTCCGGCTGCTCCGGTTCCCGGTTTCTCAACGGCACCCTGGAGCTTCACCTGCAGTTGGAGCAGGAGCTGGCGGATTTTTTGGGAAAAGAGGCGGTCGTCACCTTCTCCACTGGGTTTCAAACTAATTTGGGCGCGATTTCCGCTCTGGTGGGCCAGGGCGACTATGTGATTTGCGACCGGGAGAATCACGCCTCAATCTACGATGGCTGCAAGCTGAGTTACGGAAAAATGCTGCGTTACCGGCATAATAATATGGAAGAACTGGAGCGGCGGCTGCAAAGCGTACCGGAGCACGCGGGCATCCTCATCGTAACGGACGGCGTGTTTTCAATGGGCGGCGACATTGCAAATTTGCCGGGCATCACCGCCCTGGCGAAGCAGTACGGCGCACGGGTCATGGTAGACGACGCCCACGGTCTGGGGGTCATCGGCCCCGGCGGGCGGGGCACAGCCAGCTATTTCGGCTTGGAGGACCAGGTGGATCTGTACATGGGCACCTTCTCCAAATCCCTGGCCAGCCTAGGCGGCTACCTGGCTGGAGACGGCGAAATCATCGACTTTATCCGGCACAACTCCCGGCCCTTTATTTTTTCCGCTTCCCTGCCCCCCGCCAACTGTGCCGCCGCCTTGGCGGCCCTGCGCTGTCTGCGCCGGGAGCCCTCTTTGGTGGACCGTCTGGCGCAACTCTCCTCCTACGCCCGGCAGGGACTCACGGAGCGGGGTCTGAAAATCCGGCCCTCTGAAACGCCGATCGTCCCCATCTATACCTATGAGCCCATTGAGACCCTGACCAAGGCCAAGGCGCTGTACGATGCCGGGGTGTACGTCAATCCGGTGCTGCCTCCTGCCGCGGCCCCTGGAGAGTGCCTGCTGCGCACCAGCTACATGGCCACCCACACCGAGTCCCTGCTGGACGAGGCCATGGACATAGTACAGCAGGTGCTGGGGGAATCTGAAAGCAACATGTAAACAGGAGTTGACTGGAAGCGGGCGTAGATTTCCCTGCCAGGGGGAAACGGAGCTGAGCGGACATTGCACCGACGATGCCGCCCCCTTGGGGATCCCCTCCTGACCCTGGGAGCCTGTCCGGCCTTACAAAAGGCCAGGGTGCAAGCGACCCTGACCCTGCCGAAATCGTTATATTCCGAATTCTTCCAATTCTGCACCTGTAGGGGCGTGCTTTGCACGCCCGCCAAGCCCTGCAAAACAGGGGAATTTTTGGCGGGCGAGCGCAGCTCGCCCCTTCATCCCGTTATCAAGAACGTTTCTCCGGCGGGCGGCCGGAGGCCGCCCCGGCAGAAGTTCTTCCAGGTAACTAAAAAACGCTTCCAGCGGAAAGCCAATGCAATGCCTGGCGCTTCCATCGCGCGAACCAGGGAGCGGCTAATTCCCACCTTCTCTGCCAGCGTCTCCTGGGGGAAGCCCTTTCGTTTTCTAAGCCGGGACCTTACCCCGACGATGCAGGGGAGGACGGCGCGCCCACAGACCGGTGAAGTACCGCCGCCTGCATGCATTTCACAAGATATTTTTTCACAGGAAGCGCCCGGCGGCCGGCCGCCCCTCTAGCCTCTTACTGCAGAGGCAGATGGCCGATTACGGAAAAACTTCCAGGCAATGGGACACAGAAATTTGAACCGGCCCAGATCGCGCAAACAGCGCAATCTGGGCCTGCCTCATTGACGAGGGCAGGTCTTATCCGTGGGATTATTCTTGACAATCTGTGCAACCTGTGTATAATAGTGCTATAAGTAAAACTATTCTTACTTTTTGTTTGATGGAGGAGCGCGTATGAAAAAGAGGCAAGAAGGCGGGCAGCGGTTCATGAGCACAGTTAAGCTGGGTCCCAAGGGTCAAATTGTTATCCCCAAAGAGGTACGCGAGATGTTCGAGCTGGAGCCCGGGGACAGTATGCTTCTGCTTGCGGACCCAGACCGGGGCATCGCCCTGCAGCGGCAGAGCCTGATGATAAAAATAGCGGACGCTATCTTCAACGGGGGCGGCAAGGCCGCCTATCCCCAGGAAACGGAATCAGACCTGCAGGCCTTTGCCCAGACCATACAAGAGGTCTGTCAGGAGGAGGAGAAAACACCATGACCTACGCCATTGAAACCCGTGCCCTGTCCAAGTCTTACGGGGCCTGCGCGGCGGTGCAGGCGCTGGAGCTGCACATCCGGCCCGGAGAGCTATACGCCCTGCTGGGCGTCAACGGAGCGGGCAAATCCACCACCATTCGCCTGCTGTCCTGCCTGTCGAAGCCCACCGGCGGAGACGCCCTGCTCCTGGGCCGCAGCATCCGCACGGAAACGGATTTGATCAAGCAAACCCTCAGCGTCTCCCCGCAGGAATCCGCGGTTGCGCCGAACCTGACGGTCCGGGAAAATCTGGAGCTCATGGCGGGGATATATGGGCGCCCCGCGCCCCGTTCCCAGGCGGAATCCGCCCTGGGGCGCTTCGGCCTGGAGCAGGTAGCCAAGTGCCGGGCAAAGACCCTTTCCGGCGGCTGGCAGCGGCGTCTCAGCATTGCCATGGCCCTGATCTCTCAACCAAAGATCTTGTTTTTGGACGAACCGACTCTGGGCCTGGACGTGCTGGTCCGTCGGGAGCTCTGGACGGCTATTCGGGAACTGAAAGGAAAGATCACCAGCATTCTCACCACCCACGATTTGGAGGAGGCCCGGGCCCTGGCCGACCGCATCGGAATTTTGGTTCGTGGCCGTCTGGCGGCGGAGGGTACCGCAGACGAGCTCATGGCGCTGGCCGGAACCAGCCAATGGGAAGAGGCCTTTGTAAAACTGGCAGGAGGCAACAACAGATGAAAATGGTATACTTTGCCCGGCGAAACGCCCTGGAGCTGCTGCGGGATCCTCTGAATTTGGTTTTTGGCCTTGCATTTCCACTGGTGATTCTGCTGCTTTTGACCACCATCGCCGCCAGGGCCCCCGTGCCCCTGTTTCAGCTCAAGACCCTGACACCAGGAATCGTGGTGTTCGGCTTCAGCTTTTGGACCCTGTTTTGCGGCCTGCTCATCGCAAAGGACCGCAGCAGTTCCTTTCTCCTGCGGCTTTATACCGCCCCGCTCCGGGCCCGGGACTTCCTGTTGGGCTACACCCTGCCCCTGTTTCCCCTGGCACTGGGCCAGTCGGCCGTTTGCTACCTGGTGGCCCTGGCACTGGGCCTGCCCGCAACCCCCAACCTCCTGTTGGCGTTGGCAGCGGGTCTGCCCGCCGCCTTCTTGTATATTGGCCTGGGGCTGCTCTGCGGTACCCTGCTCAACGACAAGCAGGTGGGCGGCGTCTGCGGGGCCCTGCTCACCAACCTGACGGCCTGGCTCTCCGGCGCGTGGTTCGATCTGGACCTGGTCGGCGGCGCCTTCCGGGCTATCGCAAATCTGCTGCCCTTTGTCCATGCGGTGGAGGCTGGCCGAGCGGCCCTGGCCGGTAATTGGAACCGAGTCGGACCGGAGCTGCTCTGGGTCCTGGGCTGGAGCCTATTGATTTGGTGCCTGGCCGTCTGGGCCTATACCAAAAGCATGCGCCGCAAATAATCCCGCTTGTCCCCAGCGGCCTTTTGCGCTATACTAGAAAAAAGCCCCCAGGCGAGCCACCTGGGGAAAGGGGGTGATTCCACTGCCGCAGTTATCTGATAGCATTCAATTCCTCCGGGGCATCGGGCCGGTGAAGGCCAAGCAATTTCAGGCCCTGGGGATTCAGACCATAGAAGACCTGATTTGCCACTTTCCCCGGACATACGAGGACCGGACCCGGTTGATTCCCATCGCCTCCCTGGAGGTGGACCAGCCCGCCTGCTTCCAGGCCATGGTGGTTTCGCCGCCCCGGACTAGCTTTATCCGCAAAGGGCTGGAAATCACAAAGGCCACTGTGGCGGACCACTCCGCCCGGCTGAACCTCACCTTTTTCAATCAGCGCCACAGTGCCGAGCAGCTCCAGTATGGGACGGAATACATCTTCTACGGCGCGGTCTCCGGGGATTTCACCGGCTATCAGATGACCAATCCGGTGTTTGAGCGCCCGGACGACATGCCGCTCATGACCCGGCGCATCCTGCCTATCTATCCCCTCACCGCGGGCCTGTCCAACAAAACCGTAGCCCGGGCGGTGCTGCAGGCTCTCGCGGACTGCGGTTCCCCGCCGGAGGTCCTACCGGAGTCGGTCCGGACCCAATACGGAATCTGGGAGGCCCAGGCCGCTTATCGCGCCATCCACCAGCCCCGGGATCAGCGGGAGCTGGACCAGGCCCGCCGGCGGCTGGCCTTTGAGGAGTTCTTTCTCTTTTCCGCCGGGCTGAGCCTGATGCGGGCGAGGCGGACGCAGCAGGCGGTCCCGCCTTATTGCAATCTGGACCTGAGCGCATTTTATCAGGCCCTGCCCTTCTCCCTCACCGGAGGGCAGCGGGCCGCCATAGAGGATATCCTCCATGATTTTGCCCGGGACGTCCCCATGAACCGGCTGGTGCAGGGCGACGTGGGCTCAGGCAAAACCGTGGTGGCCGCGGCGGCAGTCTATTGCGCCGTGGGGAACGGGGCCCAGGCGGCTCTTATGGCGCCCACGGAGATTTTAGCGGAGCAGCACTACCGGTTCCTGTCGGGACTGTTAGAGCCTCTGGGCGTCCGATGCGCCCTGCTTACTGGCTCCCTGCCGGCGGCAGAGAAGCGCCGGGTCCGGGAACTGGCGGGAAGCGGCCAGGCGGATCTTTTGATCGGCACCCACGCCCTGCTGACCCAGGCCACGGTTTTTCATAAGCTGGGCCTGGTGATTACCGACGAGCAGCACCGGTTCGGCGTTTCTCAGCGGGCGGCCCTGTCGGAAAAGGGGAAGGGCACTCACCTGCTGGTGATGTCTGCTACGCCGATCCCCAGGACTTTATCTCTAATCCTATATGGAGATTTAGAGGTATCCTCCATCCGGGAGCTACCGCCCGGGAGGCAGAAAATCGACACATTTTTGGTGAAGGAGGCCCTGCGACCCCGTCTGAACGCCTTTCTGCGGAATCAGGTGGCCGCTGGCCGGCAGTGCTATATCGTGTGCCCTGCGGTGGAGGAGGGAGAGGGGGACTCCGGCAAGGCAGCGCAGGTCTGGGCGGAGACCCTGCAGAAAACCGTCTTCCCGGATCTGCGGGTGGGCCTGCTCCATGGCCGCATGAAGGGCTCGGAAAAGGAGACTGTCATGCAGGCCTTCGCCCAGGGAGCCGATCAAATTCTGGTTGCCACCACCGTCATTGAGGTGGGGGTGGACGTACCCAACGCCACGGTGATGGTGGTGGAGGACGCGGACCGGTTCGGTCTCAGCCAGCTCCATCAGCTCCGGGGCCGGGTGGGCCGGGGAAAGGAGAAAAGCTACTGCATCCTCATCTCCAACAGCCGGAACCCGGATACCCTGGCCCGGCTGCGGACGCTCTGCCAGACCGGCGACGGCTTCCACATCGCGGAGGAGGACCTGCGGCTGCGGGGCCCCGGGGATTTCCTGGGCCGGCGGCAGCACGGCCTGCCGTCCTTCCGGTCTGCTGGCCTCTGCTGGGACCTGGCGCTGCTGCAAAGCGCCCAGGAAGCGGCGGTTCATTGGTTTGAATTACCGGAAGCCCAGATAGATTCCCCGGAGTCCAAAGCCCTCTGGCGGCGGGTCCAGGCCCTGTTTCAGAGCGGCGCTGTGGCGCTGAATTGAGGGCGCAAGCGCAAAACAATTGAGGCGGCTTCTGCCGCCTCAATAAACCGTCGATAATCCCTGTATATCACTGCATTGGAGGAAGAAAACCGCGAAAGGGAACCGCCTGGGTTCTCTTTCGCGCTTAATGTATGAAACGATCCGCAGTCGTTCCCTGGGAGATGCAAAGCACGCCCCTACGTCGTCGGAGCAAAGTCCGCTCAGCTCCGGTTCCCCCGGTTCGGGAAACCTGCGCCCGCTCCCTTGCTCCTCCTCTCCAAACCGGACCCGCTACGATGGGCTCCGGTTTGGTTTTTTCTTGCGCCCCTGCGGGATATTTATCGATGGTGCGTTGTAGGGGCGGCCTGCGGCCGCCCGCGGGCGAGCTCAGCGCGCCCCCACGGAATTTCCTTCGATGGTGCGCAGTAGGGGCGAGCTGCGCTCGCCCTTACCCCTACAAATCTATAATCATTAACGGGGGGCAACTATAATCTAACCGCCCCCATCTGCTAAAATTCAACTTATAATCCGAAGCAAGGTCTATATCAATTTAGCGTCCTATTTGTATGGAGAACCATATGGCGAATCCGTGTCACCGACTAACCAATCCATAGAAACACCAAGTGCCTTCGCCAGAATTCGCAACTCTGCGTCACATACATGGCGTTCGTTTTTTTCGATGCGGGAAATGATTAACTTTGACATATCACTAAAGCCCAAAAACTGAATTTTCTGCGCAAGTTCTTCTTGCGTAATCGGTGGAATTTGTAGCGCCCTTGCTATTCTGACACGGTCAGAACATATATTACCTTGAATTAAAAACATTGCATTTACCGCCCTGAAGCTTCAAATGACGTTGTATCCCCAACCAGCCATTCCATAGAAACGCCAAGCGCCTTTGCCAGAATCCGCAACTCTGCGTCACATACATGGCGTTCGTTTTTTTCAATACGCGAGATAATTAATGTTGACATACCCTCAAAGCCAAGAAATTGAATTTTTTTCGCAAGTTCTTCTTGTGTAATTGGTGGCTCTTGTAATGCCCTTGCTAATCTGACCCGTCTGAAACAAATATTACCTTGTATCAAGAACATCCGTTTGCTCAATTTTGACCACCTACGATATTTAATATCTAATTTGTATATAACTGTCTTGATTTTATACTAGGAATTGATATAATACTTGATAAACTAGATATAAATTATCTAATTTAGATATTTTACTAAAAATTTTTCACGGCGGATGGTAGCAAACGAGTTTATACGGACGCCCAACCATGACGGGACATAGGGAACGACCTACGGTCGTTCCGCGGGCGAGCACAGCTCGCCCCTACAGAGCCCTCACAATCGAATTCACATAGGGTTGGTACCCATCGTGATAACGGGAGGTATTTTATGTTGAAGGAAAATCTAACGTCCGCCCTGCTCAAAATCCAAAGCAACCGGAACCTGACGGAAGAGGCGTATGCCGAGCTTTTAAAAATGCCCCGCGCCACGGTACGCGCCATGCTGGAGGGGCGGGCGAATCTTTCCGTTGACGCTATAGGTGAAATAGCCAAACGCCTCAAAATAGACCCGCTGGATCTGCTCACGGACTTTCACGCTGAGGAGGCGCAAATCGAATCCCTGGCCAGCATGTTACAGTATTCGACCGATCTGCCCTTGGAAAACCGGCTGATCATTGCCCGGGCGATCCGAGAAATCCTTTCCTTGATGGCCGACAGTGAGGAAGCAGCGGCCATGGGATCGCCTTAGCGCAAAAAAAGCCGCCGGTGCAACTGCACCGGCGGCTTGGGCCTATGGCAATTTCTTCTGCTGAGGCGGCCTGCGGCCGCCCGCGGGCGAGCACAGCTCGCCCCTACGGAATTTCTATCGATGGTGCGACTGTAGGGGCGAGCTGCGCTCGCCCGCAAGGTGAATTTTCTGATTTTGTAGGGTTTGGCGGGCGTGCAAAGCACGCCCCTACGGGATGTCTTTCGACGATGCGCTGTAGGGAACGACCTGCAGTCGTTCCGCGGACGAGCTCAGCTCGCCCCCACGGGATGTCTCTCGGCGGTGCAGTGATAGGGGCGGCCTTTGGCCGCCCCTATCACTGCACTATCCCAATAGAGCCCCGCGGGAATTACGCCTCATCATCTGCCCAGAGCCAGGCTACCGTATCCCGAGAGAGCTCCAGACCCAGCTTCCGCTGTAGGCCCAAGGATTTCTCGTTGCCCAGAATGACCTGGTCAAAGGGCACACGTCCCTCGGATAGATATCGGTTGATCTGAAAGCTCTCCAACGCCACGGCCAGTCCCCGGCCACGGTAGGCCGGGAACACCTCCAGCATTCCCATGCTGCCCTCCCGGTGCTCCCCGACGAATCCTGCCAGGGTCCCGTCCACAAAGGCCCCGTAGACCACGCCGGACCGAAGGCGGTTGTCCACATACTCCGGATTCTGAAACAGGCTGTACCCATCCAGAACCGCCTGGAAATAGGACAGGTCCAACTGCCGAATGTCTGCGTGCACCGGCAGGCGCTCCTTTTTGCAGTACACCGCCTGATAGCAGCGGCTGCTCATCTGCAACTGCATCCGATCCATCAAAGCATCGGTCAGCTCCGTTCCCACCACAGTTATCTCCTGAATGGGCCGGTCCCAAGCCGCCAGCAGGAGCTCAGCCGCCTTGATTGAATCCGCCGCCAGCATTAAAAGATCTGTGTCGTGGCACAGCAGAGCCCCCGCCTCGCTGCAGGCAACCACCCGAGCACTGCCCAGGCGCAGGGGCTCGGACAGACTCACATACAGCATCGGGTCCCGGGCAAAGAAGTTGAATGCTTGTTCTTTTTCTGTCTTCATTTCGGCCGATACGACTCCTCATACAGTGTCCTTGCCGCGTTGCGCACGGCGTCTTCCTTCCCCTCCCAGGCCAACGGCGGCGCCTCCGGCACGCCGAGCAACCGCCGGGACAGTTCCGAAACAATTTGATAGGCCGCCATGGCGTGGGCATTTTGGGGGTTGCTGCCGTCGGCCTCGGCCAGAAAGCCCCACAGCGTCGTGAGGTCCGGGTAGTAGATCAGCTCCACCAGCTTGGCCCGATACTCAAGCGTGGTGGAATCCGTCACCCCGTATTGCGTCATGTCCAGCTTATGCTGGCCCTCGTGTTTGAGAAAGGTAATCTGAAAGCTCGCTGTGTTTAAGTTTTCTTTGTACGCCTCCCACACGCAGTACAGCCCGTCCTCCTTGGTCCAGCCGCCAGTGCCCACTCTGCCGAAGGACAAAAAGTCCAGCCAGCTCCGAGAAACAAACTCCTTCATCATGGTAACGGGAACCTCAATTCTATCCCGGGGCAGCTCCACCGGATAGGCCGTGGTCTCGTTGGTTTTCCAAATGTACGGGCCGAACCAGCCGGAGGTCTCTCCCCCCAGATAGTGAAAGCCCTCCGCCTCCACCAGCTCAGCCACCTTTTGTTCTACGAGGTCCAGCCTCTCCTCCAGCCGCTCCGCCGGCGCAAGGGGCAGCCCCGCCACCCGGGCCAGGTCCACCGCCAGTGCTGCCCGGGCCTCCTGCTCCGGCACTTTCTGCCAGAATGCCGCCCGATAATAGGTCTGAAACACGGCGTCCACCTGATTAACCAGCGCATTGTCAGACCGGCGCAGCACCTCGCCCCGGTCAAAAACTGTCCGGTACCGCTCCAGCAGCTCCAGCTGCTCAGGGAACTGGGCCAGATAGTCCACGGCCCCATGCAGGTTTCCCTGAATCAGCAGGCCATGAAACGTTCTCTTTCTAAATTCCATTTTAGCCTCCTTCCGATGTATAAACGGCTAGGGCAGAGGCAGGCGCCTCTGCCCCTTGTATGTCTTTTCCTGCCTATGCCCGTTATTCCACGTCCAGCCGCAGTCGATCCCCGTCCAACGCCACGGTGATGACCGTGATGGGGCTTTCAAAGCTGTCGATGATGCGCTCGGCGATGGGGTCCTCCAGGTCCCGCTGGATACTCCGGCGGAGGTTCCGGGCTCCGTATACCACGGAAAAGGCCTTTTGCGTCAGGTAGTCGTCCAGCTCCGCGGTCCACCGCAACTGAAGACCCCGCTCGCTCAGGGCGGTCTTCAGCTCTGAGAGCATAATCTCCGCGATGGCCCGGAAGTGCTCCTCGGACAGGTGATTGAAACAAATCACCTCGTCCACCCGGTTGAGGAATTCCGGTCGCAGGAACTCCTTCAGAGCCTTCATTGCGGACTCCTTCTGCTGCTCCGAGACGGTGCGACCGAAGCCCACGGAGCCGCCCTTCCGGTCCGATCCAGCGTTGGAGGTCATGACGATGATGGTATTCTCAAAATTGACGGTGCGTCCCTGAGCGTCGGTAATTCTGCCGTCGTCCAGCACCTGGAGCAGCACGTTGAGCACGTCGGGATGGGCCTTTTCGATCTCGTCGAACAGCACCACGCTGTAGGGCCGCCGGCGGATTTTTTCCGTAAGCTGGCCTGCCTCATCGTAACCCACGTACCCCGGGGGCGAGCCGATGAGCTTGGAGACTGTATGCTTTTCCATATACTCGGACATGTCCAGACGGATGAGGGAATCCACTGTGTCGAACATCTCGTCGGCCAGGCATTTCACCAGCTCGGTTTTGCCTACGCCGGTGGGCCCGACAAAGATAAAGGACACGGGCCGCTTTTTCGGAGAGATACCCACCCGGTTCCGGCGGATGGCCCGGCTCACCGCCTCCACCGCCTCGTCCTGCCCCACAACGCGGGACTTGAGACGGCCCTCCAGGCTCTTGAGCTGACCGTACTCCTGGGCCTGGATCTTGCTGGCGGGAATCTTCGTCCACAGCTCGATGATCCGTGCCAGGTTTTCCATGGTCACAGGAGGGGGCGGTAGCTGGTCCAGCTCCTCAATCTCGCCGGCCAGACGGCACAGGCGGCTGCGCAGCTCCGCCAGGCGTTCGTAATGCTCCTGCTCCGTGTCCTCGGTGAGCATACGAAGTTCCAATTCGTAGTCGTCCCGCTCCTTTTTCAGCTCCGCCAGCCGGGAAATCTCCTTGTTACGCAGATTGACGTCGGAGCAGGCCTCGTCCAGCAGGTCAATGGCCTTGTCCGGCAAAAAGCGGTCTGTGATATACCGCTCCGAGAGCACCACGCACTGCCGGGCAATCTCCGGGGAAATGGCCACCCCGTGAAACTGCTCGTAGTAATGAGCCACGCCCTTCATGATTTCCACCGCCTCAGAGAGGCTGGGCTCGGCCACGGTCACAGGCTGAAACCGCCGCTCCAGAGCCGCGTCCTTCTCGATATACTTGCGGTATTCCTGGAAGGTGGTGGCGCCGATGACCTGAATCTCCCCCCTGGACAGGGCAGGCTTCAGGATGTTGGCCGCGTTCATAGAGCCCTCCGCGTCGCCGGCTCCCACCAGGTTGTGCACCTCGTCGATGACCAAAATAATATTGCCGCAGGCTTTCACCTCCGCAATGAGGCTCTTCATCCGGCTCTCAAACTGCCCCCGGAACTGGGTGCCTGCCACCAGGGCCGTCAGATCTAGGAGGTAGACCTCCTTGTCCCGCAGCTTAAACGGCACCTGCCCCGCGGCGATCCGCTGGGCCAGGCCCTCGGCAATGGCGGTTTTACCCACACCAGGCTCTCCAATCAGGCAGGGGTTATTCTTCTGCCGGCGATTTAAAATCTGAATGACTCTCTGGGTCTCCACATCCCGGCCCACTACATTGTCCAGCTCTCCCTGCCGGGCTTTTCCCGTGAGGTTCAGGCAATAGGTATCTAAAAACTTATGCTTTTTGGTCTTGGGCCTGGGCGGCTCTTTCTCCTGCGGTGGATTCTTCTCCGCCATTTCCCGCCGCCCATTCCGGTCCCCGGAGCCAAAGAGCTGGTTCAGCAGGGGGAAGGTCGCCGTCTGGCTCTCTATTTCATCGTCCTCAGCGCCCTCGTCCGGCTGGTTCTGGCCGAATACGCTGGACATCTCGTCGCTGATGGCGTCCAAATCGTCGTCAGAAATGCCCATCTGTTTCACCGCGTCCTCGATCTGGGGAATCCCCAGGCTTCGGGCGCATTTCAGGCAGTACCCCTCGTTTAGCGTCACGCCGTTTTCCATCTTGGTGATGAAGACCACGGCTACATTTTTTTTACATTTCACACATAATTTTGGCTGCATAATCAATCTCCTAGTTCAAACGGAAACAAATCTGGTTTTTCAGTCCAGTATAACACACCTGGGCCAAAAGTCCAGATGAAATTTACGGCAGATACCGCCGGGCAGTCTGGCCCTCCACCAGAAGCGCGGAGCCGTCGGCGCACATCAGCACCCCTTCCGCCCCCGCCGCGTCCGGCGACGACGCCCACAAATGTAGCGTACGGCTGTAAATGGACAGACCGGAGGCCGTGAGCAGCGCCAGATACTTTCCCTGGGCGGACAGGTGCATACCCGTCTCCGCCACATAGACCCGGCCCAATTCCTGCCCTTTTTCGCCTACGGTCACCAGGTCCCAGCCGCTGCCGCCCTGGGCGCTGGGCAGCTGCAGCGCAGCAAAGCCGTCTCCTTGCAGACTGTACGCCGCCACGCCGGCGCACGCATATTCACCCAGGACCTTCCCCTTGGTTGTAAACACCACCAGCCGTTCCTCACCCACGGCGCAGACTGTCCCAGAGCCCCAGAAACGCAGATCATAGATGAGCTGATTGCCCAGGGAAACCTCCGCCACAGGCTCCTCCGTATCGGTCCGGTATAGCACCGCCGTGCTCTCGAATATGCTGTCCTTCTGCCCCAGGGCCACGGCGCAGACCATCTTGCCTCCCTGGGCCACGGCGCAGGCCGTCAAATAGCGGGAGGCGGAATATACGGTGAAGCTGTTGCGTTGCGACTTGCTGTACACGGACAAAACAGATTTGGCGCTGGAGCCGGCGCTGGTAAAGCAAAGATATCCGTCCGGCGCCAGGTCCGCATCCAACAGACGCCCCTCGGCAGCGTCCTGCAGCACCGCCCGGCCAGATTTATTGACCAGCGCCAGGGCGGTCCCGCCCACATCATAGCCCAAAATAAAATCTTCGGCCGCGCAGACGGCGGGCGACGACAGGCTCATCGCCGCCAGGAACTCCTCCCGGCCGTTCTGATCATAAACCGTCAGCCCGTCTTGGTCGGCTACGGCCAGCCCACCCCGGAATACGGCAAGCGTCTTGGCGCCCGCACTGTCGAAGGATGTCACGGTTTCCTTCCCGCCATAGGTAAAAAACCGCTGAATCCGATCCCAATTCCGACCGCCGTCCACGAAGAAGAAGCCGATTGCCAATGCCAGCACGGCCAAAAAAGCCAGAAAGATTGTCAGACGGCGCCGCTCCCGAGCCGGATGCCGGAACGCAATCACCCTGTTCTGTTCTTCGTCCTCATGCCTTCGTTCATCCAACGGAAAAAACCGCCTTTCCATCGTCGTACCAAAGCCTGGTCAGATACAGTCCCCCCGGCGGCGCCGTGGGGCCTGCAGCGGTCCGGTTCCCGGCCTGCAAAATTCTTCCGATTTCCGCTGGCGGAAACTTTCCCTCCGCCGCATAGACCAGGGTTCCGGCCATGGCCCGGGCCATATTGTATAAAAAGCCATCCGCGCAGACCCGCAGCGTGAGCAAGTCCCCCTGCCGGGTCACGTTGTAATAGTATACGGTACGGACCGTAGATTTTACCTCGGTGCCCACGGATCGTACCGCTGCAAAATCGTGAGTGCCCACAAATTGATCGGCGGCGGCCTGCAGCACCTCCTCGGCCAGGGGGCTGGGATAAAACCAGACTCGATTCCGGTAAAACGGATCCCGTATCCGGGAGTTATAAATCAGGTAAGTATATTCCTTCCGTACGCAGGAGGCGATGGCGTTGAAGCCGTCGTGCACCTGCCTGGCATCTTGTACCACGATGTCCTCCGGAAGATGGGTATTGATTGCATAGGGCAGCCGCTCCACTGGGATTCGGGCGTCGGTACGAAAATTCGCCACATAGTGCCGTGCGTGCACGCCGGCGTCGGTCCTGCCGCAGCCCGTGACGGACACCGGGTGCCCCACCACGGCCTGCGCAGCCTGCTCCAGGGTCCCAGCCACGGTAGGCAGGTTCTTTTGCACCTGCCAGCCGTGGTATGCCGTTCCCAGATAGGTCAAAAACAGGGCGATATTCCGCATGGCCGCTCCTCCGATCCGTCTTGTTTCTACCACCCAAAGCTGTGCAGGGTGATAACCGCCGCCACCAGCAGCCCCCCTAGGGCCAGGGTAATCCAATCCCGCCGCTCGTAGCGAAGCACCTTCAGCTTGGTTCTTCCCTCGCCGCCCTGATAACAGCGGCACTCCATGGCCGTGGCCAGCTCGTCGGCCCGGCGGAAGGCGCTGATGAACAGGGGCACCAAAATAGGAATCAGCGCCCGAGCCCGCTGCAGCAGGTTCCCCGTCTCAAAGTCCGCGCCCCGAGCCTTCTGCGCGCTCATAATTTTATCGGTCTCCTCGATCAGCGTGGGGATAAACCGCAGGGCGATGCACATGATCATAGACAGCTCGTGCACCGGCAGATGAATTTTTTTCAGCGGGCCTAAAAGTGATTCCAGGCCGTCCGTCAGCGCGATGGGCGAGGTGGTATAGGTCAGCAGGAATGTGCCCGTAATGAGCATTACAATCCGAGAAACCATAAACAGCGCCGCCCGGACCCCCTCCCAGGTGATGGTCAGTCCCCAAAAGGAGACCAACACATGGGTTCCGCCGCCGTAAAACAGATTCAAAACGCCGGTGAGAATGACGATAATCAAAATGGGCTTCAGCCCCCGCAGAATGGTCCGGAAGGGGATATGGGACAGCCGGACGCTTAGTACCAAGAACGCCGCGACCAGGCTATAGGAGATCCAGCTTTTCGCCGTAAACAGCGCCACGATGTATAAAACGGTCATCAGGAGCTTGGTTCGGGCGTCCAGCCGGTGCACTACGGTATTTCCCGGGAAATACTGTCCCAGCGTCACATCCTTAAGCATGGGCGCGGCCTCCCTTCATTTCAGAGAGCTGCTCTACCGCCTGCTCCACGGTGTACACACTGGCGTCCACCGGAAGCCCCAACTCCCGCAGCCGCAAAAACAGCCGGGTGACCTGAGGAATATTGAGCCCGATTTGCTGCAGGGTCTCCGCCTGAGCAAAAACCTCCCGGGGGGTTCCGTCCATCCGAATGCCCCCATGGTCCAGAACCAGCAGGCGGTCCGTCAGCCGGGCCACCTCGTCCATGGCATGGCTCACCATGAGAATGGTCGCATTTTTTGCCCTTTGATAGGTCTGAATATTACATAAAATACTATCCCGCCCCTGAGGGTCCAGGCCAGCGGTGGGCTCGTCTAAAATCAGCACATCCGGTTCCATGGCGATGACGCCTGCGATGGCCACCCGGCGCTTCTGCCCGCCGGACAGGTCAAAGGGGGATTTCGAGAGCTGCTCCTGCGGCACGCCCACAAACCCGGCGGCCTCCAGGACCCGGCGCTCAATTTCCTCCTTGGACAGGCCCATATTTTTCGGACCAAAGGCGATGTCTTTGAATACCGTCTCCTCAAAAAGCTGGTATTCTGGATATTGGAACACCAACCCCACCCGAAATCGAATTTTACGGGTGAAGGCCTTGTCGCTCCAGATATCCCGCCCGTCAAATAGAACCTGGCCGGCGCTGGGCTTTAAAAGTCCATTTAAATGTTGGATCAGGGTGGATTTTCCCGACCCAGTGTGTCCAATGATACCGACGAACTCTCCTCGTTGGACGGAAAATGAGATATGCTCAATGGCTGCGCGCTGGAAGGGCGTTCCGGCGCTGTAAATGTGGGAGAGGTCCCGGACCTCCAAAATTGGTGTCAATACAGATACCTCCCGCGGGTCAGGCCTTCAGCCAAGTGCAAAGTGCCTGCGCGCAATGTTCCAATTCCAATGCATCCAGGGGGAGCAAAAACCCCTCCTGATTCAGTTTCCAGCATAGCTCCACCGTCTCCGGCGCCGACAGGCCCAGGCTGTGCAGCAGCTCTACCTGCTGGAACACCTGTCCGGGCGTTCCATCCGCTGCAATTTCCCCCTGGTCCAACACCACCACCCGCTGGGCCTGGGCGGCCTCGTCCATGTGGTGGGTGATGAGCACCACAGTGATGCCCCTTTCCCGGTTCAGCTTCGTCACAATCTCCATGACCTCCCGGCGGCCCTGGGGGTCCAGCATGGCCGTAGGTTCGTCCAGGACGATGCATTTGGGCTGCATGGCGATAACCCCCGCGATGGCCACCCGCTGCTTCTGTCCGCCGGACAAAAGGTGCGGCGCGTGCAGGCGGAATTCATACATTCCCACCTGCTGCAGGGCCTCGTCCACCCGACTGCGGATTTCCGGCGTGGGCACGCCCAGGTTTTCCGGGGCGAACGCCACATCCTCCTCCACCACGTTGGCTACGATCTGGTTGTCCGGATTCTGAAAGACCATACCCACGGTCCTGCGGATGGGCATCAGATTCTCCTCCTGACGGGTGTCCATACCGAAGACGTGAACACTACCGCCGGTGGGCAGGACGATGGCGTTAAAGTGCTTGGCCAGGGTGGATTTCCCACAGCCGTTGCGGCCCAGGACCGCCACGAAGCTGCCCTCGGCCACGGTGAGATTCAAATCCTGAAACACAGGAATCCCAGGCGCGTCCTCCGCCCCTGGATATTGATAGGCCAAATTCTGGGCCTCAATCGCTAGCTCCACTGATTCTCAATCCCTTCCGGGGGTCCAGCGTCCTGCGGCGCCGCAGGGCAGGACCAATCCCGACCGCGTCACCGGCAGCCCCAGCTCTCCGCATTGGGTACAACCGCCGAATCGTGCGGAAAAAATAATGTCTGCCAGATACCCAACCGCTCCGGGCGCCAGACCTGTGGTATAGGAGTTGATGAGCACGAACAGAGGCTGGTCCGAGAGGACCTGCGCCACGGTCTGTAAAAAGGGGAAAAAATCCCGCTCCATTTTCCAGATCTCGCCGGACGGGCCGCGGCCGTAGGAAGGCGGGTCCATGATCACCGCGTCATACCGCCTGCCCCGGCGAATCTCCCGCTGGAGAAACTTGCCACAGTCGTCCACGATCCAATGCACGGGCCGGTCGGCCAGGCCGGAGGACACAGCGTTTTCCTTTGCCCAGGCCACCATGCCCTTGGCCGCATCCACATGCCAGACCTCCGCCCCGGCGGAGACCGCAGCCAGGGTCGCGCCGCCGGAATAGGCGAACAAATTTAAGACCCGAATGGGGCGGCCGGCCCCCGCGATCTGCTCTTGGATAAAGTCCCAGTTGGACGCCTGCTCCGGAAAGACGCCGGTGTGTTTAAAATTCATGGGCTTGACGTTCAGCGTCAGATAGCCCCCGTATTGGATCTGCCATCGCTCCGGCAGGCTGTGCTGGGTCCAATGCCCGCCTCCGGAGGCAGCGCGAAGATATTTCGCGTCATACTCCCGCCATCCCGGGTCTTCCGGCTCCGTGTGCCAGATGACCTGTGGGTCCGGCCGCACCAGCCGAAACCTGCCCCATCGCTCCAGGCGCTGGCCGTCAGTGGCATCCAGAACCTCAAAATCCTTCCATCTATCCGATATCCACATGGGCGTTCTCCTTAGCCGGCTCAGTCCGGCTCAGGCGGCTGAGTCGGCACGGTGGGCGGCTCCACAGGCGGCGGCTCCGGGGGCCTATTCTGGTCGTCCACCATCTGCTTGGTGTGCAGCGTACAGGTGGTCCGATTCTTCTCCGACTCGGAATAGTAGAACTCCTCATAATTTAGGCCTGCCATTTGGTAGGACTCCCTCAGCGCGTCGGACATCTTGACCAGGCCCTTCTTTGTCACAACGTTATCAAAAATCTGAGCGCAGTACGGGTTGGCCATGGCCTTTCCGGCCTCACAGTATTCCACCATCACATGCAGGTCGCAATAGCCGTCTGGCCGGTCCTCCGGCAACACGTATACGGTCTTGGCGCAGCTCCCCCGGGGGTCGGCGCGGCAGGCGTCCGTTGCGGCCTTGCCGGACTCGGAGCAAATAGAAACCGCCACCAGGCCGGACCCGTCGTACAGATCCCGGTTCTCCAACCCTTCATGCAGGGGCGCCATCACCGCTTTCCACAGGCGCACGGCGGGATTGGTCTTCGTACCGGTGAGAACCACCTGCTCCGGCTGATCGTAGCCGCACCAGACCACGGCGGTGTAATAGGGCGTGTATCCGCCAAACCAGCGGTCGCTGTTGTTGGAGGTGGTGCCGGTCTTGCCCGCCACATTCATACCGCTGATCTGGGCCGGCGTGCCGGTGCCGTAATTTACGGCATATTGCAGCATATAGTTCATATAGTTCACGGTCCGCCGGCTTAAAACCGTCCTGGTCTGCTGGACGTTGTCCAAAACAACGTTCCCGTCGCTGTCATAAACCTTGCTATAGGTTCGGCCCTCCCGCCACACGCCGTTATTGGCGTAGGTGGCGTAGGCGCTGGTCATATCCCGAACCGTGACGCCATAGGTCAGCGCACCCAGGGCCAGAGGGGAATAGTCGATATCCGTTTTCTCCGAACCGTTGATCGTCACATGGTCCACCAGAGTAGACAAGCCAAACTGATTTTTTGCGAAGTCAAAACTGTATTCCGCGCCGATGGTGTCCAGCACCCGGACCGCCACCGTATTGAGGGAGGAGCTCACGCCCCGCAGCACTGTGGTCATACCGGAGTAGGACCGGCTCTCGTTCAAGGGATAGAGGCTGCCGCCGCTGGTTCGGTACAGCGGGCCGTCAAACACGGCTGTGGCCGGACTGATGGCCCCCAGCTCCAGTGCCGGGCCGTACACGGTCAGCGGCTTGATGCAGGAGCCTGCCTGCAGGGTGCTCTGGGTGGCCCGGTTCCAGGTCAGATACCCCGTCTTTTCCCCCACGCCGCCTGCCATGGCCACCACATCTCCCGTGCGGTTATCCACCACCACAATGGCAGATTGCAGCTGTTGGGTGCTGGCGGTGGTGGGGATATTCTCCAAATTGGCATAAATCTCATCTACCTGCTTCTGCACATCCATGTCGATGGTGGCATAGATATGGTAACCGCCGGTTTTCACCATCTGCATACATACGTCATACGGATAGCCCGTCTGCTTCTCCAGATCGCTGACCACGTCCCGGATTACCTGGTCGGTAAAGTAGGTGTAATAGGGATTCCGCTCCTTCTTCTCAATCGGCACCTGGCTGCCGCATTTGGGGCAGGTGTAGCCGCCGTCCTCTTCCAGATGAAATTTGTTCTCCGTGCCTGAAAAACCGCACTCGGGACAGGTATACACCTCGTCGTCCACCGGTACGTTGGTAAACACCATCTCCTGGGCAACGGCCTCGTCATACTGGGCTTGATCCAGGTAGCCCTGGTTGAGCATCTCCGAAAGGACGATGAGCTGCCGCTCCCGGTTGTTCTCCTCATTGATATAGGGGTCGTACAAAGAGGGGTTGTTTGTGATGCTGATGAGGCTGGCGCACTCCGCCGTGGTCAAGTCCGAGACGTTCTTGCCGAAATAGACCTTGGCCGCGCTCTTTACCCCGTAGCGCCCCTGGCCCAGATATATGGTATTGAGATACCACATCATGACCTCTTCTTTGGTGTATCGATCCTCAAACTGGAGCGCGT
This sequence comes from uncultured Eubacteriales bacterium, assembly GCA_965146675.1. Taxonomy (GTDB): domain Bacteria; phylum Bacillota; class Clostridia; order Oscillospirales; family Oscillospiraceae; genus Faecousia. The sequence goes on along the minus strand of CBCTHM010000005.1, from coordinate 73,871 downwards.
TGAAAATCTCCAGGATCTTACGGCGGACCGTCACATCGTCCTCTTGGGTAAGGTTTTTAATGAGCTGCTGGGTGATGGTGGAGCCGCCGAAGGTGGAACCGCCCCCCAGGAACATGTTAATGCAGGCCTTGGTCGTAGTAAACCAATCCACGCCCTGATGCTCGTAAAAACGCTTATCCTCTATAGCCACGGCTGCGTGAATCAGATCCTCGGGCATCTCCTCGTAAGTGGCCCAGGTACGGTCCGCCTCGGCGTAAATTTGCTGCATGAGCTGAATACTCCCGCCGGAGTCCACATAATAGATAAAGGAAGTCTGGTCCAGATTGAAGCTCTCCACGTTAAAGTTCGCATTGGGGATCACATCCTTCTGCAGATAGTCCCCCAGCATGGTAGCAAACAGCACTCCTGTGAAAAAGAGCATGGCGGCGGCGACTACTCCCGCGCCCAGGGCCACCTTCAAGGCGGTCCAAAGCGTGAGGAAAACGCCGCGGACCACGCGAAACCACAGCGGAAACTCATAATATTCCTTTTCTCCGTTTTTTCGCAGAGAAAACTTTCGTTCTTTTTTTGCCATTGTATCTTACCTCCGCCCTGCTGCGGACCGGTTCAAACAACCCGTGACCGCGCAAAGTCAAGCAATTTCCATAATCCTAGTCGTATCATTATAGCATACCCGATTCTAAAACGAAAGAGGCAATTTTCCCACGGTTTTCCTGGTTTTCAGAATGACGCTTCCCTGCCGGCCGATTCATATTCCCCTGGATTCCGGGCAAACTGAGCAAGAGGTGATTGGATGAAACGGAAGAGAAATTTGGCATGCTTCTTGCTGCTGCTCAGCTTCATATTAGGGACCTCCCGGGGGTTCGTGGCGGTTTGGCGGGACGACGACCCGCAGCCTTGGCTGGTTACGGATATGCCGGTCTCCGCGCTGCCGAAAGCGGACCAGGACGCCCTGGAGCAAGGGATTCGCTTGCCGGACGACATGCCCCTGGCACAGGCCCTGGAAGATTATTGCTCCTAAGTCCGCAGATTTCCACTTGATTTTCTGTGGGAAAACGGTTACTATAATGGTATCAATTCCCCTGGTCCCCAGGGGCTCGGAGGAACGAACATGGATGAGTTTGGCTCTGACTTTATCACGATCACGGACGAAGACGGCATTGAGTACGAGCTGGAAGTCCTCTCCACCCTGGAGTACAATGGCCGTACCTATTTTGCGGTGGTTCCTGCCAGTTCCGAGGAGGACGAGGAGGCCGAGCTGGAGGTCAGTATCCTCCGCTCCGAAGAAGAGGACGGCGAACCCATCCTCTGCGCGATCACAGACAATGAGGAGCTGGAAACCGTTTACGGTTTGATCATGGACCAGCTTTACGAGGACGAGGAGTCTGAAGCACCCGAGTCATAATTACCCCCTGCTTGGTGCGTGACGCATTCTTTTAAACCCACATCATACCTTTGGGATGCTAAGCTTCTTCATCGGATTGCAGGCCTCCCGCCGGCGCCAAGACGTTCGGTGGACGTTGGAAGCAGTGAACATGCAGAGCGGCAACCCACCTGCCCTTTCGTGCAGGTTATAACTGGATGCGCACGGCCGAAGCGGGGTTTGAACAACGGAGACTGTTGTAAGACAGTCTCCGTTGTTTTTTGGTCAGCATCCGGGTGCCTTCCGGCGCAGGGACCTGTTGAGTTCCCTTGCGCCGCGCTACCGGGAGAATTCCCAGACAAAATGTTTATCGATGGTGCGGCAGTCAGGGCGGCCTACAGTCGCCGGCGTCCGTCCTTTTTTTAGGCGCCTTCCTGCAAAAAGGCCGGACTTTTCCGGCAAGGTGTTTTCTTCTTTTCATTTTTTCTGTATTTTCCTCCTTCTTAAGACTTGAAACCTGGGAAATTTTCAGGTATAATAGCTTGCGTCTATACGGGGCACTGTGTGCAAGATTCCAAGGATAATGAGAGGATTTGATTAACCATGAGTGCATCACGCCAAAAAAAGCTGCGGCAAGAGCAGGCCATGGCCGCCGACAGCCCCAAGCGCCGCCTGACCCCAGAGGAAAAGGCAGCGAAAAAGCTCAAAATTTGGACCATCGTCTTTTACGTCCTGGTTGCCGTAATGGTGGTGGGAATCATTGTCTCTGCCGTTGTCAATACCGGCGTATTGGAGCGGAATTTGATTGCCCTGACCGTTGGGGAGCACAAGATCACCACCGCGGAGATGAATTACTATTTTATGGATATGGTGAACAGCTTCCGCAACATGTACGGTCAAATGACTTCCTATTTATTAGATCCGAACAAAACGCTAAATAATATACCATATAATGATACCCAAAGCTTTGCCGACTATTTCCTGGAGAGCGCAGTGAATACCGCCAAGGATACCTATGCCGTCTACGACGAGGCCGTCGCCCAGGGCTATACCCTGACGGAAGACGACCAGGCCGCCATCGACAGCAACCTGAGCTATATGCACATCTATGCCGGTATGTATGGCTACTCCAGCGATTCCGCCTATATCCGCGCCATTTTCGGACGGGGCTGCGATCTGGAGAGCTACAAGCAATATCTGGCGGTCAAGCAGCTGGCCACCTCCTACGCCTCTAAGTATCGGGAAGGGCTGAACTACACCCAGGAGGAAATCGACGCTCACAGTGAAGAAGATTATAACGCCTATACCTCTTATTCGTACCGTTATTACCTGATTAAGCCGGACGCCTACTATGAAAACACCGATGCCACCACGCACACGGAGGAGGAGACCGCCGCGGCGCTGAAGGAAGCGGAAGCCGCTGCCAAGGAGATGGCGGAGTCCACGAAGGGTGAAGAGGCTCAGTTCCAGGTCGCGGCCGACAAACTCAGCGGGAAAACAGATAAGGACAAGACCACCGACAGCACCCTGTACAAAGACACCCTGCGGGACAAGCTGGTGGAAGAACTGAAGGAATGGGTTTCCGCCGAGGACCGGCAGAACGGCGACACCACCTATGTAGCGGCCAAGGACAACGGCGGTTACTATGTGGCCATGTTCCTGGACTCCAACGACAACAGCAAGATCCCAACCGTGAATGTCCGTCATATCCTCATCTCCACCTCTGAGGAGGAGGGAAGCGAGGTCACGGCGGAGCAGGCCAAGGCGAAGATCGAGGAAATTCAGGCCGAATTTGAAAAGGATCCCACAGAGGACAACTTTGCCGCCCTGGCGGAAAAGTACTCGGAGGACACGGGCTCCAAGGAAAACGGCGGCCTGTATGAGGATATCACGCCGGGTCAGATGGTGGAGACCTTCAACGATTGGATTTTCGATGGCACCAGAAAGAGCGGAGACGTTGGCATCGTGGAAACGGATTACGGCTGCCACCTGATCTACTTTGTCGGCAACGGGCAATACACCTATCGGGAAGCGATGGTCGTCGCCGATCTGGTAAACCGGGATTACAACAGCTGGTATGAGTCCGTCACCGGCGCGGTGACGAGCACCGAAGGTGCCGCAGGCCTGCGGCGCGTTCACACCAACATCAAAGTCAGTTCGAGTTCCAGCTCTCAATCTTAAACTTATCGATGGAGTGGCCGCCGCGGATGGCACCGGGCTTCGGTGTTCCGCGGCGGCTTTTTCCATTCTTTTGATACGACGGACGCAAGCTGAGAAAGGGTGAAAAGAATGCAAGACTTCACAATCCGAACGGAAATGGCCCTGGGCAGCGAGGCATTGAATCGGCTCTCCCAAGCCCATGTGGCAGTTTTTGGACTGGGGGGCGTGGGAAGTTGGGCCGCAGAGGCGCTGGCCCGGGCGGGCGTGGGCGCTTTAACTCTGGTGGACAGCGACATTGTGAGCCTGTCCAATCTGAACCGGCAGCTCTGCGCCCTACGCTCTACCCTGGGCCGGGATAAGGCGCAGGTCATGGCAGAGCGGATTTTGGACATCAACCCCGCCTGCCGGGTCCGGCCTCTGTGCCTTCTGTACACGGAGCAAGAGAAAGCCCGGTTCTTTGACGCGCACTATGACGCCATAATTGACGCCATCGACTTGGTGTCCTGTAAGCTCAGCCTGATTCAAACCGCCCACGAGCTGGGTATCCCCTGCGTCAGCGCCCTGGGCACCGGCAACAAACTGGACCCCAGTCAATTTTCCGTCACGGATATCGCCGGGACCACAAATTGCCCCCTGGCCCGGGTGGTGCGCAAGGAGCTGCGGGCCCGGGGCATCCTCCACCACAGGGTGGTCTTCAGCCCAGAGGAGCCGCTCACTCCCCTGCCCCTGGAAGCGCCCCCGCCTGGCCGCAGGAGCATCCCCGCTTCGGTCTCCTGGGTTCCTCCCGTGGCGGGGTTTCTGCTGGCCGGCGCCGTTGTTCAGGACCTGCTCGGTAGCAAAATGCACGGGTAAAACCGTATTTTTTCCGACATTCCGCCTGTCGGTGCGACCTGCGGCCACCTCTTGGAAATCCCTTGGAACCGGGGATGGAGGAACGGCCTGCGTGCGTTCTGCGGGCGAGCGAAGCTCTCCCCCACAGAACGCGGTCTGTTTCGGCGGGTGCAGGGACGAACTGCGGTCGCCTCGGGCGTGCTTCGCACACCCCCGCTCAAATTTTTGTGAATTTGCTGTAACCTAACAAGGGCAATCTGGACAGAAACGAGCAAACCGGGCTAGGAAAAAAGCCGGAAAATGCCTTACAATAGGAACGCGAGGTGAGGAAACTTGGATTGCATCCAAAGCATACAAAAAGCAATCGAATATATGGAAGAAAACATACTGGAAAAAATCAGCTATGAGGACGCGGCAAGGCAGGTATACCTGTCGAACTACCATTTTCACAGAATGTTCAGCATGATGACCGGTATGACGGCAAATGAGTATATTCGGAATCGAAGGCTTTCTATGGCAGGTCAGGAGCTGGCGCTGTCCAATCAGAAGGTCATCGATATTGCCTACAAGTATGGCTACGAGTCCCCCGAGAGCTTTGCTAAGGCCTTCTCTAGATTTCATGGGGTATCCCCTCAAATGGCAAAACGTCCGGGTATTCATCTGCAGTCCTTCAACCGTCTCGTGATCAAAATTAAATTGGAAGGCGGTACTGTCATGGAGTACAAAATTGTAGAAAAGGCGCCGTTTCGGCTGCTGGCAAAGGTGCAGGCGTTCCGGAATGAGACGATGACCGAGCAGGGGAATACGGAAATACCCGACTTTTGGGATGAGAGCCGCGCAAATGGGGTCTTTGATGTGCTGCGCCGGAACACAAAAAAGCATGATATCTACGGTGTATGCGCGCCGATTTCAAAAGAAAGTACACAGTTTGATTACGGTATTGGCATGGAATATGACGGCGGGGCCGTTCCAGAAGGATACCGTGTTTGGGACGTGAGGCCGACGCTATGGGCCGTATTTTCCTGCGTGGGAACGGATGGAACCTGCGTTGGAGAGACCTGGAACCGGATCATGCAGGAGTTTCTCCCCAGCTCCGGGTACGATATGCTGGACGATACGGACTTTGAGTTGTATTCCGAAGGCTGCGAAAACTTTTGTGAGATTTGGATCCCCGTGGAAAAAAAGCCAAACTAGGCTCCGAGGGCCCTTCCGAGGTTCCAATTGCAGAACTCCTCCTAGCAGACTGACAAGAAGAAAGCGCGGCGGCATGGTTTTCATGCCGCCGCGCTTTCTATCTATATTTCTCGTCTTCCCTCCAGGGCCCGCAGAAGCGTCACCTCGTCGGCATATTCCAACTGGCTGCCCACGGGAATGCCGTAGGCCAGGCGGGTCACCCGGAGTTCCATGGGCCGGAGCAGCCGGGACAGGTACATAGCTGTTGCCTCCCCCTCCGTATCCGGGTTGGTGGCCATGATGACCTCCCGCACGCTGCCCTGCCCCACCCGCTCCAGCAGCTCCCGGATGCGAATATCGTCGGGCCCCATATGGTTCAGGGGGGAGATGACGCCGTGGAGCACATGGTAGACACCGTGGTATTCCCGGGCCCGCTCCATGGCAATGACATCCTTGGGCTCCGCCACTACGCAGATGAGGCCGTGGTCCCGGCGCTCGTCCGCGCAAATGGGGCATAGCGCCTGGTCCGTCAGGTTCTGGCACACGGGACAGGTCTTCACGCTGCGCTTCGCCTCCAGAATGGCGTCTGCAAAGGCCTGGCCCTCTGTATCCGGCATGGACAATATGAAAAACGCCAGGCGCTGGGCGGTTTTGCTGCCGATGCCCGGCAGCTTGCCAAACTGCTCCGTCAGCCGCTCCAGGGCGGCGGGAAAATACTGCATGGCTTAAAACAGGCCCCCCAAATTCAAGCCGCCGGTGAGCTTGGACATATTGTCGGAGGCCTCGGCATCCGCCGTGCGCATCGCCTCGTTCACGGCGGCCACAATCAGATCCTGGAGCATCTCCACATCCTCCGGGTCCACCGCCTCCGGCTGAACCGCCAGACTCACCAGCTCGTGCCTGCCGTTCACCGTAGCGGATACCACACCGCCACCGGCTGAGGCGGTGTAGGTCTTATTCTCCATCTCTTCCTGCATTTTCAGCATTTCCTGCTGCATCTTCTGGGCCTGCTTCAACATGGACTGCTGATTCATTCCGCCCATGGGGCCGCCACGAAATCCGCTTTTCGCCATTGTCTATTCTCCTTACTTTCCGGTTTGATTAGGTTTTAATTTTTACAATGTCGCCATGGGCCCTGCCAAACTCCAAAAGCTGTTGCAGGTTCTCATTGGAGGCCGGACGGGCCTGCAGGTCCGTCGCCTGGACGGTCAGCTTCCTGCCCAGCAGAGCAGCCGCCTGCCGGCCCACCAGCTCCAGAACCTCCGGCTTGCCCACCATCTGCTGGGTGAAAGCATTGGCGCATCGGAGCTCCAAGAGCTCTCCCTCCACTGTCCCCTCCACCGGTCCATTGGGGGCGAAAAAGCCGCTGAGGGGTGGAGGTAGCTCCGCGCGGATTTTTTCTGCCAGCTCAATCCAGAAGCCCATGGGCGCCGGCTCCGCCGCCGCAAGCTCCGGGGGCGCGTCCTTGTCCTCCGGCATGGGACGTTCCTGCTCCCAGGGCAGGTCCTCGGCCTCCGGCGGCGGGGCGGGCGCCCGCTGGATCGGTTCTTCGGCCCGGACCGCGCCGCTTGCCGCCAGGTCCTCCAATCGGCTCAGCCTGGCATCCAAGGCCTGGGCGTCCAGCGCCAGAGACGGCTCGCACAACTCTAGCAGGCACAGCTCTCCATCCATCCGGCGGCCGCCGCTGCGGGTAAAGCCCGCCATGGTTTTCTGCAGAACCCGGAGCATTCGGACCAGCTCGGCCGGCACGAACCGGTTTTGCAGCGCCAAAACCTCTTGATCCGAACAGATGCCGGAGAGCATAGCCACGCCCGACTTGGGCGCGGTTTTCAGCACCAGAAGGTCCCGGGTCAGGGCACACAGCTCATCCAGCAGCGCCGCCACGTCCTTTCCGTCGGCATACAGCCGGTCGAACAGCTCCAGAGCCGTCTTGGGGTCCCGGTTCGCAGCCGCCTCTAAAAACGCTGCAGCCTTTCGTTCCCCGGCGATACCCAGGCACTGATCCACTGCTTCCGCCGTGACGGGTCCCGCCGCCGCGGACGCGCACTGGTCCAAAAGGCTCAGGCCGTCTCGCAGGGCCCCGTCCGCCAGCCGGGCCAAAAGCTGTGCGGCCTCCTGCGTCAGGGCAATGCCCTCCCGGTTTGCCACGTCAAGAACGCGCCGGGCAACATCCTCCGGGGACAGGCGCCGAAATGCAAAGCGCTGGCACCGGGATAGAATCGTAGCAGGTACCTTGTGCAGCTCCGTGGTGGCCAGGATAAAGAGCAGGTGCGCCGGCGGCTCCTCAATAATCTTCAGCAGGGCGTTGAAGGCCGACAAGGACAACATATGCACCTCGTCGATGATATACACCCGGGTGCGCACCTCCGCAGGCGTATAAATCGCGTCGTCCCGCAGGTCCCGGACGTTGTCCACCCCGTTGTTGGAGGCTGCGTCGATCTCCAAAACGTCCATACAGGTACCAGAGTCAATGCTGCGGCAGGCGCTGCACCTGTTGCAGGGGTTGCCGTCCACCGGGGACAGGCAGTTTACCGCCTTGGCCAGTATTTTGGCGCAACTTGTTTTTCCCGTTCCCCGGGAGCCGGTGAACAAATAGGCGTGGCTCAGCCGGCCGGACTGGAGCTGCGCCTTGAGCGTCTGGGTGACGCCCATCTGCCCCACCACCTCGTCGAAGGTCTGGGGCCGATATTTCCGATAGAGTGCCTGATACACGGACTCACCTCCTGGAGCCGGAAACCATCCGAAAAGGGATACGCATAGACCGGCTCATAACAAGATCGCACACCCACATTTGAACCAGCACAACACCCGATACCGATGCAGCCAACTCGGAAACGGCAACCTCGCGGCACACAAGACGATCCGCTTAATGCTGCTTGGTTCCCCACCTGACATGGTTCACGGGATCTCGTTGCGCAAGACCGGTTCTTCAGCGCCGCTTACGCCGGCCGGACGGTATTGTGACTGGCCCGGGTGTGGGGATTCATCCCTGCTGTAGCGGGTTGCAGGTTACAGGGCACCGCTAACTCCCCGACTAGTGCGACCTTGTTATAAGCCGGTCCGCCCATAACAAGAATATTTGATTTTGTACAGCTTTAGTTCAGCTTGTCCTCAATATAGTCCGCCAATTCGCCGAACGTGGTGATCTTGGCGCCTTCCATGTCCAAATCCACGCCCAACTCCGCCTCAAAATCCATGGTCATCTCCACGATATCCAAAGAGTCGATGCCCAGGCTCTCAAACGTGGTATCCCGGGTGATCTCATCCACGGGAATCTCCAGCTGCCGGGAAGCGTATTCCACTATTTTTTCATACATCTTATATTCCTCCAAACAGGTACTCGGGATATCCACACCTTGATTCTCTCTGCCGTGGTGACTATTTTATTACATCTTGCCTCGTTTGTCAATCGCTCTGTTGCGTCCGGAGCAGGGCAAGCGCCGCCGACTCCCGTTCCAGGACTTCCGGAACGGAGCATCCCAGCTCCCGGGCGGTTTCCTCCGGCGACCAGGGCCGTTTTCCCTCCAGGCCGAACCGCAGCGCGAGAACGCGTCGGTCTAGAGGCTCCAGCCGGTCCAGCAGGGCCGAGACCTGGCTGTGCAGCTGAAAGGCGGCGGTTTCCTCCACCGGCTCATCCTCCGACGGCTCCTGCCGGGATACCCGTCGCTGTGACGCGGCGGCCTCCCGCAACAGCTTGGCCAGGGTCTCCACCTCCGGAACTGTCCTTTGCAGCGCAGCCGCCAATTCCTGCCTGGTGGGATTCCGGCCCAATTGCTCCAGCAGCCGCCGGTCCGCCTGCTGATAGGCCCGCAGGGCCTGCAACAGCCGGTCTCCATCCCCGGTGGCCTTCCATTGCAGCGTTACCGTCCGGGCCATGGCCTGCCTGACCCGCCGGCGGGCCCAGTCCAAACCGGCCTCCTCGTCCAAGTCCAAGACCGCCTGCCACAGACTCAGGGCCGCCTCCTGCATCAAATCCAGCAGAAGGACGCCTCGGCCAGCAAACGCCTTTGCCTCCTCGGCCACCAAGAACAGCAGCCCCTGGGCCAGAGCCTGCTGCGCCTGCTCGTCACCGGCCCTGGCCTGGCAAGCCAGAGCCCGCACCTGCTCTTCCGAGCATGCTGGAAGCGCCGCCAGCTCCTGCCAGTACAGCGCCAGGGGGTCGCCGTCTGTCAGGCCGCCCGGCATGGCGCCCATCCGAATGAGCTCCGCCTCCCGGGCCAGCCGGTCCCTCATGGCAGCAGGGCCCCAGGCCGCGGGCAGATGGGCTACGTCCAAGCTCACGCCCCGGGCCTCCAACGCCAGGGCCGCTTCCTCGGCCTCTTGGTCGCCGGCCTGTCCCAGTAGCGCCAAAAACTCCTCTGCCGGAATGACATCGCCGGCGCGCAGATCCGCCAAGGCTTCCTCCCAGGCGGGCCTATCCCATACTAGGTCCAACTCCATTTTCGGTCATCCTTTCCCCATGTCACAGCGGCGTGCGTTGCTGCTCAGTCCAAAAAATCTTCCAGGCCCATGGAGGCCCCCATCCGCTGCAGCAGGTCGATTGCCTGCCGCTCCACCTGCCGCACCCGCTCCTTGGAGATGCCGAACCGGCCGCCGATCTCCTCCAGGGAATGGCAAACGCCGTCGTCCATGCCGAAGTGCAGGCGCAGCACCTGCTGCTGCCGGTCCGTGAGCTGGCCCAAAAGCTGATCCATCATCTCCGCCAGCTGCTCCCGCACCAGTTCCGCCTGGGGCTCCGGCGCCTCGTCGTCTGCCAGAATCTGCCCCACGCTCCCCTCCTGGTTCTCCCCGGCCGGGGCGTCCAGGGAAAATGTCTCCGGCATGAGCTGCAGCAGCTGCTCCACTTTGGCCGCAGGCAGGCCGGTGGCTTCCGCCAGGGCCTGGGGGCTGGGCTCCGTGCCATGGGTCTGCAGGTAGGCTGCTCTGGCCCCTTTGATTTTCCGCATACGTTCGGCCGTATGGACCGGCACGCGAATGACATCGTTGTGGTTTAGTAGGCACCGGGTGATACCCTGCCGGATCCATTTGGTGGCATAGGTGGAGAACCGGTAGTCCAGGGTATAATCAAATTTTTTTGCCGCCGCCAGCAGGCCGATGCTGCCCTCCTGAATCAGATCCAGCAGAGGAACGCCCCGGCCCGCATATTCTCGGGCGATGGACACCACCAAGCGCAGGTTGCTGTTGACCAGCTTCCTTATGGCCTCCTGGTCCCCCTGCGCGCATTTCACAGCCAGCTCCCGCTCCTGTTCCTGGGTCAGAAGGGGATACCGGCGGATCTCTTGGAGGTACTGACGCACGTCGTCGTCTCCGCTGCTCAGGACCGGTTGCTCCCGTTCCGCGGGGGCTTCTATAATTTCTGTCTTCATGGCTGATACCCTTTTTTCTCTCGCATCGCCGCCCGCACCGCCAGCAAATCCTTGGGCTGCTCCACGTGGGCCAATTGATACGCGCGGTGAATGGTGTCCATATAATCGGCCAAAGCCTCCTCACTGACGGGGCCTTGCTGCTTTTGCGCCACCCCGGCCAGGTGGGAGGCCTCCTCCGGGGTCAAATCCGTCAGGCTGGCCAGGCTAACCGCCAGACCTTGGCCGTGGCGCTGCCGCAATTGCTGAAAAGCCCGGCCCAGAAGCGGACAGGAGAAGATTGCCGGGTCCAGGTCCTGGGTTTTGTCCAGCAGGCTGGGGTCCCGCAGGACCAAGCCCAGAAGTCCCTCCTCGGCCATGGCGGATTTCACATTGTCGTACCGGATCGAGCGGTCCTTGGGTTGCTGGGCTTTCGCCGGCGCCAAGTCAAGTTTCGCCTGCTGCTTCTTTTCCCGGTTCTGCCGCCGTTTATACGCCTTTTCCATTTCCAGCTTCAGCGCGTCATAGGTAATGCCGGCGGATTCCGCCACCCGGGTGCCGTAGACCTCCCGCTCCACAGCATTGCCCACGGCGGCCAGGAGCTCCGCGGCCGCCCTCAAAAATTCCACCTTCTGGTCGTCCCGGGCGAGATCGTACCGACGCCGCAGGGATTGCAGCTGATACTCCACCCGGTTTTCGGACTGCTCCAGAAGCAGCCGGAACCGGTCGGGGCCGTATGTTTTTAGAAATTCATCCGGGTCCTTGGCCCCCTCCATCCGCAGGATGCGGACCTGAAGTCCCGTGCGCTCCAGCATGGGCAGCGCCCGGCGGGTGGCGTTCTGACCCGCCTCGTCCCCGTCGTAAATCAAAATCACCTGGTCCGTATACCGGGACAGAAGCGCCGCGTGCTCCTCGGTCAGGGAGGTGCCCAGGGAGGCCACCGCACAGTCGAACCCGGCCTGGTGCAGGGCAATGGCGTCCATGTAACCCTCCGTGAGGATGATTTTACCCTGTTTGCTCTTTTTTGCCAAATTCAAAGCAAAAAGATTTTTCCGCTTGTTGAAAATCAGGGTTTCCGGGGAGTTAAGATACTTGGGGGTGGCATCGTCCATCACCCGGCCGCCGAACCCGATGACGTTGCCCCGCACATCAATGATGGGAAACATCAGCCGGTTCCGGAACCGGTCGTACAAGGTGCCCCGCCTTTCGTTTTTTAGCGCCAGGCCTGCGTCCAGAAGCTCCTGCTCCGTGTAGCCCTTGCGCTGCATGGCAGTCAGCAAATTGTCCCAGGCGTCCGGGGCGAAGCCGACGCCGAACCGGGTGAGGGTCCCCTGGGAGAGGCCCCGCCCCTGGGCGTACGCCAGCCCCCCGGCTCCTGCCGGCCCGTAGAGCTGGCTGTGAAAAAAACGGGCGGCCTCCCTGCAAAGGGCCCAGAGCCGTTCCTGCTGCCGGTACCGGCTCTGATACTGCTCGTCCTCCGGCACGGATAGCCCGGCCCGCTTGGCCAGAAATCGGACTGCGTCGGGATAGGTCAGGCTCTCCGTCTCCATAATGAAGTTGACCACTCCGCCGCCCTTGTGGCAGCCGAAACAGTAAAAAATCCCCTTGTCCGGTGCCACGGAGAAGGAAGGCGTTTTCTCTCCATGGAAGGGGCACAGCCCGAACAGATTGCTGCCCCGCCGGGTCAGGGGCACATACTGTCCCACCACATCTTCAATTGGGTTTCTCGCCAAGAGCTCATCTAAAAAGGATGGCGGAAACGGCATGTCGCATCCCCCCTTCCAAAGTTTCCTGGATTTTCTAAAACAGCTTTATTATAGTCTGTTCCTCTTCCGCGGTCAACCCCGGACGCGCCAACCAGACGGGATAAACAGCTCCGAATATTTATCCACTGCGTACTTATCCGTCATGCCTGCGATGTAGTCGCAGACCGTACGCTCCATGCCGTCAAAGTCAAGCTGCGGCTGAAAGGATACCGGCAGGGCCTGAGGATGCCGGATGTAATACTGGTAAAGCTGCTGCAAAATGGCCCGGGCCTTGGACTCCTCTCCCTTAGCCACCGGATTTCGGTAAACCCTGTCAAACATGAATTCCCGCAGATCCCCCATGGCCTGGCCCACAGGCGGATCCATATCCAGCTCCCCGGTCCGCAGGGTGTGGGCCACCATGTTGGTCACCAGGGTATTGATCCGGTCCCGGTGGGATCCGCCCAGCACCTGAGAAATGCCGCGGGGGATGTCCTCGTCACAGAGGATCCCCGCCCGTATCGCGTCGTCGATATCGTGGTTGACGTAGGCAATCTGGTCGGACCTGCGGACAATTCTGCCCTCCCAGGTCTCCGGGATGTACTCGCCGGTGTGGCCCAGGATTCCCAGGCGCACCTCATGGCACAGGTTCAGGCCCTGCCCGTCCTTTTCCAGAAGATCCACCACCCGCAGGGACTGCTCATTGTGGCGGAAGGGCTTCCCCAAAACCTCCGTTAGCGCCACCTCGCCGGCGTGCCCGAAGGGGGTGTGGCCCAGGTCGTGACCCAAAGCGATGGCCTCGGCCAGGTCTTCATTGAGCCGCAGGGCCCGGGTGATGGTCCGGGCAATCCGCGCCACCTCCAGGGTATGGGTCATCCGGGTTCGGTAGTGGTCCCCCTCCGGCTGGAGAAAGACCTGGGTCTTGTGCATCAGGCGCCGGAACGCTTTGCTGTGCACAATCCGGTCCGTATCCCGCTGATAGCAGGTGCGGATGTCGTCCGGGCGGGGCTCCTCCGGCACGGGCCGCCCTTGGGATTGATCTGAAAACTGGGCCTGCTCAGAAAAGCGCTGATGCTCCTGAAGCTCCAACTGCTCCCGAATGGACATAGACAAGCCTCCTTTTCCTGTTTACAACCTCTGACCGGCCCTGCGCCTGCAAGGCCTGGCCTCTCTTTCCTCGGCTATGTAATGTTTGGATAAATGCCTAGCATGCCGGCTGGGCTTCTTCCTCCGTGGCCTCCAGCTTGAAGATCACCGGCCGCAGGCCGTCGTTGCAGCTGCAAATCGCCACCCCTGGCGTCCGAATCCAGTCTCCATAATAAAACAAATCTTTACCCCCTCCGTGCGCCAGCGTGAACACGTACTGGTAAATTGCCTTCCAAGCCTCGTCGCACAGGCCCTCGGGCTTTGCGTAATCGGCGTAAAATACCTGGCCGGGCCGCAGCATCGGACACGACGTCAGGCCCTGCACCCCATAGGTCTGGGCCAGCTCCTGGTCCAGGGTGGTTTTCAGCACGGTTATCCTCACCTTATTCACGATTTGCCTCCTTCTTTCTCCTGATCCACGGGGAACGCCCGGTACTCGCTGCCTGTGATCAGACCCTCCAGTCGCCCGGCGGACCAGTCCAGAAGCCTGGCCAGAAAGGGCTCCGCCTGAGCCTGGGGGAGCAAAATCTCCAGCTCCACCTCCGTCCCGAACGTTTCCTCCCGAAGCACGCCGCCCCAGCGTTGGACCTCCAGTCGAACCCGTTCATACCAGCCGTAGGGACAGGGGACGTACAGCGCGGACCACTCCCGGCGGCAGGACCTGCCCGCCGCGTCTACGGCGATTTTGGCCCCCTTGGTATAGGCCCGTACCAGTCCCCCAGCCCCCAGCAGAATTCCGCCGAAATACCGGGTCACCACACAGACCGCGTCCCAAAGCGCCTGCTTTTGCAGCACCAACAGGGTGGGCATGCCCGCCGTGCCCCCGGGCTCCCCGTCGTCGGAGAAGCGCACCGGTCCGTCATGGATGCGATAGGCCCAGACGTTGTGGGTGGCGTCCGAATGTGCCTTGCGCATTTGCGCAATCCGCTCCAGCGCCTCCGCCTCCGTCTCCACCGGCCAGATGTGGCCAATAAACCGGGATTTCTTCTCCACAAACTCGGCCTGTCCGAAGGTGGTGGGCACCAGATATTCCTCCATCGTCAGGACTCCTTTATCACATACTCCTGCAGCTGCCCGGATAGAACCGAATCGCAGACAGCCTCCACCAAGATGCCCTCCGTCTCATACTCCACAGACAGCACCTTGGCCCTTTGGTGCAGGGCCTCCAGCTGCCCGCCCATGGAATAGGGCAGCAGCAGATGCAGGTGCCGCAGCTTTTGCTCCAAATTCTCCTGTATCAGGGTCAAAAGCTCCGGAAGCCCCCGGCCCGTAGCAGCGGAGATCGCCGCCTGATTGCGGCCAACCGGAATGTCCTCCGGCCTTACCAGATCCGATTTGTTAAAACACTGCAGCACCGGGGTGCCGGGCCTGGCCAGCTCCGCCGTCAAACGCTCCACCACCTCCATGTGGGCCTGCCGGTCCGGGTCGCTGCTGTCGATGACGTGCAGAAGCAAATCCGCGTATTCCAGCTCCTCCAGGGTCGCCCGAAAGGCCTCAATCAAATGGTGGGGCAGCTTGGCGATAAAGCCCACCGTGTCGGACAATATGACCTGCATGGTGTCGGAGACCGTCAACTGCCGGGAGGTGGTATCCAGGGTGTCAAACAGCCGGTTGTTGGCCGGAATGTCCGCGCCGGTGAGCCGGTTCAGCAGGGTGGATTTTCCCGCGTTGGTGTAGCCCACCAGGGCCACCACGGGCACCGCGTTTTTAATGCGCCGCTCCCGCTGCACCGCCCGGACCTGCCGGACCTGCCGTAGCTCCTCTTCCAGCCGGGCAATCCGGCTGCGGATGTGCCGCCGGTCCGTCTCCAGCTTGGTTTCGCCGGGGCCCCTCGTGCCGATGCCGCCACCCAGCCGGGACAGGGCCGTTCCCATGCCGGAGAGCCTGGGCAGCAGGTACTTGTACTGGGCCAGCTCCACCTGGAGCCGGCCCTCCCGGGTGTGAGCCCGCTGGGCGAAGATGTCTAGAATCAGAGCGCTGCGGTCCAGAACCGTCATGCCCGTCAAATCCTCCAGCACCCGGAGCTGAGAGGGAGACAGGTCGTTGTCAAAGACCACCATGGTGGATTCCGTGGCCTCCGCCAGCATGCGCACCTCCTCCGCCTTCCCCTGGCCGATGAAGGTCTTGGGGTCCGGCGTATGGCGGTTTTGCAAAATTTTAGCCGTGCAAAAGCCCCCCGCGGTCTCCAGAAGGGCCTCCAGCTCCTCCAGCGACGCCTCCGTGGCCGTCTCCTCCGGCGAGAAGCAGTCCGCGTTCAGGCCCACCAGAACCGCCCGCTCCTGCTGCTGCAATTGAAAATTTTGTTCCATAAAATCCTCCTGATCTAAAATGGTATCGTCCCTTTCCAAATGGGCTCTAACCCCGCAGGACGTAGACCCGCTCCTTCTCATCCATCTGCTTTGTGGGAACAAAGCCGAAGGCTTCGTACAAATGTCTGGCCGTTCGGTTCTCCTCGTCCACACTCAGATAGATGTCCCGGCAACCAAACTGCCCGCGCATCTGCTCTACTACCAAGGGCAGGGCCTTCTTTCCATAGCCCCGGCCCTGGTAGTCCACGTCGATCATCAGCCGACACAAAAGATATTTTTGCTGCTCCCGCCACCAGCCGTAGAAAACAAACCCCACGGGCTTGCCCTCTTCTACCAGCAAACGACAGTCCCAATCAGGGTCGTAGAGCGCCTGCAGCATGGAAAATGCATTACCGGCAACCCACTTCTCGTCCAGCCGGCCCGCACGCTCCGGGTCGGTGGTGAGAAAAACGGCGTCCTTCCAATTTTCTTGTGTTATTTTCTCCAATTTCATCAAATCATCCTCATCTCCCCCGCCGTGCGGGACAAAATGAAAAAAGTCCGCACCACTTTCGCGGTGCGGACCTAGCCGAATCACTTCAGGCCGAATCTCTTGTTGAAACGATCAACACGGCCACCGGTGTCCACCAGCTTCTGCTTGCCAGTGTAGAAAGGATGGCACTTCGAGCAGATTTCAACCTTAATGTCCTTCTTCGTGGAACCGGTCGTGAAGACGTTGCCACAGGCGCAGCGGATCGTGGTCTGTTCGTACTTGGGATGGATCCCTTCCTTCATGTCGTTCACCTCTTTCTGCTCGTCGTAAAAGGGCGTAAAAACCCGTCATGACTCAATCGCCCGATTATCATAGCACACCCTTTTCCAGAATGCAAGAACTTTTTCGATTAATTTTCCCCCTCCCGGTGGAAATACACCCGGCTTTTCTCCTCTAGACCCGCCGGTTCCGGCCCGCTCTGGGCGAACAAGCCGTACAGGTCCCGGCAGCGGCACTCCAGGGCGTAGTACGCAAGGTCTTCTGGCCGCCCTCCCCCTTGAATCACAGGCAGGCGGCCAGCCTGCCGGATTTGACGCAGAAGGCCTGCGCCCCGGCGATTAAAGGCCATAACCCGCACATAGGGAATGGTCCTTTGCAGGTCCCCAGCCGTCAGGCCTAGATAGGCGCACAGCAGCAGCCGGGTCAGGCGGGTCCGGGTATACCGCTTGGTTTTCACTGCCTGGAGAATGTCCTCATAGCCTGCTTGGACCCGACACGCCCGGCGCACCCGCCGCCACAGCCCCTCGCTGCCGCCGGGAAGCTGCGCAAAATCCTCCTCCTGCAAGGACCGCAGCCGGGCCAGCACCGCCAGCTCCCCGGCCTGCATGGTGTGAAGCTCTGCCTGGGCGAACAGGTCGGCTGCCGGCGCCGGCACATAGCGGCGCCAGTCTCCCCCGGTCTCAATCAGACGCCGCAGGGCGGTGGCCGAGGGGTTTTCCGGATCCGGGCTTGAGCTGTGATAGTCCCCTGGACGGCTTAGCACCAGGGGGCGCAGGGGGCTGCCCTGCCGCAAAATCGCCTTGCAGTACTCCACCCCTAAAATATCGTTGGGCCGAACCAGCGCCGTGCCGTCTCCTCCGAGGGACTCCAGGGCCCGCTGCCGGGCAGCCGGGAAGCAGAGGCCGGTTTGAAGCTGGCGCCGGAGCGCCGCGCTGAACGCCGGGTCCAGCAGCCGCCGGGCTGTCTCCCAAAGCAAGTCCTCCCTCCCGGACTCCGCGCCGAAGCACAGCCAATCCGCCCCCAGGCGGGTAAACAGCTCCACCCCGCCGCTTGCAAAGCCCTCCGCGGAGGAAAGTGCCACGGTCACGGGAAGCTCCAGCACCAGGTCCGCACCGCAGCTTACAGCCGCTCTGGCCCGCACCTCCTTGGAAAAGAGCGCCGGTTCTCCCCGCTGCACGTAATTGCCGCTCATGAGGCAGACAACCGCCGTCTCCGGGCCCAGGCGTCCGCGGGCCGCTTCCATCTGCCGCCGGTGCCCCAGGTGCAGGGGATTGTATTCGCAAATAATGCCCACCAGCGCCATAAGGGCACCTCTTTTCATGAATTTTTTTCCTGCAAGGTCTTGTAGCGCGCCGCAAAATGGTATAGAATACGGATGTGTTGTTCTACTGTGGAATCGCAGCCGACTCCGGATGCCCCCAAGCGACTCTGGCTCATCTCCGCGAAAACGGCTGCACGCAAAGTAGAAAACCGCCTCGCGGCTATTCTATCATACCACAGAATAAAATGAAATAACGGTTTACAGGAGGTTCCAGCAACATGAACATTTTGGTCATCAACGCCGGCAGTTCCAGTCTCAAATACCAGCTTATGGACCCGGACAGCGGCGTGGTCGCTGCCAAGGGGCTCTGCGAGCGCATCGGCCTGGACGGCCGTCTGACCCACCGGGTCCCCGCCGCCGACAAAAAGGTGGTCAAGGAAATCCCCATGCCCACCCATGCCGAGGCCATCGCCGCCGTCCTGGCCATCCTGCAAGACCCCGCAGACGGCGTCATCTCCTCCACGGACGAAATCGACGCCATCGGGCACCGCGTGGTCCACGGGGGGGACAAATTCGTCGATTCCTGCCTCATTGACGCGGCCTGCCTGGAGGCCATCCGGGACTGCATCCCCCTGGGACCCCTGCATATCCCCGCCAACCTCCTGGGCATCGAGGCCTGTCAGCAGGTCATGCCCGGCAAGCCCCAAGTCGCGGTGTTCGACACTGCCTTCCACATGACCATGCCTCCCCGCGCCTATCGGTACGCCATCCCCACCGAGTACTATGAAAAGGACCACCTGCGCCGGTATGGCTTCCACGGCACCTCCCACAAGTATGTGACGCAGAGAGCTGCCGCCCTCATGGGCATGCCTGTGGAGTCCCTGAAGATCATCAACTGCCACCTGGGCAACGGCTCGTCTCTGTCCGCTGTAGACGGCGGCAAGTGTATCGACACCTCCATGGGCCTGTCCCCCCTGGCCGGCGTGCCCATGGGCACTCGCTCCGGGGACATCGACGCCTGCGTGGTGCAGTATATCATGAACAAATATGGCATGTCTGCCGACGAGTGTCTGAACATGCTCAACAAAAAGTCCGGTGTTTTGGCCCTGTCCAACGGGGTTTCCTCCGACTTCCGAGACCTGGAGGCCGGGGCTCAGAAGGGCGACGAGGCCTGCCAGCTGGCCCTGGATAAGTTTGCCTACGAGGTCCGGAAGTATATCGGCGCCTATGCCGCCGCTTTGGGCGGGCTGGACTGTCTGGTCTTCACCGCCGGCGTGGGTGAAAACGGCATCTCCAACCGGGCTCAAATCTGCCAGGGGCTGGAATTCCTGGGCATCAAGCTGGACCCGGCCCGGAATCAGGTCCGGGGCGAGGAAACTCTCATCTCCACCGATGATTCCAAGGTCAAGGTCTGGGTCATTCCCACCAACGAGGAGCTGGTGATCGCCCAGGACACCGCCGCCCTGGTAAAAGCCGCGCAATAACAACACCATGGGAGCGGCCCGTGCCGCTCCCAGTCCTATTATAATAAGGAGGGATTGTATGACAGCCGCAGAGAGACTGCTTTCCTATGTCGCTTTCGACACCCAATCTGACGAGTTCTCCAAAACCTGCCCCTCTACGGGCAAGCAAAAGACCTTTGGTAAGGCCCTGGTGGAGGAGATGCTGGCCATGGGCATTGCGGACGCCTACATGGACGCCGACGGCTACGTGTACGGCACGGTACCCGGCGATCCCGAACGTCCGGTCATCGGCCTCATCGCCCATATGGACACCTCCCCGGACTGCTCCGGCGCCGGCATCCAGGCGCGGGTGGTGCACTACCAGGGCGGAGACTTGGTGCTGAACCAGGCCCAAGGCATCGTCATGGGGGAGACCGACTTCCCCAGCCTGATCCGGAACCGGGGCAAACACCTGATCGTCACCGACGGCACCACGCTTTTGGGCGCCGACGACAAAGCCGGCATTGCCGAGATTCTGACCGCGGCCGAGCGTCTGATGCAGTCCCCGGCACCCCACGCCACCCTGCGCATCGGCTTCACTCCGGACGAGGAGATCGGCCGGGGCGCGGACCGGTTCAACCTCAAAGACTTTGGCGCTTCCTGGGCCTATACCGCCGACGGCGGCACATTGGGGGAACTGGAGTATGAGAACTTTAACGCTGCCTCCGCCACCGTCCGGTTCCAGGGCCGGAACATTCACCCGGGCAGCGCCAAGGGCAATATGATCAACGCCCAGCTCCTGGCCATGGAGTTCCACGGTCTGCTGCCGGTTCACGAGCGTCCGGAGGCTACGGAGGGGTACGAGGGCTTCGCCCTGCTCACGGACATGGAGGGCGATGTGGAGCGCGCCCAGCTCCGGTACATCATCCGGGACCACGACATGGCAAAGTTCACCAGGCGGAAAAGCCTATTTGAACGGATTGCGGGGTTCCTCAACGACAAGTACGGCTTCCAGGCCGTGGAACTGGAGCTAAAGGACAGCTATTACAATATGAAAGAAAAAATTTTGCCGGTGATGCATGTAGTGGACCGGGCCAAATCCGCTATGGAGCGGGCGGGCATCTCGCCGGCAGTGGTGCCCATCCGGGGCGGCACCGATGGGGCCCGGCTGTCTTACGAAGGGCTTCCCTGCCCCAATCTGTGTACCGGCGGCGAGAATTACCACGGTCGGTTTGAGTATATCCCCGTGGAGGACATGGAGCTTTGCACGCAGATGCTGGTGGAGCTGCTGCGGGCATAACGAGTTCCAACGAATGTCCCTACAACCGCGTCACCGACGCCCAGCTTGCAGGGGGGAACTGCGTTTGCCCCTGTAGGTAGTTCATTACGGTGCGTACACCAATTGAAGCTCTGTAGAGGCGCGCTGCATACGCCCGCGGAACGACTAAAAGTCGTTCCCACGGCCAGCAACCCCACAAATGAAAAGCCCCCCGCCGCAAAGCTTGCGGCGGGGGGCTGCGTTTTTGCTGTTTTTTGGGCTCAGTCGGCAAAGTCCTCCGGCGTCACGTTTTCCGCCAGCTCCTGCGCTTTGTCCGCCACCTTTTCCGCACCCTCCTGGACCGCCTCTGCGGCCTCGTGCGCGACCTCGCAGGCCTCATCCTTCAGCTCTTCGGCAGCTTGGCAGCAGAAGTGATCCACCTCGGTTTTACAGCGGCATCTCTTACCGGCATTGCGCAGCTTCTCGTCAAGTTTGTCCCAGCAGCGGACCAGAATCATAACAGCACCGGCCACGACAACCAGAGTGGCCACGACTTTCCACAGATTTTTCATCGGTATTCCTCCAGTATTGAGTTGGTTTTCTCTGGCTTAGTATATCCAATCTCAGGAATGATTGCAACCATTTTTAAATTTTTACGATAAAATCCGTTTTTCTGGGCGCCGCCGGCCGGGGCTCCTCTGCCGGATACCCCAAAACGCAGTGCCCTACGCCTATATAAGGGCCGGTCACATCCCAGCGCCGCAGCAGCTCTCTACCCGCAGTACTCTCGAATTCCTCTCTAGCCCTGTGGATCCAGCAGGCGCCTAGGCCCAGTGCATGGGCGGCCAGCAGCAAATTGCCAATCACCAAGCTGCCGTCCTCCACCGCGGTATTCACCTCGCTGTTTGCAAGCACTGCCAAGACCACCGGCGCGCCATAGAAGGGACGTGCCTCCGGGCTGCCCAAAATCTGCGCGTTGAGCCGTTCCAGTGCTCTGATATCCTCCGGCTTGGTCAACACCAAAATTTTCCCCGCCTGCTTGCCTCTGCCGTTGGCGGCATAGGTTCCGGCCAAGAGAACCTGCTCCAGCAGCTCCTGGGGCACAGGCTTGTCCAAATACCGTTTGCAGCTTCTCCGGTCCAAAATGGCCTTTAAAACCTCATTCATTCCGATCTACTCCTTTCTAATATTTCCGCGCTGAAGCGCGGTATTAAACATACCCATCCAAGCCCCGGATGCTGACCTCCCCGGACCGGACCGGCCGGGGACGTCCATCCCCAAAATCCACCAGCAGGGCCCCCTGGTCGTCCACCCCCATCGCCAGGCCCTCCCGGCACGCCCCGTCCCGGAGCAGCCGCACCTGCCTGCCGATGGTGACGCAGCCGTTGCGGTATTTTTGCATCCACTCGGCCTGATCCGACAGCAGGGACTGGGAGAGTCCGGCCAAATGCAGCAGCATGGCTGCGGCCAGGCCACTTCGGTCCACCCTCCGACCCGCCATGGCCAGAGAACAGGCCGTTTCCCGGAGCGCCGGCGGGAAATCGGCCTCCCGCTGGCCGCAGTTGATTCCCACGCCCACCACGGCGTACTGCACTTTGTTGCTCTCCGCCTCCAGCGTCAGCTCCGTGAGAATTCCGGCCAGCTTTCTGCCGCCCAGCAACAGGTCGTTGGTCCACTTGATCTCCGGCCGCAGGCCGGCGGCTTCCTCCACCGCGTCGCACAGAGCCGCCGCCACGAAGCAGGTCAAGGGCAGAAGTCGCTGCGGCTCGGCCTCCGGCCGAAGCACCACGGACAGATACACCCCCATGCCGGGGGGAGAATCAAATTGCCGGCCTAGCCTTCCCCGGCCTCTGGTCTGGCGCTCCGCCAGCACCGCCGTTCCCTGGGGCGCGCCCTGGGCGGCCAGCGCCTTCGCTGCGGTATTGGTGGAATCCACGGCCTCCAGGACCTGAACCAGGCTGGCCCAGGAATGATCCCCCATGTGGGCCCGAATTTCCCGGGCCGACAGCCTCTGCGGCGTAGAGAGCAGGCGATATCCCCGCCCGGGATGGGACGCAATGCCATAGCCCTCCCGCCGCAGCGCCTCCACGGCCTTCCAGACTGCCGTGCGGGAGACGCCCAGGCGGCTGCTAGCCTCGGTGCCGGATAAATCGCCCTGCGCTTCCCGCAGCATTTGCAAAACCCGCTCCTTCATGCGGATATGCCTCCTTTCTCCCTGCCGCGCCTAGGTCGGCAGATCCTTCATGGACAGGCTGATTCGTTTTCGCTTTTCGTCTACCTCCAGCACCGTAACCTGCACCACATCTCCCACCTGCACCACCTCAGAAGGATGCCGGATATACCGATCGCACACCTGGGAGATATGCACCAGACCGTCCTGATGCACCCCCAGATCCACAAACACACCGAAATCCACCACGTTGCGCACGGTGCCTTGCAAAACCATGCCGGGCTTCAGATCCTTAAGCTCCATGACATCCGTCCGGAGCAGAGGAGCGGGCAACTCCTCCCGGGGATCCCGGCCGGGCTTTTGCAGCTCCCGCACCATGTCCCGCAGGGTGGGCAGTCCCACCCCGCACTGCGCCGCCGTCCAGTCCCATCCCAGGCGCTCCACCTGCTGGGGCAGCCGGGGCAATCCGTCCGCGGCCTTCTGCTTGTCTATGCCACACAGGGCAAGCAGAGCCTCCGCTCCGGCGTAAGTCTCCGGATGGACCCCGGTGCGGTCCAGCAGTTCCCCGCTCTGCGGTACCCGGAGGAAGCCGGCGCACTGCTGGAAGGCCTTGGGTCCCAGCTTAGGAATCTTCCGGAGTTGCGCCCGGCTGGTGAAGGGGCCGTGCTCCTCCCGGTAAGCCACCAGGTTTTTCGCTGTGGCGGCGTTCAGACCCGCTACCTGCCGCAAAAGGCTGGGGGAAGCGGTGTTCACATCCACGCCCACGCTGTTCACGCAGTCCTCCACCACGGCCTCCAGCGCTTCGCCCAGCCGTTTTTGGGGCATATCATGCTGATACTGGCCCACCCCGATGGCCTTGGGGTCGATTTTCACCAGCTCCGCCAGGGGATCCTGGAGCCGCCGGGCGATGGAGACAGCGGACCGAAGGTTGACATCCAGCGCGGGCATCTCCTCCGCAGCCAGGGAGGAGGCCGAATACACGGAGGCGCCGGCTTCGCTGACCACCATGTATTGAACCCCCGGCGTCCGCCGCAGCAGCTCCGCCGTCATGGTCTCGGTCTCCCGGGAGGCCGTGCCGTTGCCAATGGCGATATGCCGGACCCCGTGCCGGGCAATCAGCCCTTCCAGCGTCTGCATCGCCTCCTGGCGTTTGTGTTCCGACAGGGTAGGAAAAACCACAGCGGTGTCCAGCACCCGGCCGGTTCCGTCCACCACCGCCACTTTACAGCCGTTGCGGTAGCCGGGGTCCAGGCCCATGGTAACCGCTCCCTTCACCGGAGGCTGCAGCAAAAGCGGCTTGAGGTTCAGAGCAAAATTGGCCATGGCGCCCTCCTGCGCCCGTTCCGTCAGGTCGCTCCGCAGCTCCCGCTGGGCGGCGGGCTCAATGAGCCGGTCATAGGCGTCCTCGGCGGCAGCGCGCACCAGGGGGCTGCCGAGACCTCCTGGCTTCAATGCCCGCCGGCACACCAGCGCCTTGCCCTCTCCGACCGGCAGGGACAGAGAGATTTTGAGAAGCTCTTCCTTTTCTCCCCGGTTCAGCGCCAGAATCTGGTGGTCCTGGAGCTTGGCCACGGGGACGGAAAAGGCGTAATACAGCCGGTAGACGCTGTCCCGGTCCGGGTCTGCGGCCCGGGCCGTCAGAATGGCCTGCCTGCTCATGAGAAACCGGAGCTCCTTCCGAATGGCGGGGTCGTCCGCAATCCACTCGGCCACGATATCCGACGCGCCGGACAGGGCCTCCGCCGCCGTCTCCACTCCCAGCTCGTGGTTGACATAACTTTTCGCCAGTAGTTCCGGGTCCCGGACGTCCTGCTGAAAAATGATCTCTGCCAGGGGCTCCAGTCCCTTCTCCCGGGCAATTGTGGCCCTGGTCCTGCGTTTTTGCTTGTAGGGCCGGTACAAGTCCTCCACCTCCGCCTGGGTGGCGGCTGCGTCGATGGCGGCTTCCAGCTCCGGGGTCAGCTTTCCCTGGCCTTCAATGGCCGCTTTTACCTCATTCCGCCGGGCCTGGAGGTTTCGCTGGGCATGCAGCCTGGTCTCCAGATTCCGCAGGACCGTGTCATCCATAGCCCCGTGCTGCTCCTTCCGGTAGCGGGCAATGAACGGAATGGTATTGCCCGCGTCCAGCAGGGCAATGACGTTTTCCACATATTGTTCCTTTTGGCCCAATTCCTGGGCCAAAAGCTGCGCGATATTCTGCATAATTGGCACCGTCTCCTTTGGGTCCGCCGGAGCATTCTCCCGCGGGCTTGTTTTCATTTTACCACAACCTGGCAAGCGGCGCAATGCCGCTTTATCCGCAGCAGCTGCCGCGCTGCGATCTTGGCGATGCCCTGTTTCATTTATAGAATCCCATATTTCGGTAAATTGTACAAAATATTGGATAAAAATTTTGCAGTGTAAACTGTCACGATATAGCGTCCCGTAGACACTTATAAGATAGGGGCTTTCACAGAGTCCAGCGGCGCAGCCATAATGCAGCGCAGCTCCAGTTGACGCCCTGCACAAATCCCAAGCCACATGGAATTATGTTAGAGAGAAAGGAAGAATCCACATGAAGCAATCCTGGAAAACCCGGCTTTTATCCTGCTGCCTTTCGGCCATCGTGCTCTTTGAGCTCCTCCCCCCCGGCGCCTGGGCGGCAGGCGAACAGGATACGCCCACCGACAGCCCGGCGGTACTTGACCCGGAACAGACGCAGTCAGGCACTGCCGACGACCAGAGCGAACCGCTGCACATTCTGGGCGAGGTGGAGGCCCTGCGCACGGAATCGCAGAAGCATTTTCGCCTCTCCGACGGCAGCTTTGCCGCTGTGGCATACGATTCGCCCGTCCACTACGCCGATTCCGACGGCCAGTGGCAGGATATTGACAACACCCTCACCCTCAACCAGGGAGCGTATGTGGCGGAAAACGGCCTGGAAAGCAAGGCCTACGCCGCCACCCTCAACCAGGGGGAGCCCCTGTTCACTGCCTCCTACGGGGATTGCAGCATCAGCGTATCCCCTGTCGACCTGAATTCCATCCTTTCCCCTGGCAGTGGGGACGCGGTGGTGCAGAACCAGCCGGCAGATGACCCGTCCGCCGCCGGGGAGGCAGGCGCCCCGCCGGAAGGTGCCGAGGCGCCCAGCCCAACGACTCCCTCCCAGGATGGGGAAGAGGACTTGGACGCGCCGGCCGGTCTGTTAAACGAGCCGGCGGAACCGGAAGTCCCGGCCGATGCGGCAAGCGAACCGGCGGATAACGAGCCATCCACCGACGCATCCGAGCCGCCCACCGCAGAGCCGGAGCCCGACGAGGCGCCTTCCGCTCCCCCGGCGGCGCCGGATCCGGCGCCGCAAGGGGAACCAAATACAGAACCGGAAGCGGGGCCCACGCCTGCATCCGGCATCCCCGCTGTTGTGACCAATCCCAGCCCCGAGGACTCCATGCGCTCCTGGGATTTTGACGGCAAGGCCAGGTCCCTGGAGGAGCAGCTTCAGCCGGACAAATTTTACTCCGCCGTCCAGTACGAGGGCGTATACCCCGGGGTCGACCTGCGGTATGACAACAGCGGCAGCCAGGTCAAGGAGACCATCTTGATTCATGGGCCCCAGAATCGGTATCACTACGCCTTTACCCTGCGGGTATCCGGTCTGCACGCCGCGCAGGAGGACGAACGCGTGGTCTTCTATGACGCACATGAGACACCTGTCTATGAAATTCCCACACCCTACATGTTTGACAGCGAGGGAAACGTCTCTTATGAGGTGCATTATGGCCTCTGGGAAATGGAGCCAGACTGCTATGTTCTGGAGGTGGACGCGGATGCGGACTGGATTGAAGCGCCCGGGCGGGCCTTTCCGGTCTCCGTGGACCCCACCCTGGTTCTGTTTTCCGGCCGGGGCGATTCGGATATCGTCTCAGGCTTCACCCGTTCCGGTCTACCCAACGAACCCTCTAACGGTTCCAATCTCTACTTTGGCTATGGGAACGGGCAATATCACGGGGTCCCGGTAGGGCAGATGCGCTGTCTTTTTTCCTTCGGACGGCTTCCGGATATCCCAGCCAACTGCACCATGGCCAGCGCCTCTTTGAGCCTGTATGTGTTCGGCTGGTCTTCCGTCGGAATGAGCCAAGTCCATGCTCAGCTCCATGAAGTTACAGAAAACAAGCCACGGGACGAGAGCTACGCCAGCTGGGTCCGAGGGATTACCCACAAGACGATGCCCAACTATGAACCGGAGGTCTTGGAATACCGCACCCTTTCCGCCGGCACGAACAATCGCTATGTCTCCTGGGACCTCTCCCGGGTGGTGGCGAAATGGTACGAGAACCTGGGCAACGACAGCCTCAGCGACGAGGATAAGGCGCACCGGGTCCTTGCCATGGACACCGCCGAAGCCATGACCAGTAGCCGCTGCGCCCAGGTGGCCATGCACACCTATACCGGCCAATACATGCCCTACCTGTGCGTTTACTACCGTAACAATGTGGGAGTGGAGGATCGATTCACTTATCAGACCGTCTCCGCCGCCCGGGCCGGGACCGGGTACATCGCCGACTACACCGGCCAGCTCACCCTGGCCAACACGCCGGTGTCCATAGCCAGCAACACCCTGCCCTTCGGCCTGACCCACTACTTTAACTCCGCCAACCGGAACACGGACTTTGTCAGCACCGCCGCCAACGGCATCCACACGGCGAACTACACCACCATGCGTTCCGGCGCGGGCTGGAAGCTGTCCATTCAGGAGAGCATCGTCCCGCTCACCGTCTCGACGCCCAGCTATTCGGAGCAGTATTACGCCTACAACGACGGCGACGGTTCCGAGCACTACTTCCGAAAAAACACCTCCGCGGGGCAGTTTGAGGACGACGAGGGCCTGGGCCTGCACCTGGAGTTCAGCGGCTCCACCATCACCCTGAAGGACCAATCCAACAATTATAAGGAATTTTACAACGGGTATCTGGTGAAGCTGGGGGACGCCAACGGAAACGCAGTCTATCTGCTCTACAACGGACAGAGCTACGCTGCGGGTTCTACCGCCTGGAAGCCCAAGTCGGGCCAGGCCAACCAGGTGACCAAGGTCATTCAGATCAACGACAACGGAAGCGCTGCAGACGTGGTGAAGACGCTCTACACTCTGTCCTACAGCGGCGGGTATCTGTCCAGCGTCACCGACGCTGCAAGCCGGACCACCACCTACAGCTACACCTCCATAGGCGGGGCCAAGCGCCTGACCGCCATTGCGTTTGCAGACGGAACGAAAGCGCAGTATGCCTATGACAGCGACGGAAACCTGAGCAAGGCCTATGACGCCGAGGCCCAGTACGGTCTGAGCTTCACCTACCGGGGCTTTGTGGGGCTAAAATCCATCTGGAAGGTCAGCGAGTTCACCGCCGCCACCCTGAACGGCGTGGCAGTCACGGGAAACGCCTGGCACTGCTGGGTGTTCAGCACCAATCAGAAGGAGTACCGGTTCTACGGACCGGACCAAACCCGGGACACCGTCGACGATACCGTGGTCCGCTACACCTTCGACCACACCGGGCGCACGGTGAACGTGGCCAACCTGGACTCCAGCAAGGCCCAGGTACTGGGTGTCTCGGCCAGCGCCTATACCACCAACCAGGGTACCTCCAAGCGGAACAACCGGCTCACCGGCGCGGGAGCCATGGGTGCGGCCGCCACAAATCTTTTGAACAACAGCGGCTTAGAGCGCAGCAACACCAGCAGCTACGCCTGGCAGATGCTGGCCTCGGATCCCAGCACCTCCAAGGCCAACGTGGCTTTTAAGTCCGACGTCTCCAGCTACACCGGGGTTTGCGTGAAGCCCCGTACCGGCGGGTATCTCATGAAGCTGTACCTGTCCGCGGACCTGGTGTCCGACACCAGCAGAAGCCCTTACGTGACGGAGTACCAAAAAGCCTACCTGCGCGCGGGCGTCCGCTACACCCTCTCCGCGTATGTGAACACGGCCACCGTGACCCGGTTCGGAAAGGATGGGGGTATGTCGCTGTATTTTGCCACGACTGGCGGCGGCGCCCTTGCCAGCAGCCAGGTTGTGGATTATAATACCTCCAAAGAGGTTTCCGGCGGCTGGACCCGGTTGGAGGTCTCCTATACGCCGTCCTCCACGGGCTGGTATCGGGTGGGCGTCACCCTGCGCAACGCTGGCGCCTATGCCGCCTGCGACGATTTACAGCTGGAGCGGCAGCCCACGGGAGACAGCGGAACCGGGGCCTCCACAGCCAATCTGGTGCAGCTGGGCTCCTTTGAGCTGTGGAACGAGTCCGGCGCCGACCGCTCCCTGGACGCTTCCTATTGGAGCTACGACGCCAGCAAGGTCTGCCCCGGCAAGGACGGCGCCAAGCAGGGCTACAGCCTGTACGCCATTGGCAGCGTGCTGGAGAAGCGCCGGGCCAGCCAGACCATTGCCGTGAACTGCAGCTCCGATACCACCTTCATCCTCTCCGGCTGGGGCTGGGCCAACTCGGTTCCCGACTGCGCCGCGCCCTCTGAGATGACCGGCGACAACCAGGGAAACCAGCGGTTTTTCGGTCTCATCGCCAAGGTGACCTATGCGGGCAGCGGCATAGCCCCGGAATACCAGTACATCCCCTTCGACGAGCTGTACACCGACTGGCAGTATGCTTCCGGCTTTGTGGTACCCAAGCAGGTGGGAAAGACCGTGGCCTCCATCACGATCTCCGCGGCCTACGACTACAATGCCAATATCGCCCGATTCGACGACATCAGCCTGGTGCAGGAGCCGGCCCAAACCTACTCTTACAATGCTGACGGCAAGCTGGAATCCGTGCGAGATGCTTCGGGCAGTGAAAACACCTATAAATACCAGGGCGCGGACCTGAAGGAGTTCGTGTCCGGGGGCTACGGGACCTATACTTACGAGTACGACGGGTCCCACAACCGGACTAAGGCCACCAACGACGGAGTGTCGGTGTCTGCCACCTACGACGAGGCGGGCAACGCCACCTCCACCACCCTGCGCAAGGGTAGCACTGGAGATTACCTCAAGACGGAAGCACAATACACCAAAGACGGCAACTTTGTGAGCCAGGTCACCGACGCCAACGGGCTGCGCCAGCAGACCTCCTATTTCCCGACAGGCCTTTTGAGCAGCGAGACCACCGTTTTGAACCAGAGCAAGGGCGAGACCGTCACCACCAACCACACCTACCTGAGCAATTCGGACCGGGCCAGCAGCGCCTACATCCGGAATACGGTATATCTGGGCTACGGCTACACCAAAGGCTCGCTTTCCAGCGTGAGCCGGAAGGCGTATCGGGATGGGTCCGTTGTGTGGCAGCGGTACGCCATGACCCTGGACCCTTGGGGCAACACCAAGGAGATCCGGGTCCAGGGTACCGGCAGCACCAGCGACGCCACCCCGACTATGTGGAACGTCGGAATCCGCCTGGCAGCCTACGAGTATGCGGGAGAAAACGGCGAGCTGGAACGGACGACATATGGCAACGGCAGCTCGGTGGCCTATCGCTACGACCGGTTCGGCCGGGTCACCACCGCCAGCCATTACGCTGCCGGTGGCGGCCTCACGCAAAGCGTGGCGTACTTTTATGACGGCAACGGCAATGTTAGCCGGAGCCTGCAGTTGGACGCCTACGGGCGCGTCAAGGGCTTGTACGCCTATGAGTACGACAGCCTGGGCCGCATGATCCGCAGCCGCCTGGAAGACGGCGAGAAGGCGCTGCTGCGGACGGAGCACCAGTACGACACGGAAAACCGCCTGACCAAGCAGAGCTATCAGATCGGAGCCGACGCCTTCTCCGAGTCCTTCACCTACAACGACAAAGACGGGAGCCTGTCGGACATGACCGCGGCCAACGGAGACCCCCTGTCCTACGACTACGACGGCATCAAGCGCCTGAGCAGCCTCCAGACCCCGGCCTACACCAAGGGCTACGCCTACCGGACCCGTTCCGGCAGCCAGAGCTCCGCCCAGGTCTCCCTGCTGCGCTACATGGGGCTGAGCAAGGCCCTCTCCTTCGGCTATACCTACAACGACAGCGGCAACATCGCCACCATCAGCCGCAACGGCGCCGCCGCCGGGGAATTCCGGTATGACAGCCAGGGCCAGCTGCTGGGCGCGTACACCATGTACGACGACAACACCTACAACTACCAGTACGACACGGCAGGCAATCTGCTGCAAACCAGTACCTGGCACGTATACAGCGGCGGCGGGAAGGTCACCAACACCTATTCCTACGCGAACAGCAGCTGGAAGGACCTGCTCACCGCCTTCAACGGAGAAAAGATCGCCTACGAGGGCCAGAGCTACAGCCCGTCCACTGGCGCGGTGACGGGGACCGTAAAGAGCGGCAACCCGGTGAGCTACTACAACGGCGCCCGCTGGGACCTGGCCTGGGCCCAGGAGCGGAACCTGGCGTCCGCGGCGGGGACCGCGGGAGGCTGGGAATACGGCCTGTCCTTCACCTATGACCAGAACGGCCTGCGGCGGAGCAAGACCGTGGCCGCCGCGGAGGTGGAAGCCACGGAGCCCACAGAACCCTCCGAGCCGCCCACCAAGCCCACAGACCCGCCGGTGAAGCCCACACAGCCCCCTACAAAGCCCACGGACCCGCCTGTGAAGCCCACGGACCCACCTACAAAGCCCACAAATCCGGGATCCGGCGGGGGATCCGGCTTCGTTCCCGACGAGACCATTCATTCCGGTTTCTTGCCGGGCGATGGGGAGATCCCGGAGCCCACCATTCCCACCTCGCCATATAGTCTCCGCTCCAGCGGCATAACTCAGGAGGTCCACGAGTACCTGTACGCCAGCGGCCTGCTGCTCCGGGAGACCGTCACCACCGGGGGCAAGACCCTGATTCTGGACTTTGCTTATGTGGGGGCCTCCCCCTATACCATCACCTGCCGGGAGCAGGGCAAGTCCCCTGTCACCTACTACTACATCCTCAACCTGGAGGGGGACGTGGTGGCTCTGGCGGACCGGTCCGGCGCCATCGTGGCCCAGTACACCTACGACCCCTTCGGCAAGCCCCTGACCGTTGAAGACGGCTCCAACCGCCCGGTGGAAAGCGACCCCGGCCACATCGCCAACCGCAACCCCCTGCGCTACCGGGGCTACTACTACGACCGGGAGACCGGCCTCTACTACCTCCAGTCCCGCTATTACGATCCCGCAATCTGCCGCTTTATCAATGCCGACGCCTATGCAGCCACTGGTATAAGCTTTATAGGCTGCAATATGTTTGCTTATTGTCATAACGACCCAATTAACTTCGCGGACTTTGGCGGCACCAATGAATGGTGGATTATGGCGATAACGCACGACTGGGGTCTTGTACACAGAGAGGTCATTAAAAATATAAGAACTCTCAATCAAGGGATTTTGACCGAAGTCACCGTAGACTGGGATAAAAAAGGCTATGGCCGCATGGATGTTTACGATCCGGATACCCATACCGTTTGGGAGTTAAAAACCACTGGTGCCGGCGCAGCTAAAGCAAGCAAGCAGGCATCGGGCTATGTTGGTTCAACCCTTCGCAGTGATTCCAAGCAAAAGGTACAGGGGCTTGGTATAGTAGGCCGGTTTACCGGTTCATTGAGCATTCCCATCACCCTTGGCTCAACATCATATGCCATCGAAGTCACCTATGAAACACCACAGATGGGCGTAATCCTGTACAGTTTTGAGATAAAGAGGACAGAGAAGCAGCCGTTTTACGTTAAGAATTATTCTTTAATTAAAGAGCAAGTACGAAGGACCCAGGCCCAAGCGGCGGGAGTGGCTGAAGGAATTGCTTCCGTTGGGGTAGCCGGCGCCTTAGCGTTCGGGGGAGGTGGCGGTGTTGTGATTGGCGGCCCCAATTTAGGCTTTGGTTGGGGCGGCCAAATGGTCCAGCAGCTCCGGTAACACAAAAAAGCAAAGGAGAATAGTTTATGTTAACGCATCAAGAACTAGGTCAGTTTTTGGATCAGCACTTTGGGGACAGGCTCCGACAGAGGGGCTTTATCCCGCACCCCCGGAGGCCTTGCCAGTGGTATAAGGTCGTCAACCAGGAGGTATTGTTGGGCTTTATTACGGAGCCCGGAATTACCGCCAAAGATGGGTTTGACGCGGAGGTTGCTTATTATCCCCTGTTCATGGGAGAGTTCTTGCCCTATTCTAAGAGTAACAAAGAATACTGGTATGAACTAACTACAGACATTTTAGGGTACTGTCCCTCAAAACTTTGGTTGGCGGAAGAATCCTATCAAGGCTATACAACTGAATTTAAAGAATCTCTTGAAGCATGTATGCGCCAAGGGTGGCTGTCTTTCCACGGTTCTCCATTGCACCCCATGTATTACCGGACCACGGTATACTACTTAGACTGTCTCTTGGAGGAAAAGGTTTTCCCCATTCTGGACCCCATCGTGGATGTGCGCACCTGCGCGGAACAATATGTACGGCAGAAGGAAAAGCGTATGGCAGAATGCAAGCGTCGTCCAGACGACCCAATATGTATGCGGGATCTTGGTGTTTATCAACGATATCTGTCTGAGTGTGTGTATTTAGACAAGGTAGATGAGTGCAATTGGTACCGGGATGTAAAAATTCCAAGGGAAATAGAAAAAAACGCGACCGCGGAACAGACCATAAAAGAATCATACCCAGAAATCGAGATTACAGAATCTTTCAGGCAGAGCGTTCAGGATTCCATTGCGTATTATACTCAACTTCAGGAGAAGCTTTCTGAAAAGGGGTACGTTACCCTGAAGCGCGAACTGGAGGAGAAACGGAAACTAACCTACCAAGCCGTGAAGAGAAAGCTTCGCCTCCAGGACGCGCCATAATACCGGTTCAAGCAAGAGCGCGCCGCCGGGCTTCCGGCGGCGCGCCTGCCAAGGTCACACATGTAGTTATCGTTAGGGCATGCGCTCGTTCCAGAGTTGGACAAGCTCGCTTAGAAGTTCAGCAGCCTGCAATCGTTTGTCTAGTGGTGCATAGAAAATACAGCGGCGGAGGGCGTCCCGCCATGATGATGGCCTATTAGCACAACATATTAAAACTATTGGAGGTTGGACTATGGGTTTCAAAAAATCGTCCTGCTCTTATGTGTCCTTCTTGTTTTATCCGGATGCACGAATAGAGTTTTGGAACCGAAAGAAAGCACCGGGGCTTTCAATAACTTGGACATTACCATTCCTGCAACGTCTGTCCAAACTGACCCAAATACCATAAATTATTGCGATCTTACTGTCGATGAGATAGACCAGCAGTATACTTTGCGCCGTCAACCGATCACTTCTCAGATTCGTACCTATGAGATGGAGGACGGATATTTACTCTTGCCCTTCAAGCAAAGAAATATTGTGACGAAAGCAGCGGTATATGATCGCGAATGGAACCTTCTTCGATGTGAAAATTTTACGCCCATTGAGTTTGGGTCATTTCGCGCAACAGATTTCTTAGGCGAACCCTACACAAAGGTTGTGAAGGCCTACGGAGAGAGCTTTGCTACCGGCTCGGCCAACTTTGGATATCGGCATCTCTATATTACAACAGATCATAGAATTATATCCTTTGCACTAGATGGTGCTGATGATAATTCTCCTGTAATATTTATAGATGAAGGAGACTTTACAATTAATCTTCCCGAGGCGGAGTACCAATCTGTATGGCTTACTGAGTCCGCGACATTTTCTGTTTCAGGATATTTATCTCTATATACTTATCATTTAGAAAATCTGGAAGGCTACTTTCGTTCTCATAAGGGCGAAGTTTGGACAAGTGATGATTTTGATTCGACTTATAAAACACGTTTGTTTCGAAAAAATAACAATACTTGTTACTCGATTTATGAAACAAAAGAAGGCGGCTTCTTTTATGTGTTCTGGGAACGGACTGAAAGCGGTGTATGGCAAATTATCTGCCCTTATTATCTCGGACGTACCTGGCCCGATCCAATGCTGCCTGATCTTGAGCCAGGTGAAGTCGCTTATATAGGATCCATTGACCCTTGGGCAGAATTTAAAACGGAGGAGAATGGTGAACTTTGCTCCTATAGCATTGTACAATTGGGAAAGTTACTTCGGGTTTCTTACGATCAACTAGATGACGGTACGCTTATCGTACGTGATAAGGAAATTGTAGACGCTTCCTCGACAGATACCAGAATTGGGCACATTATGGAGGCGGATTATCCTACAGAGTGGAAAACACAAGCAGAAAAAGATACAAGCGACAAATAAAACGATGCAGGAAGACAATCACGCCGCCGGGTACCCGGCGGCGCGACCGCCAAAATCCTAATATGGTCTTCGCTCGGGCATGTGTTTGTCCCAAAAATGGACAAGCTCGTTGAGCAGTACCGCAGCCTGCAACCGTTTGTCCACAGACAACGCCAGTAGCATTTCCAACATCTTTGGAAAATCCCGCAATAGCTTCAGCATATTCTTGTCCTGCGGATAACTCAGCAGTGCGGCCGGATTCATTCCCAAATTCGCCGCCACGGTCTCCACGGTTTTTAACTCCAAATTTGCCTTTTCACCCAGTAAATTAGAAACCGTCGTCCTGGAAACCCCAACCAGTTTTGAGATTGCCACCTCGTTCAATCCTCGGTATGCTATCATCATACTGACATACGCTGCCACACTTTGACTCAAATTCATGATATCACCCCCCTTTCTCCTAACAATAAAGGAAAACTGGGGGCTTTTATATACCGGCCTTTTAATGTATTCGTTAGCATCCTGTAGGGGCGTGCTTTGCACGCCCGCGGGCGAGCGCAGCTCGCCCCTACAGCTGGGGCCTCCCCCTATACCATCACCTGCCGGGAGCAGGGCAAGTCCCCTGTCACCTACTACTACATCCTCAACCTGGAGGGGGACGTGGTGGCTCTGGCGGACCGGTCCGGCGCCATCGTGGCCCAGTACACCTACGACCCCTTCGGCAAGCCCCTGACCGTTGAAGACGGCTCCAACCGCCCGGTGGAAAGCGACCCCGGCCACATCGCCAACCGCAACCCCCTGCGCTACCGGGGCTACTACTACGACCGGGAGACCGGCTTCTACTACCTCCAGTCCCGCTATTACGACCCCGCCATCTGCCGCTTTATCAATGCAGATTCCTTCGCCTCCACCGGAAGTGGGTTTATCGGCAACAATATGTTTGCCTACTGTGACAATGACCCGATCAACTTCGCAGACTTTGGAGGCTCCAATAAGTGGTGGATTATGGCAATGACACATGATTGGGGCCTTGTCCATCGTGCGGTAGAATTAGACATCAAGACTTTCAATTCGATAATGAAGACAGAAGTAACTGTAGATTGGAATAGTGGTGGCTATGGTCGTATGGATGTTTATGACCCTGAAACTCAAACTGTTTGGGAAGTTAAATCCTGTGGGAAAGCCTCTGCCTACGCACAAGCACAAGCCTTAAGTTATGTCGGGGCAACTCTTCGAGACAATAAAAATCAAACAGTACGCGGACTCGGAGAAGCCTTTAGATTTTATAGGAGTTTTGAAATTCCCTATTCATTTGGCGGAGACTTATACTCCATCCAAATAACTTACTGGACACCGGAAAAAGGAGTTATTCTCTATGATTTTAATGTTTTAAAAAAACAATCACAGCCGTCATGCGCCTTGGAATACTCAATTATCCAGGAACAGGAAAGAATAGCCAAAGCGAGGGCCACTAAGACCGTTATCGGAATAGCAACTGTTGGTTTAGCCGGTGGCTTAGCACTTGGTGGCGGTGTTGTGATTGGCGGCCCCAATTTAGGCTTTGGCTGGGGTGGAATTAACGTGCAGCAGCCAAGGTGAACAAATAATTAAAAGAGGTGATATATGATGCTGTCACATCAAGAACTGGGGCAGTTTTTGGATCAGCACTTTGGGGACAGACTTCGGCAGCGGGGCTTTATCCCGCACCCCCGGAGGCCTTGCCAGTGGTATAAAGTCATGAACAAGGAGGTATTACTTGGTTTTATTACGGAACCCGGGATCATTTCTCGGGACGGTTTCGTTGCGGAAGTTGCTTATTATCCCCTATTTATGGGAGAGTTTTTGCCCTATTCTAAGAGTAACAAAGAGCACTGGTTTAATTTAACGACAAGTATACTATCATACTGTCCGACTATAATTTGGGTTGCAGAGGAAAGCTATTTTGATATGGTTGATAGAGCAGAGATTAAAGCCCTAACAGAGAAATATATGCGTCAAGGTTGGCTATTTTCCATGACTGCACCTTTTCTACCACGATATTACCGAACCACGGTATACTACTTAGACTGTCTCTTGGAGGAAAAGGTTTTCCCCATTCTGGACCCCATCGTGGATGTGCGCACCTGCGCGGAACAATATGTACGGCAGAAGGAAAAGCGTATGGCAGAATGCAAGCGTCGTCCAGACGACCCAATATGTATGCGGGATCTTGGTGTTTATCAACGATATCTGTCTGAGTGTGTGTATTTAGACAAGGTAGATGAGTGCAATTGGTACCGGGATGTAAAAATTCCAAGGGAAATAGAAAAAAACGCGACCGCGGAACAGACCATAAAAGAATCATACCCAGAAATCGAGATTACAGAATCTTTCAGGCAGAGCGTTCAGGATTCCATTGCGTATTATACTCAACTTCAGGAGAAGCTTTCTGAAAAGGGGTACGTTACCCTGAAGCGCGAACTGGAGGAGAAACGGAAACTAACCTACCAAGCCGTGAAGAGAAAGCTTCGCCTCCAGGACGCGCCATAGTACCGGTTAAACAAGAGCGCGCCGCCGGGCTTCCGGCGGCGCGCCCGCCAAGGTCTCACATGTAGTTATCGTTAGGGCATGCGCTCGTTCCAGAGTTGGACAAGCTCGTTCAGCAATTCCATAAACCGCACCCGTTTATCTACGGGCATCGCCAGCAGAGCCGCCAAAACTTCTGGAAGTTCTAGCAACAGCTTCCATGTTTTCTCAACCGATGGATACCCCAGCAGTGCGACCGGATTCATTCCCAAATTCGCCGCCACGGTCTCCACGGTTTTCAACCTGAGGTTCCCCTTGTCCTGCAGCAGATTGGACACGGTTGACCTGGAGACTCCAATCAGTTTCGAAACTTCTTCCTCATCTAGCCCGTGATAAGCCTGCAACATTTTAATATACGCTGCCACACTTTGACTCAAATTCATGATATCACCCCCTTTCTCCTAACAATAAAGGAAAACTGGGGGCTTTTATATACCGGTCTTTTAATGTATTCGTTAGCATCCTGTAGGGGCGTGCTTTGCACGCCCGCGGGCGAGCGCAGCTCGCCCCTACAACCGGCTGTGCTGCAGCCATTGTAGTAGCGGTAACAACTGTGGCAAACGGGGCGGCGGCGGCCACCACTGCCGCCACGCTGGCCGCAGGGGCCTTTATTGGCTCATCGGTAGGACTAGCTGTTGCGGCCGTGGACGCCATGTGCGACTCCAACTCCCTGAGCGATTTTGAGAGGCACGGGGAAGCCGCTCTGTTTAGTACTACAGTCGGAGCCTTGACCGGCTTGGAATACGGGCGGGAACTCAACAAGGCCCAGTGCCAATGCTTTATCGCGGGTACTCTGGTTCGTACCAAGGCGGGGCCGGTTCCCATTGAGGAGATTGCCCCGGGGGACCTGGTTTGGGCTGCGGACCCGGATACCGGAGAGGCGGCGCTCAAACGGGTGGTCCGGACCTTTGTCAGCGAGACGGAGGAATTAATCCATGTGACCGTACAGGGGGAAGAAATTATCTGCACCCCGGGACACCCGTTCTACTCGCCGGTCCAGGGCTGGACGGAGGCCTGCCGTCTCAGCGCTGGGGATATCCTGGTTCTAGTCAACGGTGAATTCGTAGTGGTGGAACAGGTGCAGCAGGAACTACTGGAGACCCCCGTCCTGGTCTTTAACCTTGAGGTCGAGGATTTCCATACCTACTTCGTCTCCGCTTCCGGCGTCCTGGTACATAATAAGTGCAGTGACGTTCCTACCTCACCGAAACAGGTTAAGGAAAGTGAGTTAACTGAATTTGATGTGCACCAATTTAAAGAAGACTTTGTCGGTAAAGCAAATATTTCCAAGTTTAATATTTACAAAGATACAGCAAACCAAGGTGTACTTTGGCTTGGGAATAAGAAAACTTGGGTAGAGACAGGTTACTATTTTACAGACCTAAAAATTATGTATACAAAGTAGCTATGGAGGAAGTTATGGAGAACGTCGAAATCGGAAAAACGCCTGAGATATTTTGTGAAATTGCAATTTATTTTGATAACAAAAAAATTGAACTAGCGAGGAAATCTATTATGAATTTGTCCATCGGTCCGGTGGTCTGTCGACGAGATCCACTAATGATTGGTTTTTCATATATTAATTTTGCTCGTGTATATTATAAGCAATACTGGGATATTGATGATGCGTTAACAGAAATGTTTTCCAAAATTGACGTGTACATACCACAAATTTGCGAAATCATAAACGAATTTCAAGGAAAGGCTATGATTGATATAGCACTTTGTGTATATGAAACCTTTCCAGCGCTACTTTTCTCGGGAGAAAATATGAGGAAAATCCACATGATGAACGCAGACATATCAATTGATCCATACTATTATGGCAGT
The DNA here is from genome assembly GCA_965146675.1 of uncultured Eubacteriales bacterium. Classification (GTDB taxonomy): domain Bacteria; phylum Bacillota; class Clostridia; order Oscillospirales; family Oscillospiraceae; genus Faecousia. Next base: position 34,321 of record CBCTHM010000005.1, on the reverse strand, counting down.
AGTGATAATTCACAGGATGAAAGTATTATGTAAAGCGCTACTAGTCGTTCATTCTTTCCACGCGCGCGCCGCCGGGCTTCCGGCGGCGCGCCTGCCAAGGTCACACATGTAGTTATCGTTAGGGCATGCGCTCGTTCCAGAGTTGGACAAGCTCGCTTAGAAGTTCAGCAGCCTGCAATCGTTTGTCCACAGACAACGCCAGTAGCATTTCCAACATCTTTGGAAAATCCCGCAATAGCTTCAGCATATTCTTGTCCTGCGGATAACTCAGCAGTGCGGCCGGATTCATTCCCAACTTCGCCGCTATGGTCTCCACGGTTTTCAACCTGAGGTTTCCCTTGTCCTGCAGCAGATTGGACACGGTTGACCTGGAGACTCCAGCCAGTTTTGAAACTTCTTCCTCATCTAGCCCGTGATAAGTCTGCAACATTTTGATATACGCTGCCACGCTTTGACTCAAATTCATGATATCACCCCCTTTCTCCTAACAATAAAGGAAAACTGGGGGCTTTTATATACCGGTCTTTTAATGTATTCGTTAGCATCCTGTAGGGGCGTGCTTTGCACGCCCGCGGGCGAGCGCAGCTCGCCCCTACAGCTGGGGCCTCCCCCTATACCATCACCTGCCGGGAGCAGGGCAAGTCCCCTGTCACCTACTACTACATCCTCAACCTGGAGGGGGACGTGGTGGCTCTGGCGGACCGGTCCGGCGCCATCGTGGCCCAGTACACCTACGACCCTTCGGCAATCCCCTGCGCTACCGGGGCTGCTACTACGACCGGGAGACCGGCTTCTACTACCTCCAGTCCCACTATTACGACCCTGCCATCTACTGCTTTATCAACGCCGACAAGTACACCTCCACTGGGCAGGATTTCCTAGGTTACAAAAGGATGGCTAATCTTTGCTTTTGATCAGTCATCGTATGCGCGATCACGCCGTCGGATAAAACCGGTGGCGCGATCGCTATGAACCTTTGCGTATTCTAGTCTTTATCCGTCCTGTACTGCACCAGCGTCCGGAAGAGCTCTATGAAACGCTCGCGTTTTTCCGGAGCCAAGGCTCCAGCCTTGTCGACCATTTCCAGGGTCTGCTCCATCCATTCTCGTTCTGCGTCGTCCCGCGCCCAACACAACAGGCGAACCGGATCAAGCCCTAGCTTCTCCGCGACCAGTTCCACGGTACTGAGTCTGGGATTCCCATCGCCCCGTAGTAACCCGGCCAACGTAGTCCGCGAAATTCCTATGCGGCATGCCGTTTCTTCGTTGCCCAACCCAAGTTTCTTTTGCGCTGCCTTGACAGAGACTTTCAGATTGTGACATAATAGCATAAATTCACCTCCCTTCACCTACACAATACCGCAGTGTCAAGAGGTTGTATACCAAAATACACTTCCCGCAGGGTGAGCTTTGCTCGTCCACAGCGCGACAACAGATCGTTCCCTACGTTCCTCAGCAGAATGGGTGACCAAACCAAAGTCCAGCGTGATGGGGTCCGATTCTATTATCATATTATATTTTTAGATATATGTATAGACTAAACTCTCATAAACGACTTGAATAATACAGACGCTGTTCATTTGATCATAGGCGTGCATCAGATACCGTGTTTGACCGGATGCCCGAAATAAACGGAATCATCCAGGTTGAGGCTCCTTCAAAGCAAACGCGCCGCCAAATTGTCCGGCGGCGCGTTTGCCCTTTCAGTTAGGAACTTTTCTCATTCCAGTGCTTCTGGAATTCCCCCATCAAAACGACAAGACACGGGCGCTTGTCCGCAGGCAGTGACGCCAGGGTTTCCAGCACACCGGGGAGCTTCCAAAGCATCTCCAACTCCCTCTCCCCCTGGGGATAGCCCAGCAGTAAAACCGGGTTCACGTTCAGGTTCGCCCCAATGCGCTCCACAGTATCCAACCCGAGATTTTCTATACCCCGCAGCAGGTTGGACAACGTAGAGTGGGGTAGTCCCGCAAATTTTGAAAGTTTTGTTTGGTTCAGTCCTCGGTACCTTTGAATTGTTTCCATATATGCCCCCACGCTTCGACTTAGCAACATGAAATCCCCCCTTTTCTCACACAATAGTGGAAATACGGAAGAATGCATAGGCCGGTATTCTGACATTTTGACTGTTATATCGGTTCGTCCGCACTGGGATTTCATTGAAAGCAGGTTGTCGCCGATCAAAACCATGCAATCACTGGAGTGACTGTGTATATAAAGGTTATTTACCGGACGATTTTTTTCCCAGAGCCTTCGGACGCATCAGGTAAAATTTCTATTTTGCTTGGACCACAACCGAAGCGGCCTGTACATCTAATACTCATTGTTGTTTGCCGGTAAAATGGTAAGCATGTCAGTTTTCCGGACTGTACTTCCCTTGAACTCTCCTCTATTGTGACAGAAAGGGGGATTTTATATGCTTTTATGTCAAAATTTAGCAGCCTTTCTAAAAATGATGCAATTGGGCAGCGGCAAAAATCAGGAAGAGCTGGCGCAGCAGTTGGGTATCTCTCGTGCCGCACTATCCAAGCTGCTGCTGGGCGCGGGCAATCCCAGACTGGCTACTGTTGAACGGATGGCGGAAAATTTGGAGATAGATCCGGCGCTCCTGTTGTGCTACCCCCAAAATGAAGATGGACAAAGACCTCTGCCACTGCTCCTGACGACGCTTCTAACCATTGCACAGCTCCCGTCTTCCAAACGCCGACACTTGGCGGAGTTGCTGCAGGAGATGGCACAGCTCTGGAGCACACAGCGCCTTTCCCTCGATTTTCCGCGCCATCATCCTCCCTTCCCGCGGCAATCACAAATTTCCTGACGTCCGGTTTTCGTAACGCCCGTTCTTGCAGGGCAGTTTTTCCGGTACAAGATATGCCATTGCTTTTTGAAGCAAAGCCCGATATAATAAAGGTGAAATCGGCAATTTTGCCAGGCTTGGAGTGAGGAAATTTGGAAGAACGTAAGAAGCGGCGGGGAGATAGACGAGACGGCTATTGGCTCAACGATCTGCCCGGCATGACCCAGTTCACCCCGTATATCTATCCCAATCGAGCGGATAACGAGGCTTACATCAATCTGGAGATTGACCTGCGTCCCATCGACGCGTATCTTGCCAAAAAAAATGACGGTTTGACCACCGACAAATACACCTATTTTCATGTGGTCTGCGCCGCCATTGCAAAGGCCTTTGTGCTGCGTCCGAAAATGAACCGGTTCGTCGCGGGGAACCGGGTCTATGCGCGCAAGTATCTCTCCATGGCCTTTGTGGTCAAGAAACGCTTTGAGGACCAATCTGAGGAGGGCCTGGCCTTCCGCTATTTTGACCAGGATTCCACCATCGACACCCTGCACGCATCCCTGGTGGAGGAAATTCATCAGCTTCGCCGGAGCGATGTGAAGGACAACTCTACGGAATTTATGGACAAGCTGGTGAAGCTGCCTCGGTTTGTGCTGCGACTTATTATGAAAATCTTGTTTTTCCTGGACCGGCGAGGAATTGCGCCCTATTCCCTGGTGAAGACGGACCCCAACTACGCCTCAATCTTTTTGAGTAATCTGGGTTCCATCAATTTGGAGTGCGGCTATCACCATTTAAACAACTGGGGAACCAATTCCTGTTTTGTGGTCATCGGCAGAAAGCACATGGCCGGAACGTACCAGGAAGACGGCGATGTGGACGTCCATCCGGCTCTGCCATTGGGCATCACGCTGGACGAGCGGATTGCAGACGGCTATTACTATTCAGGCACCGTCTCCCTAGTCAAAGAGCTGCTGGCGCACCCGGAGCTGCTGGAACTGCCTGCCAGTACGCCGGTGGAATATGCGGTCCGCCGGTAACTTTGACGCGGCGCAAACGAGGCGGTCACATTTGCATCCGGCGCCTTGCCTGCGCTAAACCCCAATACGGAGGACTTACCATGCGCTGTTTTATCGCTATCCCGTTTCCGGACGCTGTGAAGGCAAGTCTTTTAGATTGTATGCAGCAGCTACGCCAGCAGACCCGGTCCGCCAGCTATACCCAGCCGGAAAATCTGCACCTGACCCTGGCCTTTTTGGGGGAGACGGACCGCATTGCCTCAATGCAAGAAGCTATGCAGGCGGCGGCGCCCGTCCGGCCCTTTTCCATGACATTGGAAGGATCCGGCTGCTTCCAGGCGCTGTGGTGGGTGGGCATTGAGCGCAACCCCATCCTGACAAAATTAGCCGAACGGCTCCAAAATGAGCTGCGGGCCAGAGGGTTTGCCCTGGAGCGGCGTTCCTTCCGCCCCCACATCACCATTGCCAGGCAAGTGGCGGCGGAGGCGCCCGTTTCCCTCACTGTACCAAGCACTTCTATGCTGGTTGACCGGATCTGCTTGATGAAATCCCATCGGGTTGCGGGCAAATTGATTTATACCTCATTATACCAAAAACCCTTTACACAATAAAAAAATAGCGTCGATTTTCGTTTGTACTATCGGTTTCATGCAAAGGCAACAAGGCTGGAAAGGCTGATGAATCGGACATTGAACGGCTCTTTCCAGCTTGTGCTGTAAAATATTTACAGGCCATGTTCTAACCAAAATCCCGCCCGATTCCCGCCCTGATTTCATAAAGGTTTGGGGCACAATATAAGAATAAATGACACAACTTGGCAGGTTCGACATTAAAATTCAGAGTATGAAGAAACAAGCCTATTCGCCTTAGGCGGATAAGGTGTACTCTGCAAATTGGAATTTGTTCGGAAGATTCTTTATATTTTGTTCGTAGCGCAAAATGGTGAAAAAGAAAAATCATACTGTCAGCTACATTGGCTAATTTATTTTTAAGTGATGCAGGAAGGTGCTTATGCGGGCAGGGGATAAAATAGAATTTGGTAAGTATGAATGGCGAGTGCTTGATATGGAAGATAGTGCAGCTTTGATTATTACGGAAGATATTGTAGAACTTCGTGCCTATCATAATAAATCAGGCGATATCACATGGGCAGACTGTGAATTGAGAAAATATCTAAATGGTGAATTTATTAATAATTTTACGGAAAAAGATAAAATAAAAATTATTCCAACTGCTGTTGTAAATTGCGACAACCCATGGTTTGGTACAATCGGTGGCGATGACACGATAGACAAAATTTTTTTGTTAAGCATTGAGGAAGTGGTGTGTAAGTATTTTGGTGACAGCAGTGAAAATTTGCGGATACCCAACGGTAAGTATAAGTATTGGTTCACAAGAAAGGATACGAATAATTCTAGACGGATATCAGCATATTTGGGTCACGTATGGTGGTGGTGGCTTCGTTCCCCCGGCCGGAAACAAGTCAAGGCGGCATATGTTCACGGCGACGGCAATATAGGCATTCAAGGCAATAGTGCTTTGAAATGTAATTTGAGTGGTGTTTATCACCCTGTTAATAACGATGTTAGAGGTGGTGTTCGCCCTGCTTTATGGATGAAACTGTAGCATCGTATTTTGAGCATCCTCCTTAGGTGCCCCAACTTCCAGTTTGTAGGGCTGTTTTCGTACGCCTGATTGGTATAATACGTACTTCCCTTTTAGCCGTTCTTAAGAGCGGCAAGCAGGGCAAAGTGGTGCACACTTTGCCCTGCTTGCCGCAATCATTTCATGCGGGTTAGCTGCGTTGCCCTGTAAAACGCGATAAAGGGTCTTCAGCCATTTCGTGTGCTGAAAATCAATAAAAAAGATGTTTATATGGAGGGCCGTATATGAAAAAAATTTTGATTATTTTGCTCTGCGCCATACTTGCTCTCTCCGCCTGTACGCCCACCGTCGACCTGTCCGCGCCGCCGGATACTACCGCGCCTGCCGAGACGCTGGGCACTGCAGCACCTACCACGCCCAGCACCGCGCCTACCGAGTCCCAGCCCCCGGCTTTCGATCCCCAAAGCTATCTGGACTTTAGCAGCCATACGAATTCAAGTGAGTCCGAATATCAAACCATTTTGGCCGACCTGGAGCAAATCAAAACCGGCGTGCCGTCCTACGCTGTGACGGAGCTGCCTGCCTCCTGGTCCTTCATCTTTGAGGGCTTTCAAGAGGATGAAATATGGGGATACGACTTCCGCAGCATGGACTTGAGCAAGGCCGACCTCACCGGCGTGAACTGGCATAATTTCAGTTTCAACACCGACACCGTCTGGCCGGAGACTCTGCCGGAGGGCTTCGACCCGGAGGCGACCCTGGAGCACTGCAAAAACCCTGGCCTGGGAATCCGGGATTTGCACAATCGGGGGATCGACGGAACTGGCGTTGGGATCGCCATCATAGATCAGCCCCTGCTTCTAGAACATGAGGAGTACGCTGACCGGCTCATGTCCTATGAGCGGATTCACTGCTCCGGACAGGACGCTCAGATGCATGGACCGGCGGTGGCCAGTTTGGCCGTAGGAAAGACCGTTGGTACCGCCCCAGGTGCCAAGCTCTATTACATTGCCGAGACACACGGGCATTATCAGGATGACTCGTTTGATTTCGACGTCACCATTGTCGCAGCCAGCATCCTACGGATCCTGGAGATTAACGAACAACTCCCGGAGGGTGAGAAAATCCGGGTCATCTCCATCTCCCTGGGCTATGGGCGAAACGACAAAGGGTATCAGCAGATGCAGGATGCAGTTGCCCAGGCGGAGGCGCAGAATATTTTTGTGATCACTACATCCTACAATCGTTATAGTAAGCTAGACCTGATGGGCCTGGAACGGGACTATTTGGCCGATCCCGAAGACCCCGCCTCTTACCGGCCTGCCGCCTGGCTAGACATCAACCATCTGCCGCAGGGCTGCCTGTGGGTGCCCATGGGCTCCCGGACCTATGCCGACTGCCATCAAGCGCAGGCATATGCGCTGGCCCCGCAAGGCGGCCTGAGCTGGGCGGTGCCCTGGTTGGCTGGATTCTACGCCATGTGCTGCCAGGTTAAGCCCGAAATCACACCGGACGAGTTTGTCCAGCTAGCAATGGATACCGGAACGGTTGCCGAATTTACCGAAAACGGCAATACCTTTTCCTTTGGTAAAATTATAAACCCGGCGGCCGTGATTGAGGCGCTGCAAGGATAGCGCCGCCCGCAGCCGGGCCGACGAAAGGCAGGAGTAAGCGTTATGGCGATCAAACCCGGGAAGTACCGCCACTTCAAGGGCGGGGAATATGAGGTGCTGGGGCTCGTCACCCACTCGGAGACCCAGGAGGAGATGGTATTATACCGGGCATTGTACGGCGCGGGCGGCCTGTGGGTACGCCCTGCCGTCATGTGGGACCAATGGGTCCAACAGGGCGACTATCAGGGACCTCGGTTCGTGTACTTGGAAAAAGGCCATGGATGAGGCAGTGCTGGAAGTGGATCTGCATGGCTGCACGGTCTATCAGGCGGAGATCGCCATCGATGCTGCGCTGCGCAGGGCCAAGGCGGGCACCTACCGAATCCGGGTAATCCACGGAAGTCGAGGCGGCACGGCCCTTCGGAATATGGTGCGCAGCCGTTATGCCTCCCATCCCCGGATTCTGCGTTTGGAGCTGAGCCTGAACCCGGGCCAGACGGACCTGGTGCTGCGGGAATATTAGGCCAATGGAATTGGCGTTTCCGCTCCACTGTGTTCGCAACGCGACCTGTTCTCAAGAAAACTTAACTGGGGGTAAAGCCATGTTGGATCAAATCCCAAGCGAAAAGGAGCTTCTTGCGCTCATAGGAGCACAGCGATATCAAGTTTGGACGGAGCTTTGCGCGCTGATTGAGGAGCGCTATTCCATGCAGCGCCTTTGGAATTCCGGCGGCAAGGCTTGGAACTACGAATACAAATACCGCCGGGGCGGCAAGACGCTGTGCGCGCTCTACGCGAAAGGCGGCTCCATCGGCCTTTTGGTAATACTTGGAAGGGCGGAGCGGGAAAGGTTTGAGCTGGACCGAAACCGTTATACCATTCCGGTGCAGAAAATCTACGAGGAATCTAAGACCTACCACGATGGAAAATGGATGATGATTCCCTTGGAGGATACGTCCCTGTTTGAGGACCTCATCCGCCTATTGGCGCTGAAAAGAAGGCCGAATCGAACGTGAGCCTTCCACTGCACGCAGCGCATTCAGATTTCGCGTTCTATCCTCTACATGCGGCGTGGACCCTTATTACCGCCCCATCCTCATTACAAAAAGACGGACTGTCGGCTTTTGCCGGCAGTCCGTTTTAGGCTGTCGGAAAACCCCTACGGGGCTTTTCGACAAAGGAATTGCAGTCTGCTACATGCACGCGCTGTGCACCTGCGGCGCACAACTCGCACACTTGCAGCCTGAGCAGTATTTTCTGCCACGCACCTGTCGCGGCAGAAAATGATCTGTATCTTTTCGCCGCCTGCGGGCGGCGAACTCTGCGAGACTTTTTTGACACGTTGAGACGGACTGTCGGCTTTTGCCGGCAGTCCGTCTTTTGTCGCTTTCAGTGCATGCCGCGTGAAGGCTTCTTATTGGGGCATGGCTCTTTCTATGCCTAACTCAGCGGCTACCCTTATCATAGGGAATTCCCTCCGCCTTGGGGGCCCGGGACTTCTTAGAGGTAAAGGCCAGAACCAACATGGAAGCGATAAAGGGCATCATGTTGTAAATCTCCTTGGGCCAGCCCAGGGAGGCCAGGAGGGGAATGGAATCGAAAATATTGGCCATGGCCCGGAAAATGGCGAAGAACAGAGCCGCCGCCGCGATATTCAGTGGCTTCCACTGGCCGAAGATCATCACGGCCAGGGCCAAAAAGCCCATACCAGCCACGCCGTACTCAAAGTTCCAGTCCCCTACGGCGGGCACAATGTAAGCCATGCCGCCAATTCCGCCAAGAACGCCGGAAATCAGCACGCCCGCCCAGCGCATCTTATAAACGTTGATGCCCACCGAGTCGGCGGCCTGGGGATGCTCCCCGCAGGCCATCAAACGCATACCGAACCGGCTGCGGTACAGGACGAACCAGGCCAGGGCCAGGATGCACAGCCCAACCACGAAAAACCAGTTGATGGTCAGCGGCCCAATTTCAAAGGAGAAGTTCAGGTTGCTCAGGCTGGCGTTGCTGGCGCCGTTGTACACGATTTTAGGGGAGTCGGAGCCGTTAATCCGCTTGGCGATTACCATGGCCACTGCCGTGGCCAGCAAGTTCAGGGCTGTGCCGCCAATGGTTTGATCCGCCTTCAGGTTGATGGCGGAAAAGGCCAAAAGCGACGAGTACAGAAGACCCGCCAGTCCCGCGGCCACGATGGTCAGGAGGATGCCCAGCCAAATGGGAACGCCGGCGGCGTTCAGAACGTTAATCATGATCACGCCCATGAGTCCGCCGATGACCATGATGCCCTCCAGGGCGATGTTAATTACGCCAGACCGCTCGGAGAACATGCCGCCCAGGGCTACCAGCATCAGAACACAGGCATAAAGCAGGGTGTATTTCAGCAGCAGCCACATTACGCATCCCCCTCCTTTCCTTGCTCATTTGGCGCGTCCGGTCCAGGCTGCGGGCCTGCCAGCACCGCTTTCCTTCTCCGGGAGAAAAGTCTGAGGATACCGCTTTTAAACAGCAGGCTGAACGCACACAGGTAAATCACCACGCCGGAGATGATGTCGGCTACCTCGCTGGGGAAGATCTTTGCCGCCATAAAGCCGCCGCCCAGGGTGATATGGGTAATAAAGAGGCCGGAGAAAATTGCGCCCAGGGGATTGGAAGCGGCCAGCAGCGCCACGGAAATGCCGTTGAAGCCCGCCGCCGGCAGGGCGTTGGAATTCAGCGGTTCCCATTGTTTGGTACCGGACAAATAGAATAGGCCTGCGCCAAAGCCCGCCAGCGCGCCAGCGATGAGCATGGACAGGACAATATTCTTCTTTTCGTTGATGCCGGCATAGCGGGCCGCGTCCTTGTTGTGGCCGCAGGCCTTGAGCTCATAGCCGAAGGTGGTTTTGTTGATGACTACCCAAATAATGATGGCCACCACGATGGCAATGAAGATCGCTATGGTGGGTGCGGAATTTTTCATGAAATAATCCTCACCGCCCACCTTCACGTTGAACGAGGGGATCAGGGAACCGGGAGACACCTGCTGCAGCTCGTAGGTCTTGGTCTGTTTGGCATTGTACATCACGCCGGCGCCGCCGGCGTAAATCATGGTGTTCACCGCATACAGACCGATCCAGTTGAACATGATGGAGGTGATGACCTCGTTGACGTTCAAAAACGCCTTGAAAATCCCGGGGATCGCACCCCAGATGGCGCCGAATAGGGTTGCCGCCAACAGACAGGCCCACCAGGGCAGCTTCAGCACCAGGGCGCAGTATAAAGCACCGAAGGCGCCCAGCGTGTACTGGCCGGCTGCACCGATGTTAAACAGGCCAGTCTTAAATGCAAAGCCTACGGAAAGGCCGGTCATAATCAGGGGCGCGGCTTGAATCAGCTCCGCCCGCACACCCATACCGTGAATGTTGGCGGTAGAATAGAAGCCGCCGGTCAAAATGGGCAAAAAGCCGGTGGTCCAGGTGGTTTTCAACAGGCTTCCGAAGGTATAGTCTCCTGTCCCCTGGGCGGCGCTGATCCACGCCAGGAGTAGCAGCACCACAAAACCGATAACCAGACCGATGAGAATGCACAGCAAGGAGGCGGCCAAGGTGCCGGCTCCGCTTTTCGCGCCGCCAAGCCGGGGGCCGCTGTTTCTTTTGCTCATTTCTCCACCCCTCCTTGGTCGTTCCGTTTTGCGCCGGCCATGTACAGGCCCAGAGTCTGCACGTCGGTGGTCTTGGGGTCAAACTCTCCCACAATCTCGCCCTCGTACATCACGAGAATGCGGTCGGAAAGGTTCATCACCTCATCGAGTTCCAGGGACACCAGCAAAACGGCTTTCCCCGCGTCCCGCTGGGCGATGAGCTGCCTGTGGATATACTCGATGGCGCCAACGTCCAGGCCCCGGGTCGGCTGCACCGCCACCAGAAGCTCCGGATCCTTATCCATTTCTCGGGCTACAATGGCCTTCTGCTGGTTGCCGCCGGACATACTGCGGGCCAGCGTGACGGAGCCCTGGCCAGAGCGCACGTCGTACTGCTCTATGAGCTGATCCGAATAACGCCGGACCGCCCCCCGCTTAATAAAGCCCGCTGTCTGAAAATCCGGCTCCCAGTACCGCTGAAGCACCAAATTCTCCTCCAGGGTATAGTCCAAAACAAGACCGTGCTTATGCCGGTCCTCAGGAATATGGGACAGGCCGAATTTACTGCGATTTCGAATGCTGGCCTTTGTGATGTCATGGCCGCACAGGGTAATGCGGCCGGAAGCGGGCTTTTCCAAACCAGTGAGCGCGTAAACAAACTCTGTCTGACCGTTTCCCTCGATGCCGGCCAGGCAAACGATCTCTCCTGCCCGGACGTTCAGGGAAACGTGCTTCACTGCGTTGTTTTTATGTATCTTGGAGGGAACTGTCAAGTCTTCCACCTGTAAAATGAGATCCCCCGGCTCCCTGGCGTCCTTCTCCACCACCAGCTGCACATCTCGTCCCACCATCATCCGGGACATCTGTTCTACTGTGGTGGAGGCCACGTCCACCGTACCGATGCATTTTCCCTTGCGCAAAACCGTGCAGCGGTCCGCAACCGCTTTGATTTCTGCCAGCTTGTGGGTAATAAAGAGAATGCTCTTTCCCTCCGCCTTGAATCCCCGCATGATCTCCATGAGCTCATCAATCTCCTGGGGGGTCAGGACCGCCGTGGGTTCGTCAAAAATGAGAATCTCATTGTCCCGGTAGAGCATTTTCAGAATCTCCACCCGCTGCTGCATGCCAACGGAGATGTCCTGCACGTTTGCGTCCGGGTCCACCTTTAAGCCGTACTGCTCAGACAAAGCCAGGACCTTTTTCCGCGCCTCCGACCGGTCCACCACCAGACCCTTACAGGGCTCCGCGCCCAAAATAATATTGTCCAGCACGGTGAAGCACTCCACCAGCTTGAAATGCTGGTGCACCATGCCAATATGTAAGGCGGTTGCGTCGTTGGGGTTGCGGATTTCCGCCGTCTGCCCGTCCTTCTTAATGATGCCGGATTCCGGCTGGTACAGACCGAAAAGCACGCTCATCAGGGTAGACTTGCCCGCGCCGTTTTCACCAAGCAAGGCATGGATTTCGCCCTTCTTCAGCCGAAGCGTGACGTCGTCGTTGGCCTTGATTCCAGGGAACTCCTTGGTGATGTGCAGCATTTCAATCACATAGTCTGCCATACATTCACTCCCTTATGGCTCTCATTTTCGTCATTGTGGTTATTATAACGGAAGGGGGAGGAAAATACAATGTCGAAATATCAATTTTAGCAAAAAAGTGCTGCCAACTTGCAGCTGCTTCTGGATTGCTTCAACAGATTAACCAGGCATCTTCGTCCATGGCGACCCGCCGGCCACAATTCAGACAGGAGATCCCAGCATGCCGTGGTGCAGGCAGCCCTCATATAGTAGACTTTCGTGTTTATATAAAAAGCAGGACGATCCCTTATCATCACATTGTCCTTCGTTGTCCTGAAATTCTTGTCCGCTCCATTACCGTTTTATACCATTCACCCAGCGTTGCCTTGTTTGAAAGGGCCCTCGTAAAAAGACTCATCGACAGGCGTCACAGGAAATACCAATACTTTCCAATCAGTGGAAAACAGTTGTGAAAAATATTGTCTATCCTAATAAACGCGCAAGAAACATCCCTATTTGCAAACTGCCCCTGCCAGTTTCCGCGCTTCTGAAATACATTTCATTCTTTGCCTGCATCATGCGGAGCTGCAACCTGTCGAAGCCGCAAAAATCCACTTTCCATACAACTCTGTTTTCTAAATTCTATGTCATGATAGAACAACGGCAACTCGCTTTTAAGTTCATTATTCTTCCGCTTTCAGTTAATCTTCTGAAAACCCGCACTTCCATCAGAAACAAAAGCCTAACCCATGTCTAAAAACCTGTGCAGTATTTTTCACGGACGAAGCATTTGCGCCGCCTTTGCAGTCTTCTTGGCAGCAACAAGGACGGACTTTATGGCCCAGACGCCTCAAAAAATCAAAGGCCCCCAGGCAACTGCCTGGGGGCCGATGGGTCAAAGAATTAAACGCTTACGCGATGGGGGTAACCGTGGTGTGCCCGGAGGTTGTGGGCATCACGTTCTCATCGGAACTATTGTCGATGGTCCGGGTGCCGTCCATGATCTCCGCCTTTACCTTCTCATACTCTTCCACCGTGAAGGTGCTGAGTCTCCAGGAGTCGGTAGCGGTGGGCAGGCCGATGTAATCGCCCTCGTTCAGAGAGAAAGTCAGGAACTTGCCGCCGTAGTTGGCCCAGTTGCCATTGTTCAGATCTTCCAGCGCGGTCTCGGTCACATTGGCCAGGCCCTTCATCGCCGAAGTGATGATGCTGGGGTCGATGTGCGCCTGATCCACGTCCACGCCGATGACCTTGCCGTTGTTCTTATTGGCAGCTTCCACCGCGGAGGAATAGATGCCGCCGCCGCAGGAGAATACAACCTGGGTGCCGCCCTGGTACCAGCCTTCCATCTTCGCGGTGATCTCCGGGGAGCCCGCGAACTGGCCGCCATAGGTGTAGTTGATCTGCACGTCCACGCCCATCTCGTTGGCCGCAGCGTCGGCGCCCTGGATGAAGCCGTAGCCATACCGGATGACGGCGGGAACAGCCATGCCGCCCAGGAAGCCCAGCTTGGTGTAGCCATCCTTTACCGCGGCGTAACCGGCCAGATAGCCCGCCTGCTCCTCTGCGAAGGTCATGCAGACAGCGTTGGCGGAGGGCTTCTGAAAGGTTTCGTAGTCGAAAGTCATGTCGCCCTCGCCCACGTCCACAGCCAGGAAGTACACATCAGAATACTGATCCATGACGGTCATCAGCGCGCCAGCAAACAGGAAGCCGGGCATGACGATGACATTGGCGCCTTCCTGGATGGCCTGTCCGATGGACAGGACCCGGGCGTCGGTGGAGTCTTCGGTGGGCTGATAGTAAGTATACTCGATGCCGTTCTTCTCACACCAGGTTTTGGTGCCTTCCCAGCAGGCCTGGTTGAAAGACTCGTCGTCAATGGTGCCAACGTCGGTGACCAGAGCCACCTTTTTGATCAAAGCGGTGTCCACGGGCTCAGAGGGTTGAGTAGCGGGCTCGGTGGGCTGATTCGACGGGGCGGTGCTTTCCGAGGGCTTGGTCGAGGGATCGGTTGTCTTGGGCTCACTGGGCTTGCAGCCAGCGAACAGACAGGCAACCATCACCACTGCCAGAAGCAGCGCAACGATTTTCTTCATTTTCACGAACCTCCAAACTAAATTTTCGTAATTTTAACCACAGCACACACAGGGCATACTGTACCGTACATTTTTAACACAGATTCCCATAAAAATCAACACTTTATTAAAATCTTTGTGGAACCTGACAAGCTAAAGCCTCAAATTCACGATTTTTCCGTTATTTCATATGCTTTGAAGCGGAAAAGCTGAATGGCAGGATTTCCGCCAGGGTACACGCCTGGAACGCGCCATCCGGACCGCCCATATAAAGAATAAAATCATCTTGGCAGAACTCCCGCATGACCTGGCGGCAGACCCCGCAGGGCGGGAAAAAGCCTGTGATTTCGCCTTCCTTGCCGCCCACCACGGCAATGGCTGTGAAATCCCGGACGCCGTCGAAAACGGCCCTGCTGAAAGCAGTGCGCTCGGCGCAGATGGTGGGGGAATAAGAGGCGTTTTCGATGTTGCAGCCCTGGTACACCCGGCCGTCCGCAGTCAGCAGCGCCGCTCCCACCTTGTATCCGGAATAGGGTACATAGGCGCGCTCCATGGCCTCCCGAGCCAGTTCCAGCAGTTTTTCAGGGGTCATTTTCCTCATCCTTTCTCATTGATCTTCTTATTTTCACTTGAAACCCGCACGGAGGGAAAACGCACCGCTGGCACGGGGCCTGCGGTGCGGGATGGTCCCTCCGAACTGGTCTTACAGGATTGCCCCGGCAAAGCTTTGGCCCGGCGTCTCCAGACCAACGCCCAGCAGCTCGGCAATGGTGGCAGCGATATCGGCAAAGCTCTCCCGAGTGCCCAGGTTCACGGGCTTTACGCCCGGTCCGGCCACGAGCAGAGGCGTATACTCCCGGGTGTGGTCCGTGGACACGTCTCCAGGATCGCAGCCATGGTCTGCGGTGATCATCGCCAGGTCCCCCTCCTGGAGCTTTTCCAGAAAGCCCGGCAACCACCGGTCAAATTCCGCCACGGCTGCGGCATAGCCGGGCACGTTGTTCCGGTGTCCATACAGCATATCAAAATCCACCAGATTTACAAAGCATAAGCCGTGAAACGCCCGGTCCGCCAAAGCCAGGGTCTTGGCCAGGCCGTCCGTATTACCCTTCGTGAGAATTTTTTCTGTGATGCCCCGGCCTGCAAAAATATCAGAGATTTTTCCCACAGCGATGGAATCCAGGCCCGCGGCCTGCACCGCGTCCAATAGGGTCTTCGCCGGCGGCGTCAAGGAGAAATCGTGCCGGTTGGCGGTGCGAATGAAGCCGGTCTCCGGACTGCCCACATAGGGGCGGGCGATCACCCGACCCACGCCGTGTTTTCCGGCGAGAATGGCCCGGGCCTTGCGGCAGGCCTCATACAGCTCCTCCAGCGGAATCAGATCCTCATGGGCGGCAATCTGAAACACCGAGTCCGCGGAGGTGTACACAATCCATTTGCCTGTTTTCAACTGCTCCGGCCCGTAATCCCGGATGACATCCGTACCGGAGTAGGGCCTGTTACACAGCACGCCCCGGCCCGTGGCCTTTTCAAAGGCCAAGAGGATTTCTGGCGGGAAGCCCTGGGGATAGGTGGGCATGGGCTCCGGGGAAACCACCCCGGCGATCTCCCAGTGCCCAATGGTGGTGTCTTTTCCCATGGAAGCCTCGGCCATGCGGGCCACCGCGCCAGTGGGCTCCGGCTCCGTGCCCAGAAAGGAAAGACCGTCGATGTTGCCCAGGCCCAGCCTTTTCAGGTTGACCGCTTCAAAATGCGGGTCCCGGTAAATACTGCCCAGGGTATGGCAGCCGGCATCCCCAAATTTTGCTGCATCCGGCATAGCGCCGGCGCCGCAGGAATCCAGAATAATCAAAAAGATTCGTTTCATACGCTACCCTTCCATCCTCACGGCGGTCTCCAGGGCGATTTCCATCATTTGGGTGAAGGAGGTCTGCCGCTCCTGGGCCGTGGTGGCCTCCCCAGTGAGGATGTGGTCGGAGACCGTGCAAATCGCCAGGGCGTTTTTGCCGTACCGGGCCGCGTTCATATAAAGCGCGGCTGCTTCCATTTCAATGGCCAAAATGCCCATCTTTTTCCACCCGTAATTGGCGTCCAGGCCCGCGGGCACATCCACGTGGTCTCCATAGAAGCAGTCGGAGGACAGCAGGTTCCCCACGTGGTACCGGGCGCCCGCAGCCTGGGCCGCCTCCACCGCCTTTTCCAACAGGGCAAAGGAGCCCAGCGGCGCAAAGGTGCCCGCCAGATGGAATTGGCCGGCCCAGTTGGAATCCGTACAGGCGCCCTGTCCCAAGACCACGTCCCGAACCTGGACATACTCCTGCAGGGCTCCGGCGGAGCCCACCCGAATGATATTTTCTACGCTGAAGACGTTGTACAGCTCGTGGGAGTAAATACCGATGGAGGGCATGCCCATACCGGAGGCCATGACGGAAACCCGGACACCCTTGTATGTGCCGGTGTAGCCCTGGACCCCCCGGACGTTGTTAACCAAAACGGGACGCTCCAAAAAAGTCTCCGCGATGAATTGGGAGCGTAGCGGGTCGCCGGGCATGAGCACGGTCTTTCCAAAATCGCCAGGCTTGGCGTTGATATGCGGGGTGGGATAGTTCATGGTATCGAGCTCCTTTCCATTTTCTGTAAACCGTTGTGTTCGGTCGGCCTTTTGAACAGCCTGGCGCAGCCGTCTTTCGGCGCCCCAGGGATATTTCGGGCGCGTTCTTCGCAGCGCCCGAACCAGCCCTGGCTAAAGGCCCCCGGCGTACGCCGTTTTTGCGGAACGCTGCGCCCCACTGCATGAGGCGGCAAAGCCGTTTTATTCCATGGATTTGGCCAGCTTGACCACCCGGGAGGTCCCCAGGCGGGCGGCGCCCAGAGTCAGAAACTTTTCCGCGTCCTCCAAGGACGCGATGCCGCCGGCGGCCTTGATCTTCACCCGCGATCCCACATGCTGGGCGAACAGTTCCACGTCGTGGAAGGTGGCGCCGGCCTTGGAGAAGCCGGTGGAGGTCTTAATATAGTCCGCCCCGGATTCCGTGACCACCTGGCAAAGCTGAATTTTTTCCGGGTCCGTGAGCAGGCAGGTCTCGACGATGACCTTCAGCAGCCGCCCTGCACAGGCGTCTTTCACCGCCTTGATTTCATTTAGAACCTTGTTGTACAACCCGTCCTTGACCCATCCCAGGTTGATTACCATATCAATTTCATCGGCGCCGTTGTTCACTGCGTCCGCCGCCTGAAAGCATTTTGACGGCGTGGTGTCATACCCGTTGGGGAAGCCGATGACCGTACAGACAGGGAGCCTGTCCCCCATATAGGCCTTAGCCTGAGCTACGTAGGCCGCGGGGATGCATACACTGGCGCAGCCATAGTGCATCCCGTCGTCGCACAGAGCCCGGATTTCCTCCCAGGTGGCCGTCTGGGCCAGCAACGTATGATCGCATTTGGCTAAAATTTCCTTTAGATCCATATTTTACAACTCCATATATTATTATATTGTATTGCGGACGGGACCGGCTGCGTCAGGGCTTAATCCAGAATTGACGCAAAAACAGGCCTTTGCCGGATTCCGTCGTCACTTTCTCGCAGCCCCGCTCCTCATGGGGGAATTTTTGAACCAGCTTGATGCTGGGCAGATTCCGCCGGTCTGCTTCATAAAGATAGGCCTCATACCGGTCCATTTCATTGAGATAGGTCACGAGCCCCCGGAGGGCCTCATACCCATAGCCCTTCCCCTGGGCGGAAGTCTTGAGCCAGAGGCCCAGTTCGGGCCGCTTATCCCGCAGGCCAAATGCCTCCATACTGCCGAGGAACGTCCCGTCTTTTAAAAGAATGACCAGCTCCAGCATGTTGCCCTGTTTCATTTGTTCCAGAAAACCGGACACCAGCTCCCCAGCGTCGGCCAGGGTCTCAAATGGGTCCGGGTACTGATATTGGGCAACCTCCGGTGTAAACTCCTCATAGTAATCCTGCAGGTAGGCGCGAGTAAAGGGCGCCAGGACAAGGCGCTGGGTCTCCAGCCTCCAATGGGTGATATCCATTCTTTTTTCCTCTCTGACTTCATCCCTTACCTGTCAATCGGCTCGCCTGCGCCGTGGAGCCGGACCTTCCGGCGCTCCTGAATGCCCCGAATCCAGCACTTGTGGCACATGGCGATGTAGCGGTCGTTGCCGCCCAACAATAGCTGCCGGCCCTGGGTGACGATGTAGCCGTCTCCATCGATTCGGGCCGTTACCGTGGCCTTTGCGCCGCAGTCGCAGATGGTCTTAATCTCTGCAATCGTATCCGCCACTTCCATAAGCCGCCGGCTTCCGTCGAACAGGCGGCACTGGAAATCCGTCCGCAGTCCGAAACATAAAACCGGGATATCGTGCTCATCCACAATGGCCCGGAGCTGGTCAATCTGCTCCGGAGGCATAAATTGACATTCGTCCACAATAATTACATCGTACCGCTGCCCCCGGCTCTCATAAAGCCGGGTCAAGTCTACGCTAGGCGATACGGCTTCGACCTGCGCCTCCAGCCCTATTCGGCTGCGCAGCATCCCCATGCCGTCCCGCTGGTCCGCGGCGGGCTTCATCAGCCATACCCGCAGGTCATTTTCCTCATAATTGTACTTGGTGATCAGGGCCTGCGCCGTTTTGGACGAACCCATGGCCCCGTACTTAAAATAGAGCTTCGCCATTCTTCTACCCCCGAGGAGCGCCGCCTTTTTTCATCGGGATTCCGCTCCGCGTGTTCTATTATAAAGCAGTTTTTCCCCAACTCTGAGGCAAATATCAGGGGAACTCAATTCTTGCGCTCCCGCCATCCCAAATCCAGAGACACTGCCGCAGCCGCAGCCTTCACCATTTCTATGGTCCTGCGGTCCATGGACGGCTGCCCGGCCCGCTGTACCCCGACAATGCCAATGGCGTACTCGCTTCTGCCCTGGGCGTTTAAAATCGGCGCGCCCACGGATTGCAAGCCGGGACGGTACTCGCCCCGCTCTACGGCATAGCCCAGCTCCCGAGTCAGCTCCAGCTGTGCCCGAAAATCCTCCCAGGTCGTAATGGTGGCGGCGGTCATCTCCGGCATTCCCTTCCGCTTCAAAAGCGCCCTGGCCTCCGCCTCCGGCATGACGGACAAAATGGATTTTCCCTGGGAGGTACAGTGCAGGGGGATCCGGCACCCCACCTCGGACGAAACCCGGAACCCGTTGTGGGGCTCGGAGCACTCCACCAAAATCAGTTCGTCGCCGCTGAGCCGGGCTAAGTACGCCGACTCGCCCAGGGTGGCGACGATATGCAGCAGCCTGGGCCTGGCCAGGGCCACCACGTCCCAGGAGGCGCCGACGCTTCCGCCCAACTCAAACAGATGGTAGCCCAAACGGTACTTTCCATCGGACCTGTCCTGCTCCACCACCGCCGAGTCCAGCATGGACGAGAGCAGGCCGTGCACCGTGCTCTTGGCCCAACCAGTTTTCTGGACCAATTCCGTCAGGGACAGGGGCCGTCCAGCCTCCCAAAAACAGTCCAAAAGCGCAATCGCTTTTTCCACGGACCGAACATGCCTGCCTTGGGTCGCCATAGCAAGACCTCCCTTTCTCTCTCTATCCGCGCCGCGGGTTAAACACCGGCACGTACTGTTTCTTTCTGTATTATCGCGGCGGCACAGGAAAAAAGCAAGGCATTTCTTCCCGTTATACCGGCCCGCTATTCGGCATCGCCGAATTTCCATCCATTGAAAAAACCCGGGTACGGAAGACGCCCCGGGTTGTCCATGCGTTTACGCCATTGCAGCCGCGATTGCTCCCACATGGTTCAGTACCAGAACGGTCCCCCACGCCAGCACTCCGATGAGCAGCAGCAGCAATACAATCACAAGATTCGCCTGTCTTCTGGTCACATGTGCACCCCCGTCAGTTCCGCTCGGACGCGGCTTTTAGGATCTGAACGTTTTTAATCTCCATGTCATTGAGGACGCCGCTGTCAAAATCTTCCGGGGCGATGGTGCCGCTGTACCAGGAGCAGCTGTCAAAATAGGCCTGGATGTCCGCGTTTTGAAAACGGCGCCCATGCCGGGCAAAAATCTCATTCCTCGCCAAAATCAGTTCCCAATGAGACATCGCTGCAAAATCTTCCTCGCTCAGATATGCGCTGCTGCTGTTGGGCAGGAGGTACGCCGCAGGCGGCTCCGTCTCGGGTTCCGTGACCGGTACCGTCGGCGGCTGGGTGGGCGGCGTCGTAGCGGGCGCAGTTGCCGGCTCCTGCGTCGTTGGAGGAATCGTGGGCGGGATCTCCTGCGTCGTTGGGAGTACCGTAGGCTCCGTCACAACCGCTGATGGACCTGCCGAAACCTGCGCGGCGGGCTGCCTGCCCAAAATTCCATAATAGCAGGAGAGGCCGACACCTGCCAACACCCCCAGCACAAACGCCAACACAATGCCCAGAGCCAGGATTATTCCCCGCTGCCGCGGGCTCATCGGGCCCTGTCCCCGTCCCCTCCTCGGACGGACAGTCCTGTTCGGTTCGTCCAATGGTTTCCCTCACTTTCCCAGCCAATCTCAGAATTGGTTTACCATAACTGTAAAAGGATGGGGTTATTATATAACCTTTTCCAAAAAACATCAATAGGGTTTCCGCGCAAAATTGGTCGGTGCTGCAAAACTTTTTAACCTGCACGGATTTTCTTATCATTTTATAGCCGTCGAGAAATATCCCGCAGGGGTGAGCTTTGTACGCCCGCAGAACGGTCGAAGACCGTTCCCTACAGCCCGCCGTCGAGAGATATCCCGCAGGGGTGAACTTTGTACGCCCGCGGAACGGTCGAAGACCGTTCCCTACAGCCCGCCGTCGAAAGATATCCCGCAGGGGCGTGCTTCGCACGCCCGCGGAACGGTCGAAGACCGTTCCCTACAGCCCGCCGTCGAGAGATATCCCGCAGGGGCGTGCTTCGCACGCCCGCGGAACGACCACAGGTCGTTCCCTACGGCCCGCCGTCGAGAGATATCCCGTAGGGGCGTGCTTCGCACGCCCGCGGAACGACCACAGGTCGTTCCCTACGGCCCGCCGTCGAAAGATATCCCGCAGGGGCGTGCTTCGCACGCCCGCGGAACGGCCGCAGGTCGTTCCCTACGGCCCGCCGTCGAGAGATATCCCACAGGGGCGTGCTGCGCACGCCAGCGGAACGGTTGAAGACCGTTCCCTACAGCCCGCCATCGAAAGATATCCCGTAGGGGCGTGCTTCGCACGTCCGCGGAACGGTCGAAGACCGTTCCCTACAGCCCGCCATCAAAAGATATCCCGCAGGGGCGCGCTTCGCACGCCCGCGGAACGGTCGAAGACCGTTCCCTACAGCCCGCCGTCGAGAGATATCCCGCAGGGGCGTGCTTCGCACGCCCGCGGAACGACCACAGGTCGTTCCCTACGGCCCGCCGTCGAGAGATATCCCGTAGGGGCGTGCTTCGCACGCCCGCGGAACGACCACAGGTCGTTCCCTACAGCCCGCCATCGAAAGATATCCCGCAGGGGCGTGCTTTGCACGCCCGCGGAACGGTCGAAGACCGTTCCCTACAGGGGATTGGCGGGCGGCCGAAGGCCGTCCCGTCCCGTCCCCCCTTCCGCAAGGGGTATGAATATTTTATGAACAATTTGTAACGAAATAATTGACAACCCTCCCGCGCCTATGGTAGAATACAGGTACACCTGAATAAAGAAAGGGGTTTGCTATATGGAAGAGAATCAAAACAACAGCGGGAAGGGCTATTCCATCGCGGCGCTGGTGTGCGGCATTCTGGGTATCATCGGCTCTTTTATCCCGGTTGTGTGCTATGTGACGTTTGTGCTGGCCATCCTGGGCATCGTGTTCGGCGTGATGGGCCGTAAGCGGGCGCAGCCCGGGGAAACCGGACTGGCCACTGCCGGCTTTGTCCTTGGCATCATCGGCACGGTCTTTGGCGCAGCCGGCGTCATCTGCGTTCTGTGCGCGCTGAGTGCGCTCGGTACCGCGGGCCTACTCGGTTAGGCAGCTTCCGAACATACCGCGAATCCCATGCGCTCTTCGGCGCGTGGGATTTTATTTTCTCAGGAGGATTTTACCCATGATACCCACCTTTGAGTTTCTCGGCAAGACCTTTGCCATTTACCCTCTGATGGCCCTGGCGGGCATCTTCTGCGCCGGACTCTATGTCTGTCGAAACACCCGGCGGCAAGGGCTCGACGTCAACGATATGCTAATCTTTCTGCTGATCAGCAGCATCGGCGTTTTATTGGGCATGCACCTTTTATACGGCTTAACAAATCTCCCCTTGCTGCTGGGTCTACTTCGGGAGTCCGACCGCATCGCCAGCCTATCCGACCTCTGGAACGCAATTCTCACTATCTTCGGCGGTTCTGTCTTTTATGGCGGGCTGCTGGGCGGCATCGCCGTAGGATTCTGGTACGGCAGGAAAAAGCGGCTGGACCTGGCGCTCTGGTCCGACCTGGTGGCCCCGGGCATTCCTTTGTTCCACGCCTTCGGGCGGGTGGGGTGCTTTCTCGGGGGCTGCTGCTACGGCGTAGTTTGCCCCATCGGGTTCCAGTATCGTTACAGCCTACTTCCCGAGGCTAACGGCCCGGTCCGGTTTCCCATCCAGCTGGTGGAGGCCGGCTGCAACCTGATCCTTTTTTTCGTGCTGGACCGGCTGCTGCAGAAAAAGCGCTGTAAGGGCCGCCTGCTGTGCGTGTACCTGCTCAGCTATGCCCCCTTGCGTTTTCTTTTGGAGTTTTGGCGGGGCGACGCCCTCCGGGGCATCTGGTGGGGGCTCTCCACTTCACAGTGGATCAGCCTGCTGGTCATGGCCTGTGCGATCTTCCGCCTGGTCAAAGACCATTGGCGGCGGGGCACCTGATCTTTCTGGTACTATGTTCCATTTTTACAAAGAATTCACATCTATCCCTATTTCGCTTCCGCCGGAGTTGTGCTATAATGCGCCATAGATAGGACGTTTTGTCCGGTTTAGAGTCGCAAAAACAGGCTATGATTTAGGAAGGAACGCCTGGAGGATGGAAAAATAGGGAGGAACTGCAATGCTGACTTACGAGGAAGTCACAAAAAGCGAGGCGATCCGCACTTACATCACAAAAGCAGACCAGTCACTGGCCGCCTTAGGATACACGGAGCATAGTTTTGCCCACGTGGTCCACGTGGCGGATACCGCCCGATATATCCTAGAGACCCTCCACTATCCCCAGCGGACTGTGGAGTTGACCCGGATTGCCGGATACCTGCACGATATTGGAAATCTGGTCAACCGGGTGGACCACTCCCAATCCGGGGCCGTTATGGCCTGGAGCATCCTCAACGACATGGGCTGCGATCCGGCGGAGATCGCCACCATCGTCACAGCCATTGGAAATCACGACGAGGGCAACGGCGTGCCGGTCAACGAGGTGGCGGCGGCGCTCATTTTGGCGGATAAGGCGGACGTGCGAAGGAGCCGGGTCCGCAATCCGGATGCCACCAGCTTCGACATCCACGACCGGGTGAATTACTCCGTGAAAAAATCCCAATTAAAAATCAACGAGGATCGGACCTTGGTGAAGCTGAAGCTCACCGTGGATACGAAATACGGCTCCGTGATGGACTATTTTGAGATCTTTATGCAGCGGATGATCTTGTGCCGCAAAGCGGCGGAAAAGTTAGGCCTTCAGTTTAAGCTCATGATCAATGAGCAACAGCTCATTTAAGGCATGGAACGTACGTGCGTGGTTTTTTGCGCCGCCGCGTTCGACCGTCTGTTGGAGCCCCTGCGAACCGGGGATCTGCTGGTGGCCGCCGACGGCGGCCTGCGGCATGTGCAAGCCCTGGGCCTGCGGCCGGACGTTGTGCTGGGAGATTTTGACTCCCTGGGTTACGTGCCGGAGGGTCCCGCGGTCCAGCGATTCCCTGTGGAAAAAGACGATACCGACTCCATGCTGGCGGCCCGGCTGGGCCTTCGCCGGGGGTATCGCCGGTTTCTGTTCTACGGGGCACTGGACGGCCCTCGGCTGGACCACACCCTGGCCAACTTTCAGACGCTTTCCTATCTGACGGATCAGGGCGGCGGGGGCTACCTAGTTGGGGGAACCTACCTGGCCACGGTGCTGGCCCAGGGGAGCCTTCTTTTTGGCCCGAAGGCCACTGGAATTGTTTCCGTCTTCTGCCTGGGACCGGATGCAACGGGTGTTTATCTGCGTGGGCTCCAATATCCTCTGACAGACGCAGTGCTCACCGCAGCCTACCCCCTGGGGGTGAGCAATCATTTTCTGGGCTGTTCTGCGGAGATTTCCGTGGGGACCGGTCGGCTCCTGGTGCTGTGGGACCGGGTCTGCGGCTTTCCGGTGCGGACCAACTCAGCGCCTGCTTGATAAATTTGGAAGGGGGCTATGGCCGCGGGCCGAATACCATGCCAAAACAAAAACGTTCCAAAAAGCGGCGGAAGACCGCCCTGTCCCAGCCGGTCCGGACTGCCTTGCCCGTGGTGGAGGCGGACCCGGAACAGGGACTGGGCCAGGATCAGGTCCGGGCGCGCCTGAGCGCCGGCTGGTCCAACGACCCCGGGGATCCCCCCTCCAAATCCGAGCGGCAGATCATCCGGGAAAACAGTCTCACTTTCTTCAACCTCATCTTTCTGATTCTGGCCGTCCTTCTGGTGATCGCAGGCTCGTATAAAAATATGATGTTCCTGGTGATCGCCATTGCCAACACGGCCATCGGAACCTTTCAGGAAATTCGCTCCAAGCGGGCGGTGGATAAGCTGACCCTGGTGGCGGAAAAGCCGGTCCGGGCCATTCGGGAGGGACTCCCGGTCAGTGTGCGGCCCAGCGCCCTGGTCCGGGACGATATTGTAGAGTTCGCCTCCGGCGACCAAATCTGCGCCGACGGCGTGGTCCGCACCGGGGAAATGCAGGTCAACGAATCTCTCATCACCGGCGAGGCCGACGCCATCATCAAAAAAACCGGCGACGAGCTCAAGTCCGGCAGCTTCGTGGTGGCCGGGCGCTGCCGGGCCCAGCTGACCCAGGTGGGCCCGGACGCCTACGCGGCCAAGCTCTCCGCGGGGGCAAAGAAAAACGTCCACGCCACGGAGTCCGAGATGATGCGCTCTCTGGATAAGCTAATTCGGGTGGTGGGCTTCGCCCTGATCCCCGTGGGCTGCATCCTGTTTTACCGGCAGTTTGAGATTCTGAAAATGGATTTTCAAATTTCCATTGAAAGTACGGTAGCTGCCCTCATTGGCATGATTCCCGAGGGCCTGTACCTGTTGACCAGCGTGGCCATGGCCGTATCGGCTATGAAGCTGGCCCAGCAGAAGGTCCTGGTCCAGGACATGAACTGCATCGAGACCCTGGCTCGGGTGGATGTTTTGTGCGTGGACAAGACGGGCACCATCACCGAGCCTAAAATGGAGGTGCAGGACGTGGTGCCGCTGGACCCGGAGCATTATGCCCCGGAGCGGCTGGAGGATATCCTGGCAGCCCTGTACACGGGGTCGGAGCCGGAAAACGACACCGGCCGGGCCATGGAGGAGGTCTTTTCCCGGAATACGAATTGGTTCTGCGAGGCCCGGATTCCCTTTAACTCCCAGACCAAATGGAGCGCGGCCAGCTTCCGCGATCAGGGCTGCTTCGTGGTGGGCGCGCCGGAATTCATCCTGGGTGAGCGCTATGAGTCCATCCGGGAAACCGTGGAACCCTGGTCCGCGCTGGGCTGCCGGGTGCTGCTGATCGCCGCCTACGACGGCCTGCCGGAGCAAAATGCGCAGCTGGACCCCCAGCGGGTCCACGTCATCGCCCTGGTGCTGCTGTCCAACCGGATCCGAGCCAGCGCGCCGGCCACCTTTCATTATTTCGCTCAAGAAGGCGTGTCCATCCGGGTCATCTCCGGAGACAATCCAATGACGGTATCCGAGGTGGCCCGGCGGGCCGGCATTCAGGGGGCGGAGGCCTGGATAGACGCCTCCACTTTAAAAACGGAGGCGGACTTCGCCCGGGCGGCCCAGGACTACACCGTATTCGGCCGGGTCACTCCGGACAATAAGAAAAAGCTGATCCACGCCCTGAAAAAGGCAGGCCATACCGTGGCCATGACCGGCGACGGCGTCAACGACGTGCTGGCCCTGCGGGAGGCGGACTGCGGCATCGCCATGGCTTCCGGCAGCCAGGCGGCCAGTCAGGTCTCCCAGCTTGTGCTCTTAAAATCCGATTTTGCCGCCATGCCCAGCGTGGTGGGAGAGGGACGCCGGGTCATCAACAACATTCAAAGGGCCGCGGCCCTGTTCCTGGTCAAAAACATCTTTTCCCTCCTGCTGGCGTTGGTGTCCATGTTCGCCACCTTCCCGTACCCCATCGTGCCTCTTCATCTGAGTATGATCAGCGGCATCACCATTGGCATCCCCTCCTTCTTCCTGGCCTTGGAGCCCAATCATGAGCGGATTCACGGCCGGTTTATGGCGGGGGTCCTGCGCAGAGCCTTCCCCGGCGGGCTTACCAATCTGCTGGTGGTACTCATGGCGGAGGCGTTTTTGCTGGTGTTCGCCCTGCCCACCCAGCAGATTTACACGGTCTGCGCCTCCCTGGTGACCTTGGTGGGCCTGCTGGTGCTGTTTCAGGTCTGTAAGCCCTTCAATACCCAGCGTCGGGTGCTCTGGGCCGGACTGGCGGTGGCCTCTTTGTTCTGCTTCACCGTCCTGGCCGGACTGTTTGAGTTTACTACCCTGAGCCTGAAGATGTGGCTAGTCCTGGCCGCAATCTTCCTTATGACCCCCACAGTGTTCTTCGCCATGCAGCGTCTGTTCGACTGGGGAGACCTGCTCCACGCCCGATATCACAGCTGGCGCGGCGCACGGCCAAAGCGCCGTCGCGGCCGTTTCGAAAAATAGCTAGACCCAGGCGGCCCGGTCCGGGCCGCCTGGGTCTTTGTCGATGGTTGCCGTAGGGAACGACCTTAGGTCGTTCCGCGGGCGTGCAAAGCGCACCCCTACAGGGCGGCCTGTCGGCAAAGGGTTGCCGGGGCAAAGTCCGTTCCTGCTCCCCTGCGCTCAGGAATCTGCCGGCGGGCCCTTTCGGGGAAACGCCACGGTGATGGTGGTGCCTACGCCGGGCTCGCTGCGCAGGCTCAGGGCCGCGCCGTGGTAAATGGCTCCGTGCTTGACGATGGAAAGGCCCAGACCCGTACCCCCAATCTCCTTGGACCTGTTTTTGTCCACCCGGTAAAACCGCTCAAACACCCGCTCTTGATGCTCTTTGGGAATGCCGATGCCCGTATCCGTCACCGAGACCTCTACGGTCTGCTGCTGGGGCTCCACCTGAAGGGTCACCCGACCGCCGGGATGGTTGTATTTCACCGCATTGTCGCACAGGTTGTACAGCATCTCCTCTGCAATCTGTCTGGCGCCGATGACCGTCTGGGGCTCCCCCTTCACCTGAATCTGCACCCCCAGGCGCTCCGCCGCCGGCTGCAGCACCTGAGCCACCTGCCGGCACAGCGCCGTCAGGTCCAGGGGTTCCCGCTGAATGGGGAGCTGTTTATCGTCCATCTGGGTAATCTTTATGATATCGCCCACCAGAACGATCAGCCGCTGGGCTTCCTTATAAATATTATCCGCGAAGTGCCCTACATCTTGGGGCCGCACCAGGCCGTCCCGAATGATCTCGGCAAAGCCGGAGATGGAGGTCAGAGGCGTTTTCAACTCATGGGACACGTTAGCGGTAAACTCCCGGCGAAACCGGTCCTGCTTTTCGTGCGCCTGGGTCAGATGTTCCATTTGCTCTTGGATCTGCCGGTTCTGCGCGGTAATTCGCCGGACCAGAGGCTGCAGCTCCTCATAGACCGGGTCATGACTGGGATCCTGCAGATCTATTTTATTGATGGGCCGCACCAGGTCCCGGGCCGTTCTGGCCGCCAGCAGCACCGCAAGCGCCCCCACCGCCAGCAACGCCGCCACCACAGGCAGGACGGTCTGCCGCAACAGGGAAAATGCTGTGGCCTGCTGTGCGGAGAAACGGACCACAGTGCCGTCCGCGATCCGGACGGCATAATTCAGGGTCTTTTCTGCCAGGGTGCTGGAATAGCGGCCGCTCTCTCCCACCCCGCTCTCCAGCGCCTCCCAGATCTCCTCCCGGTCTGCGTGGTTTTCCAGCCCCGCGGCGTCCACGTCCGTGTCAAACAGTACGTTTCCATCTGCAGCGACCCAAGTAACCCGGGTCCGGTCCTGGGGCTCCAGACTCCGCAGGTATTGAAGCCCCCCCAGCTCCACCGCCCGGGCGATATAGGACGCCTCCTCCCGGAGATTTCCCCGGCTGGCGTCAGCCATGCGGGAGTAAAAAAAGCCCGCAAAAATCCCCACACAGACCAGGACGGCAAGCAACGCGGCCAGCACGGTGCCCCCAAAAATTCTTCGGGTCAGTCGATTGCGCCGCATGGCCGCACCCCAATTTTATATCCCACGCCCCGAACTGTCTCGATGAGCGCGCCCGCTTCCCCCAGCTTCTGCCGCAGCGTTCGGATGTGCACGTCTACAGTCCGGCTCTCCCCGTCAAAGGCGTACCCCCAGACCTGGTTCAGCAGCTGGTCTCTGGTCAGCACCACATCCTGGTTTTCCAGCAGCATCCGCAGCACCTCGTACTCCTTGAGCGTCAAGGTCACCTCTTGGCCACAGACCCGGACGATATGCCGAGCCGGGGAGACATACAGGGACCCCACGGTGTACTCCGCCGCCGGCTCCTGGACGCCGGTCCGCCGCAGCAGGGCCCGGACTCTGGCCAGCAGCTCCATCATCCCGAAGGGCTTGGGCACATAGTCGTCCGCGCCGGCGTCCAGGCCCACCACCTTGTCATACTCCGTTCCCTTGGCCGTGAGCATCATCACCGGAATCCGCCGCCAGGGGACCGCTGCCCGGAGCTTGCGCAAAATCTGGAGTCCGTCCTCCTCCGGCAGCATGATATCCAGCATAACGAGCTGGGGCGGCGTCTCCTCCATCGCTCTCCAGAACTCCCGGCTCCGTCCAAAGCCCTTGGCCTCCAGGCCCGTGCTGTTCAAGGTATAAAGCACCAGTTCCCGGATGCTGCTGTCGTCCTCAACCAAGTAAATCATGACGCGCTCCTCCCAGCTCCAACAGGAATTTGTTCTTATCTTCATTATAACGCGGATTTGGCCGCTGCCAATGCAAAGTTTGTTAAATCTGCGTAAAATGCTGGATCGGAGCCTGCAAGCCTCTGTGGAACCGCAATGTCGGTGCAGGGCGGACACGCCGCCCCTTTGCCCCGCCGCAGGCCCCATAATCCGGCATCCGCTCCAGATTTTCGGCAATTTGACCGATTTTCCCCTGTGTTTTTCGTGGCGAATATTCCTTCGGATACAAACAGCATTGAAAACACAGATTGACTTTTGCCCCTGCAACAGATAGAATGGTATCGATCATCGTATGTCATTCTTTCTGAGGTATCCGCGCCGTTCACTTCCCAGGGCGGCGGGTACTGGCACCATCTCTGACAAAAACATTAGGAGGAATCACTTTGAAGGATTGGGATCGCTTAATCACTGTGGAAGAAATGGAAGCGGCCACCGCCTCTCTGCTGGAAAACGGCAAAAAGGTGGGCGCCGACTCCTGGCAGCAGCGGGTCAAGAATCAGACGCCCCACTGCGGCTTTGGCGAGGCCGGCACCTGCTGCCGCATCTGCTCCATGGGCCCCTGCCGCATCACCCCCAAGAGCCCCCGTGGCATCTGCGGCTGCGACGTGCACGGCATCGTCGCCCGGAATTATTTGCGTTTCACCGCCGGCGGCTCCGCCACCCACTCCGACCATGGCCGCGAAATCTGCCATACGCTGTACGAGGCCAAGGAAGGCGGCAATTACCAGGTCAAGGACCCAGAAAAGCTCCTCCGCATCGCACAAGAGTGGGGCATTGAAACCGAGGGCAAGGATATTTACGCTTTGGCTCATGAAGTGGCGGAGACCGGCCTGATGGAATATGGCAAGCCCTTCGGCGTACAGCGGTTTTTAAAGCGGGCGCCGGAGCACACCCAGAAGCTGTGGCACGACGCTGAAGTAGAGCCCCGGGCCATCGACCGGGAGGTCTCCCAGTCGTTACATATGACCCATATGGGCTGCTCCTCCCTGCCGGAGGCCCTGATCCGGCAGTCCCTGCGGGCCGGCCTGTCCGACGGCTGGGGCGGCTCTATGATGGGCACGGAGTTCTCCGACGTTTTGTTCGGCACCCCCAAGCCCGTGGACACCACCGCCAACATCGGCGTGATGGAAAAGGACATGGTCAACATCATTGTCCACGGCCACGATCCCTCTCTGTCTGAGATGATCGTGCAATACGCCAACGACCCCGAGTTGATCGCCCTGGCCAAGGAACAGGGCGCCAAGGGGATCAATATCGCCGGCGTGTGCTGCACCTCCAACGAGGTTGCCATGCGTCACGGCATTCCTATGGCCGGCAACTTCCTGAGCCAGGAAAATGTGGTGCTCACCGGCGCCTGCGAGGCCATTGTGGTGGATGTGCAGTGCATTTTCCCCGCTCTGGGCCCCCTGAGCAAATGCTTCCACACCAAATTTGTCACCACCTCCCCCATTGCCCGGATGCCCGACTCCGAGTTCATCCGCTTCAGCGCCGAATCCGCCGGCGAGAACGCCAAGGCCATTGTGAAGATGGCGGTGCTGAACTATAAGAACCGGAATCAGGACCTGGTGAACATTCCCCAGCAGAAGACCAAGGCCCGAGTGGGCTATTCCGTGGAGGCCATCAAGAAGTGTCTCGACGGCGTGACCAACAGCCACGTCGATGAGCTGGGCACCACCAAGCCCCTCATTGACGTCATCAAAGCCGGTGTGCTCCGGGGCGCCGTGGCCATGGTCGGCTGTAACAATCCCAAGGTCCGCCCCGACACCGCTCATATCGAGCTCATGAAGAAGCTCCTGAAAAACGACGTGATTCTCATTCTGTCCGGCTGCTCCGCTCAGGCCGCCGCCAAGGCCGGCCTCATGGACATGGACGCCAAGGAATATTGCGGCGACGGCCTGAAGCGGGTCTGTGACCTGGTGGGCATTCCTCCTGTGCTGCACATGGGCTCCTGCGTGGACATCTCCAGGATGATGATCCTGGCCTCCGACATCGCCAAGGACTGGGGCGTCAATATCTCGCAGGTTCCCGTGGTGGGCTGCGCCCCCGAGTGGATGAGCGAAAAGGCCGTGTCCATCGGCAACTACGTGGTGGCCACGGGAATCGACACCTTCCTGGGCGTGGACCCCTACACCAAGGGCTCCGAGGAGGTCACCGCTCTGCTCCAGGGCGCGCACGGCATCAAGGATTGGGTGGAGGCCAACTTCACCGTGGAAACCGACATTGAAAAGCTGGGCGACCTGATGATTGAACGCATCGAAGCCAAGCGGTGCGCTTTGGGCATTTAATTTCGTACAAAGAGGTCTTTACATGAAAGTAGCGATTACCGGCAAGGGCGGCGTAGGCAAGACCACCCTGGCCTCCACCCTGGCCCGGCTCTACGCCGACGAGGGCCGCACGGTCCTGGCTGCCGACGTGGACCCAGATGCCAACCTGGGGCTTGCCCTGGGCCTTTCCCAGAAGGAGGTCAACGCCATCGTCCCCATCTCTAAGATGCGGACTCTGGTGGAGGAGCGAACCGGCGCCAACGAGGCAAACAAATTCTTCAAACTCAACCCCTACGTGGCCGATATTCCGGACAAATACGCCAAGGATATCCACGGCGTGAAGCTCCTGGTCATGGGGACCGTGGACGTAGGCGGCAGCGGCTGCGTCTGCCCGGAGCACGTGATGCTCAAGGCCATTCTCAGCGCCCTGACCTACCGGAAAGACGATGTGGTCGTTCTGGACATGGAGGCCGGCCTGGAGCACCTGGGCCGGGGGACCGCGGCCAATATGGACCAGTTCCTGGTAGTCATCGAGCCGGGCGCCAGAAGTGTGCAGACCTATGAGAAGGTCAAGCAGCTGGCCCGGGACCTGGGCGTGGAACAGGTCCGGGTGGTGGCCAACAAGGTTCGGGACGAAAGCGATGAAGAATTCGTCCGCAGCCGGATTCCCGCGGCGGACCTGCTGGGCTGTATTCACTACAACCCCCAGGTGATCGACGCGGACCGGCAGGGCAAATCGCCCTATGACTTCAGCCCGACGGCAATCGACGAAATCAGAGCGATCAAAGCGATTTTAGATCGAGATTATGTATAGGAGGAACAACAGTGAGCTTATTAGATAGGACCTTGCTGGACATTGTTTTTGCCGGCAATGACGAAGTATATGCCCGTACGGAAGCCGCGATTGACCAAGCGATTGCCAAATTCGGCGCTGAAAAGGCCGTGGGTTTCCCGGACACCGCCTACTCTCTGCCCTGCTATTACGCCGTCACCGGCACCAAGGTGGCCAACCTGGGCCAGCTGAAACAGGCGCTGGGCGTGGTAAAGGCCCGCATGACCCGCAATCCCAGGCTCCACGACGGCTTTGAATCCGGCATTGCCAGCGCCCTTTGCGCGGAGTTTCTGGAGGTCTTGAAGTACATCGAGGGAAATCCTTACGAGGAGCCCATTGTGGGCCATCTCACCGACGCGCAGATTCGGGAGCTGGGCGTGCCTCTGGTGACCGGTGACATTCCCGGCGTTGCCGCCATCATCGGCACAGCTCCCACGGCGGAGGACGCCGTGGCCCTGGTCAAAAGCTATCAGGGCCAGGGTATTCTGGTGACCCTCACCGGCGGCTGCATCGATCAGCTGCAGGAGAAGGGTTATAAAACGGGGTTCAATGTCCGGGTGATCCCGCTGGGCCGGGACATGACCGCCGTGATTCACGTGGTATCCGTGGCCCTGCGGGCCGCTCTGATCTTCGGCAACATCACCCCGGGCGACTACGACGCTCTGTGCCAGTACACCTTCGACCGGGTGTTTGCCTTTGTCAATGCGTTTGCCCCCCTGACTACGGAGATCGTGTCCTACGGCGCCGGCGCCATTAAGCTGGGCTTCCCCGTCGTCACCAACGACCCCGACATTTACCGGGTGCCCAAGAGCCTGATCGTCCAGCCCAACGTGGCGGAGTTCAACGCCACCTCCCTGGAGGCCCGGGACATCAAGTTGAAGATCACTAACATCGACATCCCTGTCTCCTTCGCCTCCGCATTTGAGGGCGAGATCATCCGCCGGGGCGATATGCAGGTGGAGATCGACGGCTCCCGGAAGGACTGCTTCGAGTTGGTCACCACCCGGGACGCGGCTGAAATCGAAGATCACAGGATCATCGTAGACGGCCCGGAGCTGGACGAAATCCCCGTGGGCTCAAAGGTCTCTTTGTCCTACACCGTGGAGGTGGCCGGCAAGGCCATGCAGCCGGATTTCGAGGCCGTGTTCGAGCGGAAAATTCACCAGTTCATGAACTGCGTGGAGGGCGTCATGCACACGGGCCAGCGGGATATGATCCGCATCCGGATCTCCAAGGCCGACTTCGAGGCGGGCTTCCGCTTCCGGCACCTGGGCGAGGTGCTCTACGCCAAAATTAAGGGCGAATTTGACACCGTGGTGGATAAGTGCCAAGTGAAGATTGTAGTGGGCGATGAGCCCAACAAGGCGCTGCGGGCCCAGGCCAACGAGATTTTCAACAAGCGGGACGACCGGCTGAAGTCCATGACTGACGAGTCCGTTCCGGTGTTCTACACCTGCATCATGTGCCAGGCCTTCTCCCCCAGCCACGTTTGCATCGTCACCCCGGAGCGTCTGGGTCTGTGCGGCGCAGTGAGCTGGCTGGACGCCAAGGCAACCCACGAGTTGGACCCCCAGGGCCCCTGCCAGGTGGTCCCCAAGGAGCACTGCATCGACGAGCATCTGGGCCGGTATGAGGACGTGGATGCCGCGGTCTATAAGTACTCTCACGGTGCCCTGGAGCACGTGACTCTGTACTCCCTGTTCCAGGACCCCATGACCTCCTGCGGCTGCTTCGAGTGTATCTGCGGCGTGGAGCCCGTCTCCATGGGCGTGGTGATCACCAGCCGGGAGCACACGGGCATGACGCCTCTGGGCATGACCTTCTCCGAGATGGCCTCCATGACCGGCGG